>JAFQUM010000038.1 GCA_017408485.1 Clostridia bacterium | reverse complement strand
TCATTTCGTCCAAGCGTCTCTCAACATCCCAAATTTTGAGTTCAGATGCAGAAGTGCCGTCTCCAAAGGTTTTTTCTACAAGTTCACTTTGAAGGGCGAAGAGTTCCGGAAGGACCTCTGTCTTGTGATAGGTATCCTTCACAAAGGACTTAAAGCTGGTTGCGATTTCGTTTACTCTGTTCATGTTCATTTTAGTTCCTCCTGTTATTTCGTGGTTTGTTTTACAACGTTATTATACACCAAAGTTGCAAAAAAGTCAATGCGACGATCGGTTTTAGCAACATACATCAAATTGTTGCAACAAGCTCATTGTTTGCGTGATTTTGTGCAACACTTGCAACATAAATGCAACAGGATGTCATTCCACCATTTTTTTGCAACTTTTCAAGGAGAAATGCAACACTTGTATTAGAAAAGGCGGCTGAAACACATTTTCAACCGCCTTTTTGCCTTTTTTCTATTGAGTTTTGATTAAATTAAACAGTCTGTCTGCCGTATCAGGACCAGTATTTCCTTTTTGCGTTGCTTGATTCATCCCTTTGAATGCATTTGATGATACTCGAATTGCATACACCTTATAATCTTGCAGTAGTGGAAGTGCTTTCTCCTGAATTACATTGGCCACAATAATGATCTCCACGTTTTGATTAGTTGCTTTGAGTTTTTCTATAACCTTTAACAATGACCGACCAGTGTTAATAACGCTATCTACTATTACGACGGTCGATTCTTGAATTGTAGGTAATTCCTCTTCTGAAGGATTATGTGGATAGAATTTCCCTCCGAATGTCATATACACTCCATCTCCGAAAAACCTACCTCCACGCTCTAAAACTAAAACGGCAGCATCGTTGGAAGGGATAGTTTTATTCAATTCTCCACCAATTTTTTGTCCGAGTGAATAGTGAGCTTGAGCGAGTCTGTTTCCGTTAATTCCTGAGTTGGATTTGCATATGGCTATTTCTTCAAGCAATTCAGTAGCAAATCTCTCGTTTAGAACCACCAGAGATTTGTCATAGATTAGGTGCAAATTACTCATATTTGCGCCCACAAGAGAACGGCTCAATCTTTCTGCGGTGCAAAGATATCCTTCATTTGCCGCTTGAAGCATATACAAATCATTTTTGCTATCGCCATATGCTTTAATAATATATCCTTTATTTTGCAATAGCTTTACGATGTAGTATTTTGTATCAGCGGATATAAGAGGGGATGCAATAATATTTTTAAAATTATGAATCCGGGCAAGTCTTGTCCAAAGTTCGGTGATGCCTGCAGAAATTACGAAATAAGGATTATTCCTAATACTATCATATACTTGGTAATTAATTTCTATGGTGTCAAGTAACTTATAATCGTATTCAATCTTTTTTTCTTCCTCCGCGAACATTAAAGATTGATATCCTGTATAAAAGTTGCCGTCAAAAATCGTTGTTTTATATCCATTACTACATACCCTAAAGGAGTCTTGAATAATTAAGGTTTTATCACCATCAACAAGGCACATTGTGCAAGGATCGGGGTATGATTCAATTATTCTGTTAACGATTGCTTCGGCGATAGAATATGAACTATAACCACCATTGATTTTTTCGAGAAATTGAGCAAAATCTTCTGCCGTGATATTTTCGCCGTTTACGGCATAAAAATCCTTGTTGTTTCTATGACATTCGTAACGAAGTCGCTCGATTTCGAAATTTTGCCATTGTTCAATTCTTGTGATTGATAGTTCGGCATATTTTTTGTTCTTATCCGAACACGCATATCTGTGCAAAAGTGTTTCGGCTGAACAAAACAGATAGATGAAAACATCGTAAGCTTGAGCATCTTGTTCCGTAAAAACAACATTTTCAAGGAATGAGTAATGACCATCAGATAATATAAGATCATCTGTTAGAGACATAAGAAACTCTATGTACTTGATGCGATAATTGTTCTTTTCTTCTTCTGTTGAAGTTTTGAAGGTGCCGCCAGACATCTTGTTGAGTTCTTCGCTTCCATTCATAACTCTAACATTATTTAGTGATGACAATATCGTAGTTTTTCCGGCACATGGCAACCCGTATAGTGCGATTCTCATTAAGTGAAGCTCTCCTTATAGCAATTAACACGATCAAAATTCGGAACGTCGAAACTCACTTCATCAATTGGTGTGTCGTATGGTATGCTATTACCCATATCAATGCAATTTCCGCAAATGTAGATGCCGCCGTTTGCATAGAACAAATTATTGATACCAGCTCCGCATAAACCGCCATACATCGTGCAATCGTAACCACCAGTGCGAACGTTGAGTCGTTCTTGAGCTTGAGTCATAAATTGCTTGAATTCTGACATGGATATGCCGTACTGACCGATCATTCGAGAAAATGTAACTCTATTCTTAAATTGTTCAAAAAAGGATATCGTTGCCTCTGTATTGGCAATAACATCTGCTCCAACGGTGCAGTTCATTGAAGGATACTTTCCATTGATTTTACGATAGAGTTCAATGTTACTCATAACCTTGTCATAAGAATGACACCTCCACTTGTCGTGTACGTCTTTGAGACCATCAATTGAAAAACCAACATTTACATTATGCTCTTTTAAGAACACTAACATATCTTCGGACAGCGAAACCCCATTTGTAATAGTATAAGCAGAAATAATCCCTTTTTTTAGCTCTTCAGAAATATAGTCAATGTAAGTCTGCAGTTCTGGAAAACTCAACATCGGTTCACCGTTTCCCACAAAACCGATTTTGAAAGACTCAATCTCGTATTTCTTTATGTGGAACTTAATATTATCGAGAATCTTCAAGATATCCATTGGTGAGTTCTCGATGTAGTCTTCTTTCTCGTGAAAGTGACAGTATTTACATCGAAGGTTACAGGCATTATTTATCGAGATACAGACTCGTGTAATCATTTTCTCCTCTTTCCGTTTCTATTCTTAAGCGGCCCATACACAAGGCACTCGTTCCAATGGTCCATGTAGTTCTTGCCGTTAATGTCAACGATGCGAGTGTCAACCCCCGCATCAAGTAAGAGGTTGCGACATCTTGCGTTTCCGTTTGTGCAAGCCTTAATCAACGCGGTAAAACCGTTAGCATCTTGCTGATTAACACTAATTGCTTCGTGTGCTAAAAGCAACTGGACGATTCTCTCGCGTCTCGGAGACCATTCTTCTTTTGTGAAGAAGGATGCAATCATCAGAGGCATATTGCCTTCATTCTTTTGTCTTACCTTGCTGGCATCAAAAGGATTTCTACTTCCTGCATTAGGGTTAGCTCCGCATTCGTTGAGAAGAAAATCCACCATTTCATCATCGCCCATTTGTATTGCATGCGAAAGCGGAGGAAAATATCTTCTGTTGCAGTCTCTTTGATCGATATCTGCATCGCAAGAAATAAGCCAAAGAATCTTCTTTTTCCTCTGTTCAAAAGGAACTTTCCTACCTATCCTTACAGCATTGATAATTAGGGTATTGCCTACTCTTCCTTCGTCGGGTATATACGCATTCGCCTCGGCTTTCGAAGGACGCTGATAATCCTCATAACTATCAGCATAATAGTTGTTTAGTTCAACCAAGAAAGACATATTCATAATGTTCTGCTTGGTCATCATATATTCGCGAAGGTGGATTGCCTTTACATTACTTTCGCCATCAGTTTTCAGATATGCTGAATAGTCGGTATCATTAGTAATAATATCGACTTTGCATCCGTATGTTTCTACAGCTTTCTCTGCGATCCAAATTATTTTGCAATCGTTGTTATCTTCAGTGTTGTCACCTTCATAGCCCATAGAGATTACACGCTCTCCATATCGTATACTGTTAATGATCTCCCAAGCAATAGTTGCGAGCTTATTCATGCCTCTGTTCTTGATAGAATCAAGCTCGTCAATAACAGTTTTAGGAATCACCACTTTGTTGTATTCTTGATTGAGCTCATCAATCAACTGAGGATTACTTAATAATGCCGATGTGTCTGGAATTGCAATTCTATCGCCACGGAGAAACTTATCGATTTGTGCCTCAGACATTCCAAAAGCCTCACAGTACTCACGAGCAAAGGAAATCAAGTTCTTATAACTGATTTTTCCGCTTTCAATTCTCGAAATTGTAGACTTGTTTGCAATGTTTAATTTCTCCGCCATTTTGTCTTGAGAACAATTGTTTTTCTCCCTAAGTTCTCTCATTCTGCGGCAAAGAAAGAGAATGTCATTTTGTTCGCTCATTATATCATACCCCTTTGATTATTAGTCGGTCGATAATTTCAACCAGCTTGATGATTATATTATACACCAAAGTTGCATAAATGTCAACAGCGAACCATTAAAATGCAACTCAGTTCACAAAGTTGCAACAACTAAACAACAACAGTGGAAATCCTGCAACATTTCTTCTCGTCTCGCAACAAGTGATCGAATATAACTGTTTTCGGCAACATTATGGTCGTGTTTTGCAACTCATAAATTATTAGCAACCATCTTCACAACAGAAAAAGGCTTGCTATTCACAAGGTATATTCTTTGTTCCCTCCGACGCAAATTTTGAATAGTGAAACAAAAAAAACCATCACAGACTTGTTTGTCCATAATGGCTTTTCTGTTTCGCACTCGTCAATCGGCTTGTTTCATAGGATATTCAAAACATCCTTATGAGAAGTAGCCTTTGCTTGTCTCTTTTTGTTGTGGGCTCCCTCCTTGAGGGTAGCGAAGCGGCGACGCGGTGTTGAATGACATCACGGTGTGATGTCAGACCCGCGGCGTGACCGAGCCGCAGCGAGACCTGTCACGGCATCGCCGTGACTGAGGGAGTTTCTTCATATTTGCGGCAAGCCAATATTTCATCCGCTGAACGCGGATTTCATCCACCGTCGGTGGATTTCATATTTTGTCTTATGACAAAATATTTCATTAAAAAACAGACGCCATATCGGCGTCTGTTTTTTCTATTACATATTATAATACTTTTCAAACTCTGCGGGGTGGGGGATAGCTGCAAGCTGGCGGCATTCTGCCCGCTTGGTCTTAATGAGGTTTGCTATCAGCTCTTCGGGGAATACACCGCCTGCGGTGAGGTAATCGTGATCTTGCTCCAGTGCATCCAATGCCTGCTCCAAGGTGGTGGGAAGGCTCTTAAGCTTTGCCTTTTCCTCTTCGGGCAGATTGTAGAGGTTTACATCATAGGGTCCCCAGCCGTTTGCGTGAGGATCGATCTTATTCTTGATACCGTCAAGACCCGCCATAAGCAGAGCGGCATAGCAGAAATAAGGATTGCAAGTAGCGTCGGGGTTGCGTATCTCGAAGCGGCGCAGACTGGGGGTCTTTGCATAAGCGGGAATGCGGATAACTGCGCTGCGGTTTGAGGTTGCATAGCCAACTGTAACAGGTGCTTCAAAGCCGGGAACAAGGCGCTTAAAGGAGTTTGTGCTGGGGTTGGTAATAGCGCACAGTGAAGCAATATGCTTCAGCAGACCGCCCATAAAGTAATGAGCTGTTTCGCTGAGGTGGGAATATCCGTTATCATCTGAGAATACGGGCTGACCGTCCTTCATAAGAAGAATGTGCACGTGCATTCCGTTACCCGCTTCACCATATACCGGCTTGGGCATCAGTGTCGCGGTCTTTCCGTGCTTGAGCGCGGTATTGCGGATAATATACTTTATCATCATTGTGGCATCAGCCATCTTGGACATTTCGCCTAAGTGAGGCTCTATCTCAAATTGACCTGCAGCGCCGACCTCGGGATGATGGTACTTGATGGATATGCCAGCTTCCTCCATCAGCATGCACATTTCGCTGCGGCACTCATAGGTGGGATCAAAGGGCTTTGCAATGTGATAATTCTTCTGCTTGGGAACAACACAGCCAAAGCCTTCAACATTACCGTTCCAATGTGCCTGATTGGCATCAAGTGTCATTCCAATGGCATTGGGACCTACTTCCCAGCCTACCTGATCGAAGAGGTAAAACTCAAACTCGGGCAGAATAAGCATAGTGTCGGCAATGCCGCTGTCACGCATATATTTCTCAGCGGCAAGGACGATGTTTCGGGGATATTGAGCAAGAGGACGGTTTTCGGGTGAATCGATTATCATGGCATTGCCTGTCATAGACAGGGTGGGAATAGTGCAGAAGGGGTCAATAGTGGCGGTGTCGGGGTCGGGGATAAAGACCATATCGCTTTTTTCAACCACTGCATAGCCGTAGTTGGAAGCGTCAAAGCCGATACCTTCGACCATAGTTTCCTCGGAAAAATACTCGGCGGGAATGGTGACGTGTCTGTACTGACCATTGATGTCTACCATCTTGAAATCCACCATTTTGATATCCTGCTCTTTGATAAGAGCCATAATGTCGCGGGCGGTCTTTGCCATAAAAACACTCCTCTATTCAGTTTAAGTTTGGTATACAATTATTATACCAAACAGAATCGTGAATATCAAGATACTGAGGTTGGAGATATGATTAAATTATTTGAATAAATGCTTAATACTCTTTTAACAAGTTTCTTATCAAAGGAGCGTTCAAATATGCAAAATATACAAAATGACAGTGGACAAATGCACGAAGTTGCCAAAAATCAGTGGACAGCTAAAAAAGGGTTGTAAATGGGTAGAGGGTGGGGGTATAATGTTAGATATAGATTCCAATGGTATTAATATGGCAAATCTATAAAGATCCCCGAAAAGGAGAATGTTTATGAGAAAAAATCTTTGGAAAGTTTTAGTTCTCGCCCTTTGCCTTGCATTGCTGGTTTGCGGCTGTGCAAAAAAGAAGGCTGAGGAAAAGGACCTTACCCGCGGCGGTGTTATGGGTGACATTTACCTTACCGTTACATCCGCGGACGCTCAGGTGAGCGGCATTCAGGTATCTGCACTGCAGACCGATGTCACGCTTACCCAGAACAAATATGCCAATGTTTACGAGGTTGGCGGCAAGCTTAACTATCAAGAGGGCTTTACCGCTTTTTCCGATGACGAGGTACTTAGAAACGGCTATTATCTGTCTTTTGATATCTGTGCAGGTGCGCTCGATGTGAGTGCCGCAGAGATCACCATCAAGTCTGGTGCTTTAGGCACTGCCCGCACATTCAGCGGCGCTGATTTCAAAGAAGGCAAGCTGACAGTAACCGAGCGTATACTCAGCTCCGACGGAAGGACCTACGACAACATCTATGTCACCTTTGACCTTGACGGAGCGGGAACCGAGTACCGCGCTGAGACCTATACAATGGATCTTTCGGCTATAGATGCAACCCTTAAGATCTTTGCTTTTGGAGAGTATCCGTTTAGTGAGTATTACAGTGTTGTGACCCTTGAAGAGTTCATTGAAGAGGGACAAAAGCTTGTAGCGGTGCTTGACTATGTAGGCTTCAGCTCTACAAGTACATCCTCCACTATCGATATGTACGAGCTTTTCAGCAATCCTTCGGGAAACGGCGATTATGGCTTCTCAAAGCTGACCGCCGCTACCAATACCAAGAGCAAGATAGAAGCAAACGCTTATGACTATATCCTTTTGCAGTCGGGAAGATACTATCCCGTCAAGGATGCAACAAGACAGAAGCAGAATGTTGACGCTGCCGTCAAGCTTTGTGAGCTGGCAGTAAAGCTCAATCCCTCTGTCCGTGCTGTTATCGTTGCTCCCTATGGCTATCAGACATTTTTCAAGGATTATTTCCCCGCAAGCACCGGTGTGACCAGCAACACCAAGCACATTGCGGCTATTGACCGCTGTGCAGAGGAGATCGTAGCAAAGATCAAGGAAAAGAAGACACTGCCCTTGGGTGATGAGGCTGTCAAGATATCCTATGTTGGCAAGGCATTCTCCGCTTATGGCGATTCTGCTACCATAAGGACAGAGCTTTACGGAGAAAAGGACGAGTTGACCAACGTAGCTACCAATGCAAATCAGGCATCCGCTTTGGGTGCATATCTCACTGCCGCAACTATGTATGCCGATTTATTCTCTGCATCTCCCGTAGGTATCAACGCTCTCGGTTTCGAGATGGAAGGCTTCGGCTGTAATCTTGACGGCGACGATGCAAAGGTGTTGGAGATATTGAACCAATACAGCCTTACCCCCTACGAAATGGCTCTCAAGCTTCAAAAGGTAGCGCACAAGAGCGTATTCGGTGCTGAGGCTGAGGACGAGGTATATACCGTCAACTTTGAAACCTTTGACGGAGCGCAGGTAGAAAGCGTTACTGCCGCTATGGGCAATAAGTATACCGCACCTGCAGACCCCACCCGTGAGGGATATATTTTCAAGGGTTGGTTCAGAAATAAAGAACTGGATCAGAAGGTAGAATTTGTTGCCGAGACTATGCAGCTTGGCGGAGAGACCTTCTATGCCGCTTGGCAGAAGATGGGCGACACATCCTATATCGTTGAACACTACATTGAGAATGCCGACGGAAGCTACAGCCTCTACAAGACCGATCTTGACCGCGTAGCTCAGGCAGATTCTCTTGTCAGCGGAACGCTTTTCGGTGTTCCAGGATATGTATATAACCCCTTGCATCCCGACGGCAGAGCATCCGCATATGTTTCCGCTGACTTCAATGCCAAGATCAAGCTTTATTACGACCGCGGCGAATATACCATCACCTATGCTTACAATGCGGCTTATATGGGAATGCCCGCTCTGCCCGAAGCAACAACTGCAAAGTTTGGTGACGTCATAACTGTAGCGGCTCCCGGTACAGTTGAAGATTACAGCTTTACAGGCTGGGCGGCTGATAATGCTGCAGTTATAGGCGGCAAGTTCACAATGCCCGCAGGCGATGTAGCCCTGACCGGTGATTGGTACGAAACCGCAGTAATGCCCACCATTGCACTTCCCAAGGCAACCGAGCTTCACGGCAAGGCTGTTGCGGATATTCAGGAAAACATCACTGTCGACGGATTTAAGGTGTTCGGCAATTCGAAGCACAATATGACCTATCCCGGATATACCGCTCTGATGGATACAAGCACTATGATCCAGCCTGAGTATGCCGAGGCAAAATACGGCTACGGAAATTATGTAGCACTGAACATCACCTTCCCCGCAGATGCAACCGACGAATCTACCATCACCTTTAAGGAAGGAACCGACGAGCGCGTCTTTACAGCCGCCGACGGCAAGAGCTTTGATGTAGTCCTCCGCATTATGGATACCTACAACAAGATAACCTTTGCGATAGATATGGACGGCGATGCAGACACATACATTGCTCAGGATATGATCCTTGATCTTTCAGGCTTAACAAAGGCTTATGCAAAGGGCTTTGAAGAGGTCTATCAAACCGCTCTTGCATACAAGGCACGCGGTGCAGCATTCCAGTATGACAGTGCCTCTATGACTCGCACCTATGCAAACAGCGGCCTTGGACAGATGCGTTATGACCGCCTTGCTCCCGCAGAAATGGCAAGCTGGCAGTACACCCTGCAGCTTGACTGCTCCAGCTGGCTGTTGGCAAACTTTATCAATTCAATAGGCTATGACTTTGAAGGCGGCTACGACTGTGCAACCTTCTGCTCAATGCCTACCACCAATGCATACGCACACATCAACACCAATAAGGAGACCACAAAGGAAAAGGATGCCATTATGGCTGAATGGCGCTCCATCCTGCAGCCCGGTGATGTTATGGTCTACAGATACGCCAACGGCGCAGGCGGTCACGTTATGCTCTATATTGGCGACAATAAGATGATCCATTGCTCCGGTGATGGTTACTATGACGGCAAGAGCAAGAATAACCATACAGGTGAGATCAACAAGACCCTTACGGGTAAGGCATACGATGTGGATGAAGCAAAAGGCGCAATGCCCATTGATAAGATCACCACTCTTATGCAGCATGACACCCGTCTTGGTATGATGAGCTCTGCATATCCCAAGGGAAGATTTGCAATCATTCGTCCTTATAGCTTTGAGAGCAACGCCGTAACTCCCTATGGTGAGCTTCATACAACATACCCCGATCTCTACATTGAGAAGACCACATCCCATCCTCAGGGTCACTCTGTAGCCATCGGTGAAGAGTTCACAATGTATATCCGCTTTGAAAACCGCGGAGCAAAGGATATAACCCTTGAGGTAGAGAATTATATTCCCGAAAACTCCAAGCTTGTCAAGGGCCTCGAAAAACAGACCATCAAGCTCAACTCCTATGATAGCAAGACTATAGAAGTTACCTATGTCATTGAAGAGAGCGTATTCACATACTTTGAAGATAACTTCACCCGCCGTCTCTATTTCGGCACCAAGGTCAACGGCGCAGAGATCAACCAGATCGCTATTCAGGTTGGCAAGACCCTGACCGATGAGCAGATCGCAAAGCTTCAGGCTGTTGATTTTGCATCCATCAATGCTGCTGATTCCTTTACCTTCATCAAGGAAGTCTACAAGCAGGCATTTGGCTACGAGCTTCAGCTTGACGGAAGCAAGGATCTTGCCGAAATGATCAGCAAGGTCATCCAGCCCGTCTACGAGGCAATGGCAATTCAGATCCCCTACGAATCTGAAAATGACAGCTATGCACAGCTTGTTGACGGTCTCTACGGAGGCATTCACCTTAAGTCTGCCGACGAGATCGAGCACGAATTCAGAATCAAGAAGCTTACAAGTCTCAACCTGCAACCCGGTGATATCCTCACCACAAGCGGACACAACCGAGGCGACATCAGAAACTACAACGCCGATGCCAAGACCTACCTCTATATCGGCGACAGTAAGTTCCTCACCATAAACAGCTATGGAAAGCTTCAGACTATCTATGCCGACGGCTACACCCAGTACTTCCTTAAGACCACTCGCAGTGAGATCTATCTTACCGACTTGCTGGCTCAGCTGCCCGGAGAGGCTTGTTACTTTGTGCTCCGCCCCGCCCAGATAATGGAGTAAAATTGCGTCTTTCTCCGTGAATACTTCAGAACCGCCCAAGCGCCGTACAGAAAGTACTGTCACTTGGACGGTTCTTTGTCTCACGAAGAAATCCATCAATTTTCTTGATAGGATTGTATAGCAAGAACAACTGAAAATTACATTAAGGGCGATGACCAACAATTGTTGGCCATCGCCCTTGTGCTTATTTTTTGGAAAATATTTTATTTTTGCTGTCCGCTTTTGCGGTTTTGGATTGTTTGATATAATAGAAGGGGAAAAGCGAAATTGCGATTTTTCTCAGTTTAAGTGACCTTTCAGCGCGCAGAGGACATTTAGCGGCAAAATAGTAATTTACCTTTCCCTGCAGTGCACTGATATGAAGTAAAGCGAGGTTTTGCCTATGAGCAAGCTTCAAGACAAAATACAAAAGTTTGACGCATTGTTTTCAATGTATTACAAGGTGATGTTGAGCAACGCGCTACGCATCTTGGGCAACCAATACGATGCCGAGGATGCGGTGCAGGCGGCGGGCGTGGCTCTCTATAAGCATATTGGAAAAATAGGCGAATTGGACTCCCGCGAGACATGCAGTTATGTCATTCTCACAGTGGAAAGCCGCGCGCTCAATATACTCAAGCAGCGCAAGCGCCGCGGCGAAGTGCCCCTTGAAGAAGACCAAAGGGGCGTGGATATGACATTTTCCGGCGCAAGCCCCTTGGAAGATGCCATAACCAAGCTGTCTGCCCGTTACCGCCAGGCGATATTGCTTCGGTTCGGTATGGGGTACAGCATCAAAGAAATAGCAAAAATGATGAATATTTCCAAGGACGCGGCACAAAAGCTTGTAGACCGCGCAAAGGCTCAGCTTAAAACAATTCTCAAAGAACAGGAGGAAGGGCTATGAAATACGATTTTACCGACAATGAATTAGAGCTTGCGGCAAAAAATGTGCTTGGCGCGGTAGCAGATCAAAACCAAGACGGCATAGAAAAAGAGCAAAGCGGCAAGCTGACCGATATAAAGGTTTTAAAAGCCAAATCCGCGGTGAGAAAAAGAATGGGCCGTTCGGTTCGTCTTTACGCCATAGCCGCTGTGCTTATTATAGTAACGGTGGCAAGCCTTTTGATCGCATCTGCAGACAGAGGAATAAAGATCAGCTACACCAAACAAGCATATATGTGGGCAAATCAGCACCCCGAAAGCGAAATGAATATGCCCGTTATCATAACTGTAGATTTAGAAGAAGCGGGAGAGTTTTACCAAAGCTATCTGGATGTTGATAATATGAGTGACACTCCAATCATTTTGGGAGATATAATCATAAAGACTCTCGGTGGAGAGGTTCTTTTTGAATACCGTGATATTGAGTTTGAAATGTTCGAGAGTGAAAAGAAAAATTACGGTGTGTACGCGGAAGGCTACCATTACAAACACAAAAAAGACGAAAACGGCAAGCTTATACCATTCAATCCTATCGATGAGGGATTCGCAACGCGAGCTTGTTTTAAAATGTATTTTTCAAAAAACTACAAGAGTTTTGAGTTTGTGTTCTATCCTGAGCCTCTTTATATAAGTGAAACCAAAACCGGTTATTCTGTAGAAAATGCAATTTTCTTTACAAGCGGAGCAAACACCCGCGAGGAAGCTATTGAAACAAGATATAAAAACGCTGACCCAAATGAATATTGGCAAGTAGACGGAAAGGTCTATTGGTAAGGCTTTTGTTGTCAAGGGCAAGCGTATACGATATAATAAACTTAGAAAGAGGGTAGACCCGCGGTTCACCACAAATGAAAGGAGAGATGCCGGTGAATACGAATATTGTTATCTCTGTTATAATTGTTTCAATTGTCGTTTTAGGCATTATCGGTCTTGGCTTCGGCGCATATTGGACTTTCTTTGCGCAGGAAAGTCTGTTTGAGCTTGAGCCCGAAGAGGTTATCTCCATAACCCTCAAAAAAGACGGAATAGATGAAGCCATCGTCTTTGATTCAAAAGAGGATATAGAATGGTTTGCTCTAAAGCTTAACAGCATAAAACGCAGAGGAAAAGATATTGAGCATTGGTTTTTCCGGATCGATGACACCTCCTACAGCATTGAAATTGTGGGTGAGGATGGAGGAACCTATTATTTAGGCAAGAACATTATAAGGTGCGGGCGCGATATGTATCGGCTCACCGATGAAAGCAAAAAAGTAATGAGAGAGATATTTGCAAAGTTCCCAAAAGAATTGCAAGATCCATCGCCTGATCAGACAGATACCACCATTCCCGATGCACCTAAAGAAGATACTGAAAAGCAAAAGGCTGAAAAATACGCTGCTTTGCCATTGCCCGAAAAGGTGACTTTTATTCACACCAAGATAGGTTACAGCAAAGAAGAGGATATAACAGTTATTGAGATCACCGACAAGGAAAAGGTTCTTGCCTTGTATGAGGGACTTAAGTTTGACAGCTTGACCCTTTCTGATTGCGCCTGTCGGTGCATGCCCGAATATTACCTTGATTTTCATAACGGGTATGCAATGCTGTTTCACTCTCACGGCGATGCATATTACATAGGTGATAGGGTAGAGAAAAAGGAAACCTCCGGCGGTGTGACCTATTATCTGGTAAAGGACGAAATGGTAAAATATGCACCTGCGGAGGATATACACAAGCTTGTGATGAGCTATTTTGGGAAATAACAGCAAAAATGCGGAGCGTCAGCTCCGCATTTGTTATATAAGTGATAGAGCCTTTTTCGCTTCGGGCATATCATAATTTTGATAAAAACTAAAAAAAATCAGATAAAAGCCCTTTAAAAAATGGCAATTTACTGTTATTATTATACCAAATCGTAAAATACTTTTTATAAGGAGAAAAATTATGGATATTCGCCAGATCCTTTCAAAATGCGACCACACCCTGCTGGGACAGGCTTCCACTTGGGCAGAGATAAAAGCCATTTGCGATGACGGCATCAAATACTCCACCGCTTCGGTATGTATTCCCGCTTCCTTTGTTAAGCAGGCAAAGGAATATGTAGGCGATAAGCTGGCTATTTGTACGGTTATCGGTTTCCCCAACGGTTATGCCACCACTGCCGCAAAGTGCTTTATGGCATCCGACGCGGTAAGCAACGGCGCCGATGAGATCGATATGGTCATCAATATAGGCTGGGCAAAAGAGGCTAAATGGGACTGCCTCACTTCTGAAATAGCCGCAGTCAAGGAGGCTTGCAAGGGAAAGCTTCTCAAGGTAATAATCGAGACCTGTATGCTTACAGATGATGAGAAGATCGCTTTGTGCAAGTGCGTGTCCGATTCGGGCGCCGATTATATAAAGACATCTACCGGATTTGGCTCTGCGGGCGCCACCTTTGCAGATGTTGAGCTGTTTGCAAAGCATATTGCTCCCCATGTAAAGATCAAGGCGGCGGGCGGAATATCCTCCTTGGAAGATGCGGAAAAGTTTATTGCGCTGGGTGCATCCCGTCTCGGCACCTCCCGTATCGTTAAGATAGCAAAGGCTCAGGAAAGCGGCGCTGAGTCAAAAAACGACGGCAGCTACTAAAAGAAAAGATCCGACATCGTACCGATGTCGGATTTCTCTTATTTTATACTATTGAGATAATCCTCTCTGCCTTTTTGGTAGAGGTTATTGCCCTCACTGTCGATGATTACAACAACGGGGAAGTCCTCAACCTCAAGTCTGCGGATAGCTTCCGCGCCAAGATCATCGTATGCGATGACCTCGGCCTTTTTGATGCATTTGCTCAGCAGTGCACCTGCGCCGCCAATAGCGCCAAAATAAACTGCGCCGTGCTCCTTCATAGCATCAACCACTTCAGCTCCGCGCTTGCCCTTGCCTATCATTCCGGTCTGACCCAAAGCGATAAGTGTGGGGCTGTAAGCATCCATTCTGTAAGAGGTGGTAGGACCTGCAGAGCCTATTGCCTGACCTTCCTTTGCGGGGGTAGGCCCAACATAGTAGATAATGGCATCCTTGATATCAAGGGGAAGTGCCTGTCCCTTATCGGCCAGCTCGCAAAGGCGCTTGTGTGCGGCATCGCGGGCGGTGTAGATAACACCGGAGATAAGGCAGCTGTCGCCGCTTTTAAGCTTGCGTGCATCCTCGCGGGAGAGGGGAGCGGTAATTTTAATAGCCATATTACAGCACCTCCGCTTTATGTCTGGTTACGTGGCAGTTGATATTTACTGCTACGGGCAGACCTGCGATATGGGTGGGGTATTTTTCAATGTTTACAGCCAAAGCGGTGGTCTTTCCGCCAAAGCCCTGAGGGCCAATGCCGAGCGCGTTGATCTTCTCAAGCAGCTCTTTTTCAAGGTCTGCATAATAGGGGTCGGCATTTCTCTCGTCGGTAGAGCGCATAAGTGCCTTTTTGGCAAGGTACGCCGCCTTGTCAAAGGTGCCGCCGATACCAACACCTACTACGATGGGAGGACAGGGGTTGGGACCCGCTTCTTCAACCACCTTGGTGACGAATGCCTTTACGCCTTCAACACCGTCGGAGGGGCGGAGCATCTTGATCTGACTCATATTTTCACTGCCAAAGCCCTTAGGAGCAACGGTGATCTTAACCTTATCACCGGGAACTATGTCGGTGTAGATCATTGCGGGGGTATTGTCGCCTGTGTTTACGCGGTTAAGGGGGTCGCGGACTACAGACTTACGCAGATAGCCTTCGGTATAACCCTGACGAACCCCCTCATTGATGGCATCGGTAAGGTTGCCGTCAATGTGAACATCCTGACCAATTTCAAGAAATACGCAAGCAACGCCTGTATCCTGACAGATAGGCTGGGGAACGCTGTCTGCGATCTCGTAGTTTTCAATAATGCGATCTAATATCTCTTGTGCGGTGCCCCAAGGCTCAGCCTTGCGGCTCTCGATAATGCAATTCTTTATATCCTGAGGCAGATAGCAGTTTGCCTCAATGCACAGACGGCGAATGACCTCGGTAATCTGTGCAGACTTGATCTCTCTCATTATAAAATACCTCCTGCATTGGGTACGTTATAGATTGTGTCGATAATAGTTCCGTCGCGGTAGATTACATTTGCAACCGCTCTGTCGCCCTTTGCAATGGGCTGGGGCTTACCTGTGGTGCGCTCGGCGATCTCTTTCAGCTCGTGAATGTCAACAACAGGCAGACCTGCATCCTTAAGACGGGCGGCAAGCTCTGCGTTTTTGGGGTTGACGGCGATTCCTGCCTGAGTAACAAGAACATCAATATCTCTGCCGGGGGTGGAAATGGTATTGACTCTGTCGGTTACGATGGGCAGACGTGCGCGGAAGAGGGGCGCGATTATCATTGCAAGCTTTGCGCCTGCGGCGGTATCACTGTGACCGCCCGAACCGCCCATAATATATCCGTTGGAATTGGTATGTACGTTAACATTGAAATCGGTGTCAACCTCGGTAGCGCCAAGAATAACAACATCAAGGCTGTCCACCACAGCACTGGGTGCGTAGGGACTTGCATAGTGGGAGGCACTTATCTCGCAATGACGGGGGTTGTTGCGAATGGACTCGACCGCCTTAAGGTCAAAGCACTGAACATCAAGCAGAGCCTCAAAGCAACCCGCCTCAAGCATATCTACCATATAACCTGTGATTCCGCCAAGACCAAATGAGCCTTTGATGTTCTCCTTGAGCATAATGTCTTTGAGGAACTTCGCGGCGGCAAGAGAAGCACCGCCCGCACCCGTCTGGAAGGAAAATCCGTCCTTAAGCAGACCGCTGTTTTTAATGACCTGAGCGGCGCGCTGTGCCATAACAAGTCCTACGGGGTCGCGGGTTATCTTGGTAGTACCCGAAACGATTCCGTTTATATCGCCTATTTCGTCGACCACAACAACATGGTCAACATAGGTCTCGCTTATTGACCAACCCAAAAGGGGATAGGGAGCAAGATTATCGGTGATAACAATTACCTTTTTGGCATTCATTGCGTCGGGATATGCGTAGCCTAAAGAACCGCAAGCGGATTTGCCTATTTTACCCGAGCAGTTGCCCATACAGTCAGCAGAGGGAGCGGCAATAAATGCCACATCAATAGGGGTCTTGCCCGATTCGATATCACCGGGTCTGCCGCCGTGGGTGCGGAACTGAACGGGATTCTGCATAACACCCGAAGAGATTGCCTTGCCTATCTTTGCCGACATATAGTCGGTCTGAATGGTGGTAACGACACCATTCTTTATATGGTCAATAATGGGTGCGTGAATGTCAAACAGTGAGCTTGCGTTCACTGTCAGATCCTTGATTCCTGCATTGGCGATCTGCTCCATGACCATATTGAGAACATAGTCACCGTTACGGAGATGGTGGTGGAAGGACACCGTCATTCCGCTTTTAAGTCCGCTCAGTGCCACAGCCTCGGCTATATTTTTGATTACTTTACTGTCTTTCATAGCTTAGTCCCTCCTTATTCCCAGCTCGCGAGCCATTGCAATGGTCTGCTCGGCGCGGGCAACGATGGGAGCATCGATCATCTTGTTACGCAGTGAAATAACACCGCGTCCCTGCTCCTTGGCAATGCGGATGGCTTCCATAACCTCATAAGCATAGTCGATCTCCTGCATTGTGGGGCTGAAGACCTCGTTGATAACATCAACGTGGCGGGGAGAAATAGATGCCTTACCGGTAAAGCCCAGAGCCTTAGCATACTCTGCATCAATGCGGATGCCTTCGTCGTCGTTGACATCGGTAAAGGGAGTGTCATAAACATCAATATTTGCGGCGCGTGCAGCCATAACAAGACGGGTACGTGCATAGTTTATCTCAGCACCGCCCTTGGTGCGCTTGCAACGCAGATCGGCGGTCAAATCCTCAGCGCCAAGGAAGATGGCGGCAACACGCTTGCAGGATGTGGCGATGGCAAAGGAGTTTTCAACACCGAGTGCGGTCTCAATAAGGGGCATCAGCTTAACTGTGCCGACCTCCATACCGCAACGCTGCTCCACCTCGGTTATGTACTCGTCGGCGGTCTTTGCATCCTGAGCAAAATTGGTCTTGGGCAGCATAATAAGGTTGGGTTTTTGGGGGATTATTGCATCAAGGTCCTTTTTCCAATAGTCTGTATCAATAGAATTGATGCGGACAATGGTCTCACAGCCGACAAGATCCATATATTTGAGGGTGTTACGAACAAGAATGCGGGCAGAATCCTTTTCTGCGGGAGAAACGGCATCCTCAAGGTCGAAGATAAGGGCATCACTGCCCAAGTGACTGCCGTTTATCAGCATATTGGGGGTATTTCCGGGAAGAAACAGCATAGATCTGCGCATCTTATTCACCTCTTCCTCTCATAACGGCGGTCTCGACTCTTGCACGGATGACGCAGTCAAGAGCGCCCTTGTCTATAACATTGACCTTGGCATTCTGCACACCGCAATCGGTGAGTACCTCGAGCACTACCTTTTCAATGGCTTCACCAAACTGTTGCTGAACAACAGAATCCAAGGATATCTCCAAGCCTTTGTCGGCGGGAGAGATCTCGACATAGGCATCGCTGGACTCCATAGTGCCTGCAGATGCTCGTTTTATAATATCACTCATATGTATGACTCCTTTCATACTGTGACAATTTCATACATTTTCATTATATACCACTTAGATTGGTATTTCAACGCTTTTGAGCAATAAACTATTTGAAAAATATGAATTATCGTATATAATATAAATAACAAAGGACCGTTTTAATCACCTGATATCAAAGGAGGCGTTTCTATGCGCAGTACACACTCCAGCCATCTTTACAGCACATATTTTGCCCCTCGCGGCAGAAGCAGAATATATACTTTGGGAATGCAGCTTGCTCAGCAGTATCTTTCACCCTTTGATAAGATCATCGGTGTTATCGGTGAGCCGGGAAGCGGAAAGAGCGCTCTGATAAAGGGAATGTTTCCATCCCTTGAGCTGACAAATGATGACGACGGCGTAAATATCCGCCCTCTGCCCCTGCTGGATCAGGATAGTGAGACGGGATTTTATACTCCCCACACCTATCATCTTGATATCCGCTTTGAAATGGGCTTTACACAGCTTCGGGTTCTTGCCGATGCAATTTTAGAAGCGGTCCATCGCGGCAAGCGTGTCATAGTTGAGCATTTTGACCTTGTGTATCCTATGCTGGGTGTAAATGCCGACCTGCTTATAGGAGTGGGAGAGGAGATACTTATCACCCGTCCCAATCTTTTTGGCCCTGAGCCTCAGGAGATATATGAAACGGTGAACAAGTCACTGCCGTACCGTCTTATGGCACATACGGCAGAGGATCTGTGCGAATATTTTATGCCCAGCAGTGATCTTGCCCGATGCACCCACGGTGACGTGCGCCACGGCTTTATAATGTCATTTCCCGGAAAAGAGCCTGCTATTGACCTGCCTGAGCTGGAAAAAAAGGTTCAGGAAATGATCGATCGCAACCTGCCCGTGTGCTATCACGACGAGCAGCACGTTTCCATCGGCGGAGAGCTTCACGTTTGCACCGGACCCCGCACCCACGTGCGTCAGACGGGACAGATACACGGCTTTAAGCTGCTTCACCATTTTATCTATGACCCGTTTGACAGATGCTATCTTATGGTAGGTTGTGTGGGTGAAAAATCCGATGAAAATCTGCAAAAGTTGGATTCTATGATCATGCAGAGACAGCAGCAGGAGTCTTTCTTCTGATAAAAAATAAATACCTTTACTTGCCCTGCTTTGTGTTAAAACCATAAGGCAGGGCAATAATAATCCCATAAAAGTTATAGATAGTGGAAACAGTTGGCATACCAACTGTTTCCACACCAAATCTTTGATTTGGTATGGGATTTTCAAAGAAAATCCCACTATAACTATTGCAATGAATGAGGTGCCATTTTTTAGCATTAAAAATGGCAAGCCGATTTTATCGGCTGTCGAAACGCAGAAAGCGTTTCGATAAACTGCAATCATTATAAAGGTGGGATCAAATGCAAGTAAAGGTGGAGATCTGCGGTGTGAATACCGCAAAGCTTGTAGTGCTTAAGAATGAAGAGACCTTAGAGCTTATAGAAAAAGCGCAGGCGGGGGATAAGGAAGCGTTGGACAGAGTGGTGACGGGAAATCTCAAGCTGGTGCTTTCGGTGGTACAGCGGTTTGCAGGCAGGGGAGAATCGCCCGACGATCTTTTTCAGGTGGGTGTCATCGGACTTATTAAAGCTGTCAATAATTTTGACCCAAGCTTGAAGGTGCGGTTTTCAACCTATGGAGTGCCTATGGTCATCGGAGAGATCCGCAGATACCTACGCGACAGCGGGGCGCTTCGCGTCAGCCGTTCAATGAGGGATAATGCCTATCGCGCCCTGACGGTAAAGGAGGCGCTCACCAATGAGCTTCAGCGTGAGCCGACAGTGGAGGAGATAGCCAAACGAATGGGGGTGGAGCGGCAAGAGGTGGTGTTTGCCCTTGACGCCATAGCCGACCCCATCTCGCTCTATGAGCCGGTATTTCAGGAAAGCGGCGATTCGGTCTGCGTTATGGATCAGGTGAGGGATTTGCGAAATACCGACGACAGTTGGATAGAGCAGATATCCATCCGTCAGGCATTGGGCGAGCTTACTCCCCGTGAAAAGAAAATAATGTCTCTCCGTTTCTATGAGGGCAAAACACAGATCGAGGTCGCCCGCGAGGTTGGCATATCTCAGGCGCAGGTATCGCGGCTTGAAAAAGGAGTGCTGGACAAAATCAAAAGTTATATGTAAAATAAAGGGTGTAAGCGTAGCGTCCTTAAGGACGCTACGCAATGAAATAAATCTCTACGGGATTTGTGAAATACACTTCGTGTATGAAATTCGCTTTGGCGAATGAAATGCCTGCGGGCGTGAGTGGATTTATTCTATTTCATATCCGTCGAAGCGGGATATTTCATAATGTGCGATAGCGCATTATTTCACATTTTGTGTGAGCAAAATATTTCATTATCCCTATTTTTTCGTGGAGGTATGATATGAAAAACAAAACTAAGATGATCATCGCCATCGTTTTGGTGATATGGATAGCGATCGGTGTGCTTAACTATTTCGAAGCCAAGAATATGAAAAAACCGTCCCTCACCTTTAAAGGCCCCGTTGACACCGAGGGGAATATTACATATCTCGGTGTGGGATATTCCTTTATTGTAAAGGAGACCGATGGAGAGATAACCTACATCGAAATGTACGCTTGCGGACTTAAAATAGTTTCCAAAGGGGAGCGATAATATGAAGATAAAAATATTAAAGCTTGATGAGCGTGCAAAAATGCCCACTCTGGGCAGCCAAAGCGCTGCGGGCGCGGATATCTACGCGCTGGAAGGCTTCACCGTTGCTCCCGGTGAAACTGTCCTTGCCAAAACGGGACTTGCCGCCGAGATACCCGAGGGCTATGTGGGTCTTATGTGCGCCCGCAGCGGTATCGCTTTGAAAAAAGGACTTGCCCCCGCCAACAAGGTGGGTATAGTGGATAGTGACTACCGCGGTGAGCTTATGGTGGCAATACATAATCATTCGCTTGCTCCGCAATCTATAGAAGCGGGTGAGCGTATGGCTCAGCTTGTCATCGTGCCCTACCTGCGCGCCGAGTATGAATTGGCAGATAGTTTGTCCGACACCGAACGCGGTACAGGAGGATTCGGCTCCACAGGAAAATAGGCTCGCGGTGCTCGCAGTGATATATTTGCCTGACGGCAAATGTGATATACACCTTCAGTGTGTGATATTCTCCTTCGGAGAGTGATATATTTTGCCGTTGGCAAAATGTTAAGGTGTCGCTGCGCGACGAAATAAAAACCGTTAAATCACCCCATAACGCAAAAATCCACCCGAAAAAACGGGTGGATTTTCTATGTGATTTATTTCATTTCGTCCTCAAGCTGTTCGGAGACCGAATGGAGGAGTGAAAATAAAGCGGGGGAAAGCTTGGGATATTCCTTTTGCAAAAACTCGGGGGACATTTTGGGAGCAAGCTCTTTTTTATAGTTCCGCGAGCGCAGATGGCTTTCGCACTTCTTCATCTTTATATCGCACAGCTCGGCAAAACAGCTGTCGGGTGTGGAGAACACCTGAGGAAGCGACTCGCCGTCAAAGGCATTTACATATCTGTATGCCTTGAAAAATGCGGTGTTGAGATAATCTGCAATGTCACGGGTGAGGCCCTTGTCGTTGACCTTGCCCACCACATCGAAAAGGACTGCAGTGGCATTTATCAGTAGCTTTTTGTTCAGCATAGCCGATGCGCTGCCCTTGAGCACATTATCCTTATCAAGGGAAATATCCGAAATATCCTGCTCGGTGATCATCATTCCGTCACGCTGCATAGTTCTTCCCAAAAGGAAGTCGAGAGAGACTTTATAATAATCCGCGGCGGCAACAACGAAGGGAAGACCGGGCTCACGCACACCGTTTTCATAGTGTGAGAGCAGTGCCTGCGATACCCCCAAAGCTTCGGCTGCTTTGCGCTGGCTTATTTTCTTTTCACGCCGCAGCAGCGACAAAGTTCTGGAGAAATCATTGGTCATTATTATGCTCCGTTTCCCTGTATTTAATGCCCTTTTTTGAGGTGCAGTTACAAGTATACAACTTGTTTTAAAACTTGTAAAGAGTTATTTTCAAAACTTTCTGTATAATTTTAGGGCGCATTTTTGTTATTTTTGACCAAATTCAAAACAAAACACAATACTTACTGTATAATGTCGAAATTGACCGCAATATCTTGTGTTGCAATAAAACAAAAAACATTATATAATTTAGAAGAAGATTTTTTCAGGGGAGAAATTATTATGTCTATAGAAAAAGTTCGCGCATTTTTGGCACAAAAGGGCAGAGAAAATGAAATAATGGAGTTCGAGGTATCTTCCGCGACCGTCGAGCTTGCCGCCCAGGCGGTGGGGGTAGAGGGCGCAAGAATTGCCAAGACACTGTCCTTTTCCGATAACAACGGAGGATGTCTGCTTATAGTTGCGGCAGGCGATGCCCGCATCGACAACAAAAAGTTCAAAGCTACCTTTGAGTTTAAGGCTCGTATGCTTTCCCACGAGGATGCTCTTGCCCACACAGGTCACGCGGTAGGCGGCGTTTGTCCCTTCGCTTTGCCCGAGGGCGTCAAGGTCTATTGCGATGAATCCCTCCGCCGTTTTGAGCACGTTTATCCTGCCTGCGGCTCGTCAAACTCTGCAATCAAGCTTACCCCCGATGAGCTTGCTGAATTATCGGGCGCAAGCTGGATAGATGTTTGCAAGCTCCCCGAAGGGGAATAAGGAAATAATAAACCGCCGCAGACTTTACAGCCTGCGGCGGTTTTGTATGCTTTTATAAATTATAGACTATAGACCTTAAAAAATACTTTCCCAGCCTTTTTCTGTTATAAAGGCATCATATTCTTCTTTAGTGACTTCAACATCATAGAGATAATATGCCTGTCGTATTCCATACTCACTTGTGTCGTCTTTTACATTAGTTGAGCGTGCGATAAAGTTCATAACCAAACCATCCACACTGAGGTCAAAGGTGGCATAATATGAATCGGATGCTCCGCCGCTGCCGTGAAAAACATTTCCGTCAAATATACCACCGGTATAATTACGAATGCTAATAGAATCCTTGTAGATTTTCCCGTCTATTTCATATAATACTATTTCTGAGTAACCAGCTTCATGCATACGAACCTCTGGAATTCCGTCTTTGTTAAGATCCATTAGCGTCATAGAAGGTTCAAACTTTATATTATGGATTGGTCCTTCCATAAAATATCTTTCCTTACCGCTTTCTGTGTCAACAACCTTTTCTCTGTTGTAAACTACGTCCTCGAACATTTTCAGCACTGCCTGTGCTTCGGGAGACGTCCATTCATTGGAAGGGGGATTAATTTTCTTTTCCAACTGCTCATTATTGGGAGTAATTTTTGAAAAATTAGCGGTATTGAAGGTCTCCTCTATGGTTTTTTCATCAAAGGAATACCAAACGGCGTCAGTTGCAGTGTTATATGATTCCATATAACCTTTATAGAAGCCTTCGCCACAAAACTCGCTGCCCGTCAGGTAGTAGGAAGTAGTATCACCTTTTATAATTAATGGGTATTTTAGATACAAAACCTCCCATTTATACTCCCAATCGTGATTACCACTTTTTTCAAGATAAAAAAAACCATCATTGATAGTTAAGCCCACACCTCTGATTCTGCCATCAGATTTAAGCTCACATATCCTATCATAACTATAATATTTAGCATATACAATTCCGTCGTAATAATAGATAAGAAGCTGACCATACTTTTTGCGGTCAAGAAGTTCAACAACCACTTCACTTATTCCGTCCTTGTCAAAATCAACAGGCGCAAAGCTTTTGAGGGAGATATTCGCACCGTATTCTTGTGACTTTATCTCCAAGTACTCTGTCAAAGTCATAACCTCTTTTGTGTCTATGAAGGAGATATTTCGGTCGCCCGCAAAAACTTGATAATATGCCTTATTTACGGTATTTATCTTTTGTAGAGTGTCAGGGTCAATGGCGGACGAGCCACTTAACAGGTTTTCAATATTGGTATGGTTATAATCAGTCCATTCTGCAGACGGAGTATGGTTATAAGACCACCTGAAACCATAAAAATATTCTACATCTACCAGTGCGTTGCTTGTAGAAAAGCGTGATGTTTGATCACCTTGTGTGAAAACAAAATCAGATATGGAATATTTCAAATAGTCAAAACGCTCCCAACCATAGCCTTCGTTGGAGGGGGTAAGGGAGTAATAATACTCATATGTATTGTCACATTTGCCTTTGCATACGCCAAATATGTCAATCGTTCTTAATTCGTCATAGGTTCTTTCGGTTATACATACAGTACCGTTTCTATAATATAGAATAATCTGCCCAGAGACGCTCCTTGTATTAACAGCCAAAATAAGTTCAAAAACTCCGTCTTGCCCAAAATCCACCGATGCAAACTCGGAGAAGAAAAAAGGTTCGGACTTCGTTTTTTGTCTTGTTTCAAGATATTTGGAAAGGGTTGTCACTTCATCCTTGTCAGCAAAATAGACAGTTCGGCTTTCTTTTAGTGCTTGGTAGTAGCCCTTCATTGCCAAATCGTTGGGAGAAACACCTTCTGTCTCTTTTTCACTGTCAACCTTAAGCTCAAGAGACTCTTCTGGTTGGATTGGCTCGTTATATTCATTTGGCACAGTAGGAGTTTCAGGCTCATTAGGTATGTTTGGATTATCCTTTGGTTCATCGGTCTGCTCAGCTTTGATATCATCTTCACCCTCGCAAGAAGAGTCGGGAGTGGGGATATTATTCTCTTCTGTGGGTGGTACAGTACTGGTTGCGCTTGGCGGAGTCTCATCGCCGCAAGCAGAAAGGCAGAAAAGGACAAAAACACAAGAAAGCAGGGACAAACCAGCGGCGAGAGATTTTTTCATAAATACTTCCTTTCATAAAACCAGCGGGTGGATAACTTCTGTTTTTATTGTAAAATAACCCTCGTTACAATACAACAACAAAAGAGTTACATTTTTCTTGATTTTGTTACTCTTTTGTAATTGTCTTTTTGCAAAAAGTTATTTACAATAGAATCAGAAGATCAAAACCTTAACATAAAACGAAAGGATGACGGAAATGAAAAAAACAACAAGAGTTTTAGCATTGCTGCTTTGTGTTTGCCTTATGCTCTCCTTTGCCGCTTGTAAAAAGGATACTCCGGCAAAAGAAAACAAAAATGAGACACCCAACGATGAGCAGAATAATATGCCCGTTGCCCCTGATACACCCGACGGACCTTATGTGCCGGTAGATCCCAATACTCCTGTAGATCCCAACACACCCGCAGACCCTAATACACCTTCCACACCCGGAACTCCCACAACCCCCGAAAAGCCTGCTGAGGTGGTACGCTCCACCGCTTATGATACCCGCGTGACAGCTGATGAGGTGGTACTGCACAATGGAATCAAAACCGGAATGAGCTTTGAGACTGTTGCCGCTGTTACAGGCTACACAGGCACAAAGCCTACAGATACCTATTTCAGCTTTACTGTTGACGGAATACTCTATAGCTTTGATCAGTCCAACGGAACAGCATTCCTCAACTACATCAATGTGGGTGAAGAAGCAACAAGCGCAAGCATTTTCCGCGATATTAAAATAGGTGATCACATCACCGATGTTTTCAAAAAGATCCCCGCCCGCGACACCGAGCTGAAAAAGTGGGCTATCCAGGGCATCTACGGCTATGAAAAGGATGACCCCAAGGGCTATGCCGATCTGCAGTTTATCGCACTCAGCTATTATCAGCTGATGATAATCACCAAGGATACCACCACAAAGATAATCTTCTCCAGAGTTGGAACCAATGTCAAGTGGGTAGAGATCAGCCATAATTATGAAAATATGCCATTCCCCGACACGGGAACGATTAAGTAAATTGTGCCTTTCACGGCGAATGCATCGTAACATCCTGCCGTACTGTAGGGGAGGGGTCACCCCTCCCGTATAGATCTGAGCTTGCGGATACCCCTTTGTCTCCATCTGGAGGGTAGCGAAGCGGCGACGCGGTGTTGAATGACATCACGGTGTGATGTCAGACCCGTGGCGTGACCGAGCCGCAGCGAGACGTGGCACGCGTAGCGTGACGGAGGGAGTCCTTCATATTTGTCAAAGACAAATATTTCATCCGCGGAACGCGGATTTCATCTGCTATGGGCAGATTTCACATTTTGCTGTGCAAAATATTTCATTAAAAAAGGATGCAACCGAGTTGCATCCTTTTTAATATTATTTCTTTTCACCGAATATTTTTTCTCTTGCGGCTACGCCCGTAGGTGTTGCGGCAAGTCCGCCTTCGCCCGTCTCTCTGATGCAGGCGGGCATCTCTCTGCCTATCCTATTCATAGAGTCTATGACCTCATCAAAGGGGATAAAGCTCTTTATTCCCGAAAGAGCCATATCTGCGGCGGTGATGGCAAAGACGGTATACATACCATTGCGCTTGACACAGGGCACCTCAACAAGTCCCGCAACGGGGTCACAAGCAAGTCCCAGACAGTTTTTCAGTGCCAACGCACCTGCATTCATACATTGCTCCACAGTTCCGCCAAAAAGCTCGCAAATGCCAGCTGCCGTCATAGCTGCGGCGCTTCCGCATTCTGCCTGACAACCACAGACCGCGCCCGCAAGTGATGCGCGCTCCGAAATAACTCCGCCCACGCCCCCTGCGGTGATAAGTGAGTTTACCATCTTGCGATCAGAAAAGCCGAATATCTCCTGAGCGGCAATAAAAGCGCCGGGCATAATTCCCGCGCTGCCCGCGGTGGGAGCGGCAACGATAACACCCATGGATGCGTTACATTCGCTGGTTGCTAAGGCATAGCTGACCGCCTTTGAGCAAAAATCACCCAAAAGGGGATCGCCCGCTTTAAGATGGTTATAATACTTTGCCGCGTCACCGCCGGTCATTCCGCTGACCGAGCGCAAAGAGGTGGTGATTCCCTTTGCGGCGGCATGCTTCATAGCCTCATAGGTTTGGGCAAGTCTTTCGCGGATAGCCTCTTCAGTAATGCCCGAATCAGCCATTTCCTCGTTTATGACTACCTGCCAGATGGGGCAAGCCTTTTCTTTAGTCTGCTGTACTATATATTCAATACTGGGTATGATCATAATGGTTACCTCACAGTTTGGGTATGCGGATAAGCTTAATAATATGGGGAGTTCTTTCTATCTTTGCGGCAGTATCGTCGTCGACCGCCTGATCGGTCTCGATTACCATAATTGCCCCCGCGCCGCGACGGGAACGGGAAAGGGAAAGCGTGGCAATATTATATCCGTGATCCGCAAGCAGACCTGAAACATCGGCAACCACTCCGCCAACATCCTCATTGAAGATGAGCAGGGTATCGCAACGACAGGCAACATCCACTTTGTAGCCTTCTATCTCGCTGATTCGGATGGCTCCGCCACCAACCGAAATACCGGCAAGGGATATCTTGTTGTTTGCACCCTCTGCCTCTATCTTAACGGTGTTGGGGTGATCGGCAGTAATATCCGAAGCGATTATCTCTGCATCAAGACCGCTTAAGGGGGCAAGGGTAAGACTGTCGCGTACCTGCTCATTATAAGTATCAAAGCCTAAAAGACCGCCCACGACAGCTTTGTCGGTGCCGTGTCCCTTATAGGTCTCGGCAAAGGAGCCGTAAAAGGTTATCCTTGCCTTTTTAACACGCTCACCCAAAAGTATTTTGCATATAAGTCCTATACGGATAGCGCCTGCCGTATGGGAAGAAGAAGGCCCTACCGTTATAGGACCGAGTACATCAAAAAGTCCAATCGCCATAATAGTCTCCTCTTTTTTATTGTCTCCAAGGCAAATTATACAATAGCAAAAGACCGATTGCAACAGTAATAATAGCCATAATTGAAAAAATAAAAAATACTGCACAAAAACGGAATATCGTTTTTGTGCAGTATGTATAAAAGCTTTATTTAAAGCACCTTTGACAGGAACAGCTGCAATCTCGGATGCTGGGGATTTGAGAAAAACTCCTCGGGAGAGTTTTCTTCCAATATCTCTCCGCCATCCATAAAGATAACGCGGTTGCCAACCTCGCGGGCAAAGCCCATTTCGTGGGTTACCACGACCATGGTCATATCGTCGTTTGCAAGGTCGCGCATAACCTGCAGAACTTCACCGACCATTTCGGGGTCAAGTGCCGAGGTGGGCTCGTCAAAGAGCATAACATCGGGCTGCATACAAAGGGCGCGGACGATGGCGATACGCTGCTTCTGACCGCCCGACAGCTGAATGGGATATGCATCGGCGCGGTCTTCAAGCCCGACCTTGGCAAGAAGCTCCATAGCAGTCTTTTTTGCTTCTTCAAGGGGGATATTCTTGACCTTGGTGGGTGCAAGGGTAAGATTTTCCATAACCGTCATATGGGGGAACAGATTAAAATGCTGAAATACCATTCCCATACGCTGACGATGAAGGTTGATGTCCACCTTCTTGTCGGCAATATTGACGCCGTCAAAAATAACCTCGCCCGAGGTGGGAGTTTCAAGAAGATTGAGAGAACGCAAAAGGGTGGATTTACCGCTTCCCGAAGGACCTACGATTACAACAACATCACCGCGGTAAATATCAAGAGAGCAATCGTTAAGAGCTGTGATCTTGGGAGAATAGCGTTTGGTAAGATTGTGTATGCTGATAATGGGGTTATCTCTTGTCTCCACGGCGCATTCTCCTTTCAAGTAATTCTATAAGCTTTCCTGCGGGGTAGTTGATGCAGAAATAAATCGCCGCCGCCAACATATAGGGTGACATACTTAGAAATGTCGCACCCGCTGTGGTCTTTGCCGCCCACATAATTTCGTACATACCGATAGCACCGCAGAGGGATGATTCCTTGATCATAGTAATAAGCTCGTTTGCAAGTGAGGGAAGTATGTTCTTTATAGCCTGAGGCAAAACAACATATCTCATACTCTGTCCCGCTGTGAGGCCCAAGGAGCGGGCAGCCTCGCCCTGACCCTGATCGACGGCAAGAATACCGCCGCGGATGATCTCGGCAACATATGCGGCACTGTTAAGAGCCAAAGTAATAATGCCGGGGATGAACATTGCAATATTGACAAAGTCAAATATGTAATAGGTGGGTATCTGTATCATTGAAAATACGCCCAAATATATAATAGACAGCTGAACATACAACGGGGTAGAACGGAATACTGCAATATAACCGCCTGCAAGCAGATTAAGAACCTTGTTTTTGCTCAAGCGCATCAAAGCCAATCCCAAAGCGGGAATGATAGCGATCAGCACCGCACCCAATGCAAGCAGCAGGGTGTAGGCTATACCCTGTGTGAAATAGGGCAGATACTTGGGCAAAAAGGAAAAGTTGAACATTGTGTCTATTATCGTTTTAAAAGTAGATAAAGCGACAGGTGTCATACTAAACTCCTTATTTTACTGAATAAACACCGGTCGCCCGTTGAGCGGCCGGTGTTTTTAAGTTATATCAAATTAGTTTCCTGTGGATTCGGAAAGCTTAACAGCCTCGTCCATCCAGCTTACAAGCAGGCCTTCTTCCTTAGCCTTTGCAATTGCAGCGTTGATGGTGGGGAGCAGATTCTTGGGATCGCCCTTCTTAACTGCTACGCGGTAGGGAGCAGCAACACCCAGAGCAACTTCGGAGACAACCAGATCGGGGTTGGTCTCTGCATACTGACGAGCAACCGCCGCGTCAAGAACAACAGCGTCACACTTCTTGAACAGAAGCTGGTTGATCAGATCGGGAACAGTGGTCAGAGAAAGCAGCTTTGCACCGGTCATATCATTGGTAACAAGGTCTTCCTTGGTGGTAGCAGCCTGAGCGCCTACGGTCTTGTCTTTGAAATCTGCGATTGCCTTGTAGTTTGCGGTGTCAGCCTTGCGAACAAGGATCATAGGAGGCTCGTCGGTGTAGTAAGGATCGGAGAAATCAGCTTCCTTAGCGCGGTCGGGATCTTCTTCCATAGCGGCGATGACCATATCAATGGTGCCGTTCTTCAGTTCCTGAATAAGGTAATCAAAGCCGATATCCTTGATCTCGAGCTCTTTGCCTGCTTCCTTAGCAATGTACTTTGCCAGGGATACGTCATAACCTACGATGGTATCCTTGCCGTCGATGAGGGTGTGGAACTCATAGGGAGCATAGTCTGCGGATGTACCGTAAACGATAACATTTTCGTTCTTTTCTGCACAGCCGACAAAAGCGGTGCAAAGCAGCATTGCTGCCAGTAAAAGTGCTAACTTTTTCATTAGTTTTTGCCTCTTTCTTAATATTTTTTAAAGATTTTGTTATGAGAATAATTATAAAGCTTTGTTTATAAGTATTCAATGTACTTTTTGCACAAAGGTTGAGCAGATTTTTTGTGCAATCCGTCGAATTGCACAATGGAAAGGCGCTGAATACTTGAAAATAGGACATAGTGAAGATATAATTTGTTACATAATGGGTAGGTATAGCCTGTGAGTTTGGCGCGTGCAGCCTATCCGTAATGAGAATGAGACGAAATAAAACAACTTGTGAAAAGGAGACAGAGTTATGAGAAAACACTTTTGGACATTATCGGTCATACTTCTTTGTTTGGCTGTTGTGCTTTGCGGCTGCAATAAAAAGCCCGCGAAGGAGCCTGACAACACAGTGGGCGGAGTTATGGGTGATGTTTATATTGCCGCTACCGCCGAGGATATGCAGGTAAGCGGAAAGCAGGTATCACAGCTGCAGTCTGATATTACCCTTGCCCAGCCCAAGTATGCAAATGTATATGAGGTAAGCGGAACACTTCACTATCAGCACGATTTTTCAAGCTATTCTTCCGATGAGCTGCTGAAAAACGGCTTTTATCTCTCCTTTGACCTTTGCGCACCTGCAGACGCCAAAATTGCCGATGCAGTCGTAACCGTAAAGTCAGGCGCAGAGGGCACAGAGCGCAGCTTCAGCGGGGCAGATTTCAAGGATAACAAGCTGACTGTTACCGAGCGTATCATCAGCGAAGACGGCGAAAGCTACGAAAGCATCTCTGTTACCTTTGACCTTGACGGAGCAGGGGATAAGTATTTTGCCGAAGTCTATACCCTTGATCTGTCGGGTGTTGAAGCAACCCTTCGCACCTTTATGTTTGGCGAATGGCCCATGACATATTATTATCAGCAGGTCACATTGGAGGAGTTCATCGAAAAGGGTCAAAAGCTTGTGGTCTCTGCCGATTATGCAGGACTTGGCGTGGCTTCCGCGGCGGCAACCATCGATATGTATGAGCTGTTTTTAAATCCTCTCGATCCCAACGATCTTGAATTTACAACCTACAGCACATCGAAAACTGTAAACAGTTATTTAGGCGGCAGGACATATGATATGATCTTTCTGCAGTCGGGAAGATATCACACGCTTCGCTTTGATGCCAATCATCAGGGAAATATGATCTCCGCAACCAAGCTTTGCCGCATAGCTGCGGAAAAGAACAAAAATGTCCGCGCCGTTATTATTGCTCCTTACGGCGCACAGGTGAGATATGATGTTTTTGAGAGTGGCATTTACGGTCCCGTTGCAAATCACGGCGAGCACGTGGCGCAGATAAATAAGGAAGCCGACGAGACCGCAAAGGCAATAGCCGACAGCCGTTGCCTGGCTGATGGAGCGGTCAGTGTTGCTTATGTTGGAAATGCCTTTGAAGGCTATAGCAGCGATCCTGCCACAGTGCAGGCTGACCTTTTCGGTGTTGCCGACGGACTTTCCGGCTTTGCAAGTAATCGCAACAAGGCATCCCTTGCAGGCGCATACCTGATGGCGGCAACCGTATACACCTCTGTATTTGATGCATCCCCTATAGGACTTGATGTTTACGGACCCGCCTATGCCGAGCTGGACAGCAGTCTTAAGGGCGGAGACGGAAAGCTTGCCGAAACCTTGAAAAAATATGATATGACCGCCGAAGAAATGGCGCTAAAGCTGCAGACTGTTGCCTATGCTTCTGTTGGCGGCAAGGCCGAGGGCGAGCAGAAATATACTGTCTACTTCAATTCCAACGGCGGCAGTGCAGTGGAGCCTATTACCGCACCTCTTGGCACAGAGCTGGCTGCGCCGGCAGACCCCGTTCGAGCAGGATATGTATTTAAAGGCTGGTTTGAGGACAAGGCTTTGGTGCAGGTCTATGAGTTCTACCGCAACTATATGCCCCTTGGCGGCACCACCCTCTATGCCCGTTGGGAAAAGGCGGGGGACACCTCCTACACTGTTGAGCATTATACCCAAGGCACCGATGGAAGTTACAGCCTGTTTAAGACCGATTCTGACAGAGTTTCCGTTGCGGGTAATACCGTTTATGGCACATTGATGGGCGTTCAAGGCTATGTATATAACCCCACACATCCCGACGGCAGAGCATCTGCAATCGTTTCCGCTGACTTCAATGCCAAGATCAAGCTTTATTACGACCGCGCAGAATATAACATCGTCTATGAATACGGCGAGGATTACACTAACGTTTCAGCATTGCCAGATGAGCATACCGCAAAATACGGTGATACTGTAAAGCTGGCAGCCAAGCCCTCTATGAATGGCAAGATATTTGTGGGATGGGCAAGCGGTGACACTCTTGTGGGCGACACAAGCTTCACAATGCCCGCAAGTGATGTGACCCTCTACGGCTATTGGTTTGATGCCGAGGGTTGTCCCACCATCGCCGCCGCTACAGGCTCTGTTTACGGCAAGGATGTTTCCGAGCTTCAGGAAAACATCAAGGTAAACGGACTAACCGTGACCGGTAATCTTAAGTATGTTTCCAAATACACCGAGTATATGGATCAGCAGCCTGAAGTTGAAAATATGGAAATGAGCGAATATGCTCAGTTCAAGTACGCATACGGCAATTATATTGCCCTTAACTTCAAGTGGCCCGCCACCGCAACCGACAATGCGGTAATCAGCTTTGTTTCGGGCACAGACCCACGCAGCATTAAAAAGTCCGGTGCTGATTTTACCATTGCTCTTCGCGTTACCGAGGATGTGGATAATATCGTCTTTACCATCGACCTTGACGGAAACGGTGGAAAAGACGCGCAGACCTATCAGATCGAGCTCAGCGGAGTAACACCCGAACGCGCGCCCGGCTTTGAAGCGTTGAAGGCGGTTGCCGAGGCATACGATGCTCGCGGAAGTCAGCTTCAGTATGAGACCTATTCAATGGGTAAGACCTCCACCGGTTCAGGCTTCGGTGAATACCGCCACGATGACGGCGGAGTTGCAGAGGTAGGCACTTGGCAGTACATTATGCATCTTGACTGCACCCGTTGGACCTATGCGCTCAGCAAGAATACTGTAGGATATGATTTCAATAATCTTGATGATCCCACCACACAGATAAAGCTGAAAGAGGCTCAGGCTTATGCCTATGAGGTAAACGGCAAGGAAAGCGCCGCTTATCAGCAGATGATCAACGAGGAATACCGCTCTGTCCTGCAGCCCGGTGATATCGTTGCATATCTCTACGGCAATGAAGGCTCGGGTCACGTTATGGTATATGTGGGTGACAACACCTTGATGCATTGCGGCGGTAACTCCTTCCGTGACGGCGTAAGAAACTCAACTCTTACGGGCAAGCCCTATGATATGGACGATGTGGGCGGCGGTATCAAGATAGATTCCTTGGATATCGTATTTACTCCCACCCACGCAAATGCACTGTTCAGCACCCGCAGTCCCAAGTACTATATTGCAATTCTCCGTCCTCTTATGATGGAAGAGGCAGAGGTCACCCCCTACGCTAAGCTTCACGAGACCTACCCCAACCTCTATATTGAAAAGACCACCTCCCATCCTCAGGGATTTGCCGCTCAGATAGGTGAGGAAGTAGAGTTCACCATTTCCTTTGATAACCGCGGCGCGGAAGATGTGATTTTAAATGTCGAAAACCTCATCCCCGAGGGTGCTTCCATCGTCAAGGGCAACGCTACCGAAACGGTGAAGATAAACAGCTTTGACACCAAGGTTATCCATGTAACCTACCGCGTTGAAGAAACCGTCACCGCTTGGATGGAAGAGAACGGCTATAACTATCTGACCTTTGATACCAAGGTCAACGATGCACTCATCAATCCTCTCTATCTGTCCATCAATAAGATGTTGACTCCCGAGCAGGAGGCAAAGGTTCAGGCTCTTGATCTTTCCACCCTTACAGCCACCAATGATTTTGACCTGATGGTGGAGTTCTATCAAAAGGCATTGGGCTATGACCTTACTCAAAAGCTGGAAGGCTGCACCGATCTGTCATCTATGATGAAGAAGCTTTTCGACGCCCACCTGACCAGCGACTATATGACAATGAACTATGACCTGAGCGGTGCAACGGGAGAGTTGATGAGCCTTAACCCCGCAGGAATGTACGGCGGAAGCCGTGTCCGTTCCACAGGTACCGACGATCATTTCTACCGCGTAAAGCGCCTCACCGACAAGTGCTTTGCTATCGGTGATATCATCGTATACAGCGGCACAGCCGCAAATAAGGCGGATAAGTTCAGCGAAAATGCGGGAATGTTCATCTATCTCGGAAATGATATATTCATCCATTATAACGATGGAATCGAGCTTGTCCGCGCCAATGGTATCAATAATACGATACTGACCTACGGCGGCAGCAAGGTCTATGCCACCGACAAGCTTGCCGAGCTGTGCGGAGCAGCGACATTTGTAGTGCTTCGCCCCGCCCAAGTAATGGAATAAGAGCGAAAATTGCGCCTTTCTCCGTGAATACTTCAGAACCGCCCAAGTGCCGTACAGATAGTACTGTCACTTGGACGGTTCTTTGTCTCACGAAGAAATCCATCAATTTTCTTGATAGGATTGTAAAGATTGATATTATAAATTTTTAAATAAAAAAAGAGACAAGTGTGCTTGTCTCTTTTTTTATTATTTGCCCCGCTCACCTGTAGTTTCTTCTGCTATGCGGATAAACTCTGTCATTGCTTTGGTGCGGTATTTGCCCTTTTTATGGCATATATGCAGTGTTCTGTGGGCAGAATGGTGATCTATCTTATACAGAACAACATTTTCACTATGTTTTCTGTACTTAAAAAATGTATCGGCGATAAGACACACCCCCGATCCCGATGCCGCCAAGGCGCAGGATATATTAAGCTGATCCACATAAAAGACCACTTTGGGATCGATATTTCGGTCTGCAAACATTTCCGTCGCCCTTTTGTACATATCGTTGCCCTCTTTAAGCAGGATAAAATCCTCCTTTTCAAAGACCGAAATATCCAGCGGTGGAATATTTTCTATCTCGGGATCGCGGTCATATATTCTGTCGGGTGTGATCTGAAAATCGGTAAGCCTATCGTTTATCGGCTTATCTGCCGAAATGCAGAGCATTATCTGTTCCTCCATTATGGGGAATGCTGTGCAGACATCTTTATCACCCTCAAAATTATCGATAGCGATATCTATATCTTCGGCAGCCAGCATTTCCCGCAGATGGGTGGAGTTGGCTTCCGAAAGGGTAATATCCACACCGGGGTGCTTGGCTCTGAAGCTTGAAATAATGATGGGAAGCAGGTCGGAAGAAAGATAATTCGAGCCGGCAACGACCAACGAGCCTGTTTTTAAGCCGTTTCTGTCAGCAAGCTGAATATTAAACTCATTTTTGGCAAGCTCCATCTTTTTGGCGGCGGCAATATACAGCTCGCCCACCTCGGTGGTGGTTATCTCGAAGCCCTTTCTTTCAAAAAGGGGAGCGCCAAGACTTTTCTCAATGTTTTTGACTGCCACACTCAGCGAAGGCTGTGATATAAACAGCCGCTTTGCCGCCCTGGTAAAAGACCCTTCCTCATAGACTGCCAGAACATAATGATATTTTTGAAACATATCTTCCCTCGATAGTTTTTATCTATGGATTTGATTTATTATTAGTATTTGACTATAGTATACCTCCACAATACAATTAGGTCAACATCAAAATTGGAGAAAAGTGTGGATATGAAACGGATAAAGAATTATGCGGAGATACTTACAATTATGGCTTTGGCAGCTTGCTCTGCGCTCAATTATGCGATTTTTATTTTTCCTAACAGATTTGCACCTGCGGGCATAGACGGAATATGCACCATGCTTCAGGATGTCAGCGGAGTAAATATCGGCTATTTTTCACTGATAGTCAATATCCCTCTGCTTATAGCCGCATTTATAAAGCTTGACAGAAACTACGCGGTCAAGAACACCGCCTTTATCCTCTCTTTTTCCGTAGCCTCGGCACTGCTGGAAAAGATCGATCTGTCTGACATTTATTTCCATACCCAAAGCGGCACGAGCATAGTTTTAGCGCCAATTGCGGCGGGAGTTATCCGCGGAATTATCTATGCGTTCACCTTAAAACTTAACGGAGCAAGCGGGGGAATAGATATAATAGCCGCCATTATCCGCAAAAAAGCACCCCACTTTAGCCTTATGAATATTATTTTTGCCCTTAATATGTGCGTGTCGCTCAGCTCTTGCTTTGTTTATGGAAATTATTTAGAGCCCGCCATTTGCGGTATTCTGTATTTTTATATCACCACCCAGACAAGCTCGCATATCCAACTGAGCATGAAGGAAAACTCCAAGATCGAGATCATCACCAAGAATGCGGAGGGCTTGTGCGCGGATATTACCGAAGAGCTCCATCTGTCTGCGACGGTGCTGGATTCCCGCGGGGCGCACTTGGGAAATGCCGCAAAAATGGTGGTCTGCATTGCGGAAAAGAAGCATATCCCGCCCATAAAAGAAATGCTGAAAAAATACCCCGAGTCCATCTATTTTGTCAGCTCGGTAAAAGAATCAAACACCCATAGTTACTGAAATGCCTGCCGAAGATAAGCACCATCGTATTCGCTACAGGGGAATGTTTTGTTGTTTCCATCGGAGCTTATTGTTGAAATTTCTATCTTGTGAGGATATAATGTGCATAGAAACTCTTTTGGAGGGGTCTATTGTGAATGAACATCAAAAAAATTTAGCATTAATGGTGGAGAAACATCGGGAGCTTATCTTTGCCGCTGAGCGATATATTTGGGCTCATCCCGAGACCGGATACCGCGAATGGATGACCGATGCATATCTGTCCGAGGCTTTTGAAAAGCTTGGTTACACCCTTGTAAAAGCGGGGAACATTCCCGGTTTTTACACCGATATAGATACGGGTATTCCCGGTCCCAAGGTGCTTATTTTAGGCGAGCTTGATGCTCTTTATTGTGAAAACCATCCCGAATCGGTTGACGGAGTGGTTCACGCATGCGGTCACAATGCACAATGTGCAGCTCTTTTGGGGGTTGCGGCGGCTTTAAAGGAAGAAGGTGCTCTTGACGGACTTTGCGGAAGTGTTCGTCTTATGGCTGTTCCCGCCGAGGAGCTTTTAGAGATAGAATACCGCCAAAAGCTTAAAGAACAAGGGATCATCAAGTATCTGGGCGGCAAGGTCGAGTTTATGCACCGCGGTTTCTTTGACGGATGCGACATAGCATTTATGCTTCACACCACGGGCACCACCGAAATACCCTTTTCGGGCTTGAGCGGTAATAACGGTTGCATTGCCAAGAAGATAACCTATAAAGGAAAGGCGGCCCACGCGGGTGGATCGCCTCATATGGGAATAAATGCCCTTTATGCCGCAAATCTCGGTATCAACGCTGCAAATGCCCTCCGTGAGACCTTTATCGATGAAGAGCATGTGCGTTTCCATCCTATAATTACCAAGGGGGGAGATGTAGTCAACACCATTCCCGATGAATGTACTGTTGAAAGCTTTCTCCGCGGTAAGACTATAGACTCAATAAAACGCAACAATGAAAAAATAAACCGCGCTCTTGCGGGCGCGGCTCTCTCAATGGGCGCACAGGTCCATCTGGAAGACATATCGGGATATGCTCCTCTCATAAACGACCCAGTTCTCCTTGACTGTGCCGAAAAGGTAATGATAGATATAGTGGGCAAGGATTGCGTAAGAATAAACCGCGGTGCTACCTCTAAGGGTTCTACCGATATGGGTGACGTATCCTGCGTTATGCCTGCAATTCATCCTTATGCCGCGGGAGCGGTTGGACTCGGACACGGAGCTAACTATTTTATACGTGATCCTGAAAAGGCCTGTGTAAATGCCGCAAAGTTCTATATTCTTATGGTTTATGAGCTGCTTAAAGACAATGGCGAGCAGGCGAAGGATATCCTTGCAAAGCATGATTATCTTTACCCCTCCATCAGAGCATATCTGGAAGAGACCGACCGCCTCAATATGTCCAAGGATGCAGTGATCTACGGCGAAGACGGAAAAATCACGGTGGATTATAAAAACTGAATATAAGTTTTTTAAGCCGACGGTTAACAACTGTCGGCTTTTTGCTTTTTTACAAGGGAAAAACTCACTTTTTCCCTTGTAATATGTTGCAAAAAATGATATAATTACAAAATTGAGGAAGTATGCACTATGGAGGTGCGAAGTTGTTTTTAAAATCTATTGAAATACAAGGCTTTAAGTCTTTCCCCGATAAGACTCTGCTTAACTTTGGCAGAGGAATTACGGCTATAGTGGGACCTAACGGAAGCGGCAAGAGTAACATCGTTGACGCCATCCGTTGGGTGCTTGGCGAGCAATCTGCAAAGACTCTCCGCGGCGGCAGGATGGAGGATGTTATTTTTGGCGGTACTCTCAAGCGCAATGCCCAGGGCTTTTGTCAGGTATCACTTATTGTTGACAATGCCGACCGCGGCTTGCCCATTGAGTTTGACGAGATAGAGGTCACCCGCCGCTATTACCGCAGCGGTGAAAGTGAGTTCTACATAAACCGCAAGGCAGTCCGTCTTAAAGACATCCACGAGCTGTTTATGGACACCGGTCTGGGCAGGGACGGTTATTCCGTCATCGGTCAGGGAAGAATAGACGAGATACTCTCTGTCAAGAGCGTTGACCGCCGTGAAATATTCGAAGAGGCTTCGGGTATTTCCAAGTTCCGTTACCGCAAGGAAGAAAGCGAGCGCAAGCTTGCCGCTTGCGAGGACAATCTTAACCGTGTCCGCGATATCATCACCGAGCTTGAGGGTCAGGTCGAGCCTCTGCGTATACAGTCGGAAAAGGCAAGCGCCTGGCTTGTCTACCGCGACGAGCTTCGCGTTTTGGAGGTCTCTGTATGGCTTGATTCATTGGACAAGCTGAAGGACACTCTGCAAAAGGCAAAGACCGATTTTGAAAACGCAGAGCGTATGCTTTCCGCAAAAAAGGATGAGGTTGACAGGCTCTATGCCCGCAGTGATGCGCTCAGTGAGGAGACCGCTTCCCATCAGCGAAAGGAGGATGAACTGCGCGAAGAGCTTCGTGTCATAGAAGATCAGCGCGGTGTTCTTGATACCGCTTTGGCATCATCCAAAATGGCTTTGGAAGCCAATGAGAAAAACATTTCCGACCGAACAAGCGAGCTTTATAACCACGAGGATCGCGTTCGCGAAATAGAAAAGAACAAGGCTGACAGCCTTGATGCTATAAAGGCAATTGACGATGCTATCATAATGCTAGGTCTTGAGCTTGCCGAGATACAAAAACAGGCAGATGAGATCAGAAAGCAGGGCGAGAATGTTTCCGCTCAGGTGGATGCGCTTCAGGCTCAATTGCAGATAGAGCAGGGAAAACGCGCCGATGCCGAAAGAGAAGCGGGATCCCTTGCCGCTTTGGAGCAGGAGATCATCGGATCTCAGGATAGCTCTGCCGCAGAGCTTACATCCATCAGCGAAAGACTTGCTGCCGAGGAAGAGCGCGCCGAGGCAATCGACAGTGAGATAGAGGAAAACGAAGATAAAAAGACAAGCGCACTGAATATGCTCAAGGGCTTTGAGCTGAGACTCAATGCCCGTGAGAAAAAGGTTCAGGATATGGCTGACAAGTTAGCTGTAGCTGAGCGCACAAAAAATGCCAAGATCGACCGTCAGCGCATACTGCAGTCCTTAGAGCGTGAGTATGAAGGCTTTTCCAACGCGGTCAAGCGCGTTATGCAGGCAAGCGAGCGCGGCGAGCTGAGGGGCATTCACGGACCTGTTTCTTCACTTATTGAGACTGAGGATAAATATGCCGTTGCTATTGAGATCGCAATGGGCTCGGGCTTGCAGAATGTGGTCGTTGACAGTGAAGAGGACGGTAAGCGCGGAATTGAGTTTTTAAAGCGCACCAACAGCGGCCGTGCCACATTCCGTCCCTTGACCGCTATCAAGGACTTTGGAGGCAAGCGCCGCGAGCTTAAGGGCGAGCGTGGCTTCTTCGGCTATGGAGACGACCTTGTCAAGACGGGCGCTAAATATAAAAATCTTATCAGCTCTATGCTGTGCAGCACCGCTGTATGTCAGGATATGGATTGCGCCATTGCTATGGCTAAAAAGCACGGGTATTCCTTCCGTATAGTCACCCTTGACGGACAGCTTATCAATCCCAACGGCTCGATGACCGGTGGTAGCATCGGTAAGAGCACAGGCATTCTTTCCCGCGCAAACGAGCTTGCCCGACTTGCTACCGAAATAGAGCAAGCCGAGACAGATATCAAGAATATGAACACTTCCCTTGCCGAGGCAAAGCGCGAGCTGGAAGCATCCCGCTATGAATCGGGTGTCGCAACTCACGAGCTTGAATCGGCAGAAAAGGAGCTTATTCGACTCAATGCGGAAAAGACCACCCATGATGCTCTGCTTGAGACCCTTCGCGCCCGCAAGCTTGAGATAGAAAAGGCACGCAGCAGTGTGACCAAGCGCCTTGCAGTTATTGCAAAGCAAAAGGCAGAATATCTTGCTCAGGCAGAGACCTTCGGCGCAGAGGCAGACAAGCTTACCGCACAGCGTGATGAGCTGCTTAAAAAGCTTTCCGAAAGCGAAAAGCAGAGCGGCGGACTTTCCGAGCGTGCCTTTGATGTCCGTGAAGAGATCGCCGCAAAGGGCGCCGAAAAAGAGGCAACCAATGCATCTGTACGAAGCCTTGATTCACTGCTTGAACAGTTGCGCGGTGACAAGCGCTCTCAGGAGCAGAAGATAGATGATATCAAGAAAGAAAATGCCGCACTTTCCGCTGAGATCGCATCTCTTCAGGATGCCATCTCCAAGCAGGAAAAGCAGGCAAAGGATAAAAACGATGCCATCAGGCGTTGCATCGACGAGCGTTTGCGTGTTGAGGGAGCAAGAGAAAAATGCAACAAGGAAGCCCGCGAGGGAGAGGATACTCTGCGAAACCTCAGCTCCGAGCGTGATCGCCTTGAGCATAAAAAGATACAGGCTGAAAAAGAAGAGGATATTATTCTCGATAAGATGTGGGAAAACTATGAGCTTACCCGTGTCACCGCCGCAGAGGTCAGAGTGGAGCTTGAAAGTCTGTCGAGCGCCAACCGCCGTATCGGTGAGCTGCGCAGCAGCATGAAGAAGCTGGGCAGTGTAAATATCGACTCTATTGAGGAGTATAAAAAGGTCAGCGAGCGATATAATTTCCTTACCGAGCAGCGTGACGACCTTGAAAAAGCCAAAGTGGATCTGCTTAAGGTCATCGACGACCTTACCCGCAATATGAAGACCATATTTGCCGAGCAGTTCAAGCTTATCAATGAACAGTTCGGAAGGACTTTTGTTGAGATATTCGGCGGCGGTAGCGCAAAGCTGATCCTTGAAGATGAAAGCGACATACTCAACTGCGGTATTGAGATACGTGTTGAGATGCCCGGTAAATCGGCGCGAGCCATTTCTCTGCTTTCGGGTGGTGAAAAGGCATTCGTTGCTATCGCGCTTTACTTTGCGGTCATCAAGGTGCGTCCCACTCCCTTCTGCGTTCTTGACGAGATCGAAGCGGCGCTTGACGATATCAACGTTGTCAGATATGTGGATTATATGCGTACTCTGTGCGACAAGACACAGTTTATCGTCATCACCCACCGCCGCGGCACAATGGAGGGTTCGGATATCCTTTACGGCGTAACCATGCCCGAGCAGGGTGTAACCAAGCTGCTTGCCATCAATATCAACGATGTTGAGGAAAAGATAAACATCAAACCTAACTGAGGCTGAAAACTATGGGACTTTTTGAAAAGTTTAAACAGGGTCTTAAAAAGACCAAAGAAAATACGGGCAGTGCTTTAAACTCCATCTTTGCCACCTTCCGTCATGTTGACGAGGATATGCTTGATGAGCTTGAAGAAGCCCTTATCGCCGCCGATATCGGCGCAATGCTGGCTTGTGAGACCGTTGACGAGGTCCGCAAGCAGGCAAAGCTTAATAAGATAAACTCCCGCGAGGAGCTGTCTGCCCTTATGAGCAGTGTGCTTGCGGAGAAGATGACCGCCAACGACGGACTTAAGCTTACTACCAAGCCTTCGGTGATCATCGTGCTGGGTGTCAACGGAGTGGGCAAGACTACCACCATCGGCAAGATAGGCACACGCCTTACCCGCGAGGGTAAGAAGGTGCTCTTTGCCGCAGGCGATACCTTCCGCGCCGCCGCCGCTGAGCAGCTTTCTATATGGGCAGACCGATGCGGTGCGGGAATCGTCCGTCACGCAGAGGGTGCCGATCCTTCCGCTGTTATATTCGATGCCATTTCCGCCGCAAAAGCACGTGGCTGTGATGTGGTCATCTGCGATACCGCGGGCAGACTTCACAATAAGCAGAATCTTATGAACGAGCTTTCCAAAATGGCGAGAGTTGTCAGGCGCGAGCTTCCCGATGCCGATGTTGAGACCCTGCTGGTTCTTGATGCAACAACGGGACAAAATGCACTTGTTCAGGCAGAGGCATTTAATGCCGCCGCCGAGCTGACAGGCCTTGTCATTACCAAGCTTGACGGCACCGCTAAGGGCGGTATTGCCATCAATATTTCTTCCAAGCTTAATGTACCCGTCAAGCTTATCGGCGTAGGCGAGACGGCTGAAGACCTGATAGATTTTGTGCCTGAAGAGTTCACAAAGGCGTTTTTTGAATGATATGAAAGAAGTATTTGTAATAGCTACCAACAATCAAAAAAAGCTCCGCGAGATAGATGCCATACTGCGTCAAATAGGCGCATCGGCTATCACTATGAAGGAAGCGGGCATTGCCACCGACCCTGAGGAGACGGGTACCAGCTTTGAAGAAAATGCCTTCATCAAGGCGGAAGCCGCCTGCAAGGCATCCAACAGACCTGCCATTGCCGATGATAGCGGTCTTGAGGTAGATGCATTAAACGGAGCACCGGGAATCTATTCTGCCCGCTATTGCGAGGGCAGTGACAGTGATCGAGTAGATTTTCTGCTTAAAAATATGGAGGATAAGACTCTTCGCAGTGCCCGATTTGTTTCGGCGGTGGCTTGTGTATTTCCCAATGGCGAAAGGATCATCGTCCGCGGCACCTGCGAGGGAGAGATACTCTGCGCGCCTCAAGGAGAAAACGGCTTTGGCTATGACCCCGTTTTCTACGTGCCCGAGCATAAGCAGACCTTTGCTCAGCTTCCCGCAGAGATAAAGAATAAAATATCACACAGAGCGGTAGCTCTTGAAAAGCTTGCCGCAGAACTTAGGAAAAGAGAGATGGAAAATGCTGACAAGTAAACAAAGAGCATACCTGCGTTCCCTTGCAAATCCTCTGCCCACCATCGGACAGATAGGCAAGGACGGAATAACCGAAAGTGTAATACAGTCCGCCGCTGATGCTTTGGCGGCAAGAGAGATAATCAAGCTTCGCGTGCTTGAAACATCTCTTATGACCGCAAGAGAGGCATGCCAGGTGCTGTGCGAGGAATTGGGCGCAGAGCCTGTCCAGTGCATCGGTACAAGATTTGTAATTTATAAGCGTAGCGACGAAAAGCCCACCATTGTATTGCCCAAATGAGCAGAATAGCTATGTTCGGCGGCACTTTTAACCCGCCCCATAATGGGCATATCGCCGCCGCAAATGCTTGCGTAAAGCAGCTGATGCTTGACAAGCTGATATTTATTCCCACGGCAATACCGCCTCACAAGGCTTTGCCCGCACTTACCGCCACTGCAGAGGAAAGGCTTGAAATGACCCGCCTGGCAAGTCAGCTCGTTCCAAAGTCGGTGGTCTCCGATATGGAGCTTGCCCGCGGCGGCGCCAGCTTTACAAGCGATACATTGCAAAGTCTGCGGGAGGCATATCCCGACGATGAGCTGTGGATAATAATCGGCACCGATATGGCAGAGACCTTTGAGCGCTGGCATCAGCCACAAAGGATATGCGATATTGCTCGCCTTGCTCTTGTGGCAAGGGGAGAGGGCGAAAAAGAGCGCATCAAGGCTTATGCCCAAAGCATCAGGCAGAAGTTCAATGCCCGAATCGATATAATCGACAACACACCCTTGGAAATGTCCTCCACTGAGGCTAGGGGAGGAAGAAACGAGCAACTCCCCGAGTCTGTCCGCGGGTATATTTCTGAAAAGAATCTTTATGTTGATGTTGACGCGTTGCGCGATGTTGCAAAAGAAAGGCTTTCGGAAAAGCGCTACTTGCACACTGTTGGATGCGAGCAAATGGCGGTCAAGCTTGCCGAGCAATATGGCGGTGATGTCAAAATCGTCCGCATAGCCGCATTGCTTCATGATATTACAAAGGAACTTTCTTTGCAGCAGCAGTTGAACTTGTGCGAAAAATGGAGTATAATACACGATTATGACAGCGACAACATTGATGCTGTTATTCATGCCGATACAGCCGCCGCGGTGGCAGAGTATGAGTTTGGCTTTGGAGCAAGGGTCTGTTCTGCGATAAAAAAGCATACCGTAGGCGCAGAAATAATGAGCCTTGAAGATAAGATAGTATTTGTTGCCGATGCCTGCGAGGAGAATCGTACATATCCCGAGGCGGAAAAGGTGCGGCAGCTTGCTTTTTCCGATCTGGATGAGGCAATAACATACATTGTAAGAAGAACGGCTGAAAGGGTAGCCCAAAAGGGAAAAAAGCCGTATTATATGAGCGAAAAAGTGCTGAAGGCTTTCAGCAAAGACAGAGAAAGGAACGGAGAATAATGGAAATGTCTGCAAAAGAACTAATGGAAAAGATCGTTAAGTTAGCTGACAGCAAAAAGGCGGGAGAAATAACCGTCCTACAGGTAGGTGAGCAGACCACCCTGGCAGATTATTTTATCGTTATGACAGGTATGTCAACTCCCCACCTACGCGCTCTGTCCGAGGAGATAGAGGTCAAGCTGAAGGAAGACGGAGTTATGCCCCATCACATTGAAGGGGTTACCTCCAGCTGGGTGTTGATGGATTACAGCACCGTTGTAGTCAATATCTTTATGGAAGAAGCAAGAGAAATGTATGCCCTCGAGCGTCTGTGGGGCGACGCAGTCACCGTTGACATTGAAAAGCTGCTCATCAAAGAGTAAGCAGGTTAATTCAGAGTATTAAAATAATATATAAAATAGAGGAAGATGTTTTATGTTTTACGATTTCAAAAACATTGAGAAAAAGTGGCAAAAACGTTGGCAGGATGAAAAAGCATTTTGCGCAGAGCAGAAGAGCGACAAGGAAAAGTTCTTTGCTCTTATCGAGTTCCCTTATCCCTCCGGTGCAGGTCTGCATATAGGACATCCCCGTCCCTACACCGCATTGGATATCGTATCCCGTAAAAAGAGAATGGAAGGCAAGAATGTTCTGTTCCCCATCGGTTGGGACGCATTCGGTCTGCCTACCGAAAACTATGCTATCAAGAATCACATTCATCCCCGTCAGGTAACCGAGAACAATGTTGCCCGCTTTAAGGAGCAGCTTCAGTCCATCGGCCTTGGTTTCGATTGGGACAGAGAAATAAACACCACCGATCCCAACTATTACAAGTGGACTCAGTGGATATTCCTGAAGATGTTTGAAAAGGGTCTTGCTTACAAGACCACTATGCCTGTTAACTGGTGTACCTCCTGCAAGTGCGTTCTTGCAAACGAAGAGGTCGTAAACGGCGTTTGCGAGCGTTGCGGAAGCGAAGTCGTCCGCCGCGAAAAGAGCCAGTGGATGCTTAAGATCACTGCCTATGCTCAGCGCCTTATTGATGATCTTGATACAGTTGACTTCCTGCCCAGAGTCAAGACTCAGCAGATCAACTGGATCGGCAGATCCGAGGGCGCGGAGGTAGACTTTACCACCACCGAGGGCGAGACTCTGACTGTTTATACCACCCGTCCCGATACTCTGTTCGGTGTTACATATATGGTTATGTCTCCCGAGCATCCTTATATCGAAAAGTGGGCTGATAAGATCAGCAATATCGAGAGTGTTCGCGCATATCGTCAGGAAGCTGCAAGAAAGTCCGATTTCGAGCGTACCGAGCTGCAGAAGGATAAGACCGGTGTTAAGCTTGACGGCGTTTGCGCTATCAATCCCGTAAACGGAACACAGATACCCATCTTTGTTTCTGACTATGTCCTTATGAGCTACGGCACAGGTGCTATTATGGCGGTTCCCGGACATGATACTCGTGACTGGGAGTTTGCAAAGAAGTTTGATCTTCCCATCATTGAGGTCGTTGCAGGCGGAGATATCGAAAAGGAAGCCTTCACCGATTGTGAGACCGGTATTATGGTCAACTCCGGCTTCTTGACCGGTCTGTCTGTTGAGGACGCAAAGGTCGCTATCAAGAAGTGGCTTGAAGAAAACGGCAAGGGTCACACCAAGGTCAACTACAAGCTTCGTGACTGGGTATTCTCCCGTCAGCGCTATTGGGGTGAGCCCATTCCTCTGGTATATTGCGAAAAGTGCGGCTGGGTTCCTGTTCCCGAAAGCGAGTTACCCCTGCGCCTGCCTGAGATAGACAGCTATGAGCCTACCGATAACGGCGAGTCTCCTCTGTCCAAGTGCACCGATTGGATAAATACCACCTGTCCTCATTGCGGCGCTCCCGCAAAGCGTGAGACTGACACCATGCCTCAGTGGGCGGGCTCCAGCTGGTATTTCCTCCGTTATATCGATCCCACCAACAACGATGCTCTTACTTCCAAGGAAGCTATCGATTACTGGATGCCCGTTGATTGGTACAACGGCGGTATGGAGCATACCACACTCCACCTGCTTTACAGCCGTTTCTGGCATAAGTTCCTTTATGATATCGGCGTAGTGCCTATGTCCGAGCCTTACGCAAAGCGCACAAGCCACGGAATGATCCTTGGTGAAAACGGCGAAAAGATGAGTAAGAGCCGCGGTAATGTTATTAACCCCGATGATATTATCAATGAGTACGGCGCAGATACACTTCGTCTGTATGAAATGTTCATCGGTGACTTTGAAAAGGCTGCTCCTTGGAGCGCTTCCGCAATCAAGGGTTGTAAGAGATTCCTTGACAGAATTGCCGCAATGTCCGATAACATAAAGCCCGGCAAGGAATACTCTGCCGCTAACGAAAGTGCAATGCATAAGACCATCAAGAAGGTCACTCAGGATATTGAGGGTATGAAGTTCAACACCGCTATCGCTGCAATGATGGCGCTCATAAATCAGTTTGACAAGAACGGCGTTAACGAGGCTGAGTTTAAGACCCTTATCACATTGCTCAATCCCTTTGCTCCCCACCTTACCGAAGAGCTTAACGAAAAGATGGGCGACAGGAATCTGCTTGCTAAGACTCAGTGGCCCGTATACGATGAGGCGAAGACCGTTGAAAGCACCATCGAGATCGCTGTTCAGGTCAATGGCAAGCTGAAGGGCGTTGTTGCGGTTGCAGCAGACGCTTCTGAGGATGATATCAAGGCAACCGCTCAGGCTGACGAAGCCGTTGCGGCAGCTCTTCAGGGTATGAATATTGTCAAGGTTATTGTTATTCGCGGCAAAATAGTCAATTTTGTTGTAAAACCTCAGTAAAATACCCTTGACAACTAATTTCAAAATAGGTATAATGTCTTTTGTGTTGGAAAAGGTCCAACGCTGAAAAACGTGTCCACTAACGGAGGGAGGGAAAACTAAATGGCAGAAATCCGCGTCAAGCAGGATGAATCTCTGGACAGCGCTCTCAGAAGATTTAAGCGTTCCTGTGCAAAGTCCGGTGTACTTTCTGATCTCCGTAAGCATGAGCACTACGAGAGTCCCAGCGTAAGACGTCGCAAAAAGAGCGAGGCCGCACGCGCTAAGAAGAAAATGTACAGATAAGAGACTTTATATAAAAATGACGATCTGCTTGGCAGATCGTCATTTTTGTTATGAATTGCAGATTTCATCTGCATGAATTGACAATATATTGTCATGAATTGGCCTTGCCATGAATTGAGCCTTGCGGCTCATGAAGGTGTCGGCTGTGCCGACCTATTTAAGAAATCCGCGAAGCGGATACCGACACGCGGTAATAACCGCAATTCATGAAAGTAATACTTTCAATTTATGCAATCACAGATTGCAATTCATATTAAAAAATACACCGTAGGGGAGGCAGCCCTCTGCCTCCTGCGCTTAACAATTTTGTCGCGTAGCGACACCTTAACATTTGCCGAAGGCAAATATTTCATCCGCAGAATGCGGATTTCATCTGCCGACGGCAGATTTCATATTTTGCCAACGGCAAAATATTTCATTGCGAACGCAGCGAGCTTTGCCGATACCTATATATAATATATATACGCGTGCGAGTAGATTTTGGGGTAATTTGAGTATCAAACACAAGATCTTGAAAGCACTGAAAAAACTTGAAAAAAAGTGTAAAAAAACTATTGACAACTATTGTCTGAAGTGATATTATCAAATAGCGCCTGCAAAGGGCGTACTATGTCTGCGCGCAGAAGCGCAGATGGCGATGAAGCTTAAGATTGCCGCTTATTAGCGGGTAACTTAAGTGGAGTAGGTCCGACAATCGGGCGGCAGAAAGTAATAGCATTCGAGTACCCCGCAATGCCCGGGAACTGTCTGCGCGTGCGCAGATAAGCCTTGGTGGGAGACCAACGTATGCAATTATGCCGGACTGATGTGTATATCGCCGGTTATATTTATGCCAAAAAGCGAGATACACGCGGCGAGGTTGCTACTTTCGACCGTACAATGTCGGTGTCAAAATGATACTATTAAAACATTGTAAAATAACAGGAGGAAATCCCCATGGCAGACATGAAGAAAATCCGCATCAGACTTAAGGCTTATGATCATCAGGTCATCGATCAGGCAGCAGCAAAAATCGTTGAGACCGTAAAGCGCACAGGCGTTGAGGTTTCCGGTCCCATCCCCCTGCCCACCGAGAAGAAGGTTGTTACCATCCTTCGCGCTGTTCATAAGTACAAAGATTCCCGCGAGCAGTTTGAACGCCGCACCCACAAGCGCGTGATCGACATTCTTCAGCCCACAGCGAAGACCGTTGAGGCTCTCACAGGCCTTGATCTTCCCGCTGGTGTTGAGATTGAGATAAAGCTGTAAAACCCATCCCCGCAAACCCCACGCAAGACTTTTATTAAGTCAAAAGCCCTGACCCGCAAATATTTGAGGCGGGCAGGTCATGTTGGAAAGTGAAGGCGCGGCTCCGTTACAACCGCGTACTGCATTTCAACCAATGCCTGTAAGGAGGAAAATAAAGTGCAAAAGGCAATCATCGGAAAGAAGATCGGTATGACTCAGATCTTCGATGAAACAGGAAAGGTCATCCCTGTTACCGTTATCGAAGCAGGCCCCTGCACCGTTGTTCAGAAGAAGACAGCGGACAAGGACGGATACGATTCCGTACAGCTCGGTTTCTGCGATGCTAACGAAAAGAAGCTGACCAAGCCCGCAAAGGGACATTTCGAAAAAGCAGGAGTAGCTCCCAAGAAGTACCTCAAGGAGTTCAGACTTGATGACTGCAGCGCTCTTAACGTAGGCGACACACTTCTCGCAGACGTTTTCGCTGAAGGCGACAAGATCGACGTTGTTGGTATCAGCAAAGGTAAGGGCTACGCCGGCGTAGTAAAGCGTTGGAACTGCCATTCTCAGGAACACACCCACGGCGTCGGCCCCGTTCACCGCTCCATCGGTTCTATGGGCGCTAACACCGACCCCTCTCGTGTAATGCCCGGCAAGAAGATGGCCGGTCACCTGGGCGTAGAGCAGGTTACCATCCAGAACCTTGTTGTTGTCAAGGTTGACGCAGAAAGCAATATGATCGCTGTCAGAGGCGCGATCCCCGGTCCTAAGGGCGGAATCGTTTACCTCAAAGACGCTGTCAAGAAGGCTTAAGCGAGGGAGGAAATACAATGGCTACTATTAAAGTATTTAACATGGCCGGTAAAGAGACCGGCACACTCGAACTGCTTGACAGTGTATTCGGCATCGAGCCCAATACTGTTGTTATGCACGAAGCTGTTAAGGCTCATCTCGCTAACAAGAGACAGGGCACACAGAGCACTCTGACCCGCGCTGAAGTCAGCGGCGGCGGAAAGAAGCCCTGGAGACAGAAGGGAACAGGTCGCGCTCGTCAGGGCAGCACCCGCGCTCCCCAGTGGACCCACGGCGGTATCGCTCTCGGCCCCAAGCCCCGCAGCTATGCTGTGTCCATGAACAAGAAGGCACGTAAGCTGGCTATCTGCTCTGCACTTTCCGCAAAGGTTGCAGCAGGTCAGTTCATCGTTATCGACTCTCTTGAAATGGGCGAAATCAAGACCAAGGCTTTCCAGAGCTTCGTTGACGCTTTTGAAGCACCCAAGGCCCTTGTTATCACCCCCGAAGTAAGAAAGAACGTTGTTCTCTCCGGCAGAAACATCCCCGGTGTCAAGACTACCATCTCTTCCGTTATTTCGGTTTATGACATTCTGAAGGCTGACAAGCTGCTTGTCGACAAGGAAGCTGCTCTCAAGATTCAGGAGGTGTACGCAAAATGAAGACCGCATATGATATTATCGTAAAGCCCATCATTACCGAGCGTTCTATGTCCGCTGTTGCTGACAAGAAGTACGTTTTCCAGGTAGCACGCGATGCCGGCAAGATCGAGATCAAGAAGGCAATTGAAGAAATCTTCAGTGTCAAGGTTAAGAGCGTTAACACCATTAACGTTAAGGGTAAGGAAAAGCGTATGGGCGTTCATGTCGGTAAGACTGCCGCTTATAAGAAGGCTATAGTAACCCTTACTTCCGACAGCAAGGCAATCGAGCTGTTCGAGGGCATGGTATAATAGATACCCGCCTTTAAGTATGTATGCCGTATAATACGGCGCAAAACGAAAATTAACAGGAGAGTGAATACATCATGGCTATAAAGAGCTACAAGCCTACTACTCCCTCCCGTCGTCACATGACCGTGACCGACTATTCGGAGCTTAGTAAGGTAAAGCCTGAAAAGAGCCTGCTGGAAAATCTTAAGAAGAATGCTGGTCGCAACAGCTACGGCAGGATCACCGTCCGTCATCAGGGCGGCGGCAACAAGAAAAAATACCGTATCATCGACTTCAAGAGAGATAAGATCGATATGCCCGCAACAGTTCTTACTCTTGAATACGACCCCAACCGCACCGCTCACATTGCGCTGGTTCAGTATGAGGACGGCGAGAAGAGATACATCCTCGCTCCTCACGGCCTTAAGGTAGGCGACGTCGTCATTTCCGGCGAGACCGCTGACATTAAGCCCGGCAACTGCCTTCCCATCGCAAACATCCCTCTGGGTACTTTGATCCACAACATCGAGCTGTACCCCGGAAGAGGCGGTCAGCTGGTTCGTTCCGCCGGCGGAGCTGCACAGCTCATGGCTAAGGAAGGCGCAGCCGCTCAGGTTCGTCTGCCCTCCGGCGAAGTTCACCTCATCAAGATGGGCTGCCGCGCTACAATCGGTCAGGTCAGCAACATCGACAGTGAGAACGTAAATCGCGGTAAGGCCGGTAAGACCCGTCATCTGGGAATCCGTCCCACCGTTCGCGGTTCTGTTATGAACCCCTGCGACCACCCCCACGGTGGTGGTGAGGGTAAATCCCCCATCGGCCGTCCCGGACCTGTTACTCCTTGGGGCAAGCCCGCTCTTGGTTATAAGACACGTAAGAAAAATCACCGCACTGACAAGCAGATCGTCAAGCGTGCGGGTAGCAAGTAAGAAAGGAGTTTCATAATGGGCAGAAGCATTAAGAAGGGCCCCTTTGTGGCTCCCGAGCTGCTTAAGAGAGTTATTGCTCTTAACGAAGCAGGCGATAAGAAAGTTTTAAAGACATGGTCCAGAGCATCCACCATTTTCCCTGAGTTCGTCGGACACACCATTGCTGTTCACGATGGCAGAAAGCACGTACCCGTATACGTCACCGAGGATATGGTTGGCCACAAGCTGGGCGAGTTTGCACCCACCCGTACCTTCAGGGGTCACGCAGGTAGCAAGACTAAGTAAGGGGGAGAATGAAAATGGAAGCAAAAGCAAGTGCTAAGTATATCCGCATCGCTCCCCGTAAGGTCCAGATCGTCTGTGACCTCATCCGTGGCAAGAGCGTTGCACAGGCTTCGGCTATTCTTCTGAACACCCCGAAGTCCGCAAGCGAGCCTCTTCTCAAGCTGCTGAAGAGCTGCGCTGCTAACGCAGAAAACAATTTTGAAATGAATCCCGAAAAGCTGTATGTTGCGAAGGTCTTTGTAGGCCCCGGCCCCATCCTCAAGAGAATTATGCCCCGTGCAAGAGGTAGCGCCGCTCGCATCAACAAGAGAACCAGCCACATCACCATGGTTCTCGCTGAGAAAGAATAAGGCAGGAGGTAAGTTATGGGCCAGAAAATAAATCCCCACGGTCTTCGCGTGGGCGTTATCAAAGGTTGGGATTCCCGCTGGTTCGCCAAAGACGGTAACGTCGGCGACCTCCTGGTAGAAGACTACAAGATCAGAGAGTACCTTAAGAAAAAGCTTTATCAGGCTGGAGTACCCTCCATCGAGATAGAGAGAAAAGGTGATAAGGTTCATCTCTTCATCCACTGCGCACGCCCCGGCATGATTGTCGGTAAGGCAGGCGCTGACATCGAAAAGCTGCAGGCTGAGACCTCCGCATTCGTAGGCAAGCCCGTAGTAATCAGCATCGTTGAAGTTCGTAACCCTGACCTCAACGCTCAGCTCATCGCTGAGAATATTGCAAGCCAGCTTGAAAAGCGTGTTTCCTTCCGCCGTGCTATGAAGCAGGTTATGGGACGTGCTATGAAGCTTGGTGCAAAGGGTATCAAGACCAGCGTTTCCGGCCGTCTCGGCGGTGCTGAAATCGCTCGTTCAGAACATTATCATGAGGGTACTATTCCTCTGCAGACTCTGCGTGCCGACATCGATTACGGCTTTGCTGAGGCACACACCACCTATGGCCGCATCGGCGTTAAGGTTTGGCTGTACAATGGCGAAGTTCTGACCTCCGGCCCCAGAAGCGGCAGTGTTGAAATGCCCAAGAGAGATCAAAGAGACCGCAAGCGCCGTGATGATCGTCGTGACGACCGTCGTGGTGACCGTGGCGGCAGACCCCAGGGTGGAGAGCGCGGCGGCCGCTTCGGCGAGCGCAAGCAGTACTCCGCAGGCCCCAGAGGTCCTCAGGGTCGCCCCTATCAGCGTCCTGCAGCTCCTGCAGCAGCTGAGGCTCCCAAAAAGGAAGGAGAGGCAGAATAATGTTATTACCTAAAAGAGTTAAATACCGCCGTCAGCATCGCGGTCGTCTGACCGGTAAGGCAATGCGCGGTAACACTGTCAGCAACGGTGAGTACGGTCTGATGGCTACCGAGCCCGCATGGATCACTTCCAACCAGATCGAAGCAGCCCGTATTGCAATGACCCGTTACACCAAGCGTGGCGGTCAGGTATGGATCAAGATATTCCCCCACAAGCCGGTTACTGAAAAGCCCGCTGAGACCCGTATGGGTTCCGGTAAAGGTTCTCCCGAATATTGGGTAGCAGTTGTTAAGCCCGGCCGTGTTATGTTTGAGATCGCAGGCGTTTCCGAGGAGATCGCTCGTGAAGCAATGCGTCTCGCTAGCTACAAGCTTCCCGTTAAGACAAAGTTTGTCAAGAAGGAAGATCTCGAGAAAGATGGTGAGCAGGCATGATGAAGGCTAAAGAAATCAGAGAGCTCAGTGTTGAGCAGCTCAATGAGAAAGTTCTCGAACTGAAGAAGGATCTCTTCAACCTCAGACTCCAGCACGCCACCAATCAGCTTGATAATCCTATCAAGATCGCTGAAGTCAAGAGAGATATCGCAAGAATTAAGACTGTACTCCGTGAGCGCGAGCTTGCGGCTAAGTCCTAAGCGGTAAAGGAGGATTAACTATGGAAAGAGCTTTCCGCAAGACTAGAGTAGGTATGGTCGTATCCGACAAGATGGACAAGACCATCGTAGTCGCAATTGAAGACAGAGTTCAGCATCCTCTGTATAAGAAGATCGTTAAGTCCACATATAAGCTTAAAGCACACGATGAGAACAACGAAGCAGGCATCGGCGATAGAGTCCGCGTTATGGAGACTCGTCCCCTGTCCAAGGACAAGAGATGGCGCCTGGTCGAGATCATCGAAAAAGCAAAGTAAGGAGGGTAAGCCGTGGTACAGCAGGAATCTCATCTTCGCGTAGCAGATAACACTGGCGCGAAAGAACTTAAGTGCATCCGCGTTCTCGGCGGATCCACCCGCAGATATGGTAATATCGGCGACGTTATCGTTGCTTCTGTCCGTAAGGCAGCTCCCGGCGGCCAGGTGAAGAAGGGCGACGTTGTTCGTGCAGTTATCGTTCGTACCCGCAAGGGTATGCGCCGTGCTGACGGATCCTATGTCCGTTTCGACGAAAACGCAGCAGTTATTATCAAAGACGACAAAACACCTAAGGGCACTCGTATCTTTGGACCGGTTGCCCGTGAGCTCCGCGAGAAGGATTATATGAAGATCCTCTCCCTTGCTCCCGAAGTTCTGTAAGGAGGATACTATGAACACACTTAATATTAAGACCGGTGATACCGTCATAGTTCTGTCCGGCAAGGATAAGGGCAAGGAAGGCAAAGTCATCAAGACTTACCCCGGCAAGGGCACTGCTCTTGTTGAAGGTATCGCAGTAACAGCTCATCACACCAAGCCCCGCAAGCAGGGCGAGACCGGCGGCATTGTCAACAAGGAAAGCCCCATCAGAGTTTGCAAGCTGATGCGTGTATGCCCCAAGTGTGGCAAGCCCACAAGATCCGCTCACAAGATTGTTGACGGTAAGAAGGTTACCGTTTGCAAGAAGTGCGGCGCTGAGATATAAGAGAAGGAGGACACTTAAATGGCTAATGGATACACACCTCGTATGAAGGTTAAGTACAGCCAGGAGGTTGCCCCCGCTCTTATGAAGAAGTTCGAATACAAGAGCGTGATGCAGATCCCCAAGCTGGATAAGATCACAATCAACGTTGGTTGCGGCGAAGCAAGAGATAACGCAAAGGTTCTCGATGCAGTTATGGCAGACGTAACCAAGATAACCGGCCAGAAGCCCGTTATCACCAAGGCTAAGAAGAGTGTCGCTAACTTCAAGCTCCGTGAGGGCATGAACATCGGCGTAAAGTGCACTCTTCGCGGCGACCGTATGTGGGAGTTCCTGGACAGACTGTTCAGCGTAGCTCTTCCCCGCGTACGTGACTTCCGTGGAATCAACCCCAACGGCTTCGATGGCAGGGGTAACTACGCTATGGGCGTTAAGGAACAGCTGATATTCCCCGAGATCGAGTACGATAAGATCGACAAGATCCGCGGTATGGATATCGTGTTCACCACCACTGCTACAACCGATGAGGAAGCACGCGAGCTGCTCGCACTTATGGGCGCTCCGTTCTCTAAGTAAGGGGGATATTCGTAATGGCTAAGAAAGCAATGATTTTAAAGCAGCAGAAGGGAAGCAAGTTCTCCACCCGTGAGTACAACCGCTGCAAGATCTGCGGCCGCCCTCATGCATATCTGCGTGACTTCGGCATTTGCCGTATCTGCTTCCGCGAACTGGCACACAAGGGTCAGATCCCCGGTGTCAAGAAGGCTTCCTGGTAATTTAACCGGGACCACTTAAATTGTGTTATTGTGCAGGCTTAGCTTGCACTAAGAAAAGTGGAAAGAGCTGCCGCCTTTATGCGTGCGCACAAGACTAATCCCTTGTGGACCGGTCTTGTCCGCCGCAGATAAACGGCAAATACAAGCTACTTTCTAACTTCAAAAAGGAGGAAATAAACGTGCAGATCACAGATCCCATCGCTGATATGCTCACACGTATCAGAAACGCAGCTGCCGCTCGTCATCCTCAGGTCAGTGTTCCTGCTTCCGGCATGAAGAAGGCTATTGCCCAGATTCTGCTTGACGAAGGTTACATCAAGGAATACTCCATCGAAGATGAAAACGTACAGGGCAGCATCAAAATCACTCTCAAGTACAATGGCAAAGAGAGCGCAATCTCCGGTCTCCGCAGAGTAAGTAAGCCCGGTCTCCGTGTTTACGCAGGCGCAGACGAGCTTCCCAAGGTTCTTAAGGGCCTGGGCATTGCCATCGTATCCACCTCCAAGGGCATCATGACCGATAAGAAGGCTCGTAGCCTCAACGTCGGCGGCGAAGTCCTGGCTTTCGTATGGTAAGGGAGGATTTGAGTAATGTCAAGAATAGGTAAAATGCCCATCAATGTACCCGCAGGCGTTACCGTTACCATCGCTGAAGGCAATCTGGTAACCGCAAAGGGTCCCAAGGGCGAAGCTCAGCTTCAGATCCACCCCAATATGATCATCGCTCAGGAAGGAGCAGTTATCACTGTTTCCCGTCCCAACGATGAAAAAGAGAATCGTTCTCTTCACGGCCTTTCCCGTACACTGCTCAACAATCTGATTGTTGGCGTTAACGAAGGCTACAAGAAGGAGCTTGAGATCATCGGCGTCGGCTACCGCTGCGCTAAGGAAGGCAAGAAGCTCACTCTGAACGTCGGTTACAGCAACCCTGTTGTTATCGAAGAGAAGAATGGCATCTCCATCGAAGCTCCCGCTCCCAACAAGATCATCATCAGCGGCGTTGACAAGCAGGCTGTTGGCCAGTTTGCCGCTGAAGTACGCAAGGTCCGTCCTCCCGAGCCTTACAAGGGCAAGGGAATCCGCTATGTCGGTGAATATGTCCGTCGTAAAGAGGGCAAGACCGGCGCTAAGAAGAAATAAGGGAGGTGCACTCAAATGGTTAAGAAGTTTGATTCTAACGCAGCAAGACTTAAGAGACATAAGAGAGTGCGCGCCAAGATTTCCGGCACCGCCGAGTGCCCCCGTCTTTGCGTATTCCGCAGCTCTAAGAATATCTATGCTCAGGTTATCGATGATGTCGCAGGCGTAACTCTTTGCGCTGCAGGCTCCAACGAAAAGGATTTTGAGATCTACGGCGGCAACTGTGAAGCTGCTGCAAAGGTTGGTAAGGCTGTTGCAGAGCGTGCTCTGGCAAAGGGCATTGAGAACGTGGTCTTTGACCGCGGCGGTTACATCTATCACGGTCGTGTTAAGGCTCTTGCCGATGCAGCCCGTGAAGCCGGACTGAAGTTTTAAGGGAGGATACAGACATGGCAAAGTTAATTAATGCCGACGCCCTTGAGCTGAGAGAAAAAGTCGTTGCCCTCAACCGCGTATCCAAGACCGTTAAGGGCGGCCGTATCTTTAAGTTCTCCGCTTTAGTAGTAGTAGGCGACGGTAACGGCACAGTAGGTTACGGCCTTGGCAAGTCCTCCGAAGTACCCGATGCAATCCGCAAGGGCATCGAGGACGCTAAGAAGAATCTCGTAAAGATTTCCCTCAAGGGAACATCCATTCCTCACGAGGCAACAGGTGCTTTCGGCGCAGCAAGAGTTCTGCTTAAGCCCGCCGCAGCTGGTACCGGTGTTATCGCAGGCGGCGCAGTTCGTGCAGTCGTCGAGATGGCAGGTATCAAGGATATCCGTACCAAGAGCCTCCGCTCCAACAACCCCCAGAACGTAGTTGCTGCTACTATGGAAGGTCTTAAGAGCATGAGAGATGCTAATCAGGTTGCAGCAGTTCGCGGTATTTCCGCTGATCAGCTGAAGTAAGGGGGACATTACAATGAAGACATTGAAAATCACCCTGGTAAAGAGCCTGAACGGCAGACATCAGAAGCATATCGCTACCGCAATTTCCCTCGGACTGACCAAGATCGGTAATGTTACCGAGCAGCCCGACAACGAGCAGACCCGCGGCAAGATCGCTCAAATCAGCTATCTTGTTAAGGTCGAAGAGAACAACTAAGGAGGGCACCGGACAATGAAACTCAACGAATTAAAGCCGGCTCTCGGAAGCACAACAGTCGGTAAGCGCAAGGGTCGTGGCCCCGGTACCGGTAACGGTAAGACCGCAGGTCGCGGACATAAGGGCCAGTGGGCTCGCTCCGGTGGCGGCGTTCGCGCCGGCTTCGAAGGCGGTCAGATGCCCCTTACCCGCCGTCTCCCCAAGCGTGGCTTCAACAATATGAAATTCGCTAAGGATTATGCTGAAATCAATGTATCCGCTCTGAACATCTTTGAAGACGGAACCGTTGTTACCTTCGAAGTACTTGCTGAGAAGGGTCTGGTCAAGAAGACCTGCGACGGTGTTCGCGTTCTCGGTAAGGGCGAGCTTAAGAGCAAATTGGAAGTAAAGGCAGCTGGTATCACCGCCTCCGCAAAGGAAAAAATTGAGGCAGCCGGTGGAAAGGCTGAGGTGATCTGATGATAGAAACAGTCAGAAACGCATGGAAGATACCCGACCTGCGCAAGAAACTGCTCTACGTCATCTTTGCAATTATTGTTTTCCGCTTTGCTCATGCAATCCATGTTCCTTATATCAACACAGCAATGCTGGCACAGTCCTTCTCCAGTGCGGGAAATCTGCTTGAGTACTTCAATGTGCTCGCCGGCGGCGGTTTGGAACAGGCTTCGATTTTAGCATTAAGCATTTATCCTTATATTAACAGCTCCATTATTATTCAGCTCCTTCAGGTTGCGATCCCCGCACTTGAAAGACTGGCTAAGGAAGGCGGCGAAGAGGGTAAGAGAAAGATCGCTTTCATCACCCGCTGCCTGACCCTTGTCCTTGCAGCAGTAATGGCATTCAGCTATTATCTTATGCTTAAGTCCTCCGCATTCTCCGGAGTTCTTAAGGCACAGGGCTCCACACTTTGGGGCGCAATCGTAATCATCACAACCTTCACTGCCGGTTCTATGTTTGTTATGTGGCTGGCTGAAAGAATGACTCAGAAGGGTATCGGAAACGGTACATCCATCATCCTGTTCATCGGCATCGTAAGCCGTGGTCCTGCTATCGTTCAGACCATTATCAATGGTTGGACAACCGACGCAGCAAGCTGGTGGTGGAAGACAATTGTCATCCTTATCATCTCCATCGCTATCATCGCATTCATTATTTACATCACCAACGCAGAGCGCCGCATTCCTATTCAGTATGCAAAGCGCGTTGTTGGTCGTAAGCAGTACGGCGGTCAGAGCACACACCTGCCCATGAAGGTCAATATGTCCGGTGTTATGCCTGTCATCTTTGCCTCCACCATCACAAGTGTGCCTGCAACTATCGTTGCATTTGCTCAGCCCGCAGAAGGTTCCTTCTGGCACAACTTTGCAAACAAGTGGTTTGCACAGAGTGCTCCTGCTTATATCATCGTCTATGTACTGTTGATATTTGCATTTGCATATTTCTATTCAGCAATCCAGTTCAATCCCATCGAGGTAGCAAACAACCTGCGTAAGAACGGCGGATTTATCCCCGGCTTCCGTCCCGGTCGTCCCACCTCCGATTTCATAAGTAAGGTTCTGAATAAGGTCACTATGATGGGTGCTATATTCCTTGCAGTTATCGCAGGTCTGCCCCTCATTATGAGTAACCTGCCCGGTCTGGGCGGCTTGGCTATCGGCGGAACTTCGGTCATGATTATGGTCGGTGTTGCTCTCGAAACCGTCAAGGCTATTGAGAACGAGATGCTTCTGCGTCACTATAAGGGATTCTTGGAATAATACAGAGGTAATATTATGAATCTTGTATTGCTGGGAGCACCTGGTGCGGGAAAAGGCACTCAGGCTGCTGTTATAAAGCAAAAAACAGGAATGTATATTCTCTCAACGGGAAATCTTCTCCGTGAAGCCGTTAAGGCGGGAACGGAATTGGGCAATAGGGTCAAGGGACTGCTTGACAGCGGCTCCCTTGTGCCCGACGAGTTGGTTATCCAGCTTGTTGACGAAAAGCTCAAATCATCCGAATGTGCCAATGGTGTCATATTCGACGGATTTCCCAGAACAGTCAAGCAGGCAGAAAAGTTGGATGAGCTAACAAAGATCGATAAGGTGCTGGTTTTTGATGTGCCCGACGATGCAATAGTTGAGCGTATGAGTCTGCGTAGAACCTGCCCTGACTGTCAATCAACATATCACCTTAAGGTTCTGCCCACAAAGATTGAGGGTATCTGCGATAAGTGCGGCGGTAAGCTGTACACACGAAGCGACGATGAACCGGCAGTAGTAAGACATAGACTTGATGTCTACCACGAGCAGACCGAGCCTATTATCAATTACTACCGCGCATCGGGCAGAGTGGTTACAGTCGACGGAACCCAAGCTCCGGATAAGGTCAGTGAAGACACCTTGTCCGCAGTGGAGGCGGTATTGTGATAACACTTAAATCTCCTAAGGAGATCAAGCTTATGCGGGAAGCAGGCGCCATTGCGGATGCAGCAAGGCGCGCCTGCGGTGCCGCAGTAGAGCCGGGCATTACTACCTATGAACTTGACGCTATTGCGCGCAAGGTCATTGAGGGGTACGGAGCAAGACCGTCGTTTCTTAATTACAACGGCTTTCCCGGTTCGATATGTTGCTCTGTCAATGACGAGGTAATCCACGGTATTCCTTCCAAAAAGAGAAAGATACAAGAGGGAGACATCGTCAAGATCGACGTGGGTGCCTTTTATAACGGCTACCACGGTGACTGTGCCGCCACCTTCGCGGCAGGAGTCATTACACCCGTTGCCAAAGAACTGATCGAGGTAACGAGGCAGAGCTTCTATGAAGGTATCAAGTTTGCCCGCCCGGAATATCGCATTTCCGACATTGCCCGCGCCATACAGGAGTATAACGAAAGCCACGGCTTTGGCGTTGTGCGTGAATATGTAGGCCACGGCATCGGACGAAATCTCCACGAAGAGCCTGAGGTCCCCAATTATTGGGAAAGAGGCCACGGGGCGCGGCTTGCCGCCGGTATGACTTTGGCTATAGAGCCTATGGTCAATCAGGGCGGATATGATGTAAAACGCCTATCTGACGGATGGACAGTCAAGACAGCGGACGGCAGCTTGTCGTCACACTTTGAAAACACCATCGTCATTACAGAAGGCGAACCGATCATTTTGACTGCACAGCTTGCTGAGGAGGTAAATTGATTTGCCAAAAGAAGATATGATCGAGGTCGAAGGTACCGTTATAGAGGCGCTGCCTAACGCTATGTTCACAGTTGAAATTGCCGGCGGACACAGAGTGCTGTCCCATATTTCCGGCAAATTGCGTATGAACTATATTAAGATACTGCCCGGCGATAAGGTGACTTTACAGATGTCACCCTATGACCTCACCAGAGGCAGGATCACATGGCGCTCTAAATAAGCGCCGCCCATTAACAGGAGGTAAAAACAATGAAAGTAAAACCGTCCGTAAAACCCATCTGCGAAAAGTGCAAGATTATCCGCAGAAAAGGCCGTGTAATGGTCATTTGCGAGAATCCCAAGCATAAGCAGAAGCAGGGTTAAGAAAAACAGGAGGTATTCAAATGGCTCGTATTGCCGGCGTTGACCTTCCCCGCGAAAAGCGCGTGGAGATCGGACTTACCTACATTTATGGTATAGGCCGTAAACTTTCTAACGACATACTCAAGAAGACAGGCGTCAATCCTGACACCCGTGTTAAGGATCTGACAGAAGACGAGGCTGCACGTCTGCGTGAAGCTATCGAGCACGAATATGTGGTCGAAGGCGATCTGCGTCGTGATGTAGCTCTCAACATCAAGCGTCTGGTTGAAATTGGCTCTTACAGAGGCCTGCGTCACCGCAAGGGTCTGCCCGTTCGCGGACAGCGCTCCAAGACCAACGCAAGAACTCGCAAGGGTCCCAAGAAGACCATTGCTAACAAGAAGAAGTAAGGAGGAAGCTGAAAAATGGCTAAAGCAGCACAGCCCAAAAAGGGCGCAGTTCGCACAAAGCGTCGCGAGCGCAAGAACATTGAAAAGGGCGCAGTTCATATTCGCGCTTCCTTCAACAACACAATCGTTACCATCACCGATCTGACCGGTAACACAATTTCCTGGGCATCCGCAGGTGAGCTTGGCTTCCGCGGAAGCAGAAAGTCCACTCCCTTTGCTGCACAGACTGCAGCAGAGACTGCTGCTAAGGCAGCTATGGAGCACGGCCTTAAGACCGTTGAGGTCTATGTACGTGGCCCCGGACAGGGAAGAGAAGCAGCCATCCGTGCGCTTCAGGCAGCAGGTCTTGAGGTTGTTATGATCAAGGACGTAACTCCCATTCCTCACAACGGCTGCCGTCCCCCCAAGAGAAGAAGAGTTTAAGCAGGAGGTACACTGAATATGGCAAGATATACAGATGCAGTATGCCGCATTTGCCGCAGAGAAGGCGATAAGCTCTTCCTTAAGGGTGAC
>JAFQUM010000037.1 GCA_017408485.1 Clostridia bacterium | reverse complement strand
ATTCTTTGCCGTGTTTATAGAGGAAATTAAAAGCTTTTTGACCTCAATGCATTGCTCAAGTATAGTCACATCATCCCAATATCCACTCTCAATTAGCAGTTCTAACCAATACTCACTCTCTGAACATTCTTTTAGTGCGATCTGCAGCTTTGCAATAAAATCGGCTTTTCCGTGGGCATAAAATGCCTCGCGAATGTTTGCTCCTATACTTGTGCCCGAGCGGATCAACTGATTTGTCAGAACCGATTCTTTTTTCGTGGTTTTAATCGCATTGCACACCTTGATGATCTGCAACGCAAAAGCTTTTGATTTATCAAGTAATGGACTTGGCATGTTTCTCTCTCCTCTCGTGTCCTACTTTTTCACTATTCACTATTACTTATTACTTTCCAAAAATCGACCTATCTTTTAGTGAAGAGTGAATAGTAAAGAGGTAATAAGTAAAAATCGACAAGCTTCTGTCGAAACTTGTCGATTTTTGGTGGGAGCGGGTGGATTCGCATTTCTGCGGAAAAGCCACGGCGGTTGCGGCGTGCCACCGGCACCCCGCCAAGAGCCGCCTTTCGAATCCACCCTTGCATAAAGACCCATACACAACATAAAAGACACTATCTTTCGATAGTGTCTTTTATGTTGGTGGGAGCGGGTGGATTCGAACCACCGTAGGCACTGCCAACAGATTTACAGTCTGCCCCCTTTGGCCGCTCGGGAACACTCCCATATTAAGTTTTGAACCTTATAAAGGTTTTGGAGCTGGTGGACGGATTCGAACCCCCGACCTGCTGATTACAAATCAGCTGCTCTACCGGCTGAGCTACACCAGCACGACGGGCACCATTGACGCGAGAATTAGTATAACATAAGATGCTTTAGAATGCAAGTCTTTTTTAAAAATAATTTTTTATTTTTAGCAGCCTTACTCCCTGCAGAATATAATGGGGTGAAGGAGGTTGATTTTTATTAAAAAACCTATTTTTACGGGTTGCGCCACCGCTTTGGCAACACCCTTTGACGGCTTGGGTGAGGTGGATTATTCCGCACTTGCCCGACTTATAGATATTCAGGCGGAGGGCGGTGCTGATGCCATTGTCCTTTGTGCTACCACGGGGGAGTGTGTCACCCTTAGTGATAGGGAGTTTGAGCAGATAGTTGATTTTGGTGTCAAATACACGGCGGGAAGGATGCCCGTATTGGCGGGCACTGGGCGAAACTCTACCGAAAAAAGCCTTTATCTTTCCCGAATTGCCGAAAATTGCGGTGTTGACGGCTTGCTGATGGTCAATCCATATTACAACAAAAGCACCCAAAAGGGGCTTGTGGAGCATTACACATATATCGCAGACCGTATAAACACGCCCATCATTCTATACAATGTGCCCTCCCGCACCGGAATGAGCATTGCGCCTGCTACATACGCGACACTTTCCGAGCATCCGATGATCTACGGCACCAAGGAGGCATCGGGGGATATTTCGCTGATTGCCCACGCAATCGCCCTTTGTGACGACGATTTCGTTTTCTATAGTGGAAATGACGATCAGGTTGCGGCTATCTGCGCCTTGGGCGGCAAGGGTGTTATTTCCACAAGCGCAAATATTGCGCCTCAAAAGATGAGCGCACTGTGTAAGGCTTGCAATGAGGGGGATTTCAGCCGTGCCGCAGAGCTTCAGCTTGAGCTTTTGCCCCTTATCGATGCTCTTTTTGCTGAGACCAATCCTATTCCGCTCAAAGCCGCCCTTGAGCTTGCGGGAATCTGCTCGGGCAAGGTGCGCTTGCCGCTGACCACACCGTCGAGTGCAACCATACAAAAGCTGAAAAATGTCCTTTTACAGTTGAATATTTTGCAATAAAGGGGTAGAAAAAGAAAGGTTAGCGTGCTATAATTATTTCAAACCAATAAATTGGAGGAAATAATTATGAAAACTAAAATCAGCACAACCAAAGCACCTGCAGCTATCGGACCTTATTCTCAGGGCGTAGACCTTGGCAATATGGTCTTCACCTCCGGTCAGCTGGGTATCGATATGTCAACCGGTGCTCTGCCCGAGGGCGTAGAGGCTCAGGCAAAGTGCTCTCTTGAAAATATCAAGTCCATACTTGCAGAGGCAGGTCTTGGCATGGAAAACATCATTAAGACCGTCGTTTTCATCAAGGATATGAACGACTTTGCAAAGGTCAACGCTATCTACTCTGAGTACATCAACGGCGATATTCTTCCCGCACGCTCCTGCGTGGAGGTTGCTCGTCTGCCCAAGGATGCTCTCGTTGAGATCGAAGCAATCGCAGTAAGATAAACTGAATCATTTCACTAAAAAAGCCTTGCCGAAGCATCGGCAAGGCTTTTACTTTTGTTATTTACTTGCTCCAATCGGTGGTAATGCCGTAGAAGGAGGTTACGTTGTTTGAATAAGCGTGGTTGCTGTAGATGTTCATAAGCGCGATCTGCAGGCTGTCGCACTTTACCTTTACGGGCGTGTAGACAAAGCAGAAATAAGAGTTGGTCTTGCTATCCACTACCTCATAGGAATATTCGGTCAGCTTGTCGCCGTCATACTTATAACCAAAGGTGATAGCCATGGTTACATCGGGGCAGGTGTGGGCATCCTTGATGATCTTGCCCGAAGCGTCTTTTTCGGTCTGGCAGGTCCAATCATACGTGTATTCGCTGAATACCATATTGGGGCCCTTGATCTTATACTGGGTCAGGCAATGTCCCATTTCATCAAAATCGGCGGCAGTATAGTTGTTGGTGAAATCATATCTGTCATCGTAAGCCTTTTCCCACTTGGTGATCTTGCCGTCAGCGCCGTAGGTGATGTAGCGGCGGTGGAAGGGGTCGGTGGTAGTGCCGCTCTTGTAATAGAGCTGCTCGGTCATTCTGTAGCTTGCGTCATATTGCTCAACGCGGTAGTTTTTGCCTGAATAGACGGTCAACTGATAGGCTGAGCCTTCCTTGGGGGATCTTTCAAAGGTAAAGCTGTCGTTGCCGTAGTTGAGAGAGCCTGTGATCTTTGAAAGGCTGCCATCCTCGGCATACTCAAAGAAGTAAACATCGCGGTGGTAGTTCTTTACCTTTGTTACTCTGCCTTGGTCGTCGTAGTTGATCTCAGACTTGTTGACCTTGTTGTAGGTTTCACCGATATTGGTAAAAACTGTCATATTGCCGAACTCGTCATACTCGATCTTGTTGACATCTTTTTCGCTTCTTTCGGGACTGAAATAAACCGCAGTTGGCATAAAAACAGTGGGCAGACCGTCGTCGATAGCCGTCTCGTCCTTTTTATCATCATTACCGCTGTTTTCGGTGTCGGCAGAGCCGTTGTCGGTTGCGTTTCCTGCAGAGTCATTCTTGGCGGGGGCCTTTGATTCGCTGCCTTCGCCGCAAGCGGTCAAAAAGCACAGTGCGATCAAAAGAATTGCAATAAATTTTTTCATACTTTTTTCTCCTAAACAAATAATGTTTCAACGAGAAGATATTATAACAAGAATAAAAATATTCTTCAAGTAAAATCTAAAAGAAAAGTTTTATTCCTTGCAAAAGTAATAGTTTTAGTGTAATATTTATAATGTATAAGTGTATGATTAAATGAGTGTAATTTTAGCCGTAAATATACAAGGAGGAAAAATCGTGCCTATTTGGATCGCAATCGTTTTGGGTGTCGTTCAGGGTCTTACCGAGTTTTTGCCCGTGTCTTCTTCGGGACATCTGGCGTTGATGCAAAATATATTAGATGTACATAAATATCTCGATAATGCCCTTGCCTTTGACATTGTGCTTCATTTGGGTACCCTTGTTGCGGTCTTTGTTGCATTTTGGGCAGATATCAAGGAGCTTGTAGTGGAGTTTTTTGGCTTTGTAAAGGACGGCTTTAAGATCAAGGATCGTCCCTATCGCCGCCTTATAGTAATGCTGCTTATTGCAACCGCACTTATGGTACCTGCCGCACTGCTTGACGAACTTGTTTCGGCGGTTATGAGCTCTACTCTGTTTATCGGTTGTGCTTTGTGCGTTACGGCAGTTATGCTGAGCTTTGCCGATAAAAGCGGCGGCGGTGAAAAGACATCCGCTGATGCACCTTATCGCTCAGCTTTGGTGGTTGGAGCAATGCAGCTTTTTGCCATCGTTCCCGGCATATCCCGCAGTGGCTCCACCCTTTGCGGAGGTCTCTTCAGTGGCTTTGAGCGTGAGTTTGCCGTAAAGTTTGCATTTTTGCTTTCCATTCCCGCAGTTTTGGGCGCGGCGGTGTTTGAGCTGCCCGATATGTTCGCAAGCGGATTTGATAAGTCCCTTATCGTCCCTTGCATAATAGGCTTTGTTGTTTCGGCTGTTTTCGGATATTTGGCGATAAAAACAGTTCAGCTTCTTACTAAAAAACGCAGTCTGCGCTGGTTCGGACTTTATTGTGCCGTAGTGGGCGTGGTTTCCATCATACTTTCAGTCCTGTGAGGTGACACAAATGGCAAATACAAAGAAAAAGAAGTCTGCATACACGGGCACCCGTGTGGCAGAAAAGAAAAAGACCACTGCAAAAGCACCCCGTTCCTTGCCTAAAAAGGGAAAGGAAAAGGATAAAGAAAAAGAGACTTTGCAGGAGGAGATTCCCGCTGAGCCTAAAAAGCCTATCCGTATCAGACGAGAGATATGGGCATGCCTCTGCTTGTTTGTAGGCTTTGTGGCATGTCTGTCGGTGTTTGACCTGAAGGGCTGGTTTATTGACGGATATCGTTGGATATTCCGTGTACTTATCGGTTATGGCGCAAACTATCTGCCCCTCGTATTTATGGCGGCGGGACTTGTTCTGTTTATCAAGCTTCACGGCAAGGCAAGACTTAAGGTAACGGGACTTTTGTGTATGCCCGTTGTTATTGCCTGCATTTGGCATATCAGCACCAATATGTCCACCTGGAACATCAAGGTTCTTTATAACACTGGTCGCGCTCTTGAGAGTGGCGGTATACTCAGCGGATATCTTTCCAATATAATGAGCTGGGGTCTTTCCCGCGTTGGTGCGCTGATACTTTTCTGGCTGCTCTTGGTGGTTTGTATCGCCTTGGCTTTTGGTGAGTTTATCGTTAAGGGAATCATATTCCTTAAAAATTGGCGTCCCGCTCCTGAGCCTGAGGATGAAGATATTCACGCTCCCGCACCCAGGAGAAACCGCAAGGATGGCGCTTATGATCAGGACAGCAAGGGTAAAAAGAAGGAGACTGAGGCCGAGCCTGAGCGTATACGCACTCCCGCGGAGGTCATGCAGGGCATAATCGACAGTGAAGATACTCAGAAGCCCGCTATGCCCGAAATCAAAATTACAAAGCCTGAGCCTATTGAGCCTGTATATGAGCCCATTCCCGCTCCTAAGTTTGACCCCACAGAACCTATCAAGCCTACGTTTGTTACAAATCAGGCTGAGATCGAGCTGCCCGAGACCATTCCCGAAGAGGACGAGCCCGCTCCCGAGCCCGATGATATAGATCCCGATACCATTGCCCAGCAGATCGAGGCGGCACTCAGCGAGGAAAAGAAATATATGTATCCTCCCATCAGTCTGCTCAATCAGGGCAGCGGCAGACCTGCATCTGCGGCGCAGATGATAGAGGAATGCGGCGAGCGCCTTATCGACACCCTCCGTTCCTTTGGTGTTGAAGCCACCCTTATCAATGTAACCTCCGGACCTACCGTTACTCGCTTTGAAGTACTGCTTCAGCGAGGCATCAAGGTATCCAAGGTTGAGGGCTTAAGCCCCGATATCGCCCTTGCATTGGGTGCGGCACACGTCAGAATATCTGTAATTCCCGCCAACAATTCTGTTGGTATTGAAATACCCAACACCGCCCGCGAAACGGTTACCGCCCGTGATATAATTGGCACATCCACCTTCCGCGATGCGTCCTCCAAGCTGGCATTTGCGGTAGGTAAGGATATCAGCGGCGAGGCAATAATCGGAGATATCTCCAAAATGCCCCATATGCTGATCGCAGGTACTACCGGTTCGGGTAAATCGGTGTGCATCAACACCCTGCTTATCAGCTTGCTGTATAAGTCCACCCCCGATGAGGTGCGTCTTATTATGGTCGACCCCAAAATGGTCGAGCTTAAGGTCTATAACGGCATCCCTCATCTGCTCATCCCCGTTGTTACCGACCCCTCCAAGGCGGCGGGTGCGCTTAACTGGGCGGTAAATGAGATGATGCGCCGCTACAAGATGTTTGCAGACATCGATGTCCGCGATATTAATTCTTATAATAAGAAGATAGTGACAATGGAAGGCGGCGAGACCATTCCCAGAATCGTGGTGGTCATCGACGAGCTTGCCGACCTGATGGTAGTGGCAAAGCACGAGGTAGAAGAAGCTATTGTCCGTCTCGGTCAGATGGCACGTGCCGCGGGTATGCACCTTATCGTTGCTACTCAGCGACCCTCTGCCGATGTCATTACGGGACTTATGAAGGCAAATATTCCTTCCCGAATTGCCTTTGCGGTATCAAGTCAGCTTGAGTCCCGCATTATACTTGATCAGATGGGCGCAGAAAAGCTCATCGGTTGGGGCGATATGCTTTACAGTCCTCTCGGCGGCGGCAAGCCTCGCCGTATTCAGGGCGCTTTGGTTACCGATACCGAGGTTGAGCAGGTCATCAAGTTTATCAAGGAAAGCTGCGGCGATGCTCAGTATAGTGAATCGGTTATGGAGCATATTGAAAACCACGGCAAGAAGGATCAAGCCGAAGGCGGTTCAGGCTCTTCGGGCGGCGGAGTTGACGATGATGACGAAATGCTCATACCCGCCATTGATGTAGTTGTGGAGATGGGACAAGCCTCCACATCCATGCTTCAGCGCAGATTGAAGCTGGGTTATGCCCGCGCCGCACGCATTATTGACATTATGGAGGAGCGGGGAATAGTCGGCGGTTATGAGGGCTCAAAGCCTCGTCAGGTGCTTATCACTCGCGATCAGTGGAACGAAATGAAATTGAGGATGAAAGACTGATATGGAAAAGATCAGCCAAAACCGAGAAGCATTCCTGCCTGTAAACAGGCAGGATATGGAGGCGCGAGGCTGGTACTATTGCGACTTTTTGGTAGTGACCGGCGATGCCTATGTGGACCATCCGTCCTTTGGTGCGTCGGTCATTTCCCGTGTTTTAGAGAAGGACGGCTTCCGTGTTGCGGTGCTTGCCCAACCTGATTGGCACAGCATAGACGAGCTTTTAGCCTTTGGCAAGCCGAGATACGGAGTTATGATAACCTCGGGAAATGTGGACTCAATGGTGGCAAACTACACCGTTGCCCGTCGCAAAAGGACAGAGGATGCCTATTCTCCCGGCGGAGTTGCGGGCAAACGCCCCGACCGCGCCGTAACTGTATATTGTAATATGGCGCGCCGTGCCTTTGGAGATATTCCCGTCATCATTGGCGGTATTGAGGCGTCCTTGCGCCGCTTTGCCCATTATGATTATTGGGATGACAGTCTGCGTCGCGGTATACTTGAAGACAGCGGTGCCGACCTGCTTATTTACGGAATGGGTGAAAAGGCGGTGTCACAGATAGCAAAGCGCCTTAAAAAAGGCGCGAAGATAAAGGATATAACCGACATTCGCGGTACTTGCTATATGACACGTGAGCCCTCCTGCGATTTTGAAGCGGTGATGCTGCCCTCCTTTGAGGAGATATCAAAGAGTAAAAAGGAATATGCCCGTGCCGCATTTATGGAGCAGAACGAGCAGGACTATATCCGCGGCAAAGCCTTGCTCCAAAAAAGCGGAGATAGATATTTGGTGCAAAATCCACCTATGGCGCCTTTGACTATGGAGGAGTTTGACGGGGTCTATGAATTGCCCTATACATACGGCGTTCATCCCGACTATGAGCCTATGGGCGGAGTGCCCGCTATAGAAGAGGTGCGTTTTTCGATCACCCATAACCGCGGTTGCTTCGGCAGCTGCACCTTCTGCGCACTGGCGCTTCATCAGGGAAGAACCATCACCGCCCGCAGTCACGAATCGGTCATAAAAGAAGCCGAGCGTATGATCTCTTTCCCTGATTTTAAGGGGTATATCCACGATGTGGGCGGTCCTACTGCAAACTTTAGAAAGCCTGCTTGTCAAAAGCAGCTTAAATCGGGAACTTGCGCCCATCGCGCTTGTCTTTATCCCACCCCTTGTCCCAATCTTGATACCGACCATAGCGATTATTTGGAGTTGCTTACCAAGCTTCGCGCTTTGCCGGGAGTCAAGAAGGTATTTATCCGCTCGGGAATCCGCTATGATTACCTGATGTGCGATAAGAATGATGATTTCTTTGAGGCATTGGTGCGCTATCATATCAGCGGTCAGCTTCGTGTTGCCCCTGAGCATATTTCGTCAAGGGTGCTTTTCTATATGGGCAAGCCCTTCTTTGATGTTTATGATAGGTTTATAGACAAGTTTTTCCGTATCAATAAAAAGGTGGGACTCAAGCAATATCCCGTACCCTATCTTATGAGCAGTCATCCGGGAAGCAACCTTGATGATGCCATTGAGCTTGCTCAATATCTGCGTAAAAATAAAATAACCCCCCAGCAGGTGCAGGATTTTTACCCCACACCGGGCACTCTCGCAACTGCTATGTACTATAGCGGCTATGACCCCCGCACATTAAAGCCGGTATTTGTTGCTAAGACTTCCGAGGAAAAGAAACTTCAGAGAGCGCTGCTTCAGGCACATATACCCGAAAACCGCTATGCTGTAATCGAAGCGCTGAAAAAAGCGGGCAGAGAAGACCTTATCGGCTCTGCACCGGGTTGCATTATTACCGCAAATGCCCGAGATAAGGCGTGGAGCGGCAAAGACGGCAAAAAGACCGATGTCCGCGGCGATAATAGGCAAAAAAGCGGCAAAAAGCCTGCGGGCAATAAGTCGGCGGGGAACAAGTCGGCGGATAAAAAGCAAGCTTCCTTCGGCTCAAAGAGCGCAGGCGGCAAAAAACCTACCAAAAAGCCGCAGAGCGGCAAAGGCAGGGGAAGATGAGAGATTATGTAGCCTTTTCCCGTCTGCGGGAGCATATGGATGAGCAAAGCGTGCAAAAGGCGCTTGCCGACTTGCCCGATATAAAGGGTCTGTTTTGCTATGCTTTTCCTTACTTTGCGGGCAAACGAGAGGGTAATATATCCCTTTATGCAAGGGGAAAAGATTATCACAAGGTCATTTCCGCAAAGCTTGCCGAAGAATGCAAAAAGCTCAAGGCGGAATATCCAGATAACATTTTTTTGCCCTATGTTGACATTTCGCCTTTTCCCGAGGTTATGGCGGCGGCGATGGCAGGATTGGGCAAAAAAGGCAAGCACGGATTGCTTATAACCGAAAAATACGGCAGCTTTGTATTTGTGGGCATTATCGCCACCAACCTTGAGATGCAGGGAGGCAAGCCTGCAGAAGTCTGCCGCGGCTGTAATGCCTGCATCAAGGCTTGTCCAAACAGAGCGCTGAGCGAAAGAGGATTTGATGAAAGACGCTGTCTTTCGGCAATTACCCAACGCAAGGGTGAGCTGACCGATGAGGAAAAAGCGCTTATGCGCTCCTGTAATTCCGTGTGGGGCTGCGATGCCTGTCAGCTTGCTTGCCCCGAAAACGCAAAGGTCATACAGACCCATATTGACGAGTTTAAAGAGGAGTTGATAGACTATCTTACCTCGCAAGATCTGCAGGATAGCAATAAGCAATTACAGAAAAAATATTCCGATCGCGCATTTATATGGCGGGGCGCGGCAGTGCTAAAACGCAATACCGAAATATTAGAAGATAAATAAGGGCGTGAGATTATGGCAAAGCTTTATTACAAATATGGAGCAATGGGCTCGTCAAAGACGGCAAATGCCCTGATGACAAGGTTCAATTATATGGAAAAGGGCGCCACAGTTTGGCTTATCAAGCCTGAGACCGACACCCGCGATGATTATAACGATGAAAACGGCAACCGCGTCACCGTGGTAAAGTCCCGTATCGGACTTTCTGCCGTTGCAGATGTGATAAAGCAGAGTGAGAATATCTGCAACGCACTGGCAGTTAAAAAGAAAACCTCAGTGGTTGATGCCATCATTTGCGACGAATGTCAGTTTTTAACCGAGGAGCAGGTAGAGCAATTGAAATATATTGCCGAGTATGACAATATTCCCGTGCTTTGCTTTGGTCTGCGCTCGGATTTTCGCACCAAGCTTTTCCCCGGCAGCGCCCGTCTTTTTGAGCTTGCCGACAGTATAAGCGAGGTAAAATCGGTCTGCAAATGCGGAAAGAAAGCCATCGTCAATGCACGCTTCGGCAGTGACGGTCAGGTGGTCACCGAGGGCGCTCAGGTAGAGATAGGCGGCAATGAAAAATACGAAAGCATGTGCTGGAAATGCTGGCAAGAGCTTATTGAAAACGGCAAAACAAGAAAATAAAGGAAAAGACTTTGGAGTTATCCAAAGTCTTTTTTGATGCGCTTTATTTCATTGCTTCAATTATTGGGGTCAAGGCGGTTTCGGTTACATAGCTTGCGCCGCGGTCCAACATATTGAGGATCTTTTTATCCTCCTCATTGGGGGTTGGCTTTTGGCTTATCTGATTCTTAAGATGCTTTGCCATAAGCTTCATCATAAACTTATAGGGTTGCTTGAGTTTTTTCATATCAAAGCCGCCCTGCAGGGTAAAGACGGGTATTTCTTCGGGAATACCGTTGTTTTTGCGGACACTGTCAAGCTGGCTGCCGCTTTCGCCCATACAAACTCCGCAAACTATTTTGACGGAAAAATGCTTCAGCGCCTGCGGAAGCCCCTTTACAAATGCCGCCATAAGCCAGCCAAGATAGATTATCTCCTCATCCTTTGGCAAAGCCTTGACCGCCTTGTCAAGAGAATATACGGGAAGACTCGTTTTTTCACCTAAAATGCGGGCATATTCGGCAGTATAGCCGGTATTTGATGTATAAACTATTGCTTTTATCATAATTACTCCTTTACAGCTTGATGCCTACACCTGTTTTCAGGAAGAATACGGTGATCTCTGAGACCGGTTTTTGGAATATCTGCTGTGCCGCGTTTTTATACAGCTCAAGCTGACGGCGGTGCACCTCGGCACCTGATTTTTCCTCACCCGGCTTTACAGAGTCGGTCTTATAGTCCACGACGGTAAGGCTGTCTCCCTCGTCGAGTAATAGGTCGATGCTTCCGTTGACCAGTATCTGCTCGGTCTCATTATCGCCAAGATCCAATTCCTTGGGGGTAAAGAGCAGACCGAAGCGGTATTCGTGCATAACCTCCTTGGCAGACAGCACACGCTCGCCCCAAGGTGAGTTGGCAAAAGAGCAGACCATTTCGATGTCTCGCTCATCGGGTGCTTCGCCGCCGAGGGAGAATTTTTCAAGCTGAGCGCGGCTTCCTTCCAATGTACGGCACTGAGCAAGGTCTACCTTGGCAAGCAGATCGTGAACCCTTGTGCCCTTTTCTGCAGCGGTCAGTCCGTCCTGAGCCTCTTGTGCGGTATAGATGGAGGAGGTGATATGTTTATGTCCGCCCATTCCCGTGGGTGTCATTTTTGAGGAAAGCTTGGCTATATCCTCATAGGCATAGTTTTGTTCAGCAAGGTCGAGATAGATCTTAAGGTTTTCTTCGTTTTTCGGTGAGTGGAAGCCTTCATAGACCTGGGGACCGTCATCGGTTTCGGGCAGAACGGAGGGAAGGTCGGCATCTAAGGATACCGAGCAGGAAAGCTCACGCTCATCCTCGGGAATGCCAAAGTCAACACCGTGGAGCATCGCTCGCAGAGCGCTTGCGCCGGGGTGTGACATAAATACGGCTAAAAGCCAATCGGCAGCAGAGGATTGCTCGGAGAACCATTGCTGTGTGGGAAGCTTGCCAACCGCCTTGTAGATATTTTGTATTTTACTCGAAACAGTGCTGTTGTGGGGCGTTATAAGGAAGAATAGCTTTTCGCGGGCACGGGTCATTGCGACATATAGCTTGCGCAATTCCTCGCTTCGCAGCTCACGGCGGGTCTTTGATGTTATAAGAGATTGCTTTTTGGTGAATATGCGGAGACGGTTTTTGTTGTCAACGCATCTCAGCGCAAGACCGATATCGGTGTCGATGAGAAAGGTAGGCGCCTGAAGCTCCTTTTGATTGAAGGACTTAAACTGATCAGCCACAAAGACAAAGGGAAACTCAAGACCCTTTGACTTGTGAATGGTCATAACATTTACGCCCTCTTTTGCAGAGCTTGAAGGCATCGAAGCGCCGGAAAGACGGTCGATATAAGAGACCAGCTGATCGCAGGACTTAAACGAGCCGCATTCGCAATTTACTGCAGTGCGGTAAAGGAAATCAAGGGTCTTTTTGCGCTCCTCGGGTTGTGGTAGCACTGAAAAAATGCCGTAAGCACCCGTGCGAGCATAGATATGCTGAAGCAGACGGGCGCAGGAAATATCCTTTGCGGCATCACAGTAGTGTTCAAGCTCGGAAATAAAATGCCTGCATTTTTCGTTTCCACTCGTTGCAGCAAGCATCACCGCATCCCAAATATCACCGCGGGGCTTTTCAGCTCGTATTTCTGCGATTTCTTGGGAGGTGAATGAGAAGAAGGGCGAGCGCATAACCGACAGCAGCGGGATATCCTGTCTGCGGTTGGAGATGATGCGAAGCAGAGATATGACTACCGATGCCTCAACGGAGGAAAAGGCATCGCTTTCCTCGCGGATAGCCGAAACGGGTATATTGAGCTCGGTGAGAGCATCAATATATGCATCACATTTGCCGCGATAGGAAGAAAGTAAAATGGCAAAGTCCGACGGCTTGGCATCACGCATTGTGCCATCCTTGTTGGGGACTTTGGCGCATTGAAGCATTTCTGCAATGCGTTTTGCCACATATCTGCCCTCTATCTCGTTGGCGGACAGAGTATCAAGTCCTGCATTTTTGCGAGCCTCGTTTATGACTTTTGCATCCTGCAAGCAGAGCTCGCAGGGGGTGTTTGCGGTAGGACGGTTGGATATCAGCGGCTGACCTGCTTGGCTATAATCCACCTCGCCGAACTCCTCGGTCATTATCTGAGTAAAGAAACTGTTGGTGATATTGATGACCTCGGGGGAGGAACGATAATTATCGTTCATAGTTATATAATCGCCGCCGCCCGATTGGGCATCCTTGCATCTTGCGGCGAATATTTTTGGGTTTGCCTTTATAAAGCGGTAGATAGATTGCTTGATATCTCCCACAAAGAAGGATGAACCGTCCTTGGGCGCAATAAGCCTGAAAATGGTATCCTGAACCTCGTTGGAGTCCTGATATTCGTCAACCATGACCTCAACCAAATAATTGCTCAGATCTTGGGCAATCTCGGAGGGTGAGCCGTCTTCATTGCTCAGCAGTTTGATGGCAAAATGCTCAAGGTCGCTGTAGGTGAGCTTGCTTGCACGCTTTTTCTCGTTTTCAAAGGCAATGCCATAATCAAGGCACAGCTTGCAGAGATATCTTTCAGCCTTGGAGGTATTTTCATCGCTTTCGGGCAGGGAGAGCAGGTCGGAGATGTTTTTAAGCGCAGCCGTAAGATTGTCCTTGGATCTTTTGGCGGCGGTTTTTTCCAATTCAAAGAGCTTGTCGGGGTCTTTGACAGGCTTTGCCCCCGGCATCTTAAAGCCATCAATTTGGGAAATCACCTGAGCAAAGTCATGACGCTCCAAAAGGTCCTTCAGCTTGTCTGCGAACTCAAAGCAAAAGGCGTAGTTGTCGGCGACCGATGTATAAACGGGCGGGCAGCTTTGGTTTAGGTGAGCAAGCTTTATTTCCATATCGCTGACGGCATAGGAAAGCAGAGAAATACACTCTTCTGCCACGATGCGGTCGTTTTCTTCCTTGAGAAAATGACTACCCTTGTTGTAGGCGTCTATCTGCTCGTGAAGCCATTTTTCAGGGTAGGGAAGGCTTTGCAGCTTATCATATACCGCCACAATGGCATAAGAAAGATTTTTATCGCCGCGCTCCTCACAGACGGCATTGCGGAGGAGAGTAAAATCCTCTTCATTATCTTCATATGCCTGCTCCAATACCTTTGTTACAGCGGCAGTCTGAAGCTCTGCAAGCTCCTCTTCAGAGCAAAGATCAAAGACGGTGGAAAGATCAAGCTTGTGGCAATTTCTGCGCACCAGATCAAGGCAGAAGGAATGTACCGTCTGTATTTTTGCACTTGAGAGCTTGCCGATCTGTCGGCGAAGCTGATTGCAATATGCGGTATCGGTGATGTTTTGTGAGACAAGCTCGGAAAGATTTTCCGAAATACGGCTTCGCATTTCTGCCGCCGCTGCTTTGGTATAAGTGACCACCAAAAAACGATCTATGTCTACAGGGTGTTCTCTGTCGGCAAGCTTTGCCGTAATGCGGGCGGTCAAAACGGCGGTCTTTCCGCTTCCCGCTCCTGCAGATACTACCACCGAAGGCGCAGAGGAGTCGATGGCGGCCTGCTGCTTTTGATTAAACTTCACTTCGCTCATTTGCCGCTTCCTCCTCCATCATTTTTATGACCGTTTCGGTCTTTGTGCTTGAGGGCAGAGGGGGACATTCCCTTGCACTGAAGCACACAGTTTTATAGGGGCACCATTTGCAGGTGTTTTCACCGTGGGGGTCAATGGAAATGTCGCCCGATGCAACACCCTTTGCATATTGTCTGAGCTTGCTTTCGGTGTAGTCAACGATGCGGTCAAGCTGTTCCTTTGACGCAACACAAGAGCCGCCTTCGTCTAAAACATCTCCCTTGGAATATTTTAATGGTAACCAACGGGACTTTGACGAGGTGCAGCCGTGCTCCAATGCGTTGAGGATGTCTGCATCGGAACGCACGATGCCCATTCGCTTGAGCTCCTTGCGTCGTTCAAGCTTTGCCTGCTCGTCGGTCATAGGTGTTGGAGTTGAGATATATGCCGCCTTTGCGGGGATATACAACGCGGCACAACCCTCCCCGATATTTGCGTGGCGGAGCATCAGCATATAAATAAAGGGTTGAAGATTCTTGCCGTGTATTATATCGCTTAAAACATATTCCTTTGTTCCTGTTTTGTAATCTACAACCTTGAGATATTCCCCAAAACGGTCTACGCGGTCGATCTTGCCTTTGAGAACTACTTTGAAATCGCCTTCCTGCCATACCATAGGCTCAGCATCTCGTCCGAAACCGATATCCATTTCAAAATATTCAGGCTTGAAGTCGCTTGTTTGTATCTCTTCCCATACATCGCGGGTGACGAATACAGCATTTTCCTTGAATTGCTCAAGCAGTGCCTTAGTGCGTGGCGTGTCGGCATCCTTTCGGCTGGCAATTGCAATATCGGCAAAGCGGCTGGCAGAAGCGGCGGGGTCGGTCTCTTCACCCGTTGCCAATGCCTTGACAGCGTTTTCTACTACCTCGTGGATAAGAGTTCCTATTTCAAGGGAGCCGAACTCGGCAACCCTGCGTTCCTTGGCATCCAAGCCGTATTGGCAGAAATGATAAAAATGGCAAGCGTTATATCTGTCAACAGCCGAAGCGCTGACAGAGATATTGTCTTTATAAAGCTTTCGGAGAATATCCGGATCTGAAATTACCTCCCGGGGACTTTGGGCATATTTTTCAAGCTTTTTAAACCGCTCAAGCATTTTTTCGTCCTTGGCAAGTCTGCTTCGCGCCGCCAATGCTTCGGGAGTGGGTTTTACTGTGGGATCGGGGTTGTCGGTAGCGGTGCAGGCAAGCTCAAAAGCCGGCTTGGGAGCTGTAAGACGCAGAAAAGAAAGGGCAGAGGCTGCCTTTTGTTCCTTGAGTTTTTTAAGGATTTTTTCCATATATCCCACTATATGGCTCTTTACAAAAGCGTCCTCGCCGCCCGAAGATGTGGGATAGGTGACAGTAAGGCTCATTGAAGGAGCATTGAATGCGCGGTAAACGTCCGCCTGCAAGGAGAGAGCTTTATCCTCTGCGCGGGGGAGTGATATGTTGTGCAGTTCTAAAGTATCCCGCTCGCTTTCGCTGAGTATGCTTCCTGAAGGAGCATCGGGGGGCAGAGCACCATAGCGGGCACCGATAATGAAAAGATACTTGATTCCATAGGATGACATTCGGGCAAAGGTGCCCACCGTTACGCTGTCAAGGGATGTGGGAATGGAGCTGACATCGTACTGACCGAGTGTGAGGGTAAGCAAGCTTTTAAACTCACCGATGTCCATAGCCAGATCGCCGCACACCGCTTCAAACTGCGTGAGGGCATTGGCAAGTATTTCGTAAAGCTGGGCATATTCGGCAGCATCCTGATACCGCTCACTTTTGTTGAGGACAGCCATTCTCTGCTCGAACAGGCGGCGTACATCTGCCTGCTTGAGATATTGGGAAAAGGCAAGAGCGTGATCCCTGCCCGTTTTACAACCGCTTGTAAGGTCCTTGAGAAGGGATATTTTTTCCATTGCTTGTTTTCTGGCGTTTTCTATTTCGGCAAGAAGCTGTGTATCACCGAATCGTGTATCGCCGAAGCCGTTGGTGGACTTGGTGAAAGGCTCAAACCAAGCCTTGCCGTTTATACCCCACATCAGTGCGTAGTTTTCAAGCTTGCAAAGAGCGTCGTCATCAAGACCGAGCAATCCGCACTTGACGTATGCCAGCACCGTTTCAAGCCTCATACCATCGCACAGACAGGCTAAAGCGCCCAAAGCCGCGGCGTATGCGGGCTTTTTCAGCACATCTTCTCTTCGGGAGAAGAAATGGGGTATATCATAGCGCATAAAGGCGCTCTCAAGCAGGGGAGCGTAGTCCGCTTCGTTGCCGCAGACCACCGCAATATCACGAAGGCGGGCGCCTTCTTTTAAGATGAGCCACCGTATCTTTGCGGCAACAAGCTCGCACTCCTCTGCCATATTTTCTGCAGAAAAGAGTTCGACCGCATTGACATTGCCTTCGAAAATTTGTGCTTTGGGGTCCAAAATATGCTCCAACGCGCAAAGTTCGGGGGCTCGTCCGTTGGTGACGAGGGGCAAATCTACACGGTCAGGCTTTTCACCCTTGCGGGTGACTATGGAGGACAGACGGTTGAGTAGTCTGTGTTGCTCGTGGAAAACGATGGGGTCACCATTGGTGAGAATGGTAAAGGTGACATCTGCGCTTTCCTCTATGATATGCTCGATAAACCGCATCTTCTGCTCGGAATATGCGGTGAAGTCGTCAAAGAATACATAGGTGTCCTCAAATATGCAGCTTTCGTGGATATGCTGTGCGGCGATATCCATAGCCACGGCGGGGTCGAGACTGTTTTCCTTGCATACCGACAGATATGAGGTGTAGATAAGGCTTATATCCTGCATTTTGGGCGAAAGATCGCCTGACAGCTTGGCAAGCTCGCTATCACTGACGCCCGAATGAATAAACTCGTTGGCTATATCCAGCATTGAAGAGACGAGAGCGGGGCGCTGCACCTCGCTGCCGTAATAGCTCAGTCTGCCTTCAAGCTGTGAAATGGCACGGTACATAGAAAGCACCCTGCCGCCGTTGTCGAGGAACCTTTCGGTAAGTCCGCAGGTGAAGAAAATGTCACTTGTCAAATGGGAAAGGGTAGTGACCTTGGCATAGCGGCTCACTGCATTTCCACAGGACAATAAAAGCCTGCGTTCGGCAAGATGGGACATACTCTCGGGCACGATAAGCAGACTTTTTTTGCCCTCTTTGGCGAGGGCGGATATTTGGTTATAGATCTTTTGGCTTTTGCCTGAGCCGGCGCTTCCGCAAATAAGATGTAGCATAGCTTACTCCTGATTCATAGGTTACATCGCAGACATTCTGAATATCCAGTTCGGCGAAATACTTTTCTTCAAGAGGGATCCACTTGTCAAAAAATACTTGGGAACGATCGCCTTCCCGCGCTTTGATGCGCTTTTCCTGCTCCTTGGGATCGATATCGCAGAAAATTTTAAAATCATACAAATGCCGCAGAGCGGGGTGCATACTGTAGCTTCCCTCTATTATAGTAAGGGGCTGATTGGGTAATAAAACGGACACATAATCATTTTTGGTGCAATCGTAGGCGCGATATTCCATTTTGCTGTTGCGAAGGAAAGGGGCGACCTCTGTAAGAATACGCTCATACTCCACATTTTCACCTGCCTGAGCAAGACGCTCCGGTGTGCGCTTTTCCGGCGGGAGAAAAAAGTCGTCCATATGCACAACTCTACCGCCAAATCGATCAGCCAAAAACTCGGCAAGGGTGGTCTTTCCACTCCCACATCTTCCGTCAATGGCAACCACCATCGGCTTGCACTTTGCAAGCTGATTTTCAATATACATACAGATGAAGTTCATTATGCTTTGCTTCCACCCTTTGCGCCCTTAGCACCGCCGCCGAAGGATGCGGTCTCCAACAGATTGGTCTCAAAAGAAGAAAGCAGCTCGCTCTGCTTGCGCTGACGCTTAAAGGCAAGAGAAATGAGTCTGTCAAGAAGCTGAGCAAAGCTGACTCCGCAATGCTCCCACAGATAGAAGCTCAGTGAGCCGGGAATTGTGTTTATCTCATTGACAAACAGCTCGCCGCTGTCTTCGTCTATCATCAGGTCAATACGGGAGATACCCTCACCGCCAATGGCAAGGAAAGCCTGCTTTGCGGTCTCTTTTACCTTTTCGGTCAACTCGTCGGAGATTGGCGCGGGAACAATGCGGGCAAGGGATTGCATTCCCTGACTACCCTTAGAGCCTCCCTTTGTAGCTTTAGAACCGCCGCCGCGCTGATATTTATCGGCATAGGAAAGAAAATCCTTTCCGCCGTGTGGCTCTTCACATACCGATGGGATAGCCTCGTCACTGTCACCGATGACCGAGCAGTTTATTTCGCGGAGATTGGTAATGCATCTTTCGCACAGTGCGCCGTCGGTATAGGTCAGGGCATTTTCCAAAGCATCACGAAGGCTCTGTTCATCACTGCCCTTGCCGATGCCTACGCTTGAACCTAAATTATAGGGCTTGACTATCATAGGATAGCCTATCTTTTCTGCCACCCTTGCAATGGCGGTCTCGGGGTCTGCGTAGTATTCTGCACGAGTGATCTTTACACAGTCAAGGCAGGGAACGCCCGCCATGCGAAATGCCGCCTTGCACATATATTTGTCCATACCCAAAGCAGAGGCGGAAACGCCACAACCGGTATAGGGGAGCTTAAGCTGCTCCATAAGTCCCTGAAAGCTTCCATCCTCACCGCCTGTGCCGTGATAGACCGGCAGTGCAACATCAAGAGCACAGAGCTTCTTGCCGAAAACACCCCGCTTTTTCAGCCATACCTTGCCTTCCTCGCGGACAAGGTCAACGCAATCTGCCGAAGCTATGGCTTTTTTCAGATCGCGGAAGGTCTCAATGCTGCCCAGCTTTTCGCCCGTGTAGAATAGCCCGTCCTTGGACTGATAGACGGGTACGGGCTCATATTTATTGCGGTCAAGGGCGGCAAATGCCTGAAGTCCCGAAATGACCGAAACCTCGTGCTCTACTGAGCAGCCGCCGAAGAATACACCAACGGTAATTTTCATAATAAAGCCTCCAAATCAGAGATAGTTATCGGGCAGATCATTGAGCAGAAGTGCAAACTTGTTGCTCTCTCTCAGGCTCTGCAGGATGGAAAATGCTTCTTCTATAGTTTTTACAGAATATATTTTAGTCTTATCAAAGCTCTCTTTTTCAAGTCCCGCGGCAATGGCGGGGCGGTTATGCTCGCCCACAATGATGGCATAGTCACAGCATTTTGCGGCATAAGCGCCCAAGGCGGTGTTTTCCGCTTCCTCCCGCTGACCAAGCTCAACCAGACCGGGGGTGATAAGCACACGGCAACCACCCGTTAGCGCAAGGGTATCAAGCGCCATTTTTGCGCCCTCGGGGTTGGAGTTATAAGCATCGTCGATAAGTGTGATGCTTCCCATAGGCTTCAGCTCGAGGCGGTGGGGAACACTTTGCAGCGCACGCACCGCGGGGGCAAGCTGCTTGAGGGAGATGCCCAGCTTATAAGCGCAAGCGATGGCAAGGGTAAGGTTTTGCACATTTGCCTTGCCTAAAAGCTTTGTTTCAAAGGTCTGCTCCTCGCCGTCGGGAGCGGTGATGGTAAAGGAAAGTCCGCGGCTTGATACCGAGATGTTCTTGGCTTCAAAAGCGCCGCCCTCGCCGCAAGGAATGATCTCACCGCCCAGATCAGGCAGAGCCTTCTTAAGAGGCTCACTGTCGGTATTGATAAAGCAGATGCCGTCTTTTTCAACGGCGCGCTGAAGCTCAAGCTTGGTAGAAAGTATATTTTCAAGGCTTCCAAAGGTCTCGAGGTGCTGAGGTCCGACCGAGGTGATTATTGCCATTTTTGGCAAAACAAGGTCACATATCTCCTTTATGTCTCCAACGTGGCGGGCGCCCATCTCGCAAATGAAAATGTCGTGGGCAGGGGAAAGTCCCTCGCGCACTGCGCGGGTAACGCCCAAGGTGGTGTTAAAATTGCCGGGGGTCATATGCACATTGTATTTTACCGAAAGCAGCTTGTGTAAAAAATACTTGGTGCTGGTCTTGCCGTAGCTGCCTGTAATTCCGATAGTTATAAGTCGGTCATGGGAGCGGAGCATATCTCGGGCGCCATTGATGAATTTTTTGGAGATGGCTTTCTCAACGGGAGCACAGATGTTTCCCCATACATAGAGTAGCCAAGGCTGAAAAAGCACAACAAGATAGACCAAAATGGAAAAGTATAGCCTTGCACCCAAAAGACCGAGAGCGCAGATAGCGGCGGAAAGGATCACCGATATGCAAATAAGCCGTTTCACACGCTTGGTATAGACAAGGGGCTTTTTCATCTTGGGCGGTATATTCAGCAAGCAGAAAAGTCCCGCACCGATAAAGCATACCCAAGGGAAGAACACCGCCGCGATGAGATAAAGGGCAAGGGGGAATATAGTCTTGGCAGAGAGAAGTCTGCCCTTGTGGGTCTTCAGTGCGCGGGTGTAGCCGGGAAATTGGTAGCTTTCAAGCTGAAAGAGATGAACCGCTCTTGTCAGCATAAGCCAAAGCATGGGTAGGGCAAAAATCGAAAGAATCAGAATATCCATACTCGCCCTCCCTTAAAGAAATGCATCAAGCACGCTGTAGAATTGTGCGGGATTATCTACGTAGGGAAAATGCCCTGCGCCTTTTATGGGCGCAAGTCCGCTGTTTTTTATCAATGACTCCATCTTTCTGCCCTCGCTGATGGGAGTTGCGGTGTCGTTTTCGCCCCAAACAAGCAAAACGGAAGCATCTATCTCCGGCATAACGGGGCAAAGATCGGTGCTGAGTAGATTGGACATAGTTTTCTTCATAACGGGAGATGCGGCGCGATAATCGGCGCTTGAGCGCTTGTCGCGCATCGTTTCATAAAGCTCACCGAAAAGTGAGCGCAAAACGGGGGCAGTGCCCAACACGCGAAGGCATTTATAAAGGCGTAACGATGCCTTTTGCTTAAAACTTTTGGGTGAGGGTGCGCCTGCGGCATCCATCAGCACCGCTTTGGTGCATTTTACGGGACAGCTTTTGTCCGAAAGCATACGAAGGGCAATTCTGCCGCCGTTGGAATGGCAGAAGATGATAGCCTCCTCAAGCCCTACATTTTTGCAAAACTCAAGGGTGAAAGCCACATAATCGTCAAGTGTCAAGGGCGCGGCGGGCTCGTCTGTGCCGCCAACACCGGGACAGTCAAAGGTGGCAATGCCGTAGCCGCGAGCTCTCAAAAAGTCAAGGATGGGAGCATAGACGGAAAAAGGCGCATTCCAACCGTGGAGAAAAAGCACCGTTTTTTCCTTGGGTTCGTATATGTAATTGACATTCATTTGAGAAATGACCATAAAATGCCCCTTTATACAGATTAATAATATTATATTATACTACCTAAGCCGATTTGTTTCAAGTGTTGCAAAAGATCGGATAAAAATATTTTTATTTATACTTTAATACTTTAAAGTGTTGACAAATTCGCTGAAAGGGTGGTATTATAATAATCAACCGAGAGGAAAGGAGAGCCAAAATGCTATCGTGTATCATATGGGATTTTAACGGGACTCTCCTTGACGATGTTGAAACAAGCATTGCAACAGTCAACGACTCGCTGACAAAGTATAGCCTGCCCCTGACCGATCTTGAAGAATACCGCAGAAATATCGCAATGCCCATAACGGATTATTACGCAAAGCATTTTGATCTCAGCGTTATTCCCATGGCGGAGCTGGCATCGGGATATTTAAGCGGTTTTGAGCTTTACCATCATCTACTGAAGCCCGGCAAGGGCGCACTGGATGCGCTGAAGGCTTTAAGGGAGCGGGGAGTGCGGCAGTGCGTTGTGTCTTCCTATGAGCAGGGACGGCTTGAAAGTCTGCTCCGTGAGTTTGGAATGTACGAGTTTATGGACGGCATTTCGGGAGCAGAGGATACCAAGTGCGAAAGCAAGGTGCAACGCGGTGCAAGATGGATAAAGGAGCAGGGAATCGACCCTGAAAATGCCATCGTGGTGGGCGATCTGACCCACGATTTTGAAATGGCACAGGCTATGGGTGCAAGATGCTTGCTTTTTGCGGGAGGACATCAGGATAAAGAACGGCTTCTTGCCTGCGGAGTTCCCGTTATAGATGATCTGACGGAGGTTTTGAATTATGAGTAAGAGTATCAGAGATGAAAATCTTGACAAGCTGTTTGAGGCTATTTTAGAGCTTGAAACGGTGGATGAGTGCTATGCGCTTTTCACCGACCTTTGCACCGTCAATGAGCTGATCGCACTCAAGCAACGCTTTTTGGTTGCCCGTATGCTTCAGCAGGGAATGATATATAACGAAATAGTGGAAAAGACAGGAGTCTCCACCGCCACCATCAGCCGTATAAACCGCTGCTTGAATTACGGTGACGGATACGTCACCGCGTTGGAGCGAATCGGCGAGAAAAAGTAGTAATTTCAAGGGTTTAAAGGTCGGGAGGTATGTGCTTCCCGACCTTTTTTGTCTTGACAAATGTATACAATCGTAGCATAATGTAATATGGGGAGGGATGTGAAATCCCCTGACTATCTAACTCTGAAAGAAGGCGCAATCCGTGAATAACAAGGACCTTACTATTGAACAGATCTGTATGCATCTTGGCGAATGTGCTATGGATCATAAGGGTGCTGTTGTAACACCTATATATCAGACATCTTCCTATCATCTTGACAGTGATTATGAATACAGCCGCGGTCCCGCACCCAACTTTGAGGTGGTGGAGAAAAAGGTTGCCGCATTAGACGGCGGCGAGGGCGCTGTTATGGTTGGCTCCGGTGTTGCCGCTGCAGCATCCATCTTTATGGCTACGCTTAAGGCGGGTGACCATGTTATTATGGTTCAGTCTGCTTATGTCAATTCAAGAAAGTGCCTTATGCATCTTGAAAACTTCGGTGTAAGCTACACCCTTGTTCACGGCAAGGATATAGCTGAATTTGAGCAGGCCATTCGCCCCAATACAAAGCTGATCTTTATCGAAAGCCCCACAAGCTTCGTTTGCGAGCTTCAGGATATCCCCGCCGTTTGTCAGCTTGCTCATTCCAAGGGCATTTTGGTTGCTATTGATAACACCTGTGCATGTATTTTCCAAAAGCCTATGGATATGGGTGTTGATATCGTTATGTACAGCGCAAGTAAGTACCTTGGCGGTCACGCAGATATCATCGGCGGTATCGTCGTTGCAAACGGTGCCATACTTGCAAAGCTGAGAGAGCTTCGCATCATTTTCGGCTGGGTAAGTACTCCCTTCAACGCTTGGCTGGTTCAGCGCGGTATGCGTACCCTTAAGATGAGATTGATGAAGATTCAGGAAAACTCCTTTGCAGTAGCAAAGCTGCTTAACGAGCATCCCTGCATTGAAAAGCTGTATCATCCTGCGGCGGATGACTATGACCAAAAGGATCTGTTCAAAAAGCAGATGACCGGCTTTGGAGGTATGTTCTCTTTTAAGGCAAAGGATGCCAAGGAAGAGGATTATGAAAACTTCGTTCACCGCTGTAAGATATTCCAGCACGCAGTAAGCTGGGGTGGCCACGAAAGCCTTGTTTACTCCATCGGCGCGGGCGGAAGCATCGCGGACGAGCTTCTGCGCAGAAGCGTTCACGGCGGAATTCTCCGCGTTTACACCGGCCTTGAGGATACAAACGATCTGCTTAATGATATGGAGTATGCTCTCGAGGCATTTAAGAAATAAGTGAGGTTTAATTAATGGATATTTTAGTCAGAGGAATGACATCCGACGGTCTTATTAAAGCAATGGCGGTAGAAACCACCGCTTTGACCGAAAGAATGAGACAAATACATAAGACACTACCCGTTGCTACAGCCGCTTTGGGCAGAACTCTGGCTGCAGCATCTATGATGGGCGATGAGCTTAAGGATGAGAATGGCAGCATTACCATTCAGATCCGCGGCACAGGTCCCATCGGTGCGATTACCGCTGTTTCCGATCCCCATGGAAATGTCCGCGGTTATGTGCAAAACCCCGCGGTTGACCTTCCCTTGCGCGATGACGGAAAGCTTGATGTGGGCGGTGCAGTAGGTCCCGAGGGCGGCATTCTTACTATTATCAAGGATATAGGCGCGGGCGAGCCCTTTGCCGGTAAAGTCGAGCTGTTGGGCGGTGAGATCGCCGAGGATATCGCGGTATATTTTGCCGAAAGCGAGCAGATCCCCACAGTTTGCGCCCTGGGCGTGCTTGTTGATACCGATCAAAGTGTTAAAAAGGCGGGTGGATATATTATTCAGCTTATGCCCGGTGCCGATGATGAAATAGCCGAGGAGCTTGAAAGAAGAGTCCGCGAGGCGGGCAGCGTTACAAAAATGCTGACAGCAGGCTTAGATCCCCGTCAGATACTTACAAAGATTTTGGGCAATGCATTTGTATTTATGGAAGAGCACGAGGTAGCTTATGAGTGCAAATGCTCCCGCCGCAGAGTTGAGACCGCCCTTATCAGTATGGGTAAGGCAGATCTTGAAGAGCTGGCGGCTAAGCAGGAGAAGATAGAAGTCACCTGCCAGTTCTGCGATGCGGTATATACATTTGACGCAGAAGAAATTAAAAATATGATCTCCCAAAAAAACTTTTAAAAAAGTGTTGACAACGGCAAAGGAAATCAGTATAATAATCTTTGCCGCTGTAAGAATGGAAGCATAGCTCAGCTGGGAGAGCACCTGCCTTACAAGCAGGGGGTCACAGGTTCGAGCCCTGTTGTTTCCACCATTTAAAAAGTGGCCGAGTAGTTCAGTTGGTTAGAACGCTAGCCTGTCACGCTAGAGGTCGAGGGTTCGAGCCCCTTCTCGGTCGCCACATGCCTCTGTAGCTCAGTTGGTAGAGCAGGGGACTGAAAATCCCCGT
>JAFQUM010000036.1 GCA_017408485.1 Clostridia bacterium | reverse complement strand
GGTGGAAGATCCGCGGATACCCATCTTCTTCTCGTGCTTACCGCAGGAGAAGCCGGGGAAGGACTTTTCAACGATAAATGCGGAAATGCCCTTGTTGCCCTTGGACTTGTCGGTCATTGCAAAGATAACAAAGGTCTCTGCAACGTTGCCGTTGGTGATAAAGCACTTGGTGCCGTTAAGAATATAGTTCTCACCGGACTCGTCAAGTACTGCGATGGTCTGCTGACCGGTTGCGTATGTACCTGCGTTGGGCTCGGTAAGACCGAAAGCGCCGATATTCTTGCCGGAGCTCAGGTCGGGCAGATAATTCATCTTCTGCTCTTCTGTACCGTTCTCAAAAATAGGAGCGCAGCAGAGGGATGTATGTGCAGAAAGGATAACAGCAGTGGTACCGCAGACCTTTGCCATCTCTTCAACTGCCATAGCATATGCCAGAACGTCAGCGCCTGCGCCGCCGTACTGCTTGGGGAAATAAATACCCATCATGCCAAGCTTGCCCATTTTTTCCACTGTTTCCATGGGGAAACGCTCTTCCTCATCGATCTGCTCTGCCAGAGGCTTGACTTCGTTTTCAGCAAACTCTCTGTACATTTTGCGGAAAAGCTGGTGTTCCTTAGAAAGTGTGAAATCCATTTTTCCTCACCTTTTCCTTCTTTTTATTTTTGTTTTATATCAATTAAAAAAACTTTTTAATGGTTTCGTCAGCAGCTTCGATGTCGTCGCTGATGGTGATGGTGACCTTGACGCCGTTAGCCTCGGAGAACTTCTCCAGCTTTTCGAGGAATGCGCCTGCCTTGCTGTCATCATCGTCACCGGTGATCTTGTAAAGGCTGTCAATGAAAATGTGGGTAATATCGTAGTTTCCGCTGTAAAGACCGCAGATGTATGCATAAAGTCCGTCATAGGAAAGCTTGATGTCATATTCGGAAATATCAATAAGCTTTGCGCTGTTCTTTATGTTGAATCTGAGATTCTGACCCTTTTCGACGCAGACAACGTTGCCCTTTTCTGCGTTAACGGCGGTATTGACAAGCTCAATGACCTGCTTGGTCTTGCCGGAACCTCTCTTACCCATAATTACCTTAACCATAGTATATTACTCCCTTCGTTAAAATAGGCTTATTTGTATACAGATTTATCATAACATAAACCTGAGCTTTAAGCAATAGATTTTAACAGGGATATTTTATAAAAAAAGCCAAACTTTTTGCAAAAATTCGATGAACATTAGTTATTTTTCAAGTTTGAGCGGTTAAAAATTGTAAAAAAGCGGTAGAAGTATGCAAAAGCGGAGCGCATCTGCTCCGCTTTCTGTGTTTGGTATTCTCAATTTTTGTAGAATCTTTCAAATATCTCATCCACGATCTTTACCGATTCTTCGGTCAAGGTGTACACCGCTGTTTTATCCCCGCTGAGGCTTACCTCCATGGTTTTTGCATAGAAGTCGCAGGAACGCTTTACCGAATCGTATTGATTGTATCGATACTGTCCCGATCGATACTGTCCCGTAGGGATCATTGATGCAACACTTACTTCAAGCCTTGGATGATTACCCACGGCCATTTTTGCGGGGTCGGTCTCTTCATGCAATATCTCAACAGATGTGTATTCCAGTTCATTGAGCCTTAATGCAAGCCAGTCGATATTCTCTGCATCCTTGCTATCCAAATACAAAAGTCCGCCATTTTCTAAGCTTCTCAATGTCACACCGGTAACATAGCCCGCATAGAGATTGAAATAATGATTCTCAGCAGGCGGCATATAGGTGTATTGTTTTTCAAGCTTTTTGATTATAGGCAAGCTGTCATCGGTAAGGTGGTACAGTGTACCCTCGATGTCAACGATCGAGCCTTTGAGCTCGCAACGGATGGTTTTATTTTTCGTCACGATATTGATCGCATAGGTCCAGCCGGGATCGGCGGGTCCCAACGGAGTGTATGACTTGGCATATTTTAGTCCATTGAGCCGTTGGACAAACCACGCTATATCTTCCTCGGAGTAATAATATCCGTACTGTCCCGTGTTGCCGTTTTGCAGAATTATCTGCTCCACATCATCAGCGGAAATGTCAAAGCAGGACTTTGGCGCAAACCACAAAAAATATGCGCCCACCGCTGCCGCAATGACCAGTAAAACTGCCGATACAATGATGATAATCTTTTTCATTTGCGCTCCTTTCCCATATGTGGCGGAAGGTGTAAGTCGAGAGGGGTGCAATGTACTGTTTTTATTATACCATAGTTCCGCCATAGTTTCAATAATAAAGTGCAAAAAGCCTTGGCACTGCAAGCTTTTTCAAGAAACCCTCTTCATATATTAAGACAGGAAAAAAGAGCAAAAGTTACTGTGTTTTGACTGAATTGTTACGAAAAACAATATGGTAGCGCATTTGATGTAATTTTATGGTAAATATTTCATTGCGGGCGAAGCGAGCCTAAGCCGCGATTTTACCTTGATCAACCAAATCGCAGATTTTGTTTCGAGACAAGTAACACGAACGAAGACAGTACTCTGTGTACGGCAAGTGAGTGTTACGCAGTATTCGGAGCAAAATATGCGATTTTACCTCATTGTGGAGATTTTGAGCAGCTTTATGAATATATCCCAAAAGCTCATCTTATCTACTCTTTCGGCGGCAACTATTGGTATCTCGCACAGCACCTTTCCGTTCTGTTCTGCGGTCAGCGTGCCCAACCTGTCTCCTTCCTTTACGGGGGCTTTTACCTCTTTTTCAAGGGTTATGTTCTTGGTTATTTCCATGCCCTTTTGTGCCAGAACGCCTTGGGCATCGGCAAGTCTTATTTTTACCGACTTTTCCTTGCCCAGCCTTACGGGAATAGGCATCAGCGGCATATCAGGAGTGGGAACGACCGACATATAGTTTGCAAATCCCCAATTGAGCAGAGCGGCAATATCCTTATTGCGGCTTTCGGAGGTCTCGCCGCCAAGCACTACTGCTATAAGTCCCGTATTTTCCCTTGTGGCGGTGGCGGCAAGGCAGTAACCTGCTTGGGTGGTAAATCCCGTTTTGAGTCCCGTCATCCCATTATAGGAGCGAATCATTTTATTGGTGTTGTTAAGGACCGATTCACCGCCGCGGAGGGTGGCTTCCCAAGTGGTTGCATACTCTGACACCTTGCTGTATTTAATAAGCTCGCGGGACATCAGCGCCACATCATAAGCCGAGCTTAAATGTCCTTCCTCGTGAAGTCCGCAGGCATTTTTAAAGGTGGTGTCATTCATTCCAAGCTGAGCGGCGCGCTGATTCATAAGGGCGACAAATGCATCCTCACTGCCCGAAATATGCTCTCCTAAAGCCACCGCGCAATCATTGGCAGAGCAGATGGTCACTGCCTTGAGCATATCCTCCACCGACAGCTTTTCGCCCTCCTCCAGCCATATCTGTGAGCCACCCATGGATGCCGCGTGGGCAGATCCCGTCACCATATCCGCCATGGACAGATTTCCGCACTCTATTGATTCAAAAACCAGCAGAAGTGTCATCACCTTTGTAACACTGGCAATGGGACGCTTTTCGTGGGCATTTTTTTCAAACAGCACCTCCCCCGAGGAGTGCATAAGCACTGCAGAGGGTGCAGAAACGGTAACCGGAGGTGCCGCACTTGTCAAAACTGCCGCCGCGGATAGGGACAAAAAAGCCAAGCATAATATAATACAGACAAGTTTTTTCAAAAGATATTCCCCCTTTGATGGTCTATAGTTGATTTTATGGTGGAAATTAACTGTATATTCAAATATTTTCAAGATTCCGTCGTTGCAATATTGCGTTGTTCTGTGTTATTATATAAGGTGGTGATTTATAATGATGAAAGCTGCATTTTATACTCTTGGCTGCAAAACCAATCAATTTGAGACTCAGGCGCTGGAAAGACTTTTATCGGCGCGTGGGTATGCCGTCGTGCCTTTCGAGCAAAAAGCCGATGTTTATATAATCAACACTTGCTCGGTTACCGCCATTGCCGACAAAAAGTCACGGAATGTTATTCGTCGTGCGCGACAGCTTGCACCCGATTCTATCATTGCGGTCTGCGGCTGCAGTGCCGAGCATACAGGTGAGCAGATGATGCGTGATTGCGGCGCCGACATAATACTGGGCACGGAGGAAAAGAGCCGTCTGCCAGATATGATCGAGCAATATGTAAAGAAACGCTCATACACCATTCCCGAACCCATTGAGTTTTTTGATTATATGCCCGCAGGCGGACTTGTGGGACGCACCCGCGCACTGCTTAAGGTTCAGGACGGATGTCGTAATTTTTGTGCCTATTGTATTATTCCCTATCTTCGCAACAAGCTTTTGAGCCTTGACCTTGATATCGCTGTCAGCGAAGCCGCAAGGCTTGAAAAGGAAGGCTACCGCGAGATAGTAATAACCGGAATCGAGATCAGCTCTTACGGAGTTGATCTGCCCGAAAAGCCTTCGCTTTTGCAATTGCTTGAGGGTATATGCAACGCCGCACCCAATACCCGAATCCGTTTAGGCTCATTGGAGCCGAGAACTGTTACGGAGGAATGGGCAAAGAGATTATCACGATATAAAAATCTTTGTCCCCATTTCCATTTGTCACTGCAGAGCGGCTGTGACAAGACCCTTAAAGATATGGGCAGACGATACAACACCGCGCGGTATATGGAGGCGGCTGAGTATTTGAGAAAATATTTTCCCGATTGTGCTATAACCACCGACCTTATCGTGGGCTTTCCCGGTGAGACCGAAGAGGATTTTGCTCAGACTCTTGAATTCTTAGAGAAGCTTAGACCCGCTCAGGTGCATATCTTCCCCTATTCCCGCCGTGAGGGAACCAAGGCATATTCCCGTCCCAATCAATTGACCCGCGCAGAAAAGGAAGACCGCGCCGCCCGCGCCGCGCAGCTTTGTTCTGCATTGCGTAAGGAGTATCTTGACTCGTTTGTAGGCAAGGAGCTGACGGTGCTTTTTGAGCAGGAAAAGAACGGCATCAGCGAGGGCTACAGTATGGAGTATCTGCCCGTTGCGGTAAAGGCTCGCGAGATACATAACTGCGTATGCAAGGTGCTTATCACAAGTGCGCAGAAAGATAAGCTTTCAGGAGAGATCAAATGACAGATAATACAGTAAAACCCCGTTCCCGCGCCCTTTTGGTGGGACTTAATTGCGGCGAGCTTGCGGATTTTGACAATTCCGACCGCGATACGATGGACGAGCTCACCGAGTTGCTGCTTACCGCGGGAGGCGAGCCGGTGTTGGAGGCTATGCAAAACCGACATGCCCCCGACCCCGGCACATTTATCGGCAAGGGCAAGGCTGACGAGCTGAGAGAAATGATCGCGGCAAACGAGATCGACCTGACCATATTTGACAACGAGCTTTCGCCTTCTCAGGCAAAGGCTTTGGAGGGTGCGCTTTCTTGCCGCGTTATCGACCGCACCGCGCTGATCCTTGATATTTTTGCCGACCGCGCAAAGACCCGCGAGGGTAAACTGCAGGTCGAGCTTGCACAATATAAGTATATTCTCCCCCGCCTGACCGGTATGTGGGGACATCTTGTCCGTCAGACCGCAAGCGGTGGAAGCAGTCCTATCGGTACCCGCGGACCCGGTGAAACTCAGCTTGAGACCGACCGCCGTCATATCCGCCGCAAGATACAGGCTCTTGAGGAAGAAATAGAGGATGTGCGCCGCATTCGTTCGGTACAGCGTTCAAAGAGGACAAAGAGCCGTATTCCCATGGTCTGTCTTGTTGGCTATACCAATGCGGGCAAGTCCACCCTGCTCAATGCTCTTACGGGTGCGGGAGTACACGCAAACGACCGACTTTTTGATACCCTTGACCCCACTACCAAGCTGATGCAGACCGATTCTTTCGGTGAATTGCTTATTTCGGACACTGTTGGATTTATCCGCAAGCTGCCCCATCATCTCATTGATGCATTCCGTGCAACCTTGGAAGAGCTGACCTATGCCGATGTGCTTGTTCACGTGGTGGATGCTGCCGATCCGCAGTGGCGCTTGCAGATGGAGGTTGTGGAGGCGCTTATTGCACAATTAGGCGCGGAGCAGACACCCATCGTTCAGGTATTTAATAAATGTGATCTGTTGCAGGATGACGAGCTTCCCCGTCAAAGGGATGCCGTTTATTGCTCGGCAAAGACGGGCGAGGGTCTTACCGCCCTGCTTGAAGAGATCAAAAAGGCGCTGGATAGCGGTGAGCATCATATTACCTTTATTTTGCCCTATTCCGACAGTGGAAGACTTGATATGCTTTACCGCGATGCCAAGGTCATTCGCGCCGATTACCTTGAAAACGGCATTGAGGTGGAGGCCTTGGTGGACGATGTGACCCGCGGCAGATTGAGTGATTATCTGCCTAAAGAGCCCGAACCTTGGGAGGTTTAAGCTATGTCAGAGCCTTATATAGTCCCTGCTAAGGATGCAGAGTATGAGTTTACCGAAAAGCGTTCCCGCTTTATCGGGCACATTTTTAAAATAGAAAGCGCCGAGCAAGCACAAGAGATACTTGCCCGTATGCGTAAAAAATATTGGGATGCCACACATAATGTGTATGCATATGTGCTGAAGGGCGGTGTGGAGCGCTTCTCCGATGACGGCGAGCCGTCGGGCACTTCCGGAATGCCCACACTGACAGTACTTCGCGGCGCAAAGGTGCAGAATGTACTGTGCGTGACCACCCGTTATTTTGGCGGCACTCTGCTTGGCGCCGGCGGACTTGTCCGCGCCTATTCCCAAGCGGCAAAAGGCGCTCTTGAGGAGGCGGGGCTTGCGGTCATGACCCCCTTTAAGGTGATGCGGCTGAACTGTGACTATTCATTTCTGCAGCCGCTTCGTCACGCACTTCCCTCCTTAAATGTGACCGAAAGTGCCTGCGACTATGGCGAAAAGGTAACTCTTGAATTGCTTGCCGAGCCTCAATATTGCGACAATGCCTTAAGACATTTTATGGATATGTCGGGAGGTCAATTCCCCGCCGAAATAGTAGGCGAAAAACTTTTTGAAAAAAATTTGGAATAAAAAAGAGGAAATTGCATTTTTCTGCGTATTAAATATATATACGACATTTTTAGGTGGTGTTTGAATGAATATCCGTCAGATGCTTGAAGAAAGAGAAAGACAAACTTTATCCGACCTTGCTGTGCTTTCCTCCGCCTCTCAGGGCAGACCCGTCAGAGAGGAGGAAAAGGAAAACCGCACCTGCTTTATGCTGGATCGTGACAGGATCATACATAGTAAATCGTTCCGCCGCTTAAAGCATAAGACTCAGGTATTTCTCTCCCCCGAGGGAGACCATTACCGCACCCGACTTACCCACACCCTTGAGGTGGCGCAGATAAGCCGCACCATTGCCCGCGCTTTGTCGCTGAACGAGGATATTTCCGAGGCAGGCGCGTTGGGTCACGATTTAGGTCATACCCCCTTTGGTCACGCAGGTGAAAGGGCATTGGATGAAATGTCGGGTCACTTTATCCACGCAGAGCAAAGTCTGCGTATTGCGGACAAGCTGGAAAAGGACGGACGCGGTCTTAACCTTACCCACGAGGTGCGCGATGCTATACTGCGTCACACCCGCGGCACTCCCGCCTTTACTCTTGAAGGACAGATAGTCCGTTATGCTGATAAGATCGCCTATATGAACCACGATATTGACGATGCCATCCGCGCAGGATTGCTCAGGAATGAAGATCTTCCCCGCGATGTGCTGGAAATTATGGGCGACAGCCACGGTAAACGCATAAATACCCTTGTAAACGGCGTTATTGATTACTGCAATGAGACGGGAATGATAGGTCTGCCCGAGGAGCTGCAGGAGGTCTTTGACGAGCTGCACCGCTTTATGTTTGACGAGGTATATCTCAACCCCGCTGCAAAGAGCGAAGAGGTCAAGGGCATTGAGATCGTAAAAACACTCTATGAGTATTACTATAAAGCCCCCGAAAAGCTTCCCGATGACTATAAGGCTATTGCGGAAGAAGAAGGAATCGTCACCGCAGTTTGCGACTATATTTCTGGAATGACCGATAGGTACGCGGTGGCACATTTCAGCGACTTATTTATACCCAAGGGCTGGAGCAAATATTGAGTGAAGTTTGCCTGCGGCAAGTGAAATTGCTTCGCAGTGATAAATGAAGAGTTGCAAAACTCCCTCAGTCGCCTTTGGCGACAGCTCCCTCTAAGAGGGAGCCAACGCCTGTCCCTACAGTACGGCGCAGTGGCAGTTGCGAAGTATTCAGTGCGAAAGACGCGATTTTAACATATTAGGAAAAAATCAGATTTCGTGCTGAGACAAGTAACACGAGCGCAGACAGACGGGAGGGGAGACCCCTCCCCTACAGTGTACGGCAAGCGAACAGTACGATGTATTCGCAGAGAAAGTTTTTTAATAATGTCAGGTAAAATTGATGGATTTCGCGCTGAGACAAGTAACTGACACTGTGACAGTACTCTGTGTACGGCGCAGTGGCAGTTGCGAAGTATTCAGTGCGAAAGACGCGATTTTAACATATTAGGGAAAAATCAGATTTCGTGCTGAGACAAGTAACACGAGCGCAGACAGACGGGAGGGGAGACCCCTCCCCTACAGTGTACGGCAAGCGAACAGTACGATGTATTCGCGGAGAAAGTTTTTTAATAATGTCAGGTAAAATTGATGGATTTCTTCGCAGAACGAGCCAACGCGACGAAGGCGTACTTTTTGTACGTCGAGGAGAGGCGGCGTGGTTATGCGGAGAAAGACGCAATTTTAAAGAAAGGAGGGCACAGATATGGCTATGTTACCTAGGAGCTTTTTGGATGAACTTATAGACCGCTGCAATATCGTTGACGTAGTGTCGGGATATGTGCGGCTTAAAAAGACGGGTGCAAACCATGTAGGTCTGTGTCCTTTCCACAGTGAAAAAACTCCGTCCTTTACGGTCTCGGCAGAAAAGCAGCTTTATAAATGCTTTGGTTGCGGCGAGGGCGGAAATGTCATTTCCTTTGTGATGAAGGCTGAGAATCTCAGCTTTATGGATGCGGTGCAAAAGCTTGCCGATTCCTGCGGAATGACTGTTCCAAATGACGATGACCAAAGCTTTAATATACGCAAAAAGGTGCTTGAAGCCAATGTTGCGGCGGCAAAGCACTGGAGATCAAATCTGTTTTCAGAAAAAGGCAAAAATGCTTTGGGCTATCTCACCCGCCGCGGAATGAACATAGATTCCATAAAGGCATTCGGCATAGGATATGCAACCGACGGCTGGTACGATATGACCAATGCGCTGACGGCACAGCATTTCAGCAAGACCGATCTTGAAAGCGCCCGACTTTGCTCCAAGGGCAAAAACGGCGGAACCTTTGACTTTTTTCGTGACAGAATAATGTTTCCCATCATCAACGAGCGGGGGGATGTTATAGCCTTCAGCGGCAGAGTTCTTACCTCGGGCGATGAGGGAAGAAAATACATCAACAGCCCCGAAACTCCCGCCTACAGCAAGAGCAGAGCACTTTACGGAATACATCTTGCAAAGCGCACAAAAGAGGATTTTTTGCTGCTTGTTGAGGGAAATATGGATGTCATCGCTCTGCATCAGGCGGGCTTTGACAATGCTATCGCCACCTGCGGCACGGCGCTTACGCCACAGCAGGCGCAGATAATGCGAAAGATAGCCGCCAAAGCGGTGGTCTGCTTCGATCAGGATGATGCGGGCAAAAAGGCAACCGACAAGGCGATAGACATTCTATCCAAGGCGGATATTGATGTCAGGGTGCTGAGGCTTCCCGCCGTGAGAAATGAGCGGGGCGAGATAGTCCTTGACAAAAAGGGCAAGCCTATGAAGGATGACCCCGATTCGTTTATTAAACGCAACGGCGCGGATGCATTCCGCAAGCTGCTTACCAAGCCGCCATCGGATATAGAATACCGCTTGGCTACCATCAAGGCGGCTCATAACCTTGACACCGACGACGGCAGAATAAGCTATCTCAAGGAAACGTCAAGATATTTAGCATCTATTCCCAGCGATATAGAGCGAGAGATACACACCCGCAACACCGCACGAAGCGTCGACCTTTCGGAGGATTCATTGCTCAACGAGGTCAGGCGCATCAGGGCGGCAAATCTCCGCGAAAGAAAGCGCAAGGAGCAGCAGGCGGCAAATAATCCGCTTATGGCGGCTCAGCCCAAGGAACGAGGCATCAGGTATGAAAATCCTGCCTCAGCAATCAGCGAGGAGAGGCTTCTTTGCCTTTGTGTCAGCGACGAAAAGCTGCTGAGAGAGGCTAAAAATATGTTGGCTCCGGAGCAGTTTTCCTCGGCACTTTTGGGCGGCATTTATGCATCGGCTCTCAAGTCACTGGAAAATGGCGAGCATATAAGCCCCGCCACCTTGCTTTTAGGCTTGGAGGACAACGAGGTGCGACATCTTTCTCAGGTGCTTACTACGGCGATACCCTCAAGCGACCCGAAGCAGGAGCTTTACGATTGTATCAAAAAAATCAATTTCGAATATATGAAGCGCACAGGCAGCGGCGACGATCTGCTGCAGCTGGCTCTGGCGCGAAAAAGAAGTAGGGGGAACAAGATATGACAGAACAGATCAAAAACACAGAGGCAACAAAGAGTCCCGAAACTGCAAAGCAGAATCTTCTTAAGGACCTTCTTGATGCGGGCAAGGCATCGGGCAAGCTGACAATGGAAGAGATCGGCGCTCTTATTGATGCTCTGGATATGGACAACGATGAGCAGGACAAGCTCTATGAGACCATCGAAAAGATGGGCATCGAGATAACCATTTCCGAAGGCGATATCCTTATGGATATTCCCACCCTGGATGTGGACGAGGATTTCGTTGATGATGAAAATGCCGAAGAGGAGCAGGTAGACCCCAACCAGATGGCAGAGGGCTACGCAATTGACGACCCCGTAAGAATGTATCTTAAGGAGATCGGTAATGTTGACCTGCTTTCCCCCGACGAGGAGATCGAGCTGGCAAAGCGCATTATGGACGGCGATGAAAGCGCAAAGCGCAGACTGAGCGAAGCAAACCTTCGTTTGGTCGTTTCTATCGCTAAGCGTTATGTGGGCCGCGGAATGCAGTTCCTCGATTTGATTCAGGAGGGTAACCTTGGTCTTATCAAGGCGGTTGAAAAGTTTGACTATTCCAAGGGCTATAAGTTCTCTACATACGCCACTTGGTGGATCCGTCAGGCTATCACCCGCGCTATTGCAGATCAGGCAAGGACTATCCGTATCCCCGTTCATATGGTTGAGACCATAAACAAGGTAATCCGTGTTTCCCGTCAGCTGCTTCAGGAGTTGGGCCACGATCCCTCCGCAGATGAGATCGCAGAAGAGATGGGTATGTCGGTACAGAAGGTCCGCGATATACTGAAGATCGCTCAGGAGCCTGTTTCCCTTGAGACCCCCATCGGTGAAGAGGAGGATAGCCACCTTGGTGACTTTATTCCCGACGATGACGCCTTGGAGCCTTCGGAAGCCGCATCCTTTACCCTGCTCCGCGAGCAGATCTGGGATGTTTTGGGAACACTTACTCCCAGAGAGGAAAAGGTGCTCCGTCTGCGCTTTGGCCTTGACGACGGCAGACAGCGCACCCTTGAAGAGGTAGGTCAGGAGTTTGAGGTTACCCGTGAGCGTATCCGTCAGATCGAGGCAAAGGCACTGCGTAAGCTTCGCCATCCCAGCCGCAGCCGCAAGCTGAAGGATTTTCTTAACTGATTGAATAAGCATAGATAAGCATAGAAAAAGGACTGAGCAAAATGCTCAGTCCTTTGGTTTTTATGAATACTTTTTAAGTAGTTTTTCCGCTTGCTCTGTGGTTTTTGCAGGGGCGCAAAATGCCGCGCCGTCGTCAATAATGACCAATTCGTTATCGCCGATTACTGTCAAAACAGTTCCCAAAAGAGCCTTCTCACTGCTCAGGTCACAGTTTATGATAAAAGTGTAATCTTTGGACTTCTCGGTTTTTACTTGGAAGGTTTTTTCGACCTCTTCGGAGGTCACCGTCATAGTGCCGTCAAACCCGTCCTTTTTGAGCTTTCCTTCAAATCGGAATACTGCGGGCTTGACATTTTCGCCGTAGTCCCACACTACGCCTTCGTAGGTTGCGTTTATGTCTTTGGGCAAAGAGTTGATTGTCAGCACTGTCGCCACGGCTACGGCAATTATTACAAGCGCGATAATAATGAAATATATAAGTTTTTTGTTCATATTATTTTATCTCTGTTTAGAATCTCAGAACAATCAGATTTCGTGCTGAGACAAAGAATGGCTACTGTGGCAGTACTCTGTTTACGGCACAGTAGCCATTCTGCAGTATTCAGCGTGAAAGAATCAATTTTACGAAAGCTTAACACTGATTAGGGAAAATCGATGAATTTCTTCGCAGAACGAGCCAACGCGACGAAGGCATACTCTGTGTATGTCGAGGAGAGGCGGCGTGGTTATGCGGAGAAAGGCGCGATTCTAGTAACCCCTCATCGCTCTGTCTAACTAGGGTAAAATTAGATTATTTCGTTGCGAGACAATTAACACGAGTGCAGACAGTACCGTGTGTACGGCAAGCGAGTGTTAAGCAGTATTCGCGGCGAAAGAATCAATTTTACGAAAGCTTGTGGATAAACAGTCCGGAAAGTAACTTCGGCTCGAACCAAGTACTCTTCGGGGGCATAATTCTTCCTGCGTCGGCAATGTCCATCAGCTCGTCGATGGAGGTGGGGCACATTGCAAAGGCAACTGCCATACCCTCTTTAACGCGCTTTTCAAGCTCGCCGATGCCGCGGATACCGCCGATAAAGTCGATACGCTTATCGGTGCGGGGATCACCGATTCCCAAAATGGGAGAAAGCAGGTTCTTTTGCAGAATGGAAACATCCAGCGCCTCAACGGCATCGGTTGCATCAAAGGTTCCTTCCTTGGCGGACAGCTTGTACCATTTGCCGCCTAAGTACATTCCAAAGGTATGCTTTTCACTGAGGCTCTTTTCGGGGCGTGCCATTTCTGCAATGGTAAACTTCTCACCGATCTTTTCCATAAACTGCGCCTCGGTATTGCCGTTAAGATCGGCAACAACGCGGTTGTAGTCCATAATGTAAAGCTGCTCGTCGGGGAACAGTACCGAGAGGAAGAAGTTAAACTCCTCGGTGCCGTCATAGTCGGGGTACTGCTCGCGGCGCTTTTTGCCTACGCGGACTGCGGAGGCGGAGCGGTGATGACCGTCGGCAATATAAAGGCAAGGTGTCTTGTCAAATGCCTCGGCAACGATGGAAATATCCTCCTCACCGTCGATGACCCATACTGTCTGGGCAACTCCGTCTGACACAAAATCATAGACGGGAGCAAGCGCCATATACTTGGCTGTGACAGCATTGATAGCCTCATTGGCCTTATATGTCAGGAAGATAGGTCCTGTGTTGGCATCGCAAATGTCAACGTGGCGGCAGCGGTCCTCTTCCTTATCGGCACGGGTAAGCTCGTGCTTTTTGATGATATTATTCATATAATCATCAATGGAAGCACAGCCTACTATGCCGGTCTGAGCTCTGCCGTTCATTATCTGACGATATACATAGAAGCAAGGCTTGTCATCTGTGATAAATGTGCCTTCCTCTATCATTCTGTAAAGGTTATTTTTTGCGGTCTCGTAAACGATGGGTGCGTAAAGATCGGTGCCGAGGGGCAGATCTATCTCAGCCTTGTCTACATGGAGAAAGGAGTAGGGGTTGCCCACTACCATTTCTCTTGCCTCGGCTGAGGACATAACATCATAAGGCAATGCCGCAACCTTATCCGCCAAGGCGGGAGCGGGGCGAATAGCCTTGAATGGTCTTACTTTTGCCATTTTAAAAACCTCCGGGAAATTATTTGAAGAAGCCGGTTATGATATCAACGATCTCCTCACCTATTCTGCTCTGAGCCTCCTTGGTGCTGCCGCCGATATGGGGAGTAATGGAGACCTTGGGATGCTTGCAAAGGCGCTCATTCTTGGTGGGCTCTTCAGCAAAAACATCCAATGCAGCGCCTGCAATGGTGCCGTTGTCAAGAGCGTCGCACAGAGCATCCTCGTCAATGAGAACACCACGGGCGGTGTTTACAAGGAAAGCGGTGGGCTTCATCATTTCGAAAACTTCTTTGGTGAATATGGGCTTTTTGTCTGCGGGAGCAGGCATATGCAGAGATACGAAATCAGCACTCTTCAGCAGTTCATCCATGGAAACATACTTCCACTCCTCGGGCAGCTCACAGCATTTGCCGCTGCGGCGGGTGTAGATTATCTTCATTCCCAAAGCGTAAGCCCGCTTTGCAGTCTCCCTTGCGATCCTGCCCATACCGATAAGTCCCAAGGTCTTGCCTGCGATCTCGGTACCCTCGTATTTTTTCTTATTCCAAGCGCCTTCACGCATTGTGGCATTGGCTATGCCGATAAAGCGGGAGAGTGAAAACATATGTCCGATAGCAAGCTCGGCAACCGATGCGGAGCTTGCGTTGGGGGTATTGCGAACTGTGATGCCCTTTTCTTCGGCATACTTGACGTCGATATTGTCAACGCCCACACCTCCGCGGATGACCAGCTTAAGCTTGCCGCCATCTGCGGCAGAATCAATGACAGGAACGCGCACCTTGGTTGCGGAGCGGACGACCAAAACGTCATACTCCTTTACCTTTTGGGCAAGCTCTTCGGGTTCATAGAATTGCTCAACCACTTCATAACCCAGCTCACGCAATTTTGCAACCGCGGAAGCCTCCATTCCGTCTGATGCAAGTACTCTTATCATAATTTCGTCTCCTTATTATTGATCAAGTTGTCAATATCTCGCGTCCTATGCTTTTACAGCTCCAGAACCTTCTCAATGGTGCGAAGCAGACCCTGCAAGGTCTCCATATCCATATCAGCCATATGGGCGATACGGAAGGTCTTTTCCTTAAGAGCGCCATAGCCGTTGGAGATCTCATAGCCATACTCAGCAAGCTTCTTGTTAAGGTCGGCAACAGAAATGCCGCGGGTATTGGCAATGGTGGTCAGGGTGTTGGAAAGATATCTTTCGTCGGAGAAGATAGCAAAATACTTCTTTGCCCAAGCGCGGACTACCTTTGCCATCTCAATATGACGGGCGTAGCGGTTTTCTAAGCCTTCCTTGAGCATCAGGTCAAGCTGATAGTCAAGGGCAAACATATGAGCCAAAGAAGGTGTGGAGGGATACTGATACTTGTCATCCACTCTTACCTTATCCATTATCTCAACGATATCGAGGTACAGACCGCGGTTGGGAACTGTCTTTGCGCGTTCATAAGCGCGGTCGGAAACAGAAGCGATAGCCATTCCGGGAGGGAGACCAAGGCACTTCTGTGTGGAAGTGATACAGAAATCAATGCCCAGCTCATCAACGGGAATATTTGTGCCGCCCATGGAGCTTACGGTGTCAACACAGAAGATGACATCGGGATACTTTTTGATAACTGCGGCGATCTCCTCAATGGGATTCATAATACCGACTGAGGTCTCGTTGTGGGTGATGGTGACCAGATCATATTCGCCGGTTGCCAAAACCTCGTCGACCTGCTTGGGGTCGGTTGCCTGACCGTCGGGAGCGCGGAACTTGTCTGCGGGAACGCCGTTGGAAGTAGCCATTTTATACCATCTGTCACCAAATGCGCCAATGGAAAATACTGCGGCCTTTTTAGCTGTACAGCAACGGATGGCGCTTTCCATAAGACCTGAGCCTGAAGTAGTTGACAGAACGATGGTGTTCTTCGTCTGGAAAACCTTTTGCAGCTTTTCGCTTATGCCCTTTTGCAGAGCGGTGGCTGCCTTGCCTCTGTGGGAGATCATAGGTGTTGCCATTTTTTCAAGAACATCTGCGCGAACATCAACAGGACCGGGGATAAATAACTTCTTGTGCATGTGTCTTACCTCCTATTTATTTTTTGGTTACTTGTCATAATAACATTTTTATTGTATTATTATAATTAAATCTATAATATCATCGAAGAAGGCATTTTTCAAGGATATTATAGCGATACACAATATAGTTTTTTAGAAATATTACGACTTTTTCTTCAGAGAGGTGAAAAAGATGGCATATGTGAAAAACAATATACTTCAGCTTGTGGGAAATACTCCCCTTATCCTTCTTCCCAAGCTGACAAGAGCTTTCGGGTGCAAGGCGAATATTTACGCCAAGGTGGAGGGGTCTAACCCAAGCGGAAGCGTAAAAGACCGCACCGCGCTGTATATGATAAAAAATGCTCTTGAGCGAGGTACTCTCAGCCGTGACAGTACGGTCATTGCGGCAACGGGCGGAAACAGTGCCATCTCACTTGCTATGGTCTGCGCCGCTTATAGGCTTGATTGCGTTATCGTTATGCCCGATGACACTCCCTCTGCGCGGGTCAATGCCGTAAAGCTGTACGGCGCAAAGGTTTTTGCCACCCCCGCAAGCGGCGGAACCATTGCCACCAAGCAGGCGGCGGAGACTCTCCGTGTCAAGCTTGGAAATGCCTATGTGTTTGACTTTTTTGAGTGTGAGGATGCAGTTGATGCCCACCGCGACAGCACTGCCGTTGAAATAATCGACGGGCTTGGAAATATAGATATTCTTGTTGCGGGAGTGGGTACGGGCGCGACCATCACGGGCTGCGGTGAGGTCATAAAGCGCAACTCTCCCGAATGCTCGGTCATTGCCGTTGAGCCTGCCGAGTCCCCCGTGCTTTCGGGCGGAGTAAGCGGCATACACAGTATGACGGGGATCGGTGCAGGTTTTATTCCCCCTATGCTCAACACCTATCTGCTCAACGAGGTCATCCGTGTTCGCACCGCCGATGCAAAGGACCTTTGCCGCATGATAGCCAAGACCGAGGGCATTGTCTGCGGAATCAGCTCGGGCGCCGCACTTGCCGCCGCGGTGGTAGTGGCACAGCGGGCAGAAAACGCAGGAAAAACTCTTGTTTGCATACTTCCCGACCGCGGCGACGGAAGCATATTGGCATAAGAAAAACAGAATAGGCTCGCTTCGCTCGCAGTGAAATCTTTTGCCTCTGGCAAAAGATGAAATCCGCATTCTGCGGATGAAATATTTGCTCCGCAAATGTTAAGGTGTCGCGTACCGCGACGAGATTGTAGGGGACGCAGCCCACTGCGTCCCACGGTCAGTCGAGGACGGTAAGTCCCTACAAGTGCTTTGCATTGAAGAACGAAGAGCTTCGGAACTCCCTCAGTCATTTTCTGCGAAAATGACTGCTCCCTCAATGAGTGAGCCGTGGCAAATCCGACGGAATTGTATTGTTTATTTTTAAAATTATGTTATAATGATTCTGATATAATTAATCCCTTTGGAGGTAAATAAAATGCGTGCAGTAATTACTGTTGTTGGTAAGGACACGGTGGGTATCCTTGCAAAGGTCTCCACCCTTTGTGCAGAGAAGAATGTCAACATCATCGATGTTACACAGACGGTCATGCAGGATCTGTTCTGTATGATAATGCTTTGCGAGATAGACAAGCTCAGCGGAAGCTTTGCCTCTTTCGCAGATGCCGCAAAGGCGATAGGAGCGGAGCAAGGTCTCAGCGTTCACGTTATGCATGAAGAGATATTTAATTCCATGCACAGAATATAAAACTATAATTTTCAAACGTTTTGAATAATTTCGGTGCGAGACGAGTAATGGGAATGAAGACAGTGCTTTTTGCACGGCGAGTGACCATTACGATGTATTCACACCGAAAGTATCAAAACCCAGGTGTGAGGTAAAAAATGATCAATACCAAAGATATTTTAGAGACCATCTCTATGATACAGGACGAGAACCTTGATATCCGTACAGTAACTATGGGTATCTCGCTTCTTGATTGTATCGACAGCGACATAGATAAGGCTTGCGACAAGGTATACAAAAAGATAACCACCTATGCCGCAAATCTTGTGCCCGTATGTAAGGATATCGAGACCCAATACGGCATTCCCATAATCAACAAGCGTATTTCGGTAACACCTATCGCAATGCTTGCCGCCGCCTGCCCCAATGCTGACTTGGTCAAGTTTGCATTGACATTGGAAAAGGCTTCCCGCACAGTGGGCGTTGACTTTATCGGCGGCTACAGTGCATTGGTGCAAAAGGGCTTTGCCCACGGTGACCGCGAGCTCATCGAAAGCATTCCCGAGGCGCTTGCACAGACCCAGCACATCTGCGCATCAGTCAACATCGGCTCAACCAAAGCGGGCATCAATATGGATGCCGTCAAGCTGATGGGTCAGGTGGTGCGCCGCGCCGCAGAGCTGACAAAGGATCAGGAATGCATCGGCGCAGCAAAGCTGGTGGTATTCTGCAATGCTCCCGAGGATAACCCCTTTATGGCGGGTGCTTTTCACGGTGTAGGCGAAGCGGATTGCGTTATCAATGTTGGCGTATCGGGCCCCGGTGTTGTGCGTGCGGCTCTTCATAAGCTGGGCAAGGAAGCAAGCATTACCGAGGTCGCAGACCTTATCAAAAAGACATCCTTCAAGATAACCCGTATGGGTCAGCTTGTGGCAAGAGAGGCTTCCTCCCGTTTGGGTGTTGAAGCGGGAATAGTTGACCTGTCCCTTGCTCCCACTCCCGCCATCGGCGACTCGGTTGCCCACATTCTTGAAGAAATGGGACTTGAAAGCTGCGGAGCTGCAGGAACTACAGCCTGCCTTGCATTGCTTAATGACGCAGTCAAGAAGGGCGGCGTTATGGCATCTTCCCACGTTGGCGGTCTGTCGGGCGCATTTATTCCCGTGACCGAGGATGCGGGAATGATCGACGCGGCACGCAGCGGCGCTTTGACTATTGAAAAGCTTGAAGCTATGACCGCCGTTTGCTCGGTCGGTCTGGATATGATAAATATTCCCGGTGATACCCCCGCAGAGGTCATTTCGGGAATCATCGCAGATGAGGCGGCTATCGGTATGGTCAATTCAAAGACCACCGCAGTAAGAGTTATCCCCGCAATCGGCAAAGGAATCGGCGAGGAGCTTAATTGGGGCGGTCTGCTTGGCGGCGGTCCCGTTATGGCAGTAAACAAGCACTCCCCCGCAGTATTTATCAACCGCGGCGGAAGATTGCCCGCTCCCTTGCAAAGCCTGAAAAACTGAATATATGAAAAGCAAGCACCTGTGGGTGCTTGCTTTTTTAGTTAACGAATAAGAGAGAAAAGATAAAGGAATATGTGTCGCTACTCGCCGAAGCTTGTAGGGAAGGTTTTCCGCCTCCCGCGGGAGGGGTGACCCCTCCCCTACGATGGCACACAAAGCTTCACAGTGAAAAGACAAGAGAAATGGTTTCGCGTTCCGCAACGATTTATTAAGAGATTGTTATCTTAAGTTTAAAATATATATTTTTTCGAATAATTTCATATATATTTTTCAGGTTTTTGTGTAAAAATATCCGTCACCTATTGCTTTTTGTTCACTGTTGCATTACAATGGTAATCAAAGGGGTACTCCCCTACATTTTCGAGAGGAGAAAACAACGTATGAAAAAACTTTTGGCACTTTTTCTGGCAGTTTTGATGCTCATTGGCGCTTTTGCAGGCTGCTCTTCCAAGAAGCAAGAAGAAAGCGGCAAGCCCTCCGGTTGGGTAAACGACTATTTTCCCGCTCTGCCCACCACCCTGAATGTTTTTGTTACCAGTAACTCTCCCGAATGGACCGTCACACGCGCCTGCTCCATCAGCCTTTACCGTCAGTATCTTTCTGAGTCCGGCGATTCTTATGAGTTTCTACCCGAGCTGGCAGAAGATCTGCCCATTCAGATGGATGAAGAAGGCAAGGTGTGGCATATAAAGATCCGCGAAGGCTGTAAGTTTGTAAACGGTGACCCCGTTACCGTGGATGATGTTGTTCATACATATAAGATGCTGCTTGATCCCAATCAGGTCAACCTGAGTGCAGGAATGATCACCAACAGTGATAAGTTTATGGTCGCCGGCGCTTCCGATTATAACGCAGGCAAGGTCGAATGGGAAGAGGTAGGCATTAAGAAGATCGACGATAACACATTGGAGTTCACTCTTTCCAAGCCCAGCTCTCAGCTGAACGTTTCTATCTGCTGCGGTGTTGGTATGATAGTCCATAAGGGTATGTATGATCAACTGATGGGCGACGATGGTACATATACCGAATACGGCATGACCGCTGATAAGTTTATGTGCTCCGGTCCTTTCATTCTTAAGGAATGGATCAATGACAGTAAGGTCGTTATCGAGCGTAACCCTGACTTTGTTCACGCTGACAAGATCAAGATCGAAGGTGTAAACTTTATCGCTATCCCCGATTCACAGACTGCATTGGAGCTGTTCCTCCAGGGTGAGATCGACTCTGTCGACCTTGCTTATACCGATTGGGAAGCATATGCCGAAGATCCCCGCGTACACAGCTATTATGATGACTCTTTGATGTATATGTTCATCAATACAGGTAATCCCCGTCAGAACAATCTGCTTGGAAAGCTCAATTTCCGTCACGCTCTGTACTATGGTACCGACCGCACCACCATTTGTAACTATGTGGGCGGCGAGCCTGTAACACGCTATATCCGCAGAGGCGTCGTAGGCGATCCCGCAACCGGCGCACGTTATATCGATATGCCCGGTGCTACCGATTTTATCGACACCCCCGAGAAGGCATTTAACGCCACACTTGCAAACGAATATTTCCTTAAGGCTTTGGAAGAGTGTGATCTGACCAGCGCAACTCTGGAAATGATGTATTCTGAAATAACCCCCCGTACCCGTGCTATCTTTGAGATACTTCAGGAGCAGTACAACACGATCTTCCAGGGCAAGCTTACATCCAACCTGAGAGCTGTTCCCGCAGGTCAGACCCTGCAGCTCCGCCGTTGGAACCCCGCAAACCCCACCTCTTATGAGATGTGTATCGGCTCCCTGCTTCCCGATGCTACCGACCCCGCCGCAAGCTTTGTATATTTCACCTCTGATTATAATCCCCCCAGAATCCCCTACAGCAATCCCAAATATGATGAGCTTTATGCACGCGCAACATCTTTGGAAGCAAACAACGATAACAGCCTGAAACTTGAGCTTTGCTATCAGATGGAAGAAATAATCCTTAAAGAGCGTCTTATAGTCCCCGTATATGAGACCCCCAGCAAGAAGCTGTTCAGCAATAAGATCGTTCTTCCCACCAAGGACAGTCAATATGTTACCGGCTTTGGCTACGGCTATCCCCTCTATGTAAGCGTTAAGTAAAACAATACAAGATAACAAAAGAAAGCACCCGCGGGTGCTTTCTTTTGTTTAATGAAAAAATGTCGGTCACCGCGGCAAAAATTGCAACTATTGAGTATTTAATATATTAGCATTATGTTTTCATTATTCACCCTCTTCTTGGTGGGGAATCGATTGGGTGTGTTTTATAAAATCGGGTCAGTTTATTGTATTTTTGTATACACTGACTGAAAAGCC
>JAFQUM010000035.1 GCA_017408485.1 Clostridia bacterium | reverse complement strand
CCAGGATCAAACTCTCTAAAAATGGTATCTCAAGACCGTAGTCTTAAAACCTTTTTAAAGCTCGATTTGGCTTTCGTTACTTGGTTTTGAAAAGTACTTTCAAACCTCAATAAAATCTCAGGGTTCCTTGTTCTTAAATGGTGTTGTTTAATTTACAAAGTGCTTTTTCGCCTTCATCAAGTCCGGCGTTTTTTGACCCCGTTCTCTCAGGCGCTTGTTTATAATAACACGACTGTTTCGCTTTGTCAACACTTTTTTTCAACTTTTTTCAAAGTTTTTTTCTTTCTATTTTTTTAGTGCTTTCGACACCCTTCCCCACAGTTCGGCAATCTTAAATCCGAACACATAGGTAGTACCATTCTTAGATATGAATGACACTTCGTTTCCCGTCAGTCCCGCATGCTTTGCAGTGCTTTCGAGCTGCTTTTCACTGACCGCAGCACAAAGAGGCGGAAAAACAACGCACCACCAGTTTTTGCCTTCACCCGAGCCTATCTTCACTTTCACAGCATCATACATGCCGGCGGCAAGAGAAAAGCCTTCGTACTCCCTTGTATCAAACCACATTTCGCCAAGTGATACATCCACATCATAATTATAGCCTTCATCTGTCACGCATTGCTCTGCGGCACTCTCCATTTTTTCCAACAGCTCGTTGGTAACTACTTCATAACCTTCCGATGCTTTTAGCACCGCATCGCGCACCTTAAGCTTTAAAGCCTGATCCTCATCACTGTCGGAGTTCGCCACCACGTGAAGCCGAGTAAGCTTTTCGGAAATATCCGCTTGAACTGTAAGTGGCGCCGCCAGCATCAACGCAACCATAAATCCTACAAGCAGGGCAATTTCCCATTTTTGAAACTTTGTTTTCATATTAAATACCGCCTATCAAAAATATTCAAGGATATTCTTGACAGGCGGTAACTATTTTATTCAGCTGTTTTCCAAATTATACCGGTCGACAAACAAAAACTCTGCGCTTTGGTGCTCTCATTTTGTCCGCCGCCTGTTGTGCTTGAATCATATTCTCAAAAACTCCGAACACCGCCGAGCCGGACCCCGTCATCATTGCACCGATGGCGCCAAGCCCAATAAGCTTGTCCTTTATCTCGTTTATCTCGGGATGTCTTGATGCAATGCATCTTTCGAGATCATTGCCCATTGAAGAGCATACCTGATGTATATTTCTTTGTTCGAGAGCCGAAAGAATACCATCCACATTAGGACAGTCTCCCCCCTGCTCATCAAACATTTTATATGCGTCTTTTGTAGAGACGGAAAAGAAAGGCTTTACCACCACAAAAAAGCATTTTGCAAGCTTGGGAAGTGGGGTAAGTTTTTCTCCCTTGCCCTCTGCAAGCATCGTTCCGCCTTCAAGGCAAAACGGCACATCCGCTCCTACTTTGAGTGCGACATCGCTCAATTCCTCCGCCGACAGCGGCATACCATACAATATATTAAGGAGATTCAGAACAGCGGCAGCATCCGCACTGCCGCCCGCCATTCCCGCACCCACGGGAATTATCTTTTTAATAAATATTTCCGCACCGCCTTGGATGCCTGTTGCTTCAAAAAAAGCCTTTGCCGCCTTGAATGCCGTATTACGCTCATCGGTGGGTATGTATTTTTTATCAACTGTCAGCCGTATTGTGTCTGCCTTCTCCACCTTGACCGTATCATAAAGATCGATACTCTGCATTACCGAACGCAGTGCGTGATAGCCATCAGGCATAATACCGGTTATATCCAAATACAAATTAAGCTTTGCACAGGCTCTGCATTCCATATACTCACCTCATATCTATTGCCTTTATTCTGCACAATTCGTGGCAGCAATAGCACTTTATACACTTCTTTTTAGTAAGCACCGCTTTTTTATTAATAACCTCAAGTGCCTTACCGGGGCACGCCTCTGCGCAGATTCCGCAGCCAACGCATCGGTCGGTAATAACAGGATAGGGTCTGAAATGCTTACCCACTATTCTTGAAACAGGCTTGGGAATGCGTGCGACCGCTTTCCACATAACCTTATCCTGCATCGCGGGAATGAAGGGGTCGGCAAGTGGAGCAGCATCGTCACCGATATGCTCCTGCTCTGCAGATACAAGACCAAGGCTCTCCGCTCTGCGATGTATTGGTGAGTTATTCTCATCAAGTCCGCAGAATCGCATAGCAGCCACATCTGCGGCAAAGGGATTATCTGAGCCAATGATAACTCCACCATGCTTCGGTTTGCCGCCAGAAGGACCGTCACCTTCCATACCAACAATACCATCAATTATAGAAAAAGCAGGTGCCGTAGCTCTGCATAAGTCGACTATCATCTCGGAAAAATCTTCGACCTTGGGCAAATTGGCGTGGTAGACCGCTTTGTTAAGCCCCGCAATGGTGCCGAACATATTTTTAACCGCTCCGGTAAAATATGCCAGTGAGTGTGTCTTCATCTTAGCAACACTGATAACTACATCTGCATTGACTACGGGATTGATGAGATCAAATGCGCGTTTGCCCGACTCGGTCTCAACGGTTTTTACCTGAGACCCCATATCGGCATTAAGCATAGCTCCGCTAAGACGGGCAGCCTCGCGCATTCCGCAAGCATCATATACTTTATTGATAGACAAGGTATTATAAGGTCCGCCCGGGCTGTCTGCAATGGTAACCTCCGCACCCGCCGCCACAAAATATTTTGCAACTGCTGCCGCAACTGCCGGATGGGTAGTAGCCGCATCCTCGGGCTTTTTGGGAAGAAGTAAATTAACCTTTACCGTGACCCTTTTTCCTCCACGCAGAATAGCCTCAGCACCGCCAAAGGAATCAAATATCCTCCTCACATTCTGCTCTACTCTGTCATAGTCATAATCTTCACAACGGGCAAGAAATACTTTATCCATACTATCACCTATATTATATGAGTATAAACTGCGGTTTGCGGTCCACAAAAACAGTCGTCTTGTCAAATCCGCAATCTTTAAGCACCCTGCTTGCTTTTTCTATTCCGAAGCAGGTCAGCTCAGGTACATGGCCATCGCTACCCAATGTGACCATTTCTCCGCCAAGCTTTTTATATTTTTCAAGCAACCAAGGCTCTATGCCAAAGGTCTCCGCCCAACAGCGGGAAAGAACTGTGCTGAACTCCAGAGCTATCCCGTTGTCTATAAGCGCCTTAAGGCAGGGTGTTATCAGGCTTTCCCATCTTTTAAGAGATGGATCACCATTCAGCTTCTCTTTAAGAACGCGGACAGGATAATCTATATGTCCCAAAATATCAAAAACGCGGGTGCCGATCATTTGAAGCATTTCGGTAAAATACTCTTCAAAAAACGCATCAACATCATCTATATTCATAAAATAAATATCTCTGCCGCCGCTGACATCGTGCAAACTTCCGATTATGACATCATAATCCGCAGCATTGATGATCTGGCGAGCTTCTTTTAAGAACACATGAGGTTGTCCAACTTCAACTCCGCGCAGGAGCTGCACTCTGCCATTGTATTCTCTTTTTGCTTTTTCGGTATCACGAAGCCACTGCTCAAAGTGCTTGGGAAAATGCTCCATTCCGCCTCGGGCATCACAATCGAAGTGCTCCGCCACAGCAATGATGCCAACTCCCGCTTTTTCAGCAGCAACACAGACATCGGCAACAGACTGTTTTCCGTCAAAGGATGCATATGTGTGATTGTGCATATCTGTAAGCATAAAAATCATCTCCGTTTCTCGGGTTAAAAATATTATAGCATACTTTTATATAAAATGTATCATTTATAAAAAAATGTGGAAAGATATTTTAAAGGAGGTTTTAAAATGGATAAAACAGCACTTACTCTTACTATAATCGGAGCAATAAATTGGGGCCTTATCAGCCTTTTCCAGTTTGATCTGGTGGCTTGGCTCTTCGGCGGTCAAAGCGCAGTTTTCAGCCGTATCGTCTATGGTCTCGTATTTGTAGCAGGCCTCTGGTGTATCACCCTTTTGTTCCGAAATCTCAGAGACAGAAGTCACGCCTGATAACGCACACCGATATGACAAATATAATGTCATATCGGTTTTGCTTTTTTTAAAGGTATATGTTATACTATATAAAAACTCAGTGGGGTGACTGTATGAGCAAGACAGTTCTTATAACCGGCGCATCACGGGGCATTGGAAACGCTTGTGCCCGTGAGTTTGCAAAAGCAGGCTATAAAGTTGCAATAGATTATAATAAAAGCGAAGATATGGCAAAAGCTCTTGTTTCGGAGCTTCAGGCACAAGGCTGCGATGCTGATTGCTTCAAGGCAGATATTTCCGATGCATCTCAGGTAAAAGCTCTCGTAGATTGGGCGCAGCAACGCTTCGGCACGATAGATATACTTATCAATAATGCGGGAATCTCGGTAGCGGGACTTTTGACTGACCTCAGCAATGAGCAGTGGGACGAGCTTCGCGGCGTATGCCTTGATGGTTCGATCTATTGTTCAAGAGCCGTTCTTCCCCAAATGATACGCAACCACAGCGGATGTATCATTAACATTTCTTCTGTGTGGGGTGTCAAGGGTGCATCTTTTGAGGTCGCATACTCTGCAGTAAAGGCAGGAATCATCGGTCTTACACTTGGTCTTTCAAAGGAAGTAGCACCCTCCGGAATACGAGTAAATTGTATTGCTCCCGGTGTTATTGACACGGATATGAGCCGTTGCTACGACTTAAAGGCTTTGGCGGATGAAACTCCACTCGGCAGAGTCGGTCAGCCCGAAGAGATCGCAAAGGCCGCCTTGTTCTTGGCAGAAGCTGAGTTTATCACCGGTCAGGTCTTAGGCGTTGACGGCGGTTTTGGAATGTAAAAGCACATTAGGGCATCTTCCCTCATACACTGTGTTGAGGAGAGATGCCTTTTTATGTTAGAAATATTTGACTATGATCGAACCAAAGCTGTAGATTATGCCCACAAATGGGCATTCGGCAGAAATCCCGCGTTTTATGATTTTTCCCCAATAGGCGGAGACTGTACAAACTTTGCAAGTCAAGTAATATTCGCAGGCACAGGAATAATGAACTACACACCTGTGTATGGTTGGTTTTATATAAATACTAATGACCGCTCCGCATCCTGGACGGGAGTGCAATATCTATATAATTTTATAACTACGAACAAGGGCGTGGGACCGTTTGGTGCAGAGGTACCTTTATATCAAGCAGAGCCGGGAGATATAATCCAGCTTGCTATTGACAAAGATATATTTCACCACTCCCCCGTTGTAGTGAAGATAAACGGCAGGCCCACGCCTGACAATATACTTATTGCCGCTCATAGCTATGATGCAGACATGCGACCGCTTAGCAGCTACCGATTCCGCCGCTTAAGGGTCATTCACATTGAGGGATATCGTAAAAATGTATAAAACAGCCTGTTTTTACACAGGCTGTTTTATACATTTATTCTTTAAATTGTTTGTTATAAAGCTCGGCATACATTCCGTTATTGGCAAGCAGGTCCTCGTGACTTCCCTGCTCAATTATCTTTCCGTCGTCGATCACGGCAATTTCTGAAGCGTTCTTAATAGTTGATAACCTATGCGCGACCACCAAAGTAGTTCTTCCGATACACAGCTCATCGAGAGACTTCTGAATCAGTATCTCTGTAGCATTATCCAATGCACTTGTCGCTTCGTCCAGAATCAGTATCGGAGGATTTTTCAAAAACACTCTTGCAATGCAAAGTCTTTGCTTTTGTCCGCCGGAAAGCCGCACGCCGCGCTCACCTATCACGGTATCATATCCATTCTCCATCGTCATTATATAGTCGTGGATATTTGCACGCTTTGCCGCCTCGATTATCTCCTCCTCGGTAGCATCAAGCCTTCCGTAGAGAATGTTATCACGGACACTTGCATTGAACAGATATATATCCTGCTGAACGATACCTATATTGCGGCGCAAGGATGCAAGGGAAAGATCTCTTATATCCATTCCGTCAATGTAAATTGTACCCTCGCTGACATCATAAAAATGCGGAATCAGATGACATATGGTGGTTTTACCGCCTCCACTGGGTCCAACAAGTGCAAAGGTCTTTCCCTTGTCAACGCTTAAGTTTACTGACTTTAAGACCTTTCTGTTATTGTCGTAGCTGCAAGAAACATTCTTAAACTCAATTTTGCCCTCGAGTCGGGCAGCGTCTATCTTTCCGCCGTCGTTCTCCACGGGAGTGTCCATAATTTCCACAAATCTTTCAAATCCCGCAACTCCGTTTTGAAACATTTCCATAAAGCGGATAACTGTATTTATGGGATTTAAAAACAGACCGATGGAAACAACAAACGCAGAGTAATCCGCAAAGCTTATCTCTCCCGCATACATAAACAGACCACCCGAAATAAGCACCACAACATTGAATACATTGGTGACGAATGTGGTGGAGGAGTGAAACTCTCCCATCGCCTTGTATGAGCTTCTGCGTGCTTCCTTAAAGCGCTCATTTCCCTTTTCAAACTTTTCCGATTCTTTCTCGGAATTGGTAAATGCTTTGGTGACCCTTATTCCTGAAATGCTGCTTTCCAATGCGGCATTTATTTCCGCCACAGAGCGGCGGCTCTCTCTAAAAGCTTCGGTCATTTTCTTTCGAGTTATGACCGCCACCACAATGAGAATAGGCACACATAAAAATACTATCAGTGCAAGCCATATATTTATGGTTGCAAGATATGCAAATGAAACAACGACCGTTATAGTGGCGATTATTACACTTTCAGGTCCGTGATGGGCAAGCTCACTGATATCGGTCAAGTCATTGGTCAAGCGTGACTTTATTTTTCCCGTTTCGTGATTATCGAAGAAGCTAAACGGCAGTTTTTCAAGATGATTAAACATATCACTGCGCATTCTCGCCTGCATATTCACGCCCATCATATGTCCCTGATACTGAATAAAATAATCAAGCAACATCCTGATTATATAGACGGCCAAAAGGGATACGCCAAAAATAATGATAAGGCTATATTTTCGGTTGGGTATCAGGTCATTCAGCATCGTACGTGTCATCATAGGATACAGAACACCTATCATTGACACCGCAAGGGATGCCAACATATCAAGGGCAAATATTTTTTTGTGGGGCTTATAATAGCTCAAAAATCTTTTAAACATTTTGATCCTCGCTTGTATGACTCGATTGGGTGATCCTTTTTATCCATCTTCTTGAGCGCAAATAGTACAATGTTATTGGTACCTTTGCAGAATCTTCAACTATCATCATTGTGGCAACCAAAACCACGAAGGGCGCTTTAAACAAATATGCCGCGATAAGCACAGCAGGAATCGCAAAACAATACAGACCTATAAGATCCAAATAAACTCCAAACTTTGAGTCGCCGCCCGCACGGAATATGCCGCAAACACCGGTATAAGATATCATTCTCATTCCAAGCCATATGCCGAATATTATGATAAGTGTCTCCACTGTCATTCTTGCCGACATTGTCTCAATATCAAACAGCATAAGTATGGGCTTACGCAACGCAATCAGCAATCCACCTGCGATAAGTCCCAAAATAGGTGTCGCTATCATAAACTTTTTCGCCATATCGTATGCTTCATTGAGCTTACCCGCACCTACCGTCTTACCGATAAGCACCGCGCTCGCCGCGCCAAGTCCCTGGAAGAAAATAAAGGTAATGCTGGATACCGAGTCAAAGATTGTATATGCTGCGTAATTATCACTTCCCTGACGGGCAAATATAGCAGCACATATCATAATTCCTCCACCCCATATTTCTTCATTAAATACAGCGGGCAAGGAGATCTTCATAAACTTTTTGACAAAGTCTCTGCTGATATCCCCTATACTTTTGAAAGCAATAATACTGAAATGTTTTTTGACTATTCCTATAGTGATAAAAGCGATAGCCTGAAAAGTAAGGGAAATGGTTGTAGCTAATGCCGCACCCTTGACACCGAGAGCAGGGGCTCCAAAATTACCGTAAATGAAAGTATAATTCAAGCAGGTATTTATCAAAACCGATACCCCCGCGATGTACATAGGAACCTTTACATCCTCTACCGAGCGACGGGCTACGGCACAAATATTTGCTATTGCCAAGGGTATTACCCCCAAAGCTGCGATGCGGATATACTCCACACCTGCCTTAATAACCTCCGGCTCATCGTTAAATACGGCTATTAGCTGACGAGGAAACAGCAGTGCAGCAAGGAGGTAAACAAGTGCCACACCAATACAAAAAACCAGCGCCGTACATTGGGTGCGTTTCATGTTTTCCTTTTCATCCGCACCGTAATATTGGGATATCTGCGCGCTCGCTCCCGCACCTATTCCCAACACCATAATATTAATAAGAAACATCCATTTTCCGGATACTCCCACCGCAGAGACTTCAGCATTACCGAGGCTCGCAACCATTGCCGTATCTACAAGATTGGCGCAGGTCGAGAGCATATTCTGAGTTGCTACGGGAATTGCAAGCCGAAAAACGTTTTTATAAAAGTTATCTTTTTGCACTATGTTAAGCTCCAAACTTAAAGACAATACCCACTATTGCGGAAAATGCAATGAATACAACGGGGTGCAGCTTTTTGATTCCCTTGACATTTGTCAAGACTATCAACACCGCCGCAAGTATCAGCGCAGGGATATTCAGCACATCTAAAAACTTTCCCGTTTCTTTGAAAAGATCAATATTGAGCAATGCGATCGCCGCAACAGTGCAGCCTGCCGCAGTGATAAGTCCCGTTGACGCAGGGCGCAGTCCGTAAAATGCGGATTTGACATAGAAATTATCCTTAAACGCCTTAAGAACTTTTGCGACAATGAGAACAACTATTACCGAGGGTAAGACCAATGAAAATGTTGCCACAAGTGCACCAAAAACGCCCATAAGGGTTGAGTTTAAGGCTTCGCTCACAGAAGTGTACCCTACATAGGTAGCCATATTCACACCGATGGGTCCGGGTGTGGAATCGGCAACTGCGATCATATCGGCAAGCTGGGCATCGGTAAACCAGCCCATACGCTCACCCATATCATAAAGGAACGGAACGGTCGCCATTCCGCCGCCTACCGCAAAAAGTCCTGTTTTGAAAAACTCCCAAAACAATTGAAGAAAGATCATTTCTGCTTACACCTCCACAACTGAACTCCGATTCCTATCACTGCTGCGATAGGAACGATAAGTATGGGGGAAACATCAAATATGACCGATGCAAGCAGTACCACTGCAAAAATAATACCTGCCACCACATCGGGAACAGATTTTTTAAACAGCTTTATTACCGCATTGAGAATAAGGACACAGACACATACTCTGATTCCCGCAAAGGCGTATTTAACCTCGGGAATATGAGAAAAGTTTGTCAATACGGTTGCAATAAGCGAAATTATTACAAATGATGGGAAAACGATTCCTGCCGTTGCAAATACTGCACCCAAAGTTCCTCTTTGCGACTGTCCCACAAAGGTTGCGGTATTGACGGCAATAACACCGGGGGTACACTGACCTATGGCATAATAATCCATAAGCTCCTCTTCGGTTGCCCATTTATGTTTTTCAACAACTTCCTTTTGAAGCATGGGCAGCATAGCATATCCCCCGCCAAAGGTTAAAGCACCTATCCTGGCAAAGGAGGCAAATAACTGAAATAGCTCCTTCATAGCTACCTTCCTTTCTCTCTTTATATTACATCTCTATACAATATACTAAAAATGATAGGATTTTTCAATAAATATATTTGACAAAACTCTACTTTAAGGCTTAAAATAAAGTGTCTTAATCGTATTTTAATCAAGTCGCGGAGAAAAGAGGTTTTTTTGTGATTCGTGAAGATTTAAGAAATATCGCCATTGTCGCCCACGTTGACCATGGCAAGACCACCCTTGTTGACGAAATGCTCAAGCAGAGCGGTGTTTTCAGAGAAAATCAGGTCGTTGCCGACAGAGTTATGGACTCCAATGACTTAGAGCGTGAGCGCGGTATTACTATACTTGCCAAAAACACCGCTATTTCATATAAGGATGTCAAGATCAATGTCATTGACACTCCCGGCCATGCCGATTTCGGCGGCGAGGTCGAACGCGTTCTTAAAATGGTTAATGGTGTTATCTTGCTTGTGGACGCGGCTGAAGGTCCTATGCCACAGACCCGCTTTGTTTTGCAAAAGGCACTGGAGCTTGGTCACAAGGTCATTGTTGTTATCAACAAGATAGACCGCCCCGATGCACGCATCGATGGCGTTATCGACGAGGTGCTCGATCTGCTCATCAGCCTTAATGCAAGTGATGATCAGCTTAACAGTCCCGTGCTTTTCTGCTCAGGCAGAAACGGAACAGCTTCTCTTTCACCCGAAGGACCTCACGAAAACCTCCTCCCTCTTCTTGATACTATACTTGAGCATATGCCCGCTCCTGAATATAAGGAAGGTCCTGCTCAGCTGCTTATTTCATCCATAGACTACAACGAGTATGTGGGCAGAGTCTGCATAGGCAGGATCGAGCGCGGTACTCTAAATAAAAACAGTGATATCGTGATCTGCGAGTATCACAATGCTCACGCTCCCTACCGTTCCAAAGCGGTCAACCTTTATCAGATAGACGGACTTGAACGTGTTCCCGTAGAAAGCGCAAAAAGCGGTGACATAGTTTGTGTATCGGGTATTGCAGATATCACCATCGGTGATACCATCTGTGCCGTAGATAATCCCGAGCCCTTGCCATTTGTAAAGATCTCCGAACCTACTGTTGAAATGACCTTCTCGGTCAATAACGGTCCTTTTGCAGGCACCGAAGGCAAGTTTGTAACATCCCGTCATCTCCGTGATAGGCTTTATCGCGAGCTTCTGAAGGATGTATCTCTCCGCGTCACCGATACAGAATCCACCGAAAGCTTCAGAGTTGCAGGCAGAGGCGAGATGCATCTGTCCATACTCATCGAAACTATGCGCCGCGAAGGCTACGAGTTTATGGTAGGCGCTCCTAAGGTTCTTTTCCGTGAAGAAAACGGCGTAAAAATGGAGCCCGTCGAACGTTTCATTTGCGATGTACCCTCCGCTTATGTAGGCGCGGTTATGGAAAAGCTTGGCTCTCGCAAGGGTGAGCTTGTACAGATGACCCCTTATGGCGATGTTATGCGATTAGAATATCTTGTTCCCTCCCGCGGACTTTTCGGTTACCGCAATGAGTTTTTGACCGACACCCGCGGCGAAGGTGTTATGAACACCCTCTTTGACAGCTATGTCCCCTACAAGGGCGATATCCCAAGCAGAAATACAGGTGCTTTGGTTGCTTTTGAAACAGGAGAAGCGGTCACCTACGGACTTTATAACGCCCAGGAGCGAGGCGCGTTGTTTATCGGGGCAGGAGTCAAGGTATACGAGGGAATGATAGTCGGTATGTCCCCCAAGCCCGAGGACATCAATGTCAATGTATGCAAGAAAAAACACGTAACCAATATGCGTGCATCAGGCAGTGACGAGGCACTCCGTCTTATTCCTCCCCGTCAGATGAGCTTGGAAAAGTGCATCGAGTTCATTGCAGATGATGAGCTTATAGAAGTCACACCCAAAAATCTCCGTCTGCGCAAGCGTATCCTTGATAATCAGCTTCGCGCAAAGGACAAGTTCGGCGGCAAAAACAGAGTATAATATAACGGCTTTCCGTGGTATGTTGCACGGAAAGCCGTTTGTGTTTATGTACTTATTTTTTGTCGCCGTGGTATTCGTCCTTTTCTTCGGGTAAAGTATCGTCGTTGTCGATCCATTCGTCAACCAAGAAGCGCTTATACTCTGTCTCACCCGTTTTGACTATTACTTCTTCAATGCCCGCATTGATAATGAGGCGGCGGCACATACTGCAAGGCGATGCAGTGGGAACGATCTCGCCCGTCTTTGCATCGACCATTGCAAGATAAAGGGTGGAGCCAAGCATTTCGTCACGGGGTGCGGCAATAATGCAGTTTGCTTCAGCGTGAACACTACGGCACAGCTCATATCTCTGCCCTGAAGGAACTCCCATCTGCTCGCGACGGCAGAAGCCGATATCGGTGCAGTTTGCTCTGCCGCGGGGTGCTCCCGCATATCCGGTGGAGATTATAACATCATTTTTAACGATTATAGCGCCTACATTTCGACGCAGGCATGTTCCTCTTTCGAGAACAGTTTTTGCGATGTCAAGGTAATAATTGATCTTGTCTTTTCTCTGCATTGTATTTATCCCCCGTTTGTATTATTTCTCCGTTTTCTATCACGACCTTACGCGGCATTGATTCTGCCGTTTCGGGATCATGGGTAATTAAAACTATTGTTTTCCCGTCTTTATTCATCTGCCAAAGGATATCTATGATCATTTTTGCTGAGACTACATCAAGATTGCCCGTGGGTTCATCCGCAACCACGACTTGAGTATCCGACGCGATAACACGGGCGATGGCAACACGCTGCATTTGACCACCCGAAAGCTCGGCGGGCAGGTGCTTCATTCGATCGGCAAGTCCCACCATCTCTAAAGCTTGCTCAGCCCGATATCTGCGCTCCTTGGCGGACAGCCTCGAGATCATCAGTGGCAGCTCCACATTCTTTCTCGCATCAAGGTGTGGAATAAGATTAAAATCCTGAAAAATGAAGCCTATGACATCCCGTCTCAGTTCTGTGACCTTTTTGCCGCCCAAGCGGGAAACCGTAACGCCACCAAGCTTGTATACACCCGTGGTTGGAGAGTCTATACAACCTATGATATTCATAAGAGTAGACTTCCCCGACCCCGAAGGTCCGGTAACTGCGACCATCTCACCCTTGCCGATATTCACATTAACTCCGCGGAGTGCGTATATTCTGTCTGCACCGCGGCGGTATATCTTTGATACATTGCTAAGCTCTATCATTTTTTGACTTCCTTTCTATTTTATATTATATTTTCTATCTTTTCAATATTTTAATTCAGACTTTTAAAAAAACTATTGACAAACTCAAAAATTGCCGCTATAATATGAAATCGTTGATGCGGATTTAGCTCATCTGGTAGAGCGCCACCTTGCCAAGGTGGAGGTAGCGAGTTCGAGTCTCGTAATCCGCTCCATATCAAAAGACCGTTTTTAAAACGGTCTTTTTCTGTATCTGTGGCTATTTTTCAAAGGCTAAACACAATTTCTCGCGTTTTACCTGCAGTTGAAACTAATTTGCATTTTATTAAAAGAATTGTAATTCTTTATTTATTGTATTTTTTGCTCATCCTGATACTATTAAGGTAAGAAAAGGGGGATTTTTATGAGTAGCGACACTTTAAAACTTCCATCCAACGATCAGCTTTCTGCTCTGAATGCCGAAATGCTCGAATGGGCAAAAAGCAACGGCATGGATTTTGCTAAGCTTATGGCGTATTACAAATGCGCTATGATGGAGATAGAGACCAAGTTTAATGTCCTTAATGTTGAGTATTCTCTTAGGCTTGACAGAAATCCCATAAGTAGCATTCACGCCCGCCTGAAAAAGCCACGCAGTATTGCACAAAAGCTGCAACGGCTTAATGTGCCCATCACTCTCGAATCTTTGGAAAATACTATTAATGACGTCGCAGGCGTAAGGGTAATTTGTCCCTTTCCGCAAGATGTATATGACCTTGCGGATGCACTCTTAAAGCAGGATGATATTGTCCTTGTTCAAAAAAAAGATTATATTGCAAATCCAAAGCCTAACGGATATCGCAGTTTGCACCTTATAGTTAAAGTGCCGATTTTTTTAGCCCACGAAAAGCGGCTGATGACTGTGGAGATCCAGCTTCGCACCATTGCAATGGATTCTTGGGCTACATTGGAGCACCAGTTAAGGTACAAAAAGGACCATTCATTCACAGAGGAGATGGCTCAAGAATTGCTCAGATGTGCTCATTTAAGCAGTGAGCTTGATTTCCGTATGGATAAGCTCCGCAACTTGGTAGGCATTGCCTCACAGTTGTCGGATGAGGATGTCGAAGACTGATATCCCTTATTATAATTTGGGTCACCAAAGGATGAATAATTATGCTGACAGTTGATAACATACGTGCTAATTTATGTGCCAAATATAAAGCGCTACCAATAGTTGTCTATGACACTATTGACTCAACAAATACACAAGCAAAGCTTTCATCTATAGATCAAGGTATCTTTGTCGCAAAGCATCAGACCGCAGGAAGAGGAAGACAGGGCAAAAGCTTTTACTCTCCTGACAGTACAGGTCTTTATATGTCGGTGGTTCTTCCCATAACGCCTATGGAGGCTTATGAGTTTACCTTAACTGCAGCAGCTGCCGTTGCCGCTGCGCGAGCCATTGAAAATGTCTGTAATATTTCTGTTCAGATAAAGTGGGTAAACGATCTATATCTTCACGGCAAAAAGGTTGCAGGTATCCTTACCGAAGCAGATATAGACAGAGTTATAGTTGGCATTGGGATCAACATATCGACCGAGTCTTTTCCCGCTGATATCCCATTAGCAGGTAGCCTTGATGCCGAGAATATATCAAAGTCAAAGCTTGCCGCCTCGTTTGCGGAAAATCTTTTTGACATAACCTCATCAAAAAGCCGTGAGTTTATGTCCGAATACCGTAGCCGCTCGATGCTCCTTGGCAAAGAAATATCATTTGAAAAAGACGGAAATGCCTTTACCGCCAATGCTTTACGCATCGAAGACAATGGTGAATTGACCGTCCTCAGCAACGGAATTGAACTCACTCTACACAGCGGAGAGGTACAAATTATTCTTTAATTTGCGGTCTATTTTGCAAAATGTTCAAAATTTAGTAACTTTTTAGCTATTGCATTGTTCTTGATCTTTTGGTATTATAGTATCGATAGATTGAGAACAATTTTATTTTGCCAATTATCCTTTGATAGAAGGCGTAAACATTGTTTGCGTTTTTCTTATACTTTTTCTCTTTTTTCTTTCCCAAACCGAAAGGGGCTGCTTTTTGCAGCCCCTTTTGGTTTTAATCTACTACTATTTGAATATACTATGTATGCTTCGTAAACTTAAATCATATCTATTGACAGATTTTTGAAAATAAGGTAAAATTGACTTGTTATTTTTGAGGGAGTAGTTTGCACTATTTTAAGTGTGATATGTCAACAACACTGACTTTTTTATTGAAGTCTGGCATATCTTAATTAACGAGACTCAGTGCCCTGCGCGCTGTGTAGTTTGTCCCCGTTTCTTTGCTCAAGCACAGCCCATGCCCTGTGTTTGAGTTTTTTTAATTTTTAGGATAATATTGAAAATAATATATTCAAAGGAAGGTATTTCAAAATGAGTTTTTATCTTAAATCTCAAGAAGAGGTTTTTGCCACACTCAATGCTTCCGCTCAAGGTCTTTCATCCGAAGAAGCGCAAAAGCGTGAAGCGCAATACGGCAAAAATAAGCTTCAGGAAGGCAAAAAAGAGTCTTTGCTCCACCGCTTCTTTAAGCAATTGGTTGAGCCTATGACTATCATCCTCATTGTTGCCGCTGTTATTTCTGCAGGTCTGGCAATATTTGAGAAGGAGTTCCCCTCCGATGTTATTATCATTATGGCTGTTGTTCTTATCAATGCTATTTTGGGTGTTGTTCAGGAGAGCAAGGCTGAAAAGGCAATCGAAGCCTTGCAAGAGATAGCCGCGGCAACATCAAAGGTCATTCGCGATGGAAGACAGATAGCTGTCAAGAGCGAGGACCTTGTTCCCGGAGATATAATCATTCTCGAAGCGGGCGATGCGGTTCCCGCAGATGCCCGTATCATTGAATGCGCAAGCCTTAAGATCGAGGAAGCCGCCCTTACCGGTGAAAGCGTTCCCGTTGACAAAAAGTCTGACACGCTCACTCCCGGTGCCAACGGCGATGTTCCCCTCGGTGACCGCAAGAATATGGTATTCATGGGCTCTACCGTTGTTTACGGACGCGGAAAAGCAATCGTCTGCGCAACCGGTATGGAGACCGAAATGGGCAAGATCGCAGACGCTCTTGCTATGGCTGAAGAAGGCAAGACTCCCCTGCAGATCAAGCTTGCTCAGCTTAGCAAGATATTGACCTATCTTGTTATCGGCATCTGCGTGCTCGTATTCGGTATTAATATTGCCCGAACCCTGATCGCAGGTGAAAGCTTTACTTTCCATTCTGTAATGGATTTCTTTATGATAGCAATCTCCCTCGCAGTTGCTGCTATCCCCGAAGGTCTGGCAACGGTTGTTACCATCGTTCTTTCCATCGGTGTTACCAATATGTCCAAACGCAACGCCATCATCCGCAAGCTGACCGCTGTTGAAACTCTCGGTTGCACACAGATAATCTGCTCCGATAAGACAGGTACTCTTACTCAAAACAAGATGACTGTTGTTGAAACTTACGGAGACAACGAAAACAAGCTTGCAACCGCTATGGCTTTGTGTAATGACGCCGAGTTTGACGAGCAGGAGCAAGATGCAGTTGGTGAGCCTACCGAATGCGCACTTGTTAACTATGCCGTAAAGATCGGTCTTAACAAGAATGAGCTTAAGGATGTATTTATCCGCATAGGTGAAGCTCCCTTCGATTCTATGCGTAAGATGATGTCCACCGTTCACAACACTCCCAACGGAATCGAACAGTATACAAAGGGCGCTCCCGATGAAGTGCTCAAGCGTTGTACCAAGATTTTGACTGCTAATGGTGTCGAGGAGCTTACCCGCGAAAAGCGTCAGGAGATCCTAGCCGCAAACAAGGCTATGGCAGATCAGGCTCTCCGTGTTCTTGCCGGCTGCTATAAGGCATATCCCGAAGCACCTACAGACTTCAGCCCCGAGGCTTTGGAGGAGGATCTTATCTTCCTCGGTCTGCACGGTATGATCGATCCCGTCCGTCCTGAGGTTACCGATGCAATCAAGGAATGTCGAACTGCCGGCATCCGCCCCATTATGATCACGGGCGACCACCGCGACACCGCTATTGCCATTGCAAAGCAGCTTGGTATTATCTCCGATGAATCTGAAGCTATCACAGGTGCTGAGCTTGATGATATATCCGATGAAGAGTTTGAGACCCTGGTCGAAAAATACTCGGTCTACGCCCGCGTTCAGCCTGAGCATAAGACCCGTATAGTCAATGCTTGGCGTAAAAAGGGTATGATCACCGCAATGACCGGTGATGGCGTCAACGATGCTCCTTCTATCAAGAATGCAGATATTGGTGTCGGTATGGGCATTACCGGAACCGATGTTACTAAGAATGTTGCCGATATGATTCTTGCAGACGACAACTTTGCAACCATTGTTTCAGCAGCCGGCGAAGGCCGTCGTATATATGACAATATCCGTAAGGCAATTCAGTTCCTCTTGGCATCCAACCTTTCTGAGGTTTTGTCCATCTTCTTTGCAACCCTTATCGGTTTCAGTATCTTCCAGCCTGTTCATCTTCTGTGGATCAACCTGATCACAGACTGTCTGCCCGCACTGGCTCTCGGTATGGAAAAGCCCGAAGCAGATATTATGAAGCGTAAGCCCCGTTCCTCCAAGGAAGGCATCTTCGCAGGTGGCGTTGGCTTTGCAGTAGCATATCAGGGCTTTATTGTTACAGTTATAACCCTTGCTTCTTATTTTATTGGTCGTTATTGGTTGGCAGGTCTGCATCATGCAGATGCAATTGCTGCCGGAACCTATTCTGCAGAGTCCCTCGGCACATCTATGGCATTCCTTACACTGTCTATGTGTGAGATCTTCCACGCTTTCAATATGCGTTCTCTTAAAGGCTCCATCTTCACAATGAAGACACAGAACAAGTGGTTGTGGGGAGCGGGCGCAGTTTCTCTTCTCCTTACCACTGTCGTTATTGAGATTGACTTCCTTGCCAAGGCATTTGATCTTGCTCACCTTGATCTGATGGAGTACGGCATCGCCCTCGGTTTGGCATTCTGCATTATTCCCATCGTCGAGATCACCAAGGCAATACAGCGCGCAGTGGAAAAGAAAAGGGATAAATAAATCCTGATAAAAAGGACGTAATATGAATAACACTGTTAAAACACCTTGGCTTGCCTTTATGGGTGACACGCCTGCAAGTCTTGAGTATCCGAAGGGCAGTATGTATGACTGCCTTTCGGAAACATCAGCTACATACCCCGAATATATCGCCTTTGACTTTATGGGCAAGTCAACGACCTACGCACAGCTTCTCAGCAAGGTTGATGCTTGTGCAAAAGCACTCAAAGCCATCGGTGTCAAGGAAAACGATCGCGTAACCGTTGCAATGCCCAATTCACCTCAGGCTGTTGTAATGTTCTATGCCATCAATAAGATCGGCGCGGTCAGTAATATGATACATCCCCTTTCTGCCGAAAAGGAAATCGAGTTTTACTTAAATGAAGCTCATAGCGAGATAATTCTCACCCTTGATCAGTTCTATTCCAAAATAGAAGCGATCAGAAAAAATGTTAAGCTTTCCAAAGCAATTATTGCATCCATCAAGGATGAACTTCCCTTTGTAACCTCCATTGGCTATGCTCTCACTCAGGGCAGAAAGATAAAACAACCCACACCCGACGAGTGCGTTATCCTTTGGAACGACTTTATAAAATGCGGTGAGGCTGTCACCGCCGATACAAAGGTCAACCGCAAGGACAGTGACGATGCAGTTATTCTCTACTCAGGCGGTACTACCGGCAAAACAAAAGGCATTGTTCTCACCAACGGTAATTTTAATGCCCTTGGTAAGCAAATAGTTGCCACCAACAGAATGTTTGAGCCCGGCGACAAAATGCTGGCTGCAATGCCTGTCTTCCACGGCTTCGGCTTGGGTGTATGCATACACTCTATGATGGTCAACGGCGGCAGATGTATTCTTGTTCCCCGCTTCACTCCCCAAAGCTATGCAAAGCTGATCACCAAATTCCGTTGCCAATTTATTGCAGGTGTTCCCACTCTGTACGAAGCACTGCTTCGACTTTCCTCTATGGAAAAAGCAGACCTCTCTTGCCTTAAAGGTGTATTCTCAGGCGGAGACTCTCTGTCCATTGAACTTAAGAAAAAGCTGGATGCCTTCTTGGCTTCCCACAATTGCAGGATTCAGGTTCGTGAAGGCTACGGCACTACTGAAACGGTCACCGCCTGTTGCCTTACTCCCACCACACTTGCCAAAGAAGGAAGCATTGGCATTCCCTTCCCTGATACATTTATCAAGATTGTAAGGCCCGATACCGACGAGGAACTTCCTTACGGCGAGGAGGGCGAGATACTCTTGGCAGGTCCCACTGTTATGAAGTGCTACCTTGACCATCCTGAAGAGACCGCAAAGACCTTGCGCACCCACGCTGACGGCAAGACTTGGGTCTATACAGGCGACCTCGGCACAATGGATGAAGACGGATTTGTCTTCTTCAAAGGCAGAGCAAAAAGAATGATCATCACATCGGGATACAATGTATATCCCAATCAGATAGAAAACATTCTTGATGCATGTCCCCTTGTTCATATGAGCTGTGTTATCGGTGTGAAAGACGAGATCAGAGTACAAAAGGTCAAGGCCTTCATTATGCTCAAGCCCGATGTCCCCGCAACCGATGAGACCAAGCGGCAGATCTTGGACTATTGCTCCAAGCACATTGCAAAGTATGCAATGCCGAGAGAGATCGAGTTCAGAGCCGAGTTGCCCAAGACACTGGTGGGCAAGGTTGCCTATAGACAACTTGAAGAAGAAGTCAAATAAAGCAAAAATGCTTAACAGAAATATCTGTTAAGCATTTTTTATTACTTCACAAATCCGAGAAACTTTTTATAGATGGCTCTCAAGTCTTCGGGGAGTCGTTTTAGCGCCTCAAGTGCCAAATTGGTTGGAACACCATAGTATGCCTCCGCAATACTTCCCGCAATACAAGTAAGTGTATCACAGTCTCCACCAAGAGATACAGCGGTGCGGATAACATCTTCAAAGCTTTCACCCTCCAGAAAAGCAGTTATTGCTTCAGGGACTGTTTCTTGACAAGATTCTACATGATGATAATTGGGACGGATCTCATCGCAAGTGCGACTAAGGTCATAGCCGAAATTATCTATGATATACTGTGTGATCTCCGCCTTGGTATACCCGTCACGGGCGAGGAATATGGCACTTGCGGTTGCCTCTGCGCCCTTGATTCCCTCGGGATGATTATGACTCACCTCTGCCGAAAGCCTTGCGGCACGGCGCACAGAATCGATATCGTCAAAGAGCCACGCCGCTGAGGAAACTCGCATCGCCGAACCGTTGCCATAGCTTTCGTACGGATAGGGGTAATCTTCCAATATCCAAAATCTGAATCTGTTTCCGTATCCCGCATGCGGATAGCATCTGCCTACCGAGCGCATTGATTTTATCAGGCATTCCTTGATCTTTTCATCGTCAGCATCCTTGCCCGCTTCCATAAATCCAAGTGCCACCGCCAAGGTCATTACTGAATCATCGGTAAAACTGCTCCCCTTAGAAAATAGCGGGAACTCCTTGGTCTTGATATTGAACGCGTCAAACTCATAGGGACTGCCTATTATATCTCCTAAAATTGCTCCTATCATTTCTTCTCCTATAATCCTCGTCTATATTTTTTCTCCAATTGTTATCAACACTGCCGCCCGCCTGCATAGTACGCATGTTGTAGCAAAACTCCGCTACCGCCTTATATGTCACATCCACCCCTTCTCTGTCGCAATGATAATTGACCGCTCGGTCTCTATTGATACCCATCCTTTCAGCTTCACATTCGGCATCAATATTCGCGCCTAAAAACAAAAACTCCCAGTCATACTTTTCCTTTTGATTGCTGATCATTTCTCTGATCCTGCGGTAGTCGTATCTACGGCTGGCATTTTCCATTCCGTCTGTAATGATAACAAAAACCGTCTTCTTGGGAACATCTTCCTTTCTCGCGTATCTATGCACATTGCCTATATGATGGATAGCGTCGCCCACCGCATCAAGCAAAGCGGTACAGCCTGCGGGACAATACTGATCTTCGCGAAAAGCAGGAATATTGCTTATCGGTTCACGATCCCAGACTACATAGCTTTGCTCATTGAAAAGTACAAGAGAAACATAGGCATCGTCGCCGTCGGTCTTCTTTTGCTTAAGCACCGTGGAATTAAAGCCGCCCACCGTGTCCTTTTCCAATCCGCTCATAGATCCGCTTCTGTCAATAATAAATACCAACTCTGTCATAATAATGACCTCCTCGTTTTTTGATTATGGTCATATTATAACTGTTGCTCAGGATAAAAAGGTCGCATAGAATGCGACATTTTATCCGCCGATGAGGGGTTGATCAAAGGCAAATAAGGTTTCGTTTATTTCGAAGACGTTGTATATCTTATTGGTGATAAAGTACTCTATTATAAGGTCAAACTTACTGCTACGGGAAATTGCATAGCCTGCGCGTTGAAGCAGATCTTTTGTTGCCGTGAGGTCAAGCTCCAAGGCAACCGCAAAAGCCAGCGCAGTGCTTTTTGATGGCTTGTACTGCGGGTTGTTTCTTATTTTTGAAAAAAGCTTGCGATCAACATTTGCTTTTTTGTATATCTCTGAATCCTTCTTACCCGTAAGGTCAATAAGCCTGAGCAGAGTTTCGGAAAATCCGGCATCAAGCTTTTTCAGTTTTTCTCCAAGGTCATCAATAGAAGGACAAGAAGTCGCGCGCATACACTTGGTTTCGGTCTCTTCCTGAGCTTCGATGGACATAGCTCTTGCAGACGGCATATTTGGTGGTGTGCTTCTTCTTCCAATATCTCCTATTACAGAATGATAAAAGGAGCTCTGTATTTTTTCTTCAACATAATTCTCATCAATATAGCTTTTTACTGAGGCGAAAAGCTTTTCGGACAGCGCAAATGCATCTCGGTTGAATACGCAAAGATACACCATCATATCGTTTTCAAATAAAAAGCTTGTTATCTCGCTTGTTGCTATTTTAAGCGCTGTAGAATCGGAAAATCCGCAATTTCCTGCGCCTAGAAGAGGAAAGGCTATACTTTCACATTTATTCTCCTTTGCAAGCGTTAACTAGCGTTTGTAGCAGCTGCGCAGAAGCTTCTCTGCCGAATCAGGTTGGTTATACAAAAACGGCGATACTGTATGAATTACAATTTTTGAAGGTAAGCAAAATGCAGAAGTAACCGCCGCATCTCCAAAATCAATATCCCCTATCCTTTTACGGGCGGCAAGAAGCTGTGGCCCTGCCGCTAAATGTATCTGATTGTCCACTCCATCTCCTATGATCGATTCAGGATTTGCTGTGTTAACTATGGCATCGACCTGCATATTTACTATGTCGTTTCTTACTATCTCAAATGGCATACTATCACCTCTTTTCTATTATATCACATCTTATAAGTTTAGTACAATTTTAGATAAACATCAGTCCCATAAAAATGACAATGCTCCGCGTTATGCGGAGCATTGTCCTAATTCAAATAATTATTTTGTCATTAATTCCATAAGTGTACAGGCTTTTTCTATATTTACCCCTGTTTTTGCCGCGTGGGCTTCGGTGTAGCATTCTGCTCCCGATTCACCCATTCTTCCGTCACTGAAGTAAAGTGCGAAGGGCACCGGTGTGGGTGTGTGGGTCATAATTTCAAGGGGTGTGGGGTGATCCGGCATTGCAAGCACGGCATAGTCTTCGCCGCAATTTTTCAAATAATCCATAACGGGGGCAATTATTTTTTCATCGATCTGCTCAATTGACCAGACTTTTTCCCTGACCTGACAATGATGACCGCATTCATCGGGGGCCTCTACATGGATATACACAAACTCCGCACCATTCTTCAAAGCATTGATGGCGGCTTGTCCCTTGGCTGCAAAATCGGTAGTATAGTTTCCCGTGGCACCCGGCACGCGGATCACCTCAAGGCCCGCACATCTGCCAATACCTTGAATGAGATCCACCGCAGAAATCACTGCGCCTTTTTTAATGCCAAACTTATCCTTATAGGGATCAAGGGCAGGTTTTCTTCCTTCTCCCCAAAACCAAAGACAGTTTGCGGGAGCTTTGCCATTTTTAACACGCTCTATATTTATTGGGTGATTTTTAAGTTCTTTATAAGACCATTCCATGATCTCCAAAAGCTTTTCGGAATTGACTCCCTTTGGAAGATGCCCTTTTACGGGTCTTTTGGAAATATCGTGGGGTGGGGTTTGCTCTCCTCCGCTTTGTGCATCCTTAAGCACCAGACAATGCCTATAAGATATACCATTGTAAAGCTTTAACGCTTCACAGCCAAACTTGGCTTGTGCGGCTTCTATCAGCTGCTTTGACAGCTCGCTTTCGATCTCTCCTGCGCTGTAATCAAGCATTACCGCATCCTCAATTGAGTCAGCCTCGCTCAATGTTACTGTATTGCACCTATAGGTCACGTCGTTTGGATCAAGATCTATTCCAAGGCTTACCGCTTCAAGGGGAGATCTACCCGAATAATATATCTCGGGGTCATATCCAAACACCGACAGGTTTGCCGTGTCACTGCCTGCAGGCATTCCTTCGGGAACTGTTCTTGCAAGCCCAAAGTAACCATCTCTTGCCAATTTATCAAGATTGGGATGCTTTGCAACCTCCAACGGCGTCTTATTATCAAGTCCCGCATACGGAAGGTCTGCCATTCCGTCGCCGAGAAATACTACATACTTCATTTATTTATCCACCTTTCCGCCTCTGCGGACATATCTTCTTTTTCTATTACCTTATTAAAGCGCTCCTGCTTTTCACCCAAGGATGCAAGCTGTGCAGGAGCCTTATGTCCCGTCAGCTTTTCAAGCTTTTCAAGAAGCTCGACTCCGCCATCCGCCTTTTCACCCGTCAATGCCTCAAGCATAACCGATGCAAACTTAAAGGGTGACGCAGTGGATGCAACTATCATAGGTCTTTCTGCCGTACCCGCCATACGCGCGGCTTTCATAGCAACCGCTGTATGGGGATCACAGAGGTATTTTTCCTTGCTATTCCATCTTGCATTTATCTCTTCTGCTGCCGCCTTATCATCAGCTCTGTAGGCTACAAAGCCTTCGCTCTTCAATTTTGCCAAAATCTCTTTGCCTATCTCATATCTACCATCTGCAGAAAGCTTGCCCATCAGCTCTCTTGTTTTCTCCTCGCCGCAAAGCATAAAAATAAGTCTCTCGAGGTTGGAGGAAACAAGGATATCCATAGAGGGTGAGCCGGTCTGATACAAAGGACGATTACGGTCATAAATGCCGCTCTCAAAAAAATCAGTGAGCACATCATTCTTATTTGAAGCGCAGACAAGACGCTCAATGGGAAGTCCGCTCTTTTTTGCGAGATATCCCGCAAGGATATTACCGAAATTGCCCGTGGGGACACAGAAATCAACTCTATCTCCAAGCTTGATCGCGCCCTGCTTAAGCAATCTGGAATATGCCCAAAAATAATATGCGATCTGCGGTGCAAGTCTTCCCCAATTTATGGAGTTTGCGCTGGAAAGAGCTTTTCCATTCTTGGCAAGACGAGCAGCCAGCTCTTTATCGTTAAATATAGCCTTAACGCCGCTCTGTGCATCGTCAAAGTTTCCCTTGACGGCAAATACATTGACATTGCCGCCTTCCTGTGTGGTCATCTGAAGGCGTTGCACCTGCGAAACGCCACCATCGGGGTAAAATACACCTATCTTAGTACCTTCAACATCCTTAAAGCCCTCAAGAGCCGCCTTGCCGGTATCTCCCGATGTAGCTACAAGAATAACAGTCTCTCCTGCCGCGCCTTTTTTCTTTGCGGCAGAAACAAGAAGTCGCGGAAGCATCTGCAAAGCAAAATCCTTAAATGCGCAGGTAGGTCCGTGGAACAGCTCCAACGACCATGTATTTTCGCCCGCATAAACAACGGGTGCAGTATCCTCGTGGGAGAATCGGCTATAAGCCTGCTCAGTGAAGAGTGAAAGCTCCTCGTTATCATATCCCTCCATAAAGCGAGAAAGTATAAATGCCGCTGCTTCGCTGTATTTTTTGTTTGTCAGACCGTTGATCTCATCCAGTGTAAAAAACGGATAACTGTCCACTGTAAAAAGACCACCATCAGGAGCAAGACCAGCCAGAACAGCCCCGGGTGCGTCTGTATATATAGCAGTATTGCGTGAACTTACATATCTCATAAAGGTTCCTCTTTTCCTGAAAAATTACTGTTATCATAACATCTTATTCCTTGAAAATCAAGGGTTCTTGCAAAATTTTTCAAAGGTGGTATAATATTCTTATAGATGTGAAAAACCATTTGTTTACCTCAATTTGTCTTTTGCATCATTTGTCCATTTTAAGTATACATAAACAGGAGGCTGCCATGACAGAAAGAAACCTTACAATGCTCACCGACTTCTATGAGTTTACAATGGCAAACGGCTATTTGAAGAATTGCCTACGCGACAAGATCGGTTATTTTGATATGTTTTTCCGCAGAATTCCCGACAATGGCGGCTATGCCATTATGGCGGGACTTGAACAGCTTTGTGATTATCTGCAAAATCTTTCTTTTTCAGAGGAAGACATAGACTACCTGCGTTCAAAGGGCTGCTTCTGCGAGGAGTTTTTAGAGTATCTGCGCGACTTTAAATTTGAATGTGATGTTTGGGCGATTCCCGAAGGTACTCCCGTTTTCCCCGGTGAACCCTTGGTAGTAGTTCGCGGTCCCGTTATGCAGGCTCAGCTTATCGAAACTATGGTTCTTCTCACCATCAACCATCAGAGCCTTATTGCTACCAAGTCGAGCCGCATTGTACGCGCCGCCGACGGAAGAGCGGTACTTGAGTTCGGCTCTCGTCGCGCTCAGGGTGCAGACGGCGCTATTTTAGGCGCAAGAGCGGCATATATTGCCGGTGCCATTGGAACAGCTTGCGCTATCTCTGACCGCGTTTTCGGTGTTCCCGCTGTCGGCACTATGGCTCACAGCTGGGTACAGATGTTTGACACCGAGTATGAAGCATTCAAGGCCTATGCCGAGGTATATCCCGATTCTTGCACTCTGCTCGTTGATACATACAGTGTTCTCCGCAGCGGTGTCCCCAATGCAATAAAGGTTGCTAAGGAAGTCTTGGAGCCTATGGGCAAGCGCCTGAAGGGTGTGCGAATCGACTCAGGCGATATTGCTTACCTCAGTAAGCGCACCCGTGAAATGCTTGACAAGGCGGGTCTCACGGATTGTAAGATCACGGTTTCCAACTCTCTTGACGAGTTTATTATCCGCGACCTTATTTCTCAGGGCGCTTGCATCGACAGCTTCGGTATCGGTGAGCGTCTTATCACCTCTAAGAGCGAGCCCGTTTTCGGCGGTGTGTATAAGCTTGCCGCTTTGGAAGACGAAAACGGCAATATCACACCCAAGATCAAGGTAAGTGAAAATGTAGAAAAGATCACCACACCCCATTTCAAGCAGGTATGGCGTCTTAAGAACAATCAGGACGGAAAGTACATTGCTGATGTGCTGACTCTCCGCGATGAGGTCATCGACTCGAGCAAGCCGTACACTATATTTGACCCCACCCACACCTGGAAAAAACGCACCCTCACCGATTTTGAAGCGGAGCCGATTCTTGTTCCCATTTTTGAAAAGGGAAAAATGGTCTACTCCCTGCCCTCTATCCAAGAGATCAGAGCAAACTGCGCAGAGAAGACCGCAATGCTTTGGAGCGAGGTCACCCGTTTCGAAAATCCCCATCCATACTATGTAGACCTTTCTCAAAAGCTGTGGAATATCAAAATGAGCCTGCTTGAAAAGTTCTAATACTTTTTATCATCACTCTATATTTGAACAACCCGTATTCGCAAAATACGGGTTGTTTTTATTCTAAAATTAGTTGACATTGGCAACTAATTTTATTATCATTATTGTTGAGGTGATATGATCGTGGATGAAATCAGGAAAGCGGTACGCAGGATATACCGAACCTCCAATCTATTTATAGAAAAAAGTCTCGAAGGGGTCGAGCTTACCCCCACCGAGCTTACTGCAATTCGCTCCATCGTTTTTCATAAAGGGCTTACGCAGACAGGGCTGTCCGAGCATTTAGGAAGCATTGACAAGGCTGCCGTTGCCCGAATCGTCAAAAGCCTTGAAAGCAAAGGTTATATCACACGCATTTCCGATTCTTCGGACAAGCGTGCAAAACTTGTCTATCCTACCGAAAAGGCTTTTCAGTTACGGCTCACTGTACTGAGCGCAGAAAATCGTTTTTATCGTTGGCTTTTATCCGAGCTTTCCGATGCAGAGCTTGAGGAGTTTCACACCCTAATATCAGGCATTGGAGAAAAGGCAATAAACGAGTCAAAGAATGATTTTGGCAACATTGGGGAGGAATGATATGAAGTTTGTATTTAAGCATCTCCGCCCCTTTTCCGGTCATATGTATTATGGCTTATTTATCAAGTTTTTGGGCACAATAACCGATCTGCTTATTCCCTATATTCTCGCTCACATTATTGACAATGTAACTCCCACAAAAAATACCAAGGCATTGCTTTGGTGGGGTGTTGCAATGCTTATTTGCTCAATAGGCACTTTTCTTTTCAATGCCATAGCAAACCGCGTTTCCGCCGCGGTTGCAAGAGATACTACCCGTAGTATTCGCGGTACTCTCTTCAAACGGATCGCGTATCTTTCCGGATCACAGATGGATCACTTTACTGTTCCTTCATTGATATCCCGAATGACTACAGATACCCACCATATTCACCGCACTGTGGGAATGCTGCAGAGAATGGGCGTGCGCGCTCCCATTCTTATTTTTGGTGGAATTATAATGACTCTTACCCTTGATCCCGTTTTGGCACTTGTGCTTTGCTGTATGATGCCAATAATGGCAGTGGTGGTCTTCTTTATTTCAAAGAAGGGGCTTCCCTTGTTTAATAAGGTACAGTCATCCATGGACAAGCTTGTCCGCATAGTCCGTGAAAACACCACGGGTGTCCGTGTCATCAAAGCATTAAGCCGAACCGAAGGCGAAAAAGAGCGCTTTCAGCGGGTGAATCAGGAATTGATGGAGGATGAAAAGAAAGCAAATATTACAATGGGCTTCACCCGCCCCGCCACCAATCTCATTTTAAACATTGGTCTTGTCCTTGTTGTGGTAGTGGGCGCACACCGCGTCAATGCAGGACTAAGCGAAGCGGGCTCAATTACGGCATTTCTTTCTTACTTCACCACAATTCTCTATGCTATGATCTCCATTACGCGAATCATAACTATGAGCTCACAGATGATAGCCTGCTCCAACCGCATTGAGGAGGTCATCAATGCGCCCATGGATCTCGTTCCTCTTCCAGAGACTCCCACTGAAGAAAATGCTCCCGTCATAGAGTTCAAAAATGTTTGCTTTTCTTATAATAAAAAGCGTGACGATCTGCACAATATATCTCTTACCCTTGAAAAAGGTCAGTCTCTCGGCATTTTAGGCCCTACAGGCTCAGGTAAAAGTACCCTTGCCGCATTGCTGCTGCGTTTTTATGATATCGACAGTGGCGAGATACTTGTAAACGGCAAGGATGTCCGTCAGTACAGTCACGCTGAGCTGCGACAAAAGTTTGGTGTGGTATTCCAAAACGATATGGTCTTCAATGATACCATAGAGGGCAATATCAAGCTTTGGCGCAATATTGAGCCCGATGCCCTTGAGCTTGCAACAAAGGTTGCTCAGGCGGAGTTTATCGAAAAAGCGGGAGGAATGAATGCTGAGATATCCGCGCGAGGCACCAATCTTTCGGGTGGACAAAAGCAACGTCTGCTCATTGCTCGCGCCCTTGCGGGAGATCCCGATATTCTCATTCTTGACGACTCATCAAGCGCTTTGGACTATAAGACTGATGCCGCTCTGCGTGCTCAGATCAATGAGCATTTTTCAAATACCACCACAGTTATAATCGCGCAACGAGTCAGTTCTATCCGCAACTGCGATAAGATACTTGTCTTAGACGGAGGCTGCGAGCTTGGTTTTGGAACCCATGAAGAATTGCTTGAAAGCTGCGAGCTTTATCGTGAGATATATGCTCTGCAAATGGGAGAGGGGGAAACAGCATGAGTAATCCGAAATCCCTTCAGACCGGCGGAGCAAGAACCCCCGGCGGCGGTGTAGGCTTTGCTTCGGGCGAAACTGTTGCAAAGGAAAAGCGCAAGCCCATACTTCTCCGCCTCGGCAAATACCTGATGCGCCATAAATGGGCATTTTCATTGGCATTATTGCTTACAGTCATATCAAATGGTCTTGCTCTTTTCGGCCCCGAGCTTGCAGGTAAGGCAATAAATGCTATTGGAATAGGCAAAGGGCAGGCAGATTTTGATGCGGTATATGATTATGCTACCCTTATGATAATCTGCTATATTCTGTCGGCAATTCTGACCTGGCTGCTCAATGTTCTTATGATATCTCTGTCACGAAAGGTCGTATATCAGATGCGTCAGGATATCTTCAACCACCTTGCAAAGCTGCCCGTTTCATTCTTTGACAAAAATGCATCGGGTGATATTATCAGCCGTATTTCCTACGATACCGACACCATAAATACCAGCCTTTCAAATGACCTTGTTGCGATACTTACGGCGATCACCACCATAATCGGCTCGTTTATCATGATGCTTCGCATATCCCCCATTCTTACCATCGTAATTGTCGTTACTGTCCCCCTCGCCATTTTTGCAAGCCGATATATCAGTATAAAGATCCGTCCTCTTTATCGCGTCCGTTCAAGGATGCTTGGTGAGCTTAACGGGTTTGCAGAGGAAATGATCTCGGGACAAAAAACACTAAAAGCCTACAATCGCGAACAAGCGGTTATAGACAGCTTCGCCACCGAAAACGACAATGTGGTTCAGGCATATTATCGCGCCGACTATTACGGCAGTCTTATGTTCCCCTGCGTAGCATTTGTTACCAATCTTTCGCTTACACTCATTTCTGTAATAGGCGCATTTATGTATATGGGCGGCAAGATCCTTGTGGGAGATATTGCTTCATTTGTTTTGTATTCGCGCAAGTTCTCAGGTCCAATAAATGAAATTGCCAACCTTTACGGCGAGCTGCAATCGGCATTGGCTGCGGCAGAGCGAGTATTCAAGCTGCTCGACGAAGAGCCCGAAAAGGCAGATCGTGACAACGCCGAGACTCTTCAAGATGTTCAAGGCGATGTCAAGATAGATAATGTGGATTTCGGTTATTTGCCCGACAAGCCGGTACTCACCGACTTCAGCCTTGACGCACCCCGTGGAAGTATGATCGCAATAGTAGGTCCTACAGGGGCAGGAAAGACCACTCTCATCAATATGCTTATGCGTTTTTATGACATTGATAGCGGCAGCATTTTGGTTGACGGCAAGGATATATATACCGTTACACGTGACAGTCTGCGGCTTTCCTACTCAATGGTGCTTCAGGACACTTGGCTTTTCTACGGAACCATCTATGAAAACATTGCCTATGCCCGTCCCGATGCCACATTGGAGGAGGTCATCGCTGCAGCAAAAGCGGCAAAGATAGACGACTATATAATGTCTCTACCCAATGGCTACGATACCATCCTCACCGACGATGCGGCAAATATCTCCAAGGGACAAAAGCAGCTTCTCACCATTGCCCGTGCAATGCTGATGAACTCCAATATGCTCATTCTCGACGAGGCGACCTCCAATGTTGACACCCGCACTGAGGTCAAAATTCAGCAAGCTATGCGCGAGTTGATGCGCGATAAGACCTGTTTTGTTGTTGCCCATCGTCTTTCTACCATTCAGAATGCCGACAAGATACTTGTTATTAATGACGGCAAGGTGGTTGAAAGCGGTACACACCGCCAGCTTATGGATAAAAAAGGCTTTTATCGCAAGCTTTACGATGCACAATTTGAATAATTTTCAAGACTCCTTTTCATCAAGGAGTCTTTTACCATATTTTAACCAACCAAATATCCTACATTCTTTGACATTTGCGTTATTATGTTGTATAATCACCCTATCAATCGGAAAGAAGGTTTTCTATGAAGATCATTATTGTCGGTACCGGCAAAGTCGGCTCCATTCTTGTAGAGCAGCTTTCATCTGAAAATCATGATATAGTTGTCATCGACACCAATGCCGATGCACTCAAGCAGATCACCGAGCGCTATGATGTTATGGGCATAATCGGCAACGGTGCGACCGTTGAGGTACAGCGCGAAGCGGGTGTGGATAAGACCGACCTGCTTATTGCAACCACAAACCTCGACGAGTGCAATCTGCTTGCTTGCCTTGTAGCACGTAACTTGGGAGCCCGTCACACAATCGCCCGTGTGAGAAACCCCGAATACGCTTCACAGATGGCATATCTTAAAAACGACTTGGGTATTTCTATGACTATCAACCCCGAGCTTGAGGCGTCAGCGGAGATTTCCCGCGTGTTGCGTTATCCTTCTGCCCTGAAGATCAATCCCTTCGCACGTGGAAGAGTAGAAATGGTCGAAATAAAAATTCAAGATGACAGTCCCATTGCAGGGATGTCTCTTTTCCAATTGCGTAATAAGTATCAATTAAAAATTCTCGTCTGTGCAGTTGCACGCGGAGACGAGCTCTATGTTCCCGGAGGTAGTTTTGTGCTCCAAGAGGGCGACAGAATAACCCTTATCGGCACTCCCGCCGATGTTGATACCTTCTTTGGTAAAATAGGTATCGTCAAAGCAAAGATCAAGAGCGTAATGATCGTAGGTGCAGGCAAGATAGGTTATTACCTCACCCGACAGCTGCTCAGTATGAAGATCTCCGTCAAGATCATCGATCAGGACCCCGTCAGATGCCGCGAGCTCTGCGAGCTCTTGCCCGATGCCACAGTTATCTGCGGCAACGGAAGCGATCAGGAACTGCTTACCGCCGAAGGTCTTCACAGCACCGATTCCTTTGTTGCACTGACAGGTCTTGATGAAGAGAATATGATCATCTCTGTATGCGCTAACACTGTGGGGGTGAAAAAGGTCATTGCAAAGGTCAATAATATCAGCCTTGCACCGGTTTTGAATCAATTGGGTCTTGATACTGTCATTTCTCCCAAGCGTTTGACCGCCGACCGCATCGTCAAATATGCCCGTTGTATGCAGAATTATGAGGACAGCAAGATCGAAACTCTTCATAAGCTGCTTGACGGAAAAGCCGAGGCTGTGGAATTCCACGTATCAGGCGAAGCGGACATTTGCGGCAAACCCCTTAAGGACTTTAAGTTCAAGCCGCAGATACTTATTGCTTGTATAGTTCGTCAAGGCACTACTATTATTGCAGATGGTAATACTGTTATCCAAAAGGGCGACAATGTAATCGTAATTTCAGGTATGGAAGCCCTTAATAATATAGAGGAAATCTTGCTCTGATGAATATTAAAGCCGTTTTAAACACATTAGGAAAGATCCTTCAGGTAGAGGCAGGTCTTATGCTTCTGCCCTTGATAGTCGCGCTTATCTATAGAGAAGATCCCATTCCCTTTCTTATAACTATTGGCTTGCTTATCGTTATAGGAACACTTCTCACTGCAGTACTTCACAAGGGTGACCACCTGATTTTCGAGCGCGAAGGATTTTTAATAGTCGCTCTCTCTTGGGTTATTATGTCGGTTTTTGGTGCTCTGCCCTTCGTTATTTCAGGCGCCATTCCCTCTTTTGTGGATGCTTTTTTTGAGACCGTCAGCGGATTTACAACCACAGGCTCCACTATCCTAACCGACTTTAGCGTGATAGACAAATCGCTGCTGTTTTGGCGCTCCTTTACCCATTGGATAGGAGGAATGGGAGTTCTGGTCTTTATAATGGCACTCTTGCCTATGACCAATTCCCGCTCTGTACATATTCTCAAAGCTGAGACAACAGGTCCCACCAAGGGCGGCAAGCTTGTACCCAAAATGCGTTCCACAGCAACTATTCTCTATATAATCTATTTGGCATTGACCGTTATAGAGGTAATCCTTTTGCTTTTTGGAGGAATGACCCTTTTTGAAGCGCTGACCTATTCCTTCGCTACTGCAGGCACCGGTGGATACGGCATAACAGCGGCAGGCGTTGCGGGATTCAATTCACCTTACATAAACATCGTTATTTCGGTATTTATGCTACTTTTCGGTGTTAACTTTAACCTCTACTATTTAGTACTTTTGGGAAACTGGAGATCTTTTTTCAAAAATGAAGAAAACCGTTGGTATTTTGCTATCGTCGGTATAAGCACGCTATTTATTGCCTTTAATATTCTCAACCTTTTCGGCAATTTTGCAGAATCCTTAATGCACTCCTTCTTCCAGGTGGCATCCATTATAACCACCACCGGTTTTGCTACAGCAGACTTTGCGCTATGGCCCACCGCATCACAGTTTCTTTTAGTTTTACTTATGCTTATCGGTGCCAGCGCAGGAAGTACCGGAGGCGCTATAAAGGTCTCACGCATAATCATCCTTTTAAAGAGTATTCGCCGTAGCATTCATAAAATGATCCGTCCCAATCAGGTCGAAGTGGTCAGGCTTAACGGCTCTCCTTTGGATGAAGAAACAGTATCTACCACCCATACATTCTTCTCTCTGTATATGCTGATATTGTTCGGCTCGGGACTCCTCGTCTGTCTTGACGGCTTTGATTTCACCACAAGCTTTACTGCGACAGTGGCTTGTCTGTGCAATGTGGGTCCCGGTCTTGGTCTTGTAGGTCCTATGGGTAGCTTTGCAATATTCTCAGCTCCTGTTAAGTTGTTGCTGTCTTTGCTTATGCTCCTCGGCAGACTTGAACTGTTCTCAATAGTTATGCTATTCTTCCCTGAAGCTTGGCGCAGAAGATAAACACAATGCACAAGGCAGACTCTTCACTGAGAGTCTGCCTTCATTTTATTGCATATTTTCTTAGTCTGTTTATACTCAAGCCAAAGTTCAGTATCTCTCCCGTAAAAATCATTGCCACATATCCCCATACTCCCCATATGGGTACAAGCACCAGTACCATTGACAGACAAACTGCCGCTTCGATAATATTGAAACGCATTGAATCAAGTTGAAGACCCAAGCCTTTCAATATTCCGTCGGTAGTCATATCCACATAGGATACGGGAATAATAGGAGCAAGCAGGCGTATGTAAAACGCGGCTTTACTGTCGGGGTAAAGTAATCTGCCGATCTGCGGTGCAAAGCCATACAAAATCGCCGCTACAGCGCAGGAAAACAAGAAGGTATATCTTAAAGCCTTGAGCATAAGCTTTTCTGCCCTTTTTTTGTTATCTTTAGCGACGCACTCGGCAATTTCGGGAATCAGTAATCCTGAAAACACCGATGGAATACATCCCGCAAAGTTTATGACGGGCAATGCCATTCCCTGAACCACACCATAAGCAGCGAGTCCCTGCGCAGCACTGATTCCGCTTTGCTTCAAGGTTTTGGGAATAAGTATCTGTCTAACAGTAACTAATGCCGACCGAAGGTTTGAGCTTACCGAGTCAGGCAATGCAATGCTGAGCAATTCCTTAAAGCGAGGTCTGCCCATGTCGTTATCGTTTGTTCGTTGACGCAGGTATATGATAAATGTCACAAGCACGCTCAGTGCTTCAGCAATGCACTGCCCGAACACAACGGCAGCGCAAGCACTGACTACACCATACGGCAAAAATACGGTAAGAAGCACGGATGTCAGACCTATTCTGAAAAGCTGCTCTCCCGTGGTAACAGCCGCATAAGCGGTGGCTTTTCTGACCGCCGTAAAATATCCCGATAAGGCGCAAGACAGTGAAATAAACGGCAATGACACCGCATATAGCCTGAAGCAAATTGCCGCCTCGCTTTGTCCTATCATTCTCGCAGCCATAGGCGCAAATGATATCAGCAATATTGCTGCAACCGATGCAGGGATAAGCGCATAAGCAAAGCACATTTTTACCGTTCTCTTTACGCTCATCCCCTGAGCCTGTGCTGACACGGTAAGTCGTATTGTGGTCAGCTTTATACCCGAGCCGGCCAGTGATACAGCAAATCCGCAAACAGAAAGGATCAGTTCAAGCAGTCCCAATCCTTCTGCCCCTATGGACTCGGACAAAAAGGATGAGAAAACAAGTCCGACGCCACGCATAAGCAATGACACTGCAGTTAATATTAAAGTATCTCGTACAAGCTTTTTAGTCTTCATATTGGATTTATACGCGATTTTTTAAAAATATATACCGCCCATACAGATCCTTTAAAATAAAAATACCGCTCAAGCCAAAGCCCGAGCGGTATTTCCTCAGCGGACGATGTCCGCCAAGTCTGATGCCATATCGCTTACAGAGCGAATGGTGCGTGTTGCGCGGCGTTTGATTTTTCTCATTGTCTGATCATTTGTCATAGTCATTGCCGCCATTCCACAGACTGCGCCTGCCACAAAACCCCATACAACAGGCATTCCAATATTCATCTTTGACATATCAACACCTCGTTTTTATTATGCTCCCTTCTTGCCCAATTATAAAATATATGATAGAATATTTAAAAGAGTAATTTTAAGGATGTGCATTTTATGAAGCTCATTATAAAAAACGGACGGGTAATCAGCCTTGCCGATAATATAGATAAGATCTGTGATATTCTTATTTCAGATGGGATCATTGAGGAAATAGATGAAAACATCTCCCCGAATGGTGCTAAGGTGATTGACGCCGATGGTCTATGTGTCAGTGCAGGATTTACCGATCTGCTCGCCCGTGCCACCGAGCCCGAACTTGACCGCATTGAGTCATTGCTCACTCTTTCCCACGCTGCAGTAAAGGGTGGATTTACCACTCTCTGTGTCCACACCCAGGCTGACAGTGAAGATAAGCTTGATTATATCACCGAACGCGCTGAATATGCCTCTTGCGCTATTATTCCCGCCGCATTTGCCACCGACGGAAAGGAATTGACCGCTCACGGATTATTCAAGCACGCAGGCGCAGGCGCTCTCTATGACGATGCTCCCATCTGCGATCCCCTTCTCATGCGTGACGCTCTCTTCCGCGCAAGGAAGAATAATCTTCCTTTTATGGTAAGATGCAGTGAGCCTGCCCTTTGTCAGGACGGACTTGCCCGCGCAGGCGTTATGGCAGAATTGATGGATATACCAACCATTCCCTCTTCTGCCGAAACGGTTATGATAGCCCGCGATATAGCTTTAGCTATAGACACCGGTTCCCCCGTGCATATTGCTCAGGTAAGCACTGCCGCCTCTGTTGATCTTATAAGAAGAGCAAAGGCTACAGGCGCGAAGGTCACCGCATCAACTCAGCCTCATTACATCTCTCTTTCAAGCCGTGAGCTGATGGGTTATAACACTTTGGCAAAGCTGGATCCTCCCCTTGGAAATCCTTCCGATATTCAGGCAATCATTGAAGGCATTGCGGATGGCACTATTGACTGCATTTGCTCCGACCACGCACCTGTCCCCGATGAGCTTAAGCGCAAATCACTTGTAACCGCTCCCTATGGTGCTTCATCGGTAGAGCTATGCTTCAGCGCAGCTTTGACCGCTCTTTATAAAAATGCAGGACTGTCTCTTTCTAAGGTTCTTGATACACTCACCGCAAAACCCGCTTCTATATTGGGTATCGACAGTGGAAGGATCGCCGTAGGCAAGATTGCCGACTTATGCATTTTTGATCCCGATTATTCCTATATTGCAGGTGGAAAACACCTTATATCTATGGGCAGAAACACCCCCTTCGATGGTAAGGAACTGTTTGGTTTAGTCCTTTACACCATCAAGGACGGAAGGATCGTCTGGCAGACCGGTAAATAACTTATAATAAAAACGTCCGTTATGCGACTGCATAACGGACGTTTTTATATGTAGATTACATAGATACGCACAGATCTTTTTTAAGCGCCTTTTCCAACGCCTTGATATCCCTTTTCTTAACGGCATCAAGCATAGCCTGATGGCTCTCGATGGCTGCGCCGATCTCGCTGTTATCGAAGAACATCAGATAAATGGTACATTTGTTATAAAGCTCGCTGAGGAACTTTTCATAATAGGGATTTCCGCAAGCGCCGATTATCTCCCAATGAATTTCACGGTTAATGGCAACATACTCGGTGATATTGAACTTTTCAACGAACTTGTTGCATTCTTTCACCTTTTTTTCCATTGCCTCAATGCCTTCATCGGTGATCTTGTCGATTGCAAGGCGAGCCGCTGCCGTCTCCAAAAGCAAGCGTACCTCAAAAACCTGCACCATTTCCTCCTTTGAAGGGGTTATAAGGCAAGCAGAACGATTGGGGGAACTCTCAACATAGCCTTCGTTTTCAAGGCGTGCAAGAGCTCCGCGCACCGAAATACGGGAAACACCCGTCTTTCGTGCTATATCCTCCTCAATCAGGCGGTTTCCCGGAAAGATTCCCCGTGAAACGATCTGGTCTTTGATATAGTTATAAACTATATCGATTGAATCTGATGTTCTCATAATTTATCCTCCAAGCTTTTTGTCTCTCTTAATCTATTTCTGTTATAGCCGGAATAATTGCGGGACTGCGCTTTGTTTTTTTATTCAGGTAATCGGAAAGCCTGCTACTTACAGCTTCTCTTATACCGCGAATACCGGTTTTTCCTGCAAGTGCATATTCGATGGTCTCTACCGTCAACTGCTCAAGCTCCGATATAAGCTCCTCCGCTTCTTTTACAAATACAAATCCTCGAGAGTTTATGGTAACGGGAGAAGCCATTATCCTTTCATACATATCTATCGCTGCAGATACTACGATAACTCCGTCCTGTCCGATAAGCTTTCTTTCACGAAGTACCGATGCTCCCACATCACCTACTCCGTATCCATCGATAAGGACTCTTCCGCTGGGAACTGTACCGCCCCACTGAGCTCGTCCCCCGCCAAGCTCAAGCACCTTGCCAAGATCGGTGAGGAATATATTCTCAAAAGGCATACCCGTTTGCATTGCTAATTGTGCATTGCACTTAAGATGCCTGTATTCGCCGTGAACAGGCATAAAGAACTTGGGCTTGATAAGTGAAAGCATAAGCTTGAGCTCTTCCTGACAAGCGTGTCCGGAAACGTGAATGTCCGCCAGCCGCTCATAAACCACCTCTGCACCCTTGCGGATAAGCTCGTTGATCATATGATATACCGACTTCTCATTGCCCGGAATGGGGCTTGCGGCAATAAGGATCTTGTCACCGATGCCCACTTCTACCTGTCTATGACTTGAATAAGCCATACGGTAAAGAGCGCTCATAGGCTCGCCCTGACTTCCCGTGGTAATAACCACCACCTTCTCATCAGGATATTTCTTTATCTGTGCAAGCTCGATTATGCGGTTTTTATCGGCACGGATATATCCAAGATCACTACCGACCTTAAGAATATTCTCCATACTTCTGCCTGAAACGGCAACCTTACGGTCATGCTTTGCGGCAATCTCGATTATCTTTTGAATTCGATGCACATTGGACGCAAAGCAAGCGATAATGATCCTCTTTTTGCAATCCTTGAACTCGCGTTCAAGTGAATCACTGACCTTTTTCTCACTCATTGCGATACCTGAGCGGTCTGCATTGGTAGAATCCATCAGAAGAAGGTCTACACCCTTTCTTCCCAGCTCGCCAAATCTGACAAGATCAATCATTTTTCCATCGGGAGGCGTCGTGTCGATCTTAAAATCGCCTGTAAACAATATCATTCCCGCAGGGCTCTTGATTGCAAAGGCGCAAGCATCGGGAACAGAATGATTCACTTGAATAAACTCAACTGTAAAGCAACCAATCTTTACAGTATCACCCGCCTTGCAGATGTTCATTTTTGCATTTTTAATGTTCTTATGCTCGGTAAGTCTCAGGGATACGACACCCTCTGTAAGGGCAGTGCAATAGATGGGTACATTAAAGCTACGCAGAAAATAAGGTATAGCACCTATATGGTCTTCGTGAGCGTGAGTAATAAACACACCGCGGAGCTTTTCTTTATTCTTTTCAAGATAAGTGGTGTCGGGTATGACCAGATCAACACCCAAAAGCTCATCGTCAGGGAAGGTCATTCCGCAATCTATTACGATAATATCATCACCGCACTCAAGCACGGTCATATTCTTACCTATCTCGCCAACTCCGCCCAAGGGAATTACCTTAAGCTTCTTGCCGCCTTTTGAACCGGTTGCGGGGGTATTCTTTTTTGTTGCCCTATTTGTTGCTTTGGTTGTTGCTTTGCGGGTCGTTGTCTTTTTGCTCTTTTGAGCCTTGCCCGCTACAGCTGGCTTTCTCGCCTTGGTATGAGTCTTTCCCTTTTGAGCAGGGGTAGACTTTTTCTTCTTGATTTCTTTTTTTAATGCTTCTTCAGCCATTATATTCTCCTTTATTAGAGTATACCTCTATCCGCCACTCGACGAGTCCACCTGATCGTGCGGCAAGGAGGTATTCATAAAAATATGTAAGGCTTAACCATATCAAATAGTTAAGCAAATGTCCCATTTTAAACCATTATAGCATACTTTTTCAAGTTATGCAAATTAATTCATTTTATCGATTTCGACCTTTTTCGAATCGATCATATTATGCAGACAATTCAATGCGCTGCTCAGGCTACCTACCTCATCACACAGTCCTATTTTGACCGCGTCAGCACCACAGACCACACTTCCTATGTCTCCCATAAGCTGACCGGTCTGCAGCATCAATGCCTTAAAGCATTCAGCGCTGACCTTTGAGTTTGATGTTACAAACTCAACTATTCTTTCTTGAATCCTTTCAAAATACGATACGGTTTGCGGCACACCTAATACTGTTCCGTTTAATCTTACGGGATGCAATGTCATAGATGCAGTAGGTGCTATAAAGCATCTTTTTGCCGCCACCGCCAAGGGTACACCTATGGAGTGTCCACCGCCAAGCACAAGAGAGACCGTAGGCTTGCTCATTCCCGCAATAAGCTCAGAGATCGCAAGTCCCGCTTCTATATCCCCTCCTACTGTATTGATAAGAATAAGCAACCCGTCAATATCTCCGCTCTCCTCAATAGCGGCAAGCTCGGGCAAAATATGCTCATATTTAGTTGTTTTGGTTTGAGAGGACAATTCGTAATGCCCCTCTATTTCGCCTATTATGGTCAGGCAATGTATAACGTGTCCGCGACTTTTAGCCGTCACTGAGGCTTTTTCCTTAATTTCACTCATAGGGGTATTTTACCCCTGAGCCTTAAAGTTTAATCAGCTTTTGAGCAAGCTTGGAAAGATTTTTTGATCCTTCCCCGTTATTTCTCACTGTAATGTCACAGCTGTCATAATAGAACTTATCATCCGATTGTGCAGCAAGGCGCGCCTTTGCCATAGTGACATCTATTCCATCACGGATCATAATGCGTTGAAGCTTGACATCTTCATCGGCTATTACACCCAAGACCGCAGTACAAAGTCTGCCAATTCCGCTTTCGTGAAGTAGAGGCACATCAAGAATGCAGCCCTTGCTGTTTTTTATAAACTCACTTGCTTTTTCAGCAACGCAAGGATGGGTAATACTTTCAAGTAGCTCCTTGGCGGCCTTGTCTTCAAAAACTATTTTTGCCAATGCACGGCGATCGACCTTGCCCTTATCATTCACCGATGGAAATGCTTGCAGTATTTTTCGAGTCATTTCGCCGCCGCTTTCAAGCATTTTTTTATACTCGGCATCTGCATCAAAAACAGGATAACCAAGCTCTTCACTTAAAAGCTTTGCAATATAGCTCTTTCCGCTTCCGCTGCGTCCCGTCACTCCAATAACGGGGTATTGGGTGCATTTTTCAAAGTTAAACCCTGCAGCGCGCATAAGACGGTTGACGCTTCCCGCTCCTGCGCCCATTCTTCTTGGGCACTGAACATAAATAGCAGTTGCACCATCACAGGAACGCAAAGCATCGAATATTCTGCGGGCGTGCATTGCGTGATCCCAGCTGTTTCCCAAGGGTGATACCTTTGAAACTGCAGAAAGCCGTGACGCATATTCATATCCGTATGCGTATTCGTTAAAGCATATTACCGCCGCACCTGCAGGCGCATCCATAACCTTTTTTGCAGTATCATCAGGGGCGCCGCAAAAAAGCTTGACAGGCGAAGCAGGCGCATAATGGCGGTATTTCATACCGGGAGAGCGTGGTTTTTCACCCTCTTTGAGTCCTTCTTCCACTGCAGAATCTGTAAAGGCATTACCAAGTACATCTGCTATCATTTCTTCGGTTATAGCACCCGGTCTCAAGATTCTTGCCACATCTCCCGTGATATCTACAACAGTCGACTCGACACCTACAAAGCAATCTCCACCTTCAAGTATTGCATCTATTCTTCCGTCCATATCTTCTTTTACATGGGCAAAGGTCGTAGGTGACGGCTTACCCGAGAGGTTCGCAGAAGGTGCCGCTAAGGGTGTATCAGCAAGCTGAATTACCTTTCGTGCAATAGGATGCTCGGGGAATCTTACACCTACTGTATCAAGACCGCAGCTGACCTCTCTCGGCACCTTATCGGTCTTGGTCATAACCATGGTCAAGGGTCCGGGCCAAAATGCTTCTGCAAGCTTTAAAGCTCTTTCCGGCACCTCTTCCCACAAATCATAGAGTCTGTCGAGCTTTTCTATATGTACTATCAGCGGATTGTCCTGCGGTCTGCCCTTTGCTTCAAATATCTTGGCAACTGCTTTTCCATTATAAGCATCAGCGGCAAGACCGTACACCGTTTCTGTGGGTATTGCACAAAGACCGCCGCGGGCAAGTATCTGAGCCGCCTCGGCTATTTCGTTATTATCTTTACCGCTCAAAAAACGGGTCTTTATCATTTATTTGCCTCCCTGATGAGTGCATCTATCAGCTCATCCAGATCTCCGTTCATCATCTGTTCTATCTTATGCAAAGTAAGTCCTATACGGTGGTCGGTAATTCTTCCCTGAGGAAAATTATATGTGCGAATTCTTCCCGAACGGTCACCTGTGCCCACCTGTTCTCTTCTTTCACCCGCCCGCTCTGCATCGGCCTTTTGTCTTTCAGCCTCAAGCAAGCGTGAGCGAAGCACCTTCATTGCCTTATCCTTATTTTTATGCTGTGAACGCTCGTCCTGACATTCTACCACCACTCCGGTGGGAATATGGGTAATGCGGATAGCGCTTTCGGTCTTATTGACGTGCTGACCGCCCGCACCTCCGCTGCGGAAGGTATCGATCATCAAATCAGCAGGATTTATTTCAAGCTCAACTTCTGTGGCTTCGGGCAAAACTGCCACGGTAACCGCCGAAGTGTGTATTCTTCCAGAGCTTTCTGTCTCGGGAACGCGCTGAACACGGTGTATTCCGCTTTCATATTTAAATCGCGAAAAAGCACCCTCTCCCTCTACAGAGAAGGTCAGTTCTCTATATCCGCCAAGCTCGGTGTCATTTGCTGAAAGCACCTCGGTATTAAAGCCCTTCTTTTCAGCATACATAGAGTACATTCTGAACAGGTCGGCTGCAAAGAGTGCCGCCTCGCCACCGCCGACACCGCTGCGTATTTCTATGATAACGCTCTTTTGTCCGTCGGGATCCTTGGGGTTAAGGGCTTCATCAAGCTGAGCCTTGGCAGCAGCAACGGTCTCTTCTGCCTGATGAATTTCCTCCTGTGCTAGCTCACGCAGTTCCTTATCTGCCAAAAGCTCCTTGGCGGCTTCAATGCTTGCCTCGGCATCATTTATCTTTTTCACAGCAGAGACTACCGGTTCAAGGGAGCGTCTTTCACGCATAAGCGCCGCATAAGCTGAAGGGTCCGCATAAACTTCGGGAGATGCAAGCAGATCATCTATCTCATATGCTCTGTTAATTATTTTTTTAATTTTATCCTGCATCTTCTGCACCTTCTCTTTGTCCTTTTGCGTATAATGTGTCAAATGTATATACGGGGGTCTGTTATGGTCTGTTCATTCTTTTTAGGTGCAAATACACCCAATGGATTTTATTCTCTCTTCTCAGAGCTTGATAATTATGACTTAAGCGTTATCAAAGGAGGAAGCGGAAGCGGCAAATCCACGCTCATCCGCAAGCTGATTGACAAAACAAACTACAGCGGCTTATGTGAGCAAATACTTTGCTCTTCCGATCCGGATTCTCTTGACGGAGCGGTTTTTCATTCACTTAATTCTGCAGTGGTAGACGGAACTGCACCACATATTGCAGATGTAAAAGGCTTTGGAAAATACATACTCACTCCGCCGCCCGTAATAGATATGGAAAGTAAACGTGCCTTGATAAATACTCTTAAATCTGCAAAAACTAAGGCGTATGCTGACGCCTATTCATCTCTGTCAGGGTATTACAATGCTTTAAAAAGCATCAAAAAACTTATTCCTTTTAACAATAAGCAATTCGAACAACGCGCTGACGGAATCATCAAGCGTGAAGCTAAAAACAAGCGCACACAAGGCAAGCTTCACCGCCGTTTTATCGACTCAATAGCCGCCGACGGTATAGTTACCTTGTGGGCTACTGTTTCGCAATTGGCTCAAAAGGTCTATGTTATAGATGACCGATTTGGACTTGCATCAGGCTTTATGGAAAATCTTGAAACAGGATTTATTTCAAATGGTTACGAAGTATACTCCTGCCTTTCACCTTTTGATGTAAGCAGCATACGGCATATCATTATTCCCGAGCTCAGCCTTGCCTTTGTTACAAGTGACGAATTATCTCAATACAAGGGAAATATCTTCAGAAACATACATATCTCCTCTTGCGTTGATAAAAAGGCCTTGAGGGGAGTGCGCCAAAAAGTGCGTCTGTATGAAAAATTAGCAGATCAAATGCTCAAGGATGCCGTCTCTTCTTTTGCAAACGCAAGGCTGGCACACACTGAGTTAGAAAATGTCTATCGCCCCTATCTAGACATAGACGCTCTAAACAAGTTAGCCGAAGCCGAAAAAATGTAAGTTTCCCTATTATTCTACTCCAAAGAGCAATGCATTATATGTGGGGAACGGCCAATATTTTTCATCAACGATACACTCAAGCTTATCCGCTGCCTCTCTGAGTTCACTCATGAGGGGCAGTATTTTATCTCTGTAAGCCAATGCGGCAGACAGATTGTCCCCTGCCTTCTGTGCATTTGCCAATGCCTTGGAAAGCTTCTGCGATGTATTACGCAGTGAAGCGGTTGCGGCAGATACATCCTTAAGCATAGAAGAAGGAGCGGAAATATCAAGGGCAATAGAAGTGTCGCGCATATCAACAATTGTCTTTGCAAGGAATGAAGCATAGGAAACTACTGCAGGCAGAATCTGGCGGTTTGCCATCTCCAGCATTGTCTCTGCTTCTATCTTATAATGCTTGCAATATGCCTCAAGGCGTATCTCGTATCTTGCCTCAAGCTCCTTCTTTGTATAGATGCCGTATTTTTCAAACAGCTCTACTGCGGCAGGCTTGACCAGCTCAGCAGCGGCAACAACTGCATCGGACAGATCAGCAAGACCTCTTTCAGCAGCTTCCCTACGCCACTCTTCGGAGTAGTTATTTCCATTAAAGATTATGCGCTTATGGTCACGCATAACATCGGCGATGACCGCATTTGCCTCCTCAAAGACATCCTCTGCCTTCTCAAGACGATCTGCAATGCGTGAAAGTATCTCTGCAACGATGGTATTTATAACTGTATTGCATTCGGCAATGGAAGCAGAGGAGCCCTGCATACGGAACTCAAACTTCTTTCCGGTAAAAGCAAAGGGAGATGTACGATTTCGGTCGGAAACATCCTTGGGCAGATTGGGAATGGTGCTTACACCCATCTGCATATTTCCTCCCTCACGGATGTTGGACTTGCCGCCCGTAGCAACCTCATTCAAAACATCGGTCAGCATATCGCCCAGGAAGATGGACATAATGCAAGGAGGTGCTTCATTGCCACCAAGACGGCTGTCATTGGAGGGAGAGGCTACGGATGCACGAAGGAGACCCGCATATTCATCAACCGCCCAGATAACTGAGGCAAGCAAAAGCAAGAAGCGCGCATTAGTAACAGGTGTCTTGCCCTGATCGAGCAAGCTTTTTGCACTGTCTGCAGTAATGGCATTGATGGACCAGTTATTGTGCTTGCCGCTTCCGTTCACGCCCTGGAAGGGCTTTTCGTGAAGCAGGCACATCATATCGCGGCGAAGCGCTACTTTTTTGAGTGTTTCCATAACCAGTTGATTCTGGTCGCAGGCTATATTAACAGAGCTGTAAACATTGGCAAGCTCGTGCTGTGCGGGTGCCGCCTCGTTGTGCTCGGTCTTTGCGGGGACGCCAAGCTTCCACAGTTCATCGTCCACCTCACGCATATATGCCATAACGCGATCCTTGATGTTGCCATAATAATGATCATCAAGTTCCTGTCCCTTGGGAGGACGAGCACCAAAAAGGGTCCTTCCGCAGGTGATCAGGTCGAGACGCTTGGATGCAAGCTTTTTGTCAACAAGGAAGTATTCCTGCTCTGCACCCGCCATAGCAACAACGCGCTTAACATCATTGTCGCCGAATGCACGGACTATACGCATTGCCTGAGCGTTGATTATCTCCATAGAGCGAAGTAAGGGTGTTTTCATATCAAGTGCTTCACCGGTAAAAGAGCTGAAGCAGGTAGGAATATAAAGGGTATTATCCTTTACAAAAGCGGGAGAAGTGCAATCCCATGTCGTATATCCGCGAGCTTCAAAGGTTGCGCGCAGACCTCCCGAAGGAAAGCTGGATGCATCTGACTCACCCTTTATAAGCTCCTTACCGGAAAAGCTCATAAGAATGCTTCCGTCGTTCTGAGGATTGATAAATGAATCGTGCTTTTCTGCTGTAAAGCCCGTCATAGGCTGGAACCAATGGGTATAATGTGTAGCTCCCTGATCCAACGCCCAGCGCTTAAGTCCGTTTGCAACAATATCGGCAAGAGAAGAATCCAAAGGCTTGCCGTTATCAATAGTCTTTTTAAGCTGTTTGTAGGTCTCACCCGGAAGGTATTTTCTCATTGCCGAGTCATTGAATACCGCCGATGCGTAGGAATTAATAAGTGCATCTGCTCTTTCGTTCATATCAAGCACCTCTGTAAAGAAAATTTTTGACATCCATAATATAACATATACCCATTATAAATACAAGGATTTTCGCAAAAATGATTTCAAAAATAAAAATGATGTCAAAATATATTGCATTTGACATCATTTTATCTTTATTTTTGTAAATAATGACTTATTTTAAGTCTAATTTAATCTATATCCTGAATTACTGTTTCAAGCCGCTCATTAAGCTGTTCAGGATTTTCAAGTATCTTTCTGAACATCCTCATAGACTGTGCATGATAGAGTCCATCACACAAGCGTTCGTCAGCAACAACCTTAAGTTCAAGCACCTTTGCTGCACGGATCTCCTTGGTCTTTCTGTCAACGATGGGCTGCCACTGCTCCTTGCCAAGTGCAACAAACATACCGATAGTACCGAAATCATAGATGTGATGATAAATACTGCGGATGCCGATGGACTTAAGATAGGTAACGAATACACTACTATGGAAAGGAAGTGCATCACACAAAGACTGAGGCAGCGCGTTGATCCTATCAAGCCATTTAAGAATACCCACTATCATACGAAGCAGACCATTGGGAAGTTTCATAAGTGTTTCGATCAGCTTATCTGTAGAATTCGCTTCGGTTTCACCCTTATTCTTCCATATTTCAGCCTGAAAACGATCGCGGATCTCAAAAATATCCTCGTGTCCCGTAAATCCAACCTTTATAGTGGTGCTTCCGCCCTCTTCACGCATTGACTTTTTTACCGCCATAGCGATCTTAATATCGTTATTTGCAAACACTCTGCCATTCATAACAAATCTGTTAAGTGCAGGCTTTTGAGCATAGATGCGGACAATCGCCGCATTTACCAAGTCGAGATATGTAAGATGTATGCCCTTTTCTTCTTCTACCTTTGCAATATACTCATCCAGCGGAGCACAATCAATGATATCGGTAAAATAAACGTGGGCATCAGATCTTTTTGTCATAACATGGCAAAGAATTCTATCATAGGGACTCAGAGTCTTAAGCAGCCTTGCACCTTTTCTTTTCCAAAACACAGGGAATCACTCCTTATTTTATCTTTTCCTCACATAAGAAAGAATTGCTGAAACAGCATCCCTTCTCTTTTTATCAGGCTGAACGCCCGCAGCCTTGCGTTTTTCTTTTTCCAAGTCTTTTTTTAGAGCTTCGATCTCATCTTTGAGGTGCTTAACCTCTCTGCCCAAGGCATCGGTCTCTGCCTGCATTTCGTCAAGAGCTTTATTTGCATCCTCAACCTTTTTATTAGCCTGAGTGTAAAGCACTTCTCTCTCAGCAATAAGCTTCTCATACTCAGAAAGTCTGTCATTCTGCTGAGCGACCTGCTTTTCAGCCTCAGCAAGCTTTTGACAAAGCTCACTCTTTTCACTTTCAGCCTTTGCCTCGCATTGCTTCAGCTTTTCCTCAAGCGCGGTATTAAGCAGTACAAGCTCAGACATATCGGATGCAATAGCTTCCTTTTCTCGGTTTGCCGCCTCTTTCTGCTCGATAAGCACAGAACGCTCCTGAGCCAGCTCGTCACAACGGCAACTGAGTGTCTTATTTTCGTCAGCAAGAGCAGTGTTCTTCTTTTCTATCTCTGTACTGTAGGATTCTGCTTTGCTTATTCCATCGCAATAGTCAGCATTGATCTGTTCAAGATATGCTATAACATCTTTTTTCTTAAAGCCAAAAAGCGCGCTTTTGAATCCGTTTGCCATCTCTTGTACTCCTTTCTGGGACAAGTTCACAAATCATTCATAAACTGAATTATACCACAGTACCCCCATACTAGTCAACAAATTATGCTTAAGTGTCTATTATCTCCTCATTCCAATATCTTGAAACTATAGTTTTTCCGTGCTATAATCTAATGGTCACGGAGGTGAAAAAATGAAGTATAAACTTGCGATCTTTGATATGGACGGCACGATCCTTGACACGCTTGAGGACCTGACCGATAGCGTAAATTATGCGCTCACACAGTGCGGATATCCCGCGCGTAGCGTAGATGAAATAAAAAGCTTTCTCGGTGACGGTGTATGGAAGCTTATTGAGCGTGCCGCAGGCGGCAACGCACCACAAAGGGATATTGATACTATCCACGATACTTTTGCTCAATATTACCCCGATAACTGCGCTATAAAGACTCGCCCCTATGAAGGGATCGAATCGTGCATAGATACCCTGCGTAAGGCAGGTTGTATTACGGCAGTTGTATCAAACAAAGATGACATCGCGGTAAAAAAGTTATCCGATCAATACTTTCCCGATCTGTTTGATATATCTTTAGGCAGACGAGATGGTATCCCCCGAAAGCCTTCTCCCGATTCGGTAAACGAAGTACTTTCCAAACTCGGAATCGACCGCAAGGATGCTGTTTATATCGGCGATAGCGAGGTGGATATTGCCACTGCAGAAAATGCCCACATGGATGCAATAATCGTCACCTGGGGATTCAGAGAAGAGGCTTTTCTTAAAAAACACGGAGCCAAGCTTATCGTACGCTCCCCCGACGAGATAACAAAACAAATTCTTGGCTAAGATTCGGCACAGTTGTTACTGTGCCGATATTTTTATCCATAGAATTGTTGACAATTCAACATCTTAACTGTATAATATCTATGTAATTATATGTTAAGGAGCAAGGTATGATAGACAGATTTGAACGGTTTTCTTATGCTATTTCAGAGATTTCCCGTCATTGGCACAAACTTACCGCCGATGAAATGGAACGACATGGACTTAAGGGTACACACTCGGTCTATCTGCTCACTCTCCTTCGTTTTCCTAACGGAGTTACAGCTCCACAGCTTTGTGAACTATGCGGCAGAGATAAGGCAGATGTGTCGCGTATGATGTCAATTATGGAAGATAAAGGATTTGTTACAAAAGAATCGAACGGACAAAGTCTTTATCGCGGTAATTATAAACTCACCGAAGCAGGAAAAAAAGCCGCCGAGCAGGTCTATCAACGAGCCGCTTCTGCGGTACAGTACGCCGGCAGAGATCTTGATGTGGAAAAACGGACTATTTTTTATGATGGATTGGAATCAATCGCTGCAAACCTTAGATTTTTGAGCAAAAACGGTATCCCCGACGATATCGATTAATAGTTATAAATATACAGAGAAAAAGGAGATCTCTCCAATGAGCAATTATATTATTTTTACCGATTCAGCTTGCGACATTAAAGCTCCCACCCTTGCGGAGTGGGGTGTGCAATATATGAATCTCAGCTTTCGATTTGATGGCGAGGACAAGGAATATTCCAACGACGAGATGGATATCACCGAGTTTTATGAAAGAATGAGGGCGGGTGGAATTGCAAAAACTTCCGCGATCAATCCTCAAGCTTTCTCTGCCGCTTTTGAAGAGATATTAAAACAGGGCAAGGATATTCTCTATCTCGGCTTTTCTTCCGGCCTCTCCACTACATATAATTCAGCAAAAATAGCAGCCGATGAACTGCTTGAAAAATACCCCGATCGCAAGATTCTTACCGTTGACACTCTTTGTGCTTCTGCAGGTCAGGGATTACTTGTATATTTTGCCGTGCAAAAGAAAAACAGCGGTGCAACAATAGAAGAAGTAGCACAGTTTGTTGAAGACACTCGTCTCAACATATGCCATTGGTTCTCCGTTGATGATCTTGTTTACCTCAAACGCGGTGGAAGAATCAGCCCCGCCCTCGCCTTTGTGGGCGGTCTGCTTGGAATCAAGCCCGTTCTGCATGTTGATGATGAGGGCAAGTTAGTCAGTGTTTCTAAGGTTCGCGGCAGAAAATCCGCCCTTTCAGCCATTGCTGACCAGTTCGGTGAGCTTGCGCAAAACAAAAGCGGAGGAACTGTTTATATTTCTCATGGTGACTGTCTTAATGATGTCAAGATCCTCGAAGAAATGCTCAACACTCGCTACGGCGTAAAGGTCGATATCATCACCGACGTAGGCACTGTCATCGGCGCGCATTCAGGTCCCGGTACTATTGCTCTCTTCTTTGTTGGTAAAAACAGATAATTTCTTCATATCTTTCTCCTTTCACGACTACGACCGCAAGAACAACGGGCAAGGCTTTCCGCCTTGCCCGTTGTTCTTATGTAGTATTTATTTCAAAGTGAAATGCGGGATCTATTTCCCTTTCTAATTGAATACCTGTATACATCCTATTGAAATGATCTGCCTGACACTCGTCACGCACCTCGTACCAATCCTCAAACAGTACATTCCTTTTATCGGAAAACTTGTTTAAATGGTAGGATTGAATGAGATAGTATTTTCCGCAATCCCTGCATCTTACAAGCTTACGGATTCCATCCTTACCGTCATCCCATCGGTACAAGAACCACCTTATACTTCCGTCAGGATTTTTAGGTTTGGGATCATATTCTTTTATGATTTCAACACTACCAAGGTCGCAGCAATTCATTTCTTTCTCCTATTACTTGGTGGCGGAAGATGCTCATTCACCGTCTCGAGCAATTCTTTTAAAAAAGCTCTGTCGTCCGTGTTTTCTACAAGAAGCATTTCTTTTGCTCCTTCATATGGAATTTCTCTCTTTGCTTCTTTAAGCATTGATGTTGTACAGGGCATATCCTTTACAAGAAATCTATTATCACACAGGTACGCGGCTATCTTTCCGTCAATGTATATTATGTACTCTCCCATCATTGAACGGCAGGATATTCCATCAATGTTGGATAGCTGTTCTAAAATATATTCCTTGTACTCTTTACCTGTTGCCATAGCCGCCTCTTAGTCTCTTCTTGAGCACTTTTCTGCATCTATTGCAAGCACGAGCATAAGTGCATACAAGGCATTATCAGGATCAGGTACATCGATCACATATGTATCAGTCCAATTAAACAGCTGTTTTGAAACGCTTGCAATACCTATGCCGCAAGCATTTCTTATATCGTAGTCCCATTCCATAAGGTCTCCATCTACCTGCCATCCGTTAAAATCTATAGTGAACTTTGGAATAAAAAAGGTAAACTCCTTTTTAATGCATCCCAAGTACTCGTTTTTAGAATACATCTCAAACTTAGGAAGCCAAGTAAGTACCCGTTCTTTGACGCAGCCTACCTCATTGCCATATCTGTCGTATATACGAAGCAGATGTCCCCACGAAAGCTCACCGCGTACGGTAAATACAGTCTCCCCACTCTCGTCGTAAATATCATAGCTGTCAAACCAAGAGAAAAATCTTTGCTTGAATAAAAGTTTCATATAATCACCCTGATAAAATATAATCGTTTGATTTTTATTTTACCACTATTCATTTCAAAAGCAACAGCAAAATAAAAAACACGGAGGATGCCTCCGTGTTTTTATTATACACCGTGTTTTACTCTGTCTTTTTCTTCTGCTGTCTTAGCATTATTCCAGCGGCTCATATCTCCAACAAGATAGCCGGTTATGCGGCGTATACGCTGAAACTTTGTGGGCAAAAACTCATACTCAAGATCAACAAACTCACCATCAATTTTGATGTTAAGATATTTCAAAACCTTGGTAGGGTCTTTTTCTCTGACGTGGGCTACATAAGCATCAATTTCGGTCTGTGTCATTTCTCCGCCGATAACTTTAATATCTGTCATAGCTTCAAACCTCCATATATTGTGTTTTAGTGTTAGTAATATACCACATAATGTATAAAAAGTATGTTGCTTAGGCAACAATTAAGAAAAATATTTTTCTATTGCTTTTTTATTAAAAAAGTGGTATATTATCTATGATAAATGAATAGGCTTCGTTATCCAGAGTTGAGGTAGAGGGTTAGCTCAATGACCTCACGCCAACCTGATGCATATCAAGGTGGCTCCGCTAACAACGATAAGGAGTGTTTTGTAATTTCAAGGCTCCTTTGATTGGGAGCCTTTTCTTTTGTTAAATATAACAGAAAGGTGCAAAAATTATGGCACAGAGAAAACTTTTTACTTCGGAAAGCGTCACCGAAGGACATCCCGACAAATTGTGCGATCAGGTTTCTGATGGCATTCTCGACGCAATCTTAGCAGAAGACAAAAACGCTCATGTAGCTTGTGAGACCTGCGCTACAACAGGTATGGTAATGGTATTTGGTGAGATCACAACCGACTGTTATGTTGACATTCCTGCCACAGTGCGCAATGTTATCCGCGACATCGGATACGACGGAGCTCACTCGGGATTTGATTACAAGACCTGCGCAGTGCTTTCCAGCATTGATGCACAGAGTCCCGACATTGCAATGGGTGTTAACAATGCTCTTGAAAACCGCAAGGGCGGAAGCGATGCTTTTGACCTTATCGGTGCAGGCGATCAGGGTATGATGTTTGGTTTTGCCAACGACGAGACCATTGAGTTGATGCCCGCCCCCATTACATACGCACATAACATTACCCGCAAGCTTGCAGAGGTAAGAAAGAATAAGACTCTGCCCTTTGTTCTTCCCGACGGAAAGAGCCAGGTCAGTGTTCTTTACGGCGAAGATGGCACCCCTGAGCGCATTGACACCGTTGTTGTTTCTACACAGCACACCCCCGACATTTCTATGAAGGATCTTCACGATTCTATCATTGAAGAAGTCATACTTCCCTCTCTGCCCAAGAGACTTGTCACAAAGGATACCGTCTTTCACATCAACCCCACCGGCAGATTCGTAGTCGGCGGACCTCAGGGTGACAGCGGTCTCACCGGCAGAAAGATCATCGTCGACACCTATGGTGGATTTGCCCGTCACGGCGGCGGTGCATTCTCCGGAAAAGACCCCACCAAGGTTGACCGCAGTGCCGCTTATATGGCAAGATATGCCGCTAAGAACCTTGTTGCCGCAGGTCTGTGCAAGAGCTGTGAGATTCAGCTTGCATATGCTATCGGCGTAGCACGTCCCGTCTCTGTTTCGGTTGAAGCATTCGGCACATCTAAGTTCAGCGCTGAGGAGCTTTCCGCAATAGCTTCCCGTCACTTTGACTTCCGCCCCGCCGCTATGATCGAAAACCTCGGTCTGCGTGCTCCAATCTATCGTCAGACCGCTGCATACGGTCACTTTGGAAGACCCGATCTTGATCTGCCTTGGGAGCGTCTTGACAAGGTTGAGGAGCTTAAGCAATACGTAAAATAAGCCCATACAGCCGAGGGGTATTTCTCCTCGGCTTGCTTTAACGGAGGCAAATATGTTTTGTATAGATATGCACTGTGACACTATGGTCAGAGGTATAAAAAAGCCTCTGCGTGATAGCGATCTGTGTGCTTCATTAGAAAAACTAAAAGCAGGAAACGGAATGGCGCAATTCTATGCTTTTTACATTCCCAAAGGAATAATGGAATGGGAAAGTGAAAGCGGCGCTCCCCTGCTTGATCAATATAATAAGCTACTCAACAAGTTCCGCAACGAGATGGAAGCAAACTCCGACATAGTTGCTCAGGCGAGGACACCTGATGAAATATTGGCAAACAGTGAAAAAGGTCTTGTTAGTGCTGTCATCTCGCTTGAAGACGCATTTGTTATTCAAACTCTTGACAGTTTAGATAGATTTTACGCCGACGGAGTTCGATGCACCGGTCTTACCTGGAACTATGAAAATCAACTTGCTTATCCAAACTCCCGTGACCCTGAGCTTATGGCAAAGGGTCTTAAACCCTTTGGCTTTGATGTAGTTGAAAAATGCAATCAGCTTGGAATCGCCATTGATGTTTCCCATTTGAGCGATGGTGGATTTTATGATGTAGCCCGTCATTCTAAGAAGCCCTTTATTGCTACCCACTCAAATGCCCGCGCTCTTGCTCCCCATCCCAGAAATCTTACCGATGATATGCTTAAGGTCTTAGGTGAAAAAGGCGGTGTGACAGGTCTCAATTTCTGTGACAGATTCCTCAAGCTCCAAGATCCCGAACCCGAGGTACGCATTGCATATATTGAGGATATGGTCCGTCACGCAATTCATATCACCAATGTTGCAGGTATTGATGCCTTAGGCTTTGGCTCAGATTTTGACGGTATAAGCAATCAGGTAGAGTTTGAAAACTGGACGGGAATGCCTCGCCTTGTGGATGCACTCAGCAAACATTTTACCGAATCACAGCTTGAAAAGATCTGTCATAAAAATGTTCTTCGTGTACTCGGTGACATACAATCTGTCTGAAAGGATGATATAGATGGTTAGAAAGATCCAGCGCTCGGATAAACTCGTTTACACGCAATTGGTTCGTGCCTTTTACGAAGAGACGGGACTTACAGTACCCGAAAAGCATATCACCGACACTTACAAAGAAATGATGCGCGGCAGCCGTTATCTTTCGGCTTTTGTTATCATCAACGATGGCGAAACTGTAGGCTACGCTCTTGTTTCCAAGACATATTCCCAAAGAGAAGGCGGAAATATCTGGCGTGTTGAGGAGCTTTATGTTCTCCCTGAGCACAGAAACAAGGGACTGGCAATGGAGTTCTTCAGCTTTTTGGAGGCCAACTGCCCCGATGCTGTAAAGCAGCTTCGCGTTGAGCTTGCTCCCGACAGTGAGATAGAAGGCTCTCTCTACGACAAATTGGGTTTTAAAGAATATGATTTTTGCCAATTGATAAAAGTAACAAAATGGCAAAAAACTCCTTCAGAATAAGGAGTTTTTTAAACAATTAGTTTTTGTACGGACATGCGCCGGACAAAACACCTCGACCCGCCGTT
>JAFQUM010000034.1 GCA_017408485.1 Clostridia bacterium | reverse complement strand
TCCCTGCCTTAATTGTTTCCCTTGACCGTGATGCGGCGGCAATCGTGCTTGTGGACAGCAATCTACACCGTGAGCATATTCTGCCGAGCGAAAAAGCCTTCGCTTACAAGTTAAAAGCAGAAGCTTTGGCACACAAAGGATACCGCACAGATTTAACCTCGGTGCAAGTTGCACCGAGGTTGGCGACCGAGCAAATTGCGGAGGATGCAGGAACAAGTAAAGATACCATTAAACGCTATATCCGCCTTACCAACCTTATCCCCGAAATTCTTCAATATGTGGATGACGGACGCATTTCCTTCACCCCCGCTGTCGAACTTTCTTATCTTAACGAGCAGGAACAGTACGACCTCTTGGAGCAGATGGAACTGAACGATTGCACCCCGTCGCTATCTCAGGCTTGCCGCTTTAAGAAGCTAAGCCAAGAGCAAGGTTTGACTCCCGAAGTCATCGCCGCCGTTATGAGTGAGGAAAAAGCCAATCAGCGGGAAATGTTCAAAGTCCCGATGGAACGTATTCGTCAATATGTCCCTAACGCCAATGCAAAGCAGGCTGAGGATTTTGTTTTGAAGGCTTGTGAGCATTACCGCAAATTTTTAATCCGTCAGCGTAACCGTGATGAAAGGTAAGGTGAAATATATGTTACAGAAAATCAATTTTAATGACGTTCTTGCAATTAAGGGAATGGGGCGGGTTGATGATACTCGCCCTATTGATTTGCAGGAATATGTTATTCCGGTTACTCAGTCGATACGAAAAACACCACTACCGGTTATCCCTATTCCGCAAAAGATTTGCTTATCCAAGAAGATTGGCGGCACGGTTTACGACGTGACCGCCCATTTCAATATAGAAGGCAAAGAAACCATATTGCAACAGTTTAAGTCGTTGATACTGTCCACTGAACTGTAACCCACAGAATTGTATCAAGTGTAGCGAGCATTGTATAATAGTTTCGCCTAATATGCAATGCTCGGCTTACACAGAAAGGAGTTTATTATGGCAAAAAAGCGAGCCGAGAATAATGTAAAAATTACTGCTCTTTACTGCCGTCTTTCCCAAGATGACGGGCGTGATGGCGAGAGCAACAGTATATCCAATCAAAAGGCGATCCTCTCTCAATATGCCAAAGAGCACGGATACCTTCACCCTGAATTCTTTGTAGATGACGGCATCTCCGGTACGACCTTTGACCGCCCTGATTTTCAGCGTATGCAGAGAATGGCGGAGAACGGTGAAATCGGCACGATTATCGTAAAAGACCTTTCCCGTTTTGGCAGAGAAACCATAGAAATGGGCAGGCTGACTCAAGTGGTATATCCTTCACTTGGAATAACCTTTATTGCTATTCAAGAGAATGTAAATACCAATACGGGTACGGGACTTGAAATGATGCCGTTCTACAATATTTTCAACGAGTGGTATGCTGAGCAAACAAGTAAAAAGATAAAGGCAGTTTGGAAGTCGAAAGCAGATAACGGAGAGCGAGTATCTGCCGCAGTTCCTTTCGGGTATATGAAATCTCCTGATAATCCCAAACATTGGATTATTGACGAGCCTGCCGCAAAGGTTGTTCGATATATCTTTGAGTTGTGTCTTGCGGGACTTGGCCCGATGAAAATTGCACGGCGTTTAGAGAATGAGGAAATCGTATGTCCCACTGAGTATTATTATCGTATCGGCAGAAAGGCAACAAACAAGCGACCGGATAATCCGTATCGTTGGGATCAGGTAACGGTTCGGCATATTCT
>JAFQUM010000033.1 GCA_017408485.1 Clostridia bacterium | reverse complement strand
CTTGTAGGGCAGGGTAGCGAAGCGGCGACGCGGTGTTGAATGACATCACGGTGTGATGTCAGACCCGCGGCGTGACCGACTCGCAAGGAGACCTTGCTCCTGCCGTTGCTTCGCAAAGATGAGGGTGCAGATCTGCGACGAAATAAAAGGCTCCCGATGGTTGCAGTGATATATTTGCCTGACGGCAAATGTTATATACACCATAGGTGTGTGATATGCAGCTTCACTGCGTGATATATTTTGCCTGCGGCCAAATGTTAAGGTGTCCGCAAACGGACGAATTGTAGGGGAGGCGTTTCGCCTCCCGCGGGACGGGAAACCCGTCCCCTACAGTGCGATAGGATGCACCAAAGTAGGGGTTCAACCCTCTGCTTTCCGATGCAACTCACCTCGTCTGCAGACGAGCATTGCTCGCCCGCGGTAGGCAGAAACTCCCTCAGTCAGCTTCGCTGACAGCTCCCTCTCAGAGGGAGCCAAGGCGCGCACGAGGCTCCCGTTGGTCGCAGTGATATATTTGCCGTTGGCAAATGTGTATGCCTGCGGCATAATGATGTTTTCACTTCGTGAAAAACGATGTGCTACGCAACGATGTTGTCCTGACGGACAAACGATGTGTTTTGCCGATAGCAAAACAGTTAAGGTGTCGCGTTGCGCGACGGATAAATTAGTGGATTGTGACAAATTTGTCACAATCGTGTAGGGGCGAGCATTGCTCGCCCCGGGCAGTCGAGGACGCCGATACACCTCAGCCGCTGCAAAGGCTCCACCTTATCCTCAAAGGAGAGGTCTTTTGTGGGAAGCAGAGAAACCTCGCAAGCTACGCTTTTTACAACTTTGCACTTGATTTATGCGCGGCTTGTGATAAAATTATTTCCATAAACACGAAGGAGGGATATTATGCTTCCCGAAAAAATGATCGAACTGGGCACTGCCCGTTCTGTTATAAGAGAGCTTTTCGAGTTTGGCAAAAAGCGCGCCGCCGAGGTTGGCGCGGAAAATGTCTTCGACTTTTCCATCGGCAATCCCAGCGTTCCGCCCCCTGAAAAAGTCAACGAGATTGCTATTGACATACTTAAAAATCAAGATCCCGTACTTATCCACGGCTACACCTCCGCTCAGGGTGATGCGGGTGTCCGTCAAATGATTGCCGAGTCGCTCAATCGCAGATTTGGCGGCAATTATGATAAGGACGATCTGTATATGTCCACGGGCGCGGCGGCGGCTTTGACATGCTGCTTCCACGGTCTGTGCTGCGAGGGTGATGAGGTCATCGTCTTTGCGCCATATTTCCCCGAATACAAGGTCTTTATCGAGAAGGCGGGAGCAAAAATGGTGCTTATCCCCGCCGAAATCGAAGGCTTCCAGATAGATTTTGATGCATTCGGCAAGGCGCTTTCTCCAAAGACCAAGGCGGTGCTTATCAATACCCCCAACAACCCCACAGGTGTTGTTTATTCCAAGGAGACTATCAAAAAGCTTGCCCAAATGCTCCGCGACAAGTCGGAGGAATACGGCAACCCCATCTATCTTATTTCCGACGAGCCTTACCGCGAGATAGTATACGACGGAGCGCAGACACCTTGGGTGCCCAAGTATTACGATAATACCATCGTTTGCTACTCCTTCAGTAAGTCACTGTCCATGCCGGGCGGGAGAATCGGCTATATTCTCGTTTGCCCCACAGTGGAGGATAACAAAACGGTCTATGCCGCCATTGCGGGCGCGGGCAGAAGCCTCGGCTATGTAAATGCCCCCGCGCTGTTCCAGTACATTGCGGCAAAATGCTGTGAGGAGACCTCCGACCTGTCGATCTATGAAAGAAACCGCCGTCTGCTTTTGGACTCACTGCGTGAAATGGGCTTTCATTGCGTAGAGCCAAAGGGCACATTCTATCTGTTCCCGAGGTGCTTGGAAGAGGATGCTATGGCATTCAGTGAAAGAGCAAAGGAGTTTGATCTGCTCCTTGTCCCCGGTGACGGCTTTGGCTGCCCCGGTCATTTTAGATTGGCATATTGTGTTCCCACCGAGCGTATCGAACGCGCCCTGCCCGCCTTTAAAAAACTTGCGGAAAGCTACAAAAAATAACAAAAAACAGACACCGTAGGGTGTCTGTTTTTTATGTAATTATCAGTTTTTACTTCCAATATTCGTATTGGTCAAGGCTGCGGAAGGTGTAGCCTTGCTCGATGGCATAGTCGATAAAGTCACCCAATATAGCCACATTGTCGGTGGAGCAGGAGTGGAGCAATATCACCGCGCCGGGGTGGAGTCTTTCGGTAACTGTCTTAAATGATTTTTCCACACCCGGCTGGTTATCCACATCCCAATCGGTGTGAGCGATCGACCAAAATACACTTCGATATCCCACCGAGTTCACAAGGTCAATGGCATTTTCGGAATAAACTCCTGCGGGAAAACGGAAATATCTGCATTCATAGCCGAAATTGACCTGCAGATAATTATGTACACCCAACACCTCAAGCGCCAATTTTTCCCTTGAAAGTGCCGCACTGTTTGACGGATGATGTACGGTGTGATTGCCAACGATATGCCCCTCGTTTATCATTCTCGATGTCAGCTCGGGGTTATCCTCAAAATAATTAAGGGTACAGAAAAAGGCGGCGGGGACATTCTTTTCCTTTAAAATGTCAAGTATCTGCGCGGTCAGGTTTTTATATTCATATCCGTTGTCAAAGGTGAGATACAGCACCTTTTCTTCGGTCTTGTTGTCCCAAGCAAGGGCATTTGTGCCGTAGCCGTCAAATGCCTTTTGGTTGTTGACGGTTATTTCGTGGGGCTTGCCGTTCTTTGCCGCGCCAAAGGAAAAAGCCACCTTTTTGGTGTCGAGACCGCGCTTGTTAAGATAGTCGACCACCTTGTATTCGATGGCGGGGAGAGGGGGGCGTCCCGTAAAGGTCTGACCGGGGTTGACTTCTACAGTGTCATATCCAACGCCGATGCTTTCGTATTCAGGCTCAACGGGCTTCTCGGGTTCGACGGGCTTCTCAGGTTCGACGGGTTTCTCGGGTTCGACGGGCTTCTCAGGCTCAACGGGCTTTTCGGGCTCAACGGGCTTTTCGGGCTCAACGGGCTTTTCAGGCTCAACGGGTTTTTCGGGCTCGACGGGTTGCTCGGGTTCAACAGGTTTCTCAGGCTCAACATCGGGCGGGGTGCAAGGACCGGGCGCATCGGGTGCGGGCGGTGTTGGAATATTTATTCCATCGTCGTCCGATATAGAGCTGTCGCCCTTTTGAGGTAACTGTTCCTCGCCTTGCGGCACCTTTGCCACGCAAGCGGAAAGCAGCAATATAAAGCAAAGCGATAATATAACATATCTTTTCACGCCATCAACTCCTTTAATGCTTTGACCTGAATAAAAGGAAAAAGTTCCCTTTGTTGTGTTTATTTTAAATGTTTTGCCGCCGCGATGCAATAACAAAAGGGTTACAAACCAAAAAGATATGCGAATATATCAAAATGTTATATTTTTTGTTATATTAAAAACTAAAAAATCCGCAATTTTATTGACGGTACTTGGAATGTACGATAAAATATATCACGTATGGTGTTAATTTATAACATTAAAATATAACAAAAACGGAGGAGACAAAATGGCAACAGCAGTAATTATGCCCCGTCAGGGTCAGTCCGTCGAAAGCTGCATCATCGGCGAATGGTGCAAAAAGGTCGGCGATACCGTCAAGGCAGGAGATATTCTCTTCACCTACGAGACCGACAAGGCAGCATTTGAAGAAGAAGCAAAAGAAGACGGCGTTCTTCTCGCAATCTTCTGCGAGGAAGGCGACGATGTACCTTGCCTCGAGACCGTAGCAGTTATCGGTCAGGCAGGCGAAGATTTCTCTGCTCTCGTTCCCGGCACAGCAGGCGCTTCCGCTCCCGCAGCAGAGGAGAAGAAGGAAGAGGCTAAGGCAGAAACCAAGGAAGAAAAGGCTGACGCTCCCGCAGTAACCGCAGAGCGTGCGATCGGTATTTCCCCCAGAGCTCTTGCAACCGCAGAGCGTCTTGGCACCGATGCATCCCTTGCAGCTCCCACAGGCCCCAACGGCAGAATTATCGAGCGTGATGTTATCGCTCTCGCACAGAGCGGCGTAAGAGCAACCCCCGCAGCACTTAAGGAAATGGCAACAGGTCTGGGCGGAAGACTTTCCACCGCTGATCTTGAAAGCGCTCCCGCAGCAGTTGCAGCTCCCGCAGCCGCAGCAACAGTTGAGCCCGAATACACCGATAACAAGCTGTCCAATGTCAGAAAGGTCATTGCTAAGTCCATGCACGCAAGCCTTAACGATATGGCTCAGCTTACCCATAACTCTTCCTTCAATGCAAGCAGCATTCAGGCTTTCCGCAAGCAGCTGAAGGCAGCAGCAGAAAAGGATCCCACACTGCCCAACATCACCCTCAACGATATGGTTATGTTCGCAGTAGCAAAGACCCTGAAAAAGCATCCCGACCTCAATGCTCATTTCTTGGGCGACAAGATCCGCAATTTCAGCGGTGTACATCTCGGTATGGCAGTTGATACCCCCAGAGGTCTGCTTGTTCCCACCATCTTCAACGCTGACAAGATGAGCCTTTCCGAGCTTGCCAAGGCTGCAAAGCAGCTGGCTGCAGAAGCACAGGCAGGCTCCATCAGCCCCGATAAGCTCAGCGGCGCAAGCTTTACAGTAAGTAACCTTGGTATGTTCGGTATCGAGAGCTTTACTCCCGTTATCAATCCTCCTCAGACAGGTATCCTCGGTGTTGACTGCATCGTAGAACGCGTCAAGACAGTGAACGGCGAGATCAAGACCTATCCCGCAATGGGACTCAGCCTTACTTATGACCACCGCGCTCTCGACGGCGCACCCGCATCCCGCTTCCTGCAGGATCTGTGCCGCGCACTTGAGAACTTTTCCACCCTGCTTATATAAGGAGAGATAATTATGATTTATGATCTTATAGTTTTGGGCGGCGGCCCTGCAGGTTATCTTGCTGCAGAACGCGCAGGCCACGAAGGTCTGAAGGTTGTTTGCATCGAAAAGCGCGAGGTCGGCGGCGTTTGCCTTAACGAAGGCTGTATCCCCACCAAGACCCTGCTTTACAGCGCAAAGACATACGAAAGTGCTATCCACGGCGACAAGTACGGCGTTACCGTTGAAGGCGCAAAGCTTGACCACAACAAGGTCATCGACCGCAAGGAAAAGGTCATCAAGACCCTTGTTTCCGGTGTTTCCGCAACACTGAAGGCAAACCATGCCGAAGTCATCAAGGGCGACGGCGTTATCAAGGGCAGAACCGCAGAAGGCTTCAATGTTGAAGTAAACGGCGAGATCGTTATCGGTAAGCGCCTGCTTATCGCAACAGGCTCCAGCCCCGCAGTACCTCCCATCGAGGGACTTAAGGATCAGCTGGCAAGCGGCTTTGTTATGACCTCCCGCGAAGCCTTGGAGCTCCGCGAGATCCCCGCAAAGCTTGCTGTTATCGGCGGCGGTGTTATCGGTCTTGAAATGGCTTCCTACTACGCATCCGCAGGTTCTGAAGTTACCATCATCGAAATGCTGGACCATATCGCAGGTCAGAACGATGCTGAGCTTGTAAAGCTTCTGCAGAAGGGCTACGAAAAGCGCGGTATGAAGTTCCTGCTTGGCACAAAGGTCACCGCTATCACTTCAAAGAGCGTTCTTTGCGAAAAGGACGGTCAGAAGCTTGAGATTGAAGCTGACAAGGTACTGCTTTCCATCGGCCGCCGCGCTAATACCGCAGGCATCGGCCTTGAGAGCATCAATGTTTACACCGAGCGCGGCGCTATCGTTACCGATAACCGTATGCGCACCAATGTTGCAGAAGTTTATGCAGCAGGTGATGTCAACGGCAAGTCCATGCTGGCTCACACCGCTTACCGCGAGGCAGAGGTTGCTATCAATAACATCGTAGGCAAGAAGGATGTTATGCGTTACAGCGCTATTCCCGGTGTTATCTACACCACCCCCGAACTTTCTTCCGTCGGTGAGACCGAAGATACCGCAAAGGCAAAGGGAATGGATGTCAAGGTCATCAAGCTTCCCATGCGTTTCAGCGGCAGATATCTTGCTGAAAACGAAGGCGGCGACGGCATTGCAAAGCTTATCGTTAACAACAAGACCAAGACTGTCGTAGGCGGACAGGCACTGAGCAATTACTCCTCCGAGTTTATCATTGCTCTGGGCACCTTCATCGAAGCCGAGCTGACAGTTGATGATATCAAGCAGATCGTATTCCCCCATCCCACAGTTTGTGAGATCATCCGTGAAGCTATATTCCAGTATTAAGGAGGAAAAATAAAATGTCTAAACAGCTTTATGTATCGCCCTCCGAGATGAGAGCACCCGGCAAGATAACCTTTAAGGATATCCCCGTTAATAAGTTCCAGAAGAAGGTCAAGGATGTTGCTAAGAAGTACTCCAAGAAAGACCTGATGAATGTATATCGTGATATGTGCTACATCCGCGAGTTTGAGACAATGCTCAACCTCATCAAGACCACCAGCGAATATCACGGAATCGGCTACAATCACCCCGGCCCCGCTCACCTTGGTATCGGTCAGGAAGCCGCATATGTCGGTGCAGCATATCATCTTACAGTTGATGATTACACCTTCGGTTCCCACCGCAGCCACGGCGAGATACTTGCAAAGTGCATGCGTACAGTTGAGATCCTCCCCGAAGACAAGCTCATGGAGATCATGAAGGAGTTTTGGGGCGGCAAGACCTTGGAAGTCGTCAACACCGGTGACAAGGATGTCCGCACCCTTGCACGTGACTTCATCCTTTATGGTATGATGTGTGAGACCTTCGCTCGTAAGAACGGCTTTAATATGGGTCTCGGCGGCTCTATGCACGCATTCTTCACTCCCTTCGGCGTTATGCCCAACAATGCTATCGTTGGTGGTAGCGGAAGCGTTGCAGTAGGTAGCGCACTTTATAAGCTTATCAATAAAAAGCCCGGCGTAGTCGTCTGCAACATCGGTGACGGCTCGTTAGCTTGCGGTCCTGTTTGGGAGGGTATGACCCTTGCAGCAATGGATCAGGTAAAGACCCTTTGGGGCAAAGATGGCGGCGGAATGCCCATCATCTTCAATGTAAACGACAACTTCTACGGCATGGGCGGTCAGACCAAGGGCGAGACCATGGGTTACGATATGCCTGCACGTATGGCAGCAGGTCTGTCTCCCACACAGTTCCATGTTGAGCGTATCGACGGTTACAATCCTCTGGCAGTTATGGACGCTTATGAGCGCCTGATCCCCGTTGCCAAGAAGGACGGCCCCGTAATGCTTGATGTTGTTACCTACCGTATCAGCGGACATTCTCCCTCCGACTCCTCCTCCTACAGAACCAAGGAAGAAATCGCTGAGTGGGAAAGCAACGACAGCATCATCGCATTCGGCAAGGAGCTTGTTGAAGCAGGCATCTGCTCCGATGCAGAGCTTGAAGAGATCAAGGCAATGGTCGTTTCCGATATGGAGCGCAATATGAAGCTTGCTATCGACGATGAGATCTCCCCCAGAATTGACATCTTTGGCGCAGAGCAGAATGTTATCGCTAATATGATGTTCTCCAATCAGAAGATGAGAACTATGGAAGAGGGCAGAGAGCCCGAAGTTCTTCTTCCCAAGGAAGAGTGCCCCAGAGTTGTTCAGATCGCTAAGAAAGAACGCCGCGGCATTGACGAAAACGGCAAGGTCGTGGGCAAGAATAAGGTCTATCAGTATCGTGATGCAGTTGCAGAGCCCATCATCAATAAGTTCTACGAAGATCCCACCCTTGTTACATTCGGTGAAGATGTTCGTGACTGGGGCGGCGCATTCGCAGTTTACCGCGGAATGACCGAAGCTATTCCTTACAATCGTCTCTTCAACACCCCCATCGCTGAGGCAGCTATCGTCGGCGCAGCAGTCGGTTACGCTATGAGCGGCGGCCGCGCTATTGCAGAGCTGATGTACTGTGACTTCCTCGGCCGTGCAGGTGACGAAATATTCAACCAGCTGAGCAAGTGGCAGTCCATGAGTGGCGGAATGCTGAAGATGCCCGTTATCCTGCGTATGTCCGTAGGTAGCAAGTACGGCGCACAGCACAGTCAGGACTGGTCCGCACTCTGCGCACACATCCCCGGCCTGAAGGTCGTATTCCCCGCAACTCCTTATGATGCAAAGGGACTTATGCAGTCCGCTCTTAACGGAACAGACCCCGTCATCTTCCTGGAGAGCCAGCGTACCTATGACTTTGGCGAACTGTTCGTCAAGGAAGGCGTTCCCGCAGAAGAGTACGAGATCCCCTTCGGCGAGCCCGATATCAAGAGAAGCGGTGACGACGTTACCATCCTTTCCATCGGCGCAACCCTTTACAGAGTTACCAAGGCAGCCGACATCCTCAAGGAAAAGTACGGCGTAAATGCAGAGATCATCGACGCACGCAGCCTTGTTCCCTTCAACTATGAGAAGGTTATCGAGAGCGTAAAGAAGACCGGCAGAATCGTTATCACCGGTGACGCTTGCGAGCGTAACTCCTTTATGCGCAACCTGGCTTCCAACATCACCGAGCTGTGCTTCGACTACCTCGATGCACCTCCCGTTGTTGTCGGTGCAAAGAACTGGATCACTCCCGCTCACGAGCTGGAGAATGCATTCTTCCCCCAGCCTGAATGGATCGTTGACGCTATCCATCAGCGCATCCTGCCCCTTAAGGATCACGTTTCTACCCATAGCTTCACCGAGCTTGAGCAGATCCGTGAAAACAAGATGGGCATCTGATCGCTTAATCAATAATTTTGCCGCCTTGATTTCTCAAGGCGGCATTTTTATATTATTTGGGACAAAATAATGTAAATATTATTTTTCGGAGGGCAATATGTGTACCGCAATAACCTTTAAAACGAAGGATAGCTATTTTGGCAGAACATTGGATATTGAGTTTGAAATACCTATGAAGGTAACCATAACTCCACGGAATTACCCCTTTGATCTTCGCAGAATGCCATCACTAAAAAGCCATTATGCTATGATCGGTATGGCAATGGTGAAAGACGGCTACCCGCTGTATTTTGACGGAGTTAATGAGCAGGGGCTCTGTATGGCGGGACTTAACTTTCCCCATAATGCTCACTATTTTCCCGAGGTCAAAACCAAGGAAAACATAACCCCTTTTGAGTTTATTCCCTATATTTTGTCCCAGTGCAAAAATATCACCGAGGTAAGATCGCGGCTTGATAATATCAATCTTTGCGATATAAGCTTTAGCCATAGCCTCCCGCTTTCGCCGCTTCATTGGATAATTGCCGATAAAAATACCTCGATCACCGTCGAGCCCACCGCCCAAGGAGTGAAAATATATGACAATCCCGTCGGTGTACTGACCAATAACCCCACCTTTGATTACCATATGACACGGCTTTGTGATTTTATGAAGATAAGTCCTTTTGACTGCGAAAACACCTTTGGCTTTGATGGGCTTACGCCTTACAGTAAGGGGATGGGAGCAATAGGCCTTCCTGGTGACCTGTCGTCAAGCTCAAGATTTGTCCGCGCCGCTTTTGTAAAGCTTAATTCAGTCTGTGGCGATGGAGAGGATGAGAGCGTAAGTCAGTTTTTTCACATTTTCGGCAGCGTAGAGCAGCAGCGCGGCTGCGTCAAAACGCCCGACGGATCATTAGAGCTGACAAAATACACCTCTTGTATCAATGCGGATAAGGGCATTTATTATTATACCACCTATGAAAACCGAAGCCTTTGTGCCGTAGATATGCATAGAACCGATTTGAACGGTGATAAGCTCCATATCTACCCGCTTACAGATGAGCAATATATATCGTGGCAGAATTAGGTGACTTAAAATGGTAGTTTTGTTATTCTTTTGTCATCATTGTAACCCTTTTGTTTCCAAATTGTAACTCTTTTGTTGTTGTATTGTGTTTGGTAATACTTTACAATAAAAACAAAAGGGAAACTGCCACCTGACAGAAAGGAAAATGTCCTATGAAGAAAAGCCTTGAAAAGCTGCTTGCCGTTATGCTTTGCCTATGCTCCGCATTAGTGCTTGCCGCCTGCGGCGAGGATGCGCCCGCAAAGGCAGATGATGATATAACACCACCTGCGGAAGATATGAATGATCCCACCGAAGACGAGCCTACCGCAGACGAGCCTGCTCAGCCCACCGAGCCTGAGACTCCCGATGAGACAAATACTACCGAGATTTCTGCATTTTGGCAAGTGCCCACAGATCCGGCAGTTTCTCCCGGTGATATGATAGCTTATGAAGGTTATTATCAGGCAATAGCAGGTGATAGAAAGGTTTACTTTCCCGATACAGAAGAAACAATGACACTCTCTGAATGGCTTGACCGATTTTCAGCAGATAAAGATACAGACCTTGTTTTTTCATCCTTCGCCGTTGTGAACTTTGACGCGTATAATAATTATGATGACATCGTTATTGCCATAGATGACCGCGAAACTTACGGCCAATTGGTTTTGTATTATTGTAATGATAAAGTTTGCGCAAAATATCTTTCCTACAACGAAATGATGTTTATTAACAATTACGGATACTGGACTTTTCGTAGCATAAGTATTGAAATTGGGATAAAAATGTTTAGAGATAGCCTTTATTGGAGGGACACATATCTCTTTTCTTTATGTTTGAAAGGGGCCAATGGATATAGTTCCGGTTTGAGTTACTTACAATCTATATACAGACATGAAACAACAGATGTTGACGAGGCTGAAGAAGAAGCTAATTTCAAAAAGCATTTGTCTGAGTTTTATAGGATTGGCGAAGTAAAATGGCTCACTTTTGATGAAGAAAACATTGAAAAGTACATCAAATTGGGTGATTTTAAAGCACAAACACCGTCGGAGCTGCAACCCGAAACCAAGATCAACAGTTCATTGAAAGAGACTGAAAAATGGAACACTCCCGAAGCCAAAGCGCTTATTGCAAAATATGAGCGGGTGATTTGGGGTGAAGAGAATGTAATTGATGCCTACACGGGAAAAGAGGGTTTGTTTTTTCCTGATGACGAACGGTTAAGAACAGTTACCGAAAAATATTGGATCACGGTCGTTGATATGAATCTTGACGGATTACCCGAGGTTTTAGTCGGATACGAAAACACAAACTACGGATACGATGTTTTGTATAGCATAGACGGAAAGATATACAGATACGGTATAGTTTTTCGTGGCGCAAAGGAGATATACGACGACCATATCTTCGTAGGAAGCGGCGGGGCTGCCACAACCTATTATACAACCTACGAACTCAGCAAAAGCGGATTGATTCGCAACGATATTGCATATTCAGATGAATATGATGAGGTGTATAAAATCAACGGCAATACTGTTACAAAGGAAGAGCTTGACGCTTTTGTAAGCAGTTTTGGAGAAGCAAAATGTCCTAATTATAACCATTAAAATGCCAAGGCAAGAAAGGATGAGCTTTTATGATGAATAGATTTTATAAGGCGCTCTGCATAGTGCTCTGTGTATGCGCTGTGTTGTCACTTGCCGCGGCTTGCGGAGAGGAAAGCAAAGTACCCAAGGACGAGACCCAACAGCCAAGTACAGACGAGCCTACCACGGACGAACCAAGTGGGGATGAACCTACTACGAACGAGCCTACTGAGCCCGAAACTCCCACCGAGCCTGAGACTCCCACCGAGCCGGAGCAGCCGAGCGAACCTGATGTTCCCACCGATCCGGAAATAACATGGGATGCCGAAGGCTATCAGAATATTGTTGATAACTATGAAAACAAAGCCTTGGCGGTTTACGGGAACAAGGCAATGGTTGCCACCAATGACAAGGTGCAGCTGTTTTATGTTGAATATGAAAACACCTCTCCCGTAATGAAAAAGTACAAGGAGTTTGATTTTTCTGTAGAGAAACTTCTTGTCAATGAGCATACCTTTGGCTTTATAACCACCGATGGTGATCTGTATCAGTACATAACCTTTGAAGACGGCCACGAAAACGGTCAACCCACCAAGATAATGGAAAACGTCAAAAATGCTGTTTTCGGAATAGCATCGGGAATGGCGGTTAAAAATGACGGAACTTTGTGGGGTTGGGAAAACGACAGAATAATAGGCACTCAGATATTCTATTCCCTAGGAGAGCCGTTTTTGAGAGCAACAGGTATTTCAGATTTTGATGTAAGAACTCCTGTACTTGATCGCTATTATGATATCAACAATAACTATGGATCTTTGAAAGACGGAAAGGTTGATCCTGATAAAATCAATATCAAAGAGAATATTAACGACTATTATCAAATAGGTGTTGATAATTCCTTGCTATATCGCGATACAAAAGTGGTGGATTATGTAGGACAAGGAATGGCACTGCAAATGAGACGCTCTTCAGACAGTGCTGTATTTGTGACTGACAATAATGGGAATCTGCTGAAAATTGAGAGAAAGCGAGAGAGTAACGAAATAACCAAATTGGCTGAAAACTGCTTGTACATTCCCAAGGTATATTATAAAGAATCATACCCTGTTATATACATTGACACCGAGTATAATTTGTGGGCTATAAATGCTAAGGGTGAAAAGCATCTTGTAGATACCAATGTTATCTATGTGCCTGCAATTACAAGCCATCTGTGGTACCTTAAAAAAGATAATACCGTTTGGATGGACGGCAAATACGTAATGGATATGGAAAATACGATCCCCATATCTCCCAATGCTGCCGATGAGCCCGAAATAACTGTTGCTCCAAAACCGCCCAAAGCCTCCTACGCCGATGAGGCTGCAAAAGCTATAGCCGATGTAGCACTTGGAAAAGCAAAGTTTTATGATACTACCACTAAGACTTTTATCTCAGTTGATGAGTACGGAAAGCAAGAGGGTGAGCAGAAAAAGTTTTACGTAATGGATATAGATCAGGATGGAGCAGCGGAGATTATTCTCAGGCCAGAATCCCTTTCTTCTGAAAAGAATATATTAGTTCTGCACTATGACGGAAAGCAGGTAAACGGTTATCGCGTGATTTCGGGCAATTGGAGCACAATGAGACATAACGGTGTGGTTATGGTGAATGGAGGCAACTTGGTAAAAGCCCATTTTGAAAACTATGAAATGGTCATAGAGTGTGTTGCAGAAAGAAAGTTTGATGAAGAGTGGGATACATATAGATATTTCATAAACGGAGAGCAAACAGTCAAGGAAAATTATGACTATCAGTGCGATGTCTGGAAAGCACAAGGCTACATAATACCTTATGACCTTTCTGAAGAGAATATAGAAAAAGAGGTCCTCACTGAAAAGATACCTGCTGAGCCTATAGCAATAACCCCCGAGGCGGCAAAAGCGGCAATAAGGGACGTCCTCTTGGGGAAAGCTAAGCTTTTTGATACAGAGGACAAGCTATACGCCACACTTTCCGAAGAGTGTGAGAGTGAAGAGGCATGGCTGAACGAGGGACTGTACAGACCTGATTGGTATAGATATTATGTTTATAGGAGCTTTGCCCTTGTGGATTTGGACGGAGACGGTGCGTTGGAATGCATCTTAGAATCAAGTGAGCATTATAATTATGGCTACAGGGTACTGTATTTTGATGGCGAAAAGGTTAATATGTACAGTACTATATACCGCGGCTGGCAGAATATAAAAGTCAACGGTTTGGCGTGGGGCAGCGGCGTTATAGCAACCTATTTTAAAAACGGACAAATGGTGACTCGCGACCTTTGCGCATATGCCAAAGACTACCCGTTTATCTACTTTTATGTCAATGATTATCCCGCAGACAACCACGAGTATAACAGAGTTGAAGAAGACTACAATGCTCAGGAGGATGTGACGTGGTATCAGCTTAATGAAACCGAGATAATGAAAATGCTTGGTGATTCTGCAACGCCCGATACTCCCGTCGAGCCTAATGTGCCTGACACTCCCACTGTTCCCAGCACCCCGTCGGATATCGAAGGCTCTCAAAAACCAAGTACTCCCACGGTGCCCACATCACCTTCGGATATATAAAACAAAAAACGGAGCGAATGCTCCGTTTTTTATGTTTATTTATCTATTTTGTCTTTCAGCAGTGCTGTATATTCGCTCTTTTTGCCGACAGTGCCAACCACCGACAGAGATACTCTGTCAAAGTCAAAAATGCGCTGCGCAAGATTTTGAACGTCGTCAAGACTTACCGCATCAAGTCCGTCAAGCAGTTCATCTTCGCTGACCTCTCTGCCGTATATCATTTCGTTACGGGCAATGACGTTCATTCTTGAAGAGGTGCTTTCCATTCCCATCAGCAAGGTGGTCTTAAGCTGTTCCTTGGTGCGACGAAGTTCCTCGGCGGTGACGCCTTTTTCCTTGATCTTTTCAAGTATCCGGCGGATAAGGGAGATTGCTTTTTGCTCACTTTCGGTGTTGAGACCGACGTAAATACCGATGATTCCCGCGCCTATATAGTTAGTGCAGAATGAGTATACCGAATAGCACAGACCGTGCTCCTCGCGTACCTTCTGGAAAAGCCGTGACGACATTCCCGCGCCCAGAATGTTGTTAAGCACCTGCATTGTGAAGCGGTCGTCAGAGCCGAGAGGTATTCCTTCAAACGCCATTATAACGTGATTCTGCTCGATCTTTTTGCGCTTGAGCACCATGGAGGGCTTGTATTCAACCTTACCGTCAACCAACTTGTCGCCGCCTGTGGGAATAGCCTTTTCAAGCTTTTCGCAAAGGGAGGAGAGATCCTCGTCGCTTACGTTTCCACAAAGTGAAACAATGGTGCGAGCGGCGGTATAATGTCTGTCGCGGTAGTCGCGAAGGGCTTGAGAATCTATCTTCGACAGCGTTTCCTTAGTGCCCAAAACGGGCATTCCAAGGGCATCGCCCTTGTATATTTCCTGAGCGAGCTGCTCGTTGACAAGATCGTCGGGGGTGTCTTCGTACATATCTATCTCTTCAAAGATAACACCGCGCTCAAGATCGACCTCTTTTTTGTCGAAAACCGACTGTGTATACATATCCAAAAGCAGATCCACCGCCGTCTGTATATGAGTATCGGTGGTACGGGTGTAGTAGCAGGTGTGGTCCTTGCTTGTAAAAGCGTTGACCTGACCGCCTATCTCGTCAAAAGCGCAGGCGAGCTGTTGTGCGCTATGGGTTTTGGTGCCCTTGAAAAGCATATGTTCAATAAAATGTGAAATGCCGCTCAATTCTTCGGGCTCGTGACGTGAGCCGCTTTCTGCCCAAAAGCCGATGGTGCAGGAACGCACGTGGGGAAGTCTTTCGCACAAAACACGGACACCGTTATTTAAAGTGATTTTTTCAACCATGGATAACAACTCCTTGGAGATTACCGATTATATTAATGGAACGGCAGAAGTCAAAAAAGGCGTCAAGACGAGCAACGCGCACTCGTCGGCGTACTGCTGTACGGTAGAGAACGGGTTGCGTGGTAAGTCAAAATGTCTTGCGTAGCAAGAGGGTGAGCAATTTGCCGATAATTAAACAGAATTGAGAGATGATTATAGTTTTGCTCGGGATAAATAAATTGCCAACCGTTAAATAATTCATTTTGACGGTTGGCGTCTTTTTTGACATTCTGGAGCGGGAGGATTTCCTCCCGCTCGGTATTTATATTATTTGTAAAGGGTTCTTAATTATTCGCCCTTTTCCTCAGCCTGCTTTTCCATTTCGCGAAGAGCAAGCTTGCGGGAGAGATTGATTCTGCCCTTTTCGTCGATCTCGATAACCTTGCACCAGGTCTCGTCACCGATGTTGAGAACGTCTTCTACCTTTTCAACAAACTTGTTTTCAAGGTGGTTGATGCGGATAAGACCTTCCTTACCGGGAGAAAGTTCAACGAATGCACCGAAGTTCATAATGCGAACTACCTTGCCAAGATACATATCGCCTACTTCAGGCTCCTTGACGATAGCTTCGATCATCTTCTTTGCCTTTTCACCGTCTGCGGAGTTAACAGCTGCGATGCAAACGCTGCCGTCGTCTTCGATATCGATCTTGGTGTTGGTGTCAGCGGTGATCTTCTGGATAACTGCGCCGCCCTTACCGATAACTTCGCGGATCTTATCGGGATCGATGGACATACGGATCATCTTGGGAGCATAGGGAGAAACTTCAGCTCTGGGCTCAGCAATAGCCTTCAGCATAACTTCGTTAAGGATCTCAAGACGTGCAACGCGGGTCTTTTCGAATGCTTCTTCGATGATCTGATAGGTCAGACCGTCGTTCTTGATGTCAACCTGGATAGCGGTGATGCCGGTCTCGGAACCTGCTACCTTAAAGTCCATATCGCCGAAGAAGTCTTCAATACCCTGAATGTCGGTAAAGGTGATGTGTCTGTCGCCTTCGGTTACAAGACCGCAGGAAATACCTGCAACGGGAGTCTTAATGGGAACACCTGCGTCCATAAGAGCAAGGGTGCTTCCGCAGACGGAACCCTGAGAGGTAGAACCGTTGGAAGAGAGAACTTCACTGACCAGACGGATTGCATAGGGGAACTCTTCGGGAGAGGGGATAACGGGCTCAAGTGCGCGCTCGGCCAGAGCACCGTGACCGATTTCACGACGGCCGGGGCTACGGGAAGGACGAGCTTCACCAACAGAGTAGCTGGGGAAGTTGTAGTGGTGGATATATCTCTTTTCGGTTTCTTCGAAGGTAGTATCAAGTTCCTGTGCATCGCGGAGAGTACCGAGAGTACAGATGGTCAGAACCTGAGTCTGTCCGCGGGTGAAAAGGCCGGAGCCGTGAACGCGGGGGATAACGCCTACTTCGGAAGCAAGAGGACGAACATCGGTCAGGCCTCTGCCGTCAACACGCTTGCCCTCGTCGAGGAGCATACGGCGAACGACAAACTTCTGCAGCTTGTACATAGCCTCGCCGACAAGCTCAACATATTCACTGTCAGCAAAGTGGTTCTTAACATCCTCGGTGATAGCGTCAATACGAGCATCACGAACTGTCTTGTCATCGGTATCAACTGCAGCGCGAACTGCATCACGAGCATAAGCCTTAACAGCCTCAAAGAACTCTTCGGGAAGCTGCATGCTGGGGTATGTTGCGGGCTCCTTGTAGTTTTCTGCCTTCAGGTCACGCATAAAGGAGATGAGCTTCTTGATCTCGACGTGTGCTTCCTTGATGGAGCGGAGCATTTCATCGTCGGGAAGCTGGTCAGCGCCTGCTTCGATCATAACGATCTTCTCATCGGAACCTGCAACGGTCAGCTGCAGAATGGACTTTGCGCGCTCATCACTGTTGGGGCAGATAACGGGGTTGCCGTCAACATAACCAACCTGAAGACCCGCAATAGGTCCGTTCCAGGGAATGTCGGAAATAGACAGTGCGATGGATGCGCCCAGCATTGCTGCGATCTCGGGGCTGTCATCGTGGTCAACTGCCAGTACGGTTGCGTTAACGCAAACGTCATTGCGCATATCGGAGGGGAAGAAGGGGCGGATCTGGCGGTCGATGAGACGGGAAACCAGAATTGCCTTTTCGCCGGGGCGGCCTTCACGGCGCATAAAGCTACCGGGGATGCGGCCTACCGCATAAAGACGCTCTTCATAGTCAACAGAGAGAGGGAAGAAATCAACGCCTTCTCTGGGCTGCTTTGCCATAGTTGCTGTAACGAGTACGGTGGTGTCACCGAAAGAAACGACGCAAGCGCCGTTTGCCAGACCTGCCATCTTACCGATATTGACCTTTAAGGCTCTGCCGGCAAGTATTGTCTGATAGACCTTGTGATTGGGGAATGTTGCTTCTCTGATCATTTGTTTTTCCGCCTTTCTTTAATTTTTACATTAGGTTTTGGCGGTATCTTTAAGCACTTGAACAGTGCCGCAATAATTTGCGATCCTGTTCAACTGCTAAAAGAGCCGCCCGTACGAGCCCTTTTGGGCAATGAAATATTTCGCTGAGAACGAAATATGAAATCCACCGATGGTGGATAAAATCCGCATACTGCGGATGAAGTATGTCCTGACGGACATATATTTTGTCGGCACTGCCAACGGGGTCACACAGCTTTTGTTAAAAAGTCTGTATATATCACAGGGGAGGCGCAGGCCTCCCCATAGACATACTTTTTACTTACGAAGACCAAGCTTAGCAACGATTGCACGATAGCGCTCGATGTCGTTCTTCATCAGATAGCCCAGAAGCTTACGACGCTTACCGACCATCTTCAGCAGACCGCGACGGCTATGCTCATCCTTCTTGTGCACCTTAAGATGCTCAGTCAGCTCATTGATACGAGCGGTGAGAATAGCGATCTGTACTTCGGGAGAACCGGTATCGGTCTCATGAGTACGGTTGGCTTCGATAACCTGTGTTTTCTTTTCCTTCAGGATCATGGCTTATATCCTCCTTATATTATTTTTATCTGCCGCCTGAGTAATGGGCTATGGATACATTGACCCAAAACCAAGGTCGGAGACACACACAATGGTATTCTAACACAAAGATAGTCAAATGTAAATATATTTTTTGCAAAAAAGTGCAAAAAATCCCGATATTTACACCTAATATTATTATATATATTACACAGATATCTTTTACACAGAAGGTGTTGCAACGATTATCTTTACGCCTTTAGACAAACAATATGTCTCAATAGCAGGTGGCAAATGCTTGTCGGTAATGATGATATCTATATCGTCAAGGGTTGCAAAGGTGAATGGAAGATTACGCTGCAGCTTGCTTGAATCCATCAGCATTATAATGCACTCTGCTCGGGAAATTACGCTCTTTTTCAGTTGATGCTCGGTAAAAGAGCCCGATGTGAAGCCGCTTTTCAGTGAAAATCCCGATGTAGCCATAACGGCGATATCGATATTTACCGAATTGATAAACGCCTCGGCGTGAGGACCCGAAAAGGACAGAGTGTTTGAGCTGAGCTGACCTCCTACGCAGATGGCATTGCAGGCTCTCAGCTGAGAAAGCTCAATTGCAATATTCGCGCCGCTTGTGATAATGGTAAAATGCTCGTCGGGCAAAAGGCGTGCAAGCTCCATAACGGTGCTTCCCGCATCGAAAAATATGGAGTGCCCGGGGGTGATATAGGGCGCGGCGGCAAGAGCAATATCTCGCTTTGAGGAGATATTTTCTTTGGAACGGCGGACATAAAGACCCTCAGTGTCAGGCTGAATAAGACGAAGAGAGATAGCGCCTCCGCGGGTACGGCGGATAAATCCGTCTTCTTCAAGCTGCTTTAAGTCACGCCACAGAGTCATATTTGAGCAACCGCCGCAAAGAGCAAGCAGCTCTGATACCGTAGCTTCACCGCGGCTGTCGATATAATCTTTGATCTTTGTCCGTCTGCTGTTTGCCATTTTCAGCACATCCTCTTGATATTTTGAGATAAAAATGTTATATTTTGTTATATAATATAACAGCTGTAATAAAATTACAAGAGTTGCAATAAAAATTATTGACAAAGGCCTTTTAGTGTGTTAAAATCAAAAGGCTGAAATTAGGAAAACACTTTATATGCAGGTGTAGTTCAATGGTAGAATGTCAGCCTTCCAAGCTGAACACGTGGGTTCGATTCCCATCACCTGCTCCATTTTTTTGTAAAGATATTTACAAAAGTTCCCGCAGGGATAATTTGAATATCGGCCTATATGCGCCCGTAGCTCAGCAGGATAGAGCAACTGCCTTCTAAGCAGTAGGTTGGGAGTTCGAGTCTCTCCGGGCGCGCCATTTAGGTTCTATGGTGGATGTAGTTCAGTTGGTTAGAGCGCCAGATTGTGGCTCTGGAGGTCGCCGGTTCGAATCCGGTCATCCACCCCATTTTTTTCTTTATCCCTTGTATCAAGTCTGATGCAACCAACCCGATAAGCATAATGGGGTATCGCCAAGCGGTAAGGCATCGGTCTTTGACGCCGACACTCGCTGGTTCAAATCCAGCTACCCCAGCCATCTAAACTTAAAAGGGGAGGGGAAGTGTGAAACAGGCAGCCAAGGTCGCAGCTTTCGTCCTGTGTGCAGTGCTCTTTACTTCCACCCTTTTCGGTTGCAGTAAATTGTCGGGCACTTATTCGTCGGGCACCAACACCACAGTTGCTACAGAGTACAGCTTTGAAGGAGACCGGGTTATCATTTCCGTTGCGGGAATAGAGACTAAAGGAACCTATGAGCTTGACGGCGACGAGCTGGTGATAACAGTGGGCTCGATAGTAAGCACACACAGCTTTGAGCAGGACGGAGACTCCATCATCATCGACGGAGTCGAGCTGACAAAGAAGTAAAAAGCGCGGATCAAAAGATCCGCTCATATGACCCAGTAGCTCAGTCGGCAGAGCACCTGCCTTTTAAGCAGGGTGTCCGGAGTTCGAATCTCCGCTGGGTCACCAAAGTAAAAGGGATTCCCAAAGGGAGTCCCTTTTACTTTGCTAATCAAACGGGATCGAACTCCGGACACCCCTAATCAATATGGTCCGACTCTGGACGCGCAGCGTCTAGAGTTCGAATCTCCGCTGGGTCACCAAACTAAAAGGGATACCCGAAGGGTGTCCCTTTTAGTTTGCTGATTCAAGCAAAATCGAACTCCGGACACCCCTAATCAATATGGTCCGACTCTGGACGCGCAGCGTCCAGAGTTCGAATCTCCGCTGGGTCACCAATAAAAAAGGATGCCAATAGGGCATCCTTTTTATTGCGCAATCAAGCAAGATCGAACTCCGGACACCCCTAATCAAAAAACGACATTCTTCAAAAGAAGGATGTCGTTTTTTACTTATCACTTATTCACTATTACCTCTTCACTCTTTACTAAAATCCAATGTTGTTTTTTGAAAGGAATAAGTAATAGGTAATAGTGAAGAAGTAGGACACGACAATTACATACCAAAACAGAGCACCTGCTTAATATGCAGGTGCTCTGTCCTTTTATTTTACCTTATACTCATTTATCTCGATCTCGCCGTTTCTGCCGCTTTCAATAACCGAATAATACCTGTCCACTCCTTTGGCATCCTTAAAAGATATTCCATATACCGTCCCGCCACCGAGGAACATTATCTTTGCAACAAAGGGCTTTTCGGGCGTCAGTTTTTTAAGCTCGTACAAGGTATCCACGACCTCAAACCCACCATTGTTCCAAGTCAGCGAGGTCAGCTTTATATTGCTGAGCTCCTCGGTTGCTCTGAATGCCACAAGCGCAACTCCGTTAATGCCATCGGTCTGCGCATATTCAAAATATTCACCGTTCAGCAGTGAGCGGTCAGCGTGGTTTGCCGTGATTGGCGGGGTATCTTTTGCAAACTCGCGGGCATAGGTAAGGTCGACCCAACAGTTTTCCTCGATCTTTCCCCAAAGATTTCCCTCGCTGTCTGTGGCTTCTTCGCAGATGGAGTATTCCCCGCCATTGCCGCCTACAACGCCCATATGCACAGAATCATAGCTCGGTGCGCTGAAGAGGGAAAAGGAAGCATCCAGCATCTCACTATAAGGGAATCGGCGGGGCAGCTCGTCGGGTGAGGCGGGCACTTCATCGGGTGAAGCAGAAATGCTCGGCTCGTCTGTATCACCGGGTGATACCTGCGGTATGGAAGGCACCGACGGTGTATCAGGTGTGCTTGATATATCGGGCGCAACGGGCGTATCGGCAGAGACCGCCCCATCAGGCGCGGCGCAGGCGCATAAAATCACGGCAAAAACACACAATATGATAAATACTTTTGTCTTCATAATCCGCCTCCTTACTTAAAGTATGCAATAAGGTTACACAAAAATCATTGAGTAATTAATGCCTTTACAAACATATACTATCATACGATGCTGTTATACGCAAGTATTGCAGAGCTATACTGTTTGAAGAAAGGAATGAAACCATGGATCTTTACGGAACAATCTGGGCATTACTACCCCCGATCGTTGCAATTATCCTCGCTTTGCTGACCAAGGAGGTCTATTCCTCATTGTTCATAGGCATTTTGGTCGGTGCGTTTATGTATGCCGACTTCAATTTGGTGGGAATGATCGAGCATACCATTTCGGTCATCAGCTCCCGTCTCGGTGACAACGGAGGGATTATAGTCTTTTTGATCTGTCTGGGCATAATCGTCTCGCTTATGCAAGCGTCAGGTTGTTCAAAAGCCTTTGGAAATTGGGCGGCAAGGGTCATCAAGACCAAAAAGTCCTCGCTTATTTTTACATCCTTGCTGGGTCTGTTTTTCTGTATTGACGACTATTTCAATTCGCTGACCACCGCAAATATTATGCGTCCCATTACCGACAAGCACAAGGTAAGCCGCGCAAGATTGGCATATAATGTTGACTGTACCGCGGCGCCTATTTGCATTATTGCGCCCATTTCCAGTTGGGCGGCGGCAGTGGCATCCTATGTCCCACCCGAGGTAGATGCCGACGGATACGCACTGTTTCTCAGTGCGATACCATTCAACCTTTATGCCATTCTGACCTTGACTATGCTGTTTACATTGGCAATTATGAAGTTTGACTTCGGATCTATGAGGGGGTATGAGTACCTTGCAGAAGTAAAAGGCGATATTTACGGCGGAACGGGCGATACATATGCCAATATTTCCACCGTGTCCAATGAAAAGCCGGCGGGAAAGGCAATCGATATGCTTTTGCCCGTTGTGGTTTTGATCATAGGCTGCGTTTTCGGCTTGACCTATACCGGCGGACTTTTCTCAGGAGAGGGTGTGGGCTTCATCGAGGCCTTCAGCGCCTGCGATGCTTATATGGGCTTGCCCATAGGCGGTCTTATCGCCTTGGTATTTACGGTAATCTACTACTTCCTGCGTAAGATAATCAACCTCAAGCAATTTACCCAATGCATCCCCGACGGCGCGGTGGCTATGACTCCCGCACTGTTCATCCTTACACTGTCTTGGGGAATCGAAGGCATTTGCCGTGAAAGTCTCGGCGCTGCCGCCTTCGTTGAAAGCTCCTTTGCAAACAGTGCATTTCCTATGTGGCTGCTGCCGCCCATTCTTTATCTGCTTGGCGCTTTCGTCTCCTTTGCGACCGGCACATCCTGGGGCACATTTGGAATCCTCATCCCCATCACCTTTGCCATCTTCGGCTATCAGGTCAATGATCTGTGTGTGATCTGCCTGTCCGCAACCTTGGCGGGCGCTGTTACGGGAGACCATTGCTCACCCATTTCAGAGACCGCCATTATGTCCTCCACGGCGGCTCAGGTGGACTTTATGACCCACGTTATGACCCAGTTGCCCTATGCGCTGTTCACTGCAGGCTTCTCGCTGATAGGCTTTGCCCTTATGGGACTTGTGCGACATTGGATAGTGACTCCCATAATGATGGCGGTCATAATTATTGTCTTGGCGCTTATGAAGCGATTTTATAAAAACAGACCCGTCAAGGTAAAATATGTCAGCAAAAATATAATCAAGCAGTGATGAGCCTATATTATAGATATACGGCATAAAAAACCACGCTTGGAAAATGCCAAGCGTGGTTTTTTGCTATATCAAGCTATTTTATTCAGCTTTTCCTGTTGCGCCGAGGAGGATCTGTGCCAAGGGGGAGTCGGCGGAGAGGATAACGGTGCTTTCGCCGTTTGCCAATGATGCCTTCAGTGCGTCGAGGGCAAGGATAAACTCATAAAACTCCTGCTTATCCTCACTGTCATAGGCATCGGTAAGCATCTTCATATATTCAGCCTCGCCCTCTGCTTCAAGCACTGCAGCCTGAGCTTCGGCATTGGAGACCACGATATTTACCTGCTTGTCGACCTCGTTGCGGATAAGCGCCGCTTCATACTCGCCGTCGGCGGTATACTTTTCAGCCATCTGATTACGCTCGGAGATCATTCTGCCGTAAACGGCATTTTCGTTGGATTCAGGCAGGTCAAAGCGCTTGATCTTGACATCAACGATGGATATTCCGTAGCTTTCGGTGGCTTCCGCAACGGTGGAGGTAATGCCGGAATAGATGTCGTTTCTTGCAGAAGCGTCTTCCTCATTGATAATGTCGCTTTGTGCAAGGGTGCTCATCAGGTTTTTGAATGCGTTATAGGTGATGGCGTCGAGGCGCTGCTCGGCAACCGAGATGGAGCCTAAGGACTGATAGAACCTGAGAGGATCGCTTATCTGCCACATAACATAGCTGTCCACCGTCATATTCTGCTTATCCAGAGTAATGACCTCGGAGGGGCTGATGTCGTAGAGCATGGTTGCCTTGGGGAAGGTCTTGATAGAATCGAGGAAGGGCACTTTAAAATGCAGTCCCGACTCCGCGGTAGTGTCGATTATCTTGGAAAAACGCACTGTGCAAGCGTATTCGTTTTCTTTAACGGTATAGACCGAAGAAGCGCCCACAATGATGATGGCAATGACTGCCACGGCAATGATAATGCCGATGATATTCTTTTTCATAATGCGCGCCTCCTTACTTTGTCAAGGGATCCAGAGGAAGAAGGGTGTTTATGCCGTTTTCCTCGGTGTTGATATAAAGCTTGACTCCGGGCAGAACCTGAGAAATAGCTTCATAGTACATTCTTGAACGGGTGATGCCGGGGTTGCGTATGTATTCCTTATACATAGCGTTGAACAAGGCGACCTGCTTGGTAGCGTCGTTGATTCTGCTCTGCTTGAGATATTCGGCATTCTGTATCAGCTTATCTGCCTGAGCCTGAGCCAAGGGCAACTCGGCATTCTGATATGCCTGAGCCTGATTGATAACGGTCTCAGCCTGCTGCTTTGCGGTCTCAACACTCTTGAAGGCTTCGATGACCTCCTTTGTGGGAGGCTCACTGTCCTGTATCTTGACATCGATCAGCATAAGACCGATATCATACTCTTCAAGTATTTCGGTGATGAACTCCTTGACCTGAAGCTGAATATTTGACTTTCCGTCGGTGAGGACAGAATCAACATTGGTAGAGCCTACAACATTTCGAACCTGACTCTGTACAAGGTTGCGGAGAATGTCCTCGGGGTTATAGGACGAATAAAGATACTTGACAGGGTCGGATATCTTGTACTCAATAAAGAACTCGATATTGACGATGTTATAGTCGCCCGTGATCATCTTGCTTTCGTCGGCAATAAGGCGATATCCGTCAGCGGCTGCCTCGTCGGAGCGGTAACCCAGCTCTAACTTCTGATAGACATTTACATCCACCTTTTGCACCTGCTGAATGCCAAAGGGAAGCTTAAAATGCACGCCCGCCTCGGTGATGTCGGTGACCTTGCCAAATGTGGTGACTACCGCCTGTTGCTTATCATCCACGGTATACCAGCAGGTAAATGCCGCAATTGCAAGCACAATGACGATCAGCGCAATGGGAATTATCTTTTTGATCTTTTTCCAATTGACATCCACGGTAATTGGCTTTTGCTGTCGGGGTGGCTGAGTACCGCCGCTGTAGGGGCCCGAGCGGTAAGAGCCGTTGTTGAATTCCATAGGGATTCCTCCTTATATTATATAATTATTTTCAAAGCATAAAGCTCCCACAACCGTGGGAGCGGAGCTTATTTTTCAAAAAACTCTTTGTCGATATAGTCCATAGTGGATCGCGGCAAAAGGGGAATAAGCTCGCTGCGGTTTCCTTGAGTTATCAGCTTGCGAACGCGGCTTGCGCTGATAGGCTCGCTGTTTGATGTTTTACGCTCTATCTCAATGAGCTTGATGCCGTGTTGGGGCAAAAGTAGCTTAAGACGCTCGTTATATGCGTTGGTGACGGGGGAGTTGGGCTCTGTGCCCACAAATCGCTTGGTTATATTCAGTGCCTTGGCAAAGCGTGATGTGAACACCTCGATATCCATATCGCACTTAATATCCTCGGCAAAGGTTTTATCCTTAATAAAATATGTGGGGAAAGTGGCGCTTGATATAAGATATTTTCCCGTAGGGCAGACGATAACATTGCTAAGGTCAGCCACGCCCTTTTTTGCAAGCTCTAAGCGGGTGTGGGCGGAAAAGCGGCTCTTATCCTCCGAAAGAATAAACAGATAGAGCCAATCGCACTCCTTAGCCGCCTGCTCGACCAAATAGCGGTGACCGAGGGTAAAGGGGTTGCAGTTGGCAACGATAGCGCCGCAAATGCCTTCCCTTTTGGGCAGAGCGGACACAAAAGCCTCGCAGCCGCCGCGGGTGCTTTCCATCAGCAACGCATCGCGGGTCTTTGCCACGGGGTAAAAGCTCAGCCCCTCAAACATATCAATATTATTCGGCTTGGTGAAAATAAACAGGTGGCTTTCGCCCTTGTCAAATGCCGCCTTTCTCAGCTCGGTGACTATGGTTGCCGAAAGTCCCTCGCCCTGACGGAGAGGTGATACGGCTATGCACTTTAAGACATTCCCGTCCAGCGAGCCGGTGGCAATTATCTCGCCATCGTCAAGAGCATTGACGGTAAAGCTGCAGCCCTCGTCATACTCCAAGCCTGCGGCAGCAAGAAAAGCCTTGGTCTTTTCAAGCTTTTCAGCGCTTGCCGAATAAAGATATTGAAGCTCCATAGACTCACCTCAATCTAAGTTGATCTCAAGGTTAGTATACATTAATTTAACTCGTTTGAAAAGTAATTTTCGCAGATGTAAAAATAATTTCAGCAAAAATCCATAATTTGTTAAAAATCAAGCCTTCTCCGCGATGGAGAAGGCTTTTGCTATAGAGTTTCTTAATAATTCTTTTTACGCATTTCGAAATATGCCTGAGGATGCTTGCAGACAGGGCAAACCTGAGGTGCCTTGGGGCCTGTGTGGATATGTCCGCAGTTGCGGCATTCCCAAACAATGGTCTCGCTCTTTTCAAAGACCTTGCCCTCCTTGAGATTTGCAAGCAGAGCTAAATAACGCTCTTCGTGGGTCTTCTCAATAGCGGCGACACCTCTGAACTGTGCAGCCAGCTCATAGAAGCCTTCCTCTTCGGCTTCCTTGGCAAAGGTGGCGTACATATCGGTCCATTCCCAATTCTCGCCATCGGCGGCAGCCTGCAGATTCTGCTCGGTGTTGCCTATGCCGTTAAGTGCCTTGAACCACAACTTTGCGTGCTCTTTTTCGTTTTCTGCGGTCTTAAGGAAGAAATCGGCTATCTGCTCATAGCCTGCCTTCTTTGCGGCGGATGCGAAATAGGTATACTTGTTTCTTGCTTCGCTTTCGCCTGAAAATGCTGCGCGGAGATTTTGTTCGGTCTTACTGCCCTTGAGTTCCATAATAAGTTCTCCTTTATATAGTAATTAATGGTATTATGCCCAAAGCTTTTTAAATAATTTTACTTGCCGCAACAATGCTTATATTTTTTGCCGCTTCCGCAGGGGCAGGGATCATTTCTGCCCACCTTGTTACCCTTGCGCACAGTCTTGCTCAAGGTTCCGTCGCTTGCGGTGGGATTTTCTTCGGCAACCTTTTCACGCTGCTGACGGACATTTACAAGGAAAATATTCCTTGCGGTATCGTCGCGAATGGTGCTTATCATCTGTTCGAACATATCCGCACCGATGCGCTTGTATTCCTTTCGGGGGTCAACCTGAGCATAGCCCGAAAGACCTATGCCGCGGCGGAGCTCGTGCATTGCGTCAATATGATCCATCCAGTTCTTATCAACAGCGCGAAGCAGAACGACTCGCTCAAGCTCACGCATGACCGCGGGTGTGAATGCCGCCTCACGTACATCATAAGTGCGAAGTGCTATTTTTGTCAAGAGGTCAGCGGCATCCTCGTGGGACATACCGCAAAGCTTGGCTTCAACGCTTGTGACCTCGGGGGGGGCAATAAACAGACCCTGATACATCAGCGAAAGCTGCTTTGCACTTGCACGCTCAATGGTATGGCTGTGTGCCGAAGCCTCGGTGACGGCTCGAGAGACAGATTCTGCCACCATATTTCGGATCTTTTGGCTCAGATCCTCGCCCTCAAGAACGCGCATACGCTCTTTATAGATAAGCTCGCGCTGCTCGTTCATTACATTGTCGTATTCCAAAACGTTAAGACGGGTGCGGAAGTGATTGCTTTCAACCCGCTTTTGGGCGCTTTCAATGGCGTCGGTAAGTATCTTCTGATCCAAGGGCATATCCTCGGGCACTTTAAGCGCCGCCATCATTCCGTTAATGCGCTCACTGCCGAAAAGACGCATAAGGTCGTCCTGCAAGGAGAGGAAAAATACGCTTTCGCCGGGGTCGCCCTGACGGCCTGCACGACCACGGAGCTGATTGTCTATTCGGCGGCTTTCGTGGCGCTCGGTGCCGATAATGCACAGACCGCCTGCAGCAAGCACCTTTTCACGGTCGGCAGCCACTGTCTTTTTGTGCTCGGCAAGCTTTTCGCGGAAAAGGGCGCGAGCCTCCAGCACCTGAGTGTTTTGCGTATCGGCATAGCCCGATGCCTCATTGATAACATTGTCGGGATAGCCGGCGGCAACAAGGTCATCCTTTGCCATATATTCCGCATTACCGCCCAGCATAATATCGGTACCGCGGCCTGCCATATTGGTTGCAATGGTGACCGCACCCGCTTTACCTGCCTGAGCGACTATGTGTGCTTCCTTTTCGTGGTGCTTTGCGTTAAGAACATTATGCTTGATGCCTTCACGCTTAAGCATAGCGGAGAACTGCTCGCTTCGTTCAATGGAAACAGTACCCACCAGAACGGGCTGCTGCTTTGCGACACATTCCTTTATTTTTTCCACAACGGCGCGATCCTTGCCGCGAATGGTGGAATAAACGCGGTCGGAAAGATCGGCTCGTATCATAGGCATATTTGTGGGTATTTCAACTACATCAAGGTTATAAATGGCGCGGAACTCTTCCTCTTCGGTAAGCGCCGTACCTGTCATACCCGACAGCTTGCCGTAAAGACGGAAGAAGTTCTGGAAGGTAATGGTCGCAAGGGTCTTGCTTTCACGCTTGACCTCTACATTTTCCTTTGCTTCGATCGCCTGATGCAGACCTTCGCTGTAGCGTCTGCCCATCATAAGTCTGCCGGTAAACTCGTCAACGATGACTATCTCGCCGTCGCGGACAACATAATCGATATCCTTTTGCATACAGCCTCGCGCCTTGATAGCCTGATTGATATGGTGAAGCAGTGTGGCATTTTCAGGCTCGGAGATGTTTTCAACATTAAAGTATTTTTCAGCCTTGGCGCTTCCGCGGGGGGTGAGAGTGGCGGTACGAGCCTTTTCGTCGATGATATAGTCGGCATCAAGGTCATCCTGCTCTTCCTTTTGATCCACCTCAACTACCTTAAGGGCGGTAAGTGTCATTGCAAAACGATCTGCCTGCTTGTAAAGGTCGGTGCTTTTTTCGCCCTGACCGGAAATGATAAGGGGGGTACGCGCCTCGTCGATGAGGATGGAGTCGACCTCGTCAACGATGGCAAATGCGTGACCGCGCTGAACCATATGCTCTTTGTATATTGCCATATTGTCGCGCAAGTAGTCAAAGCCCAGCTCGTTATTTGTGCCATAGGTGATGTCGCAGGCATAAGCGGCTCTGCGTTGATCATTGCTTAGCCCGTGAACAATGACTCCGCAAGATACACCCATAAAGCGATATATCTTGCCCATCAGTTCGCCCTGATAGGATGCAAGATAATCATTGACGGTAACAATGTGAACTCCTTTTCCTGCCAATGCGTTAAGATAGGCGGGAAGGGTAGCGGTAAGGGTCTTGCCTTCACCGGTCTTCATTTCGGAAATTCGTCCCTGATGGAGCACAACGCCGCCGATAAGCTGAACGCGGAAGGGATACTGCCCCTGCACGCGCAGGCATGCCTCGCGGAATGCGGCAAAAGCCTCGGGCAAAATATCGTCCAAGGTCTCGCCCGCGGCAAGTCTTGCCTTGAATCGGGGAGTCTCTGCCTGAAGCTCGCTGTCGCTCATTGCGCGGTAGTGGTCAGCTAAAGCCTCTATTTTTTGAATGATAGGTTCAATTTTTTTAAGCTCCCTCGAGGAGGAGTCGCCGAAAAGCTTTTTTAAAAAAGACATTTTTATCGTTCCTTTATATTTGGGATCGTGCCCGTTATTTTGTTATCATTAGATATAAGTATATCATAGTTTAAATGGCTTTTCCACAGTAATCTGTCGTAAATTAATTATTAAATTGTAAAGTTTGAGGCCTCCATGTACATTGTATACAAAAATGTAGTCTTATGATTGAGCAAATTGACGAAGTTTGCAGCTGCAATTGATTAATTGTTGCAAAAATATTAAAAAGATGATATCATTCTTATGTTATCCATAAGGCAATTTTAAATTGCTATAAAATAAGGAGGAAACCAATTTATGAAAAAGTATTTGGCAGTTATTCTGGCAACTCTTATGTTCGTTGCTGCTTTTGCCGGATGCGCACAGAAAAATGAAGAAGAAGCATATGGTATATTCCGCGATTACGTTAATGCTTCCATTACCACTTTGAACCTGATGGTCAATTCCGATGCTTTTGCATCTGTTAAGCCCATGACTACCACTCTGTATAGAGATTTTCTGAATGAAGATGGTACTGCTTACGAAACTCTGCCCATGTTGGCAGCTGATTTCCCTCAGCAGATGGATGAAGAGGGAAAAGTATGGCGTATTCCCATCCGTCAGGATTATTATTGGGCAGATTACGGTCCCACCGCAGGCAAGAATGCTCAGATGAACGCTGATACCGTTCTGTACACATTTAAAATGTGTCTTGATCCTAACCTGATGAATGTCAAGGCATCTCTGCTCACCAACAGCAGCTCAATGAAGATCGTCAATGCTTATGAGTATCAGCAGCAGAACGCCATCGGTGTTCCTATGGATTTTGATGAAGTCGGCTTGAAGAAGATCGATGATTTCACCATCGAGGTTACCAGTGTCAATCCCGTCAGTGCTCGCAATGTTATGCTTGTTATGGGAGGAACCGCATGGGCCTTTATGCTCTACGAGCCCCTGTTTGAGGCATGTCTGTCCGCTGACAGAACTCAGACCACCTATGGCACAAGCGTTGAAACCTGGGCAAGCTCCGGTGAGTATATGCTCAAGGAATGGATCCCCGATGGCAAGCTTACTATGATCCGTAACCCTGACTATGTCAATGCAGACGATATTCATCTTGCAGGCGTTGAGATATACACTGTTAACGACGCAAATACCGCCCTTGAAATGTTCGAGGCAGGTCAGCTTGACCGTTGCAATCTGCTCTTCTCTCAGTGGGAACAGTATGGCGAAGATCCCCGTGTAAGACTTTACTACGATGACTCTGCAACATATCTGTGGATCAACACAGGTAACCCCGAGTACAACAATCTGCTTGGTAATCACGATTTCCGTAAGGCACTTCATTACGGTCTCGACCGTGTTGAGTTTGCTGAAATGCTGGACGGCGTTCCCTCTACCCGTATGTATCGTCGTGCAGTTATTGCAGAAGAAGCAACCGGTAAGTCCATCCTCGATGTTCCCGTTGATTGGGCAGACGATCCTTACACCGTTCGCGATGTTATGAAGTCTACCGAATACCTTAACAAGGCACTTGAGGCATGTGATGTTGTTAACGCAAAGTTTGAGGTCTACCATTCCGAGTCAAGTACTCACGTTCGTGCATCTGCCGAGATATTCTCCCGCCAGATCAATGACAATTTTGAAGGCGTCAATGTAAAGGTTCGTGTTGTTCCCTCCAATATTGCATACACACTGCGCCGTTGGAACCCCTCCACACCTTCTGCTTATGACTTCAACTGCGGATCCTTGCTGCCCTCTGACTCCCCCCTCGATACTATGAAGTTCTGGGATCCTTCCTATACAACCAAATCTATGTGCTGGGATAACATCCCCGAGTGGAAGGCACAATTCCAGGAAGTCTATGATGAAGCAGCAAGTGCTCATCTTTTAAACCAAGAAGAAAAGGTCGTTGAGCTGTGCCTTGAGATGGAAAGACTGCTCGTTGATGAATGGCATCTCCGTATTCCTATTTATGAGCTTGCTTCAAAGACCCTTTTCTCCGAGAGAGTACAGCTTCCCACCACCGTTCGTGTTAACGGCTTTGGCTTTGGTGAGTACTACTCCAAGATCGTTGAGTAATTAATATATCAATAAAACAGACCTGCATTATTGTGGGTCTGTTTTTCTGTAAAAACGATTGGTTATTTTGTATACAATTTGTGCATTGTATACAAAACAAATAAAAGCAAATTGAACAAAGTGCCGAAGTTTTAAGCGTATAGTAATCATTTATTGCAAAAATATTAAATAAATGGTATTATTTTTACAATAAGGTAAGATATATTTACCGATATTCAGGAGGAGTGTTATGAAAAGATATTTGGCATTCATTTTGGCGGCAATGATGCTTGTTGCTGCTTTTGCCGGATGTAGCGCAAAAGAAGAGGAGGAGAAGGGGCCCACTTATGGCGTTTATCGTGACTACGTCAAGGCTTCTATTCCTACATTGAACATGGTTGTAAAGAATGACGGCATCTTGGTTGCAAGACCTATGCAGACTGTTCTTTATAAGGCATATATCAATGAAGCGGGTGATGCTTTTGAGTATCGTGGTCAGTTGGCTGCCGAAGAACCTATTCAGATGGATGAAGAGGGCAAGGTTTGGCAGATAAAGATCCGTGATGACTATTATTGGGCAGATTACGGTCCTACTGCAGGTCTCAATGCTCAGATGACCGCAGATACCGTTATGTACACCTACAAGATGTGTATTGACCCCGATCTGTTGAACATTAACGCCTCAATGCTGGTCAATAGCACCAGTGTGCAGATAGTTAACGCTTATGAATATCAGCAGCAGCTCTACACCGGCAACGAGGTTGCTTGGGAAGATGTAGGTATCAAAAAGATCGACGACTTTACCATCGAGATTACATCAAAGGTAGGCACTAACAAGCGCGATGTTATGGATTATATGGGTAACACCACTTGCTTGTTTATGGTATATGAGCCCCTTTATGAAGCATGTATGGGATTTGACAGAACATGGACCTCCTATGGCACAAGCTTTGACACTTGGGCAAGCTCCGGCGAGTATATGCTCAAGGAATGGATCCCCGACGGTAAGCTTACTATGATCCGTAACCCCAATTATGTTCATGCCGATATGATCAAGCTTGGTGCTATCGAATACTATACTGTCCCCGATACAAACACCGCACTGGAAATGTTCGAAGCAGGTCAGCTTGACCACTGCGAGCTTATTTATCAGCAGTGGGAGCAGTATGAAGAGGATCCCCGCGTAAGACTTTATTACAACGACTCCGCTACATATGTATGGATAAGCAATGGTAACCCCAATAACAACAACCTGCTGGGCAACTATAATTTCCGTGCATCCCTCCATTATGGTCTTGACCGTGTTGAGTTTGCAGAGTTCTTGGGAGGCTCTCCCTCCACCCGTATGTACCGCCGTTGCGTTATCGCAGAGCAGGCAACAGGTAAGTCCATCCTCGAAGTTCCCGTTGATTGGGCAGACGATCCCTACAACGTAAAGGATTCCGCTAAGGCTGCACAGCTTCTTGCCAAGGCATACGAAGAGGTAGGTATTACAGGTGCAAACCTTGAATGCTATCATTCCGAAGCAAGCACCCACGTCCGTGCATCTGCAGAAATATTCACCCGCCAGATCAATGATAACTTTGAAGGCTTGAGTATGAAGATACGCGTCGTTCCCTCCAATATCGCATACACACTGCGTCGTTGGAATCCTTCCGAGCCTACCGCCTATGAGTTCAACCTCGGTTCGCTGCTTCCCTCCGATGATCCCATCGATACAATGACCTATTGGGATCCCGATTCTCCCCAGAGAGCAATGTGTTGGGTAGGTCTTGATGAGTGGGCAAATAAGTATCGTGAGGTCCTCAATGAGGCAAGAGAAGCTGTCAGAGCAATGGATGAAGTAAAGACCGTCGAGCTGTGCCTTGAGATGGAAAGACTGCTTGTTGACGAGTGGTATCTCCGTATTCCTCTCTATGAGCTGGCTTCTAAGGTTCTCTACTCCGAAAGAGTTAAGCTTCCCACCGATGAGCGCATCAACGGCTACGGCTTCGGCGAAGTCTATGCTGAGATCATCGAGTAATTGATCGTTATATGCAGTGCAAGCCCTGTCAATTTGGCAGGGCTTGCGTTTTTTGTTATAATTCAAACTGAAGTATAATGTACAGACTATATATAGCATAGATTGTGCAATATGACCAAAAAACAGCTGAAGTATTTAAGCAAAATGCCGAAGTTTGAAAGAGGGGGAATAAAATGTTGCAAAAATATTAAATTGGTGATATCATTTATATCATTATTAGGCAAATGTGGTTTGCCGAAGTTTTTAAGGAGGATACTTACATGAAGAAGTACTTGGCATTTGTTCTGGCTACTTTGATGCTCGTTGCAGCATTCGCCGGATGTAATGCAAACAAAAAGGAGCCTACATACGGCACATATCGTGACTATGTTAACGCTTCTGTTACCACCCTTAACCCCCACGTCAATGTTGACGCTGCCACCGTCATTCGCCCCTTGACCACCGCTCTTTACAGAGACTATCTGAATGAAGCAGGCGACGGTTATGAGGCCGAGTGTATGCTGGCTGCTGACTTCCCCAAGCAGATGGACGAAGAAGGCAAAGTTTGGCAGATCCCCATTCGTCAGGATTATTATTGGGCAGATTATGGCGTAACCGCCGGTAAGAATGCTCAGATGAACGCTGATACCGTTATCTATTCCTTCAAAATGTGTATCGACCCCGACCTGCTCAACGTTAAGGCATCTCTGCTGACCAACAACAGCTATATGCAGATCGTCAATGCATATGAGTATCAGCAGCAGTATATGACCGGTGTTGCAGTGGATTGGTCAGATGTCGGTCTTAAGAAGATCGATGATTTCACCATTGAAGTCACATCTGTTAACCCCACCAACCAGCAGCACGTCATCGACGTTATGGGCTCTTATGTTTGGGGCTATATGCTCTACGAGCCCCTCTTTGAGGCATGTATGTCTGAGGACAGAAGCTACACCACCTACGGCACAAGTGTTGAGACTTGGGCAAGCTCCGGTGAATACATCCTCACCGAGTGGATCCCCGATGGCAAGATCACTATGATCCGCAACGAGGACTATGTCCGCGCTGACGACATCAAGCTGGGCGCAATCGAGTATTACACAGTTGCAGACTCCAACACCGCTCTCGAAATGTTCGAAGCCGGTCAGCTTGACCGCTGCAACCTGCTTTATCAGCAGTGGGAGCAGTATGACGAAGATCCCCGTGTAAGACTTTACTACAATGACTCCGTCACATATCTGTGGATCAACACAGGTAACCCCAAGCACAACAGCCTGCTTGGCAACCTAGATTTCCGTAAGTCCCTGCACTATGGCCTTGATCGTGTTGAGTTCGCTGAGATCCTCGGCGGCACTCCCAACACCCGTATGTATCGTCGCGCAGTTGTTGCTGAAGAAGCAACAGGTAAGTCCATCCTCGATATTCCCGTTGATTGGGCAGACGATCCTTACAATGTATATGATCCCGATAAGTCCGCAGAGTACCTGAATAAGGCTCTTGAGGCTTGTAATGTCGTCAATGCAGACTTTGAAGTTTACTACTCTGAGTCCGGCACACATACCCGTTCCTCTGTTGAGATCTTCGCTCGTCAGATCACTGATAACTTTGAAGGCGTCAATATGAGCATCCGTGCTGTTCCCTCCAATATCGCATACACACTGCGCCGTTGGAATCCTTCACAGCCTACCGCTTATGACTTCAACCTCGGTTCCTTGCTGCCCTCTGACGGTCCTATCGACACCATGAAGTTCTGGGATCCCGATTACTCTACTAAGTCTATGTGCTGGGATAACATCCCTGAGTGGGCTGAGACTTTCCGTGCTATTTACGATCAGGCTGAGCTGGCAAATCAGCAGAATGACGAAGAAAAGGTCGTTGAGCTTTGCCTCGAAATGGAAAGACTGCTTGTTGATGAGTGGTACCTCCGTATCCCCATCTACGAGCTGCCCTCCAAGGTTCTCTACTCTGAGAGAGTCAAGCTGCCTGTTAACCAGCGTGTTAACGGCTACGGCTTCGGCGAATACTACGCTGAGATCGTTGACTAATTTATAAGCTAACTATTACAGACCCGCCTGATGGCGGGTCTGTTCAGTTTGTCAAAAAACTCCTTCAGAATAAGGAGTTTTTTAAACAATTAGTTTTTGTACGGACATGCGCCGGACAAAAACACCTCGACCCGCCGTTTTTCCGCAGAAAAAACGGCGAAACCGCACCGCAGTGCGGAAGCAAAATGTCGAAAAGAACCCAGCTTTGCGCAGCAAAGCGGTTCTTTGACAATCTCTACAGACCCGCCTGATGGCGGGTCTGTTTTTGTTTGAAAGGCTTGCAATATAGACACAAGATTATATTTTAAGCCTGCATTATTTGAATTTCGCTCAAAAGCTTAAAAAACGCTTTTACTCGTTGAACCGATATTAAAAATATGCTACAATCTTGCTATAAAAACCAAGGAGGGATACACTGTGAAAAGATTTTCGGCTTTGATCCTTGCAATTATTCTTGTTGTTGCCGCCTTTGCAGGCTGTGCGACTCAAAACGAAGAAAGATCCAACGAGTATGGAGGTACCTTCCACGACTATGTCACCGTATCTCCGCCAATTCTTAATACTCACGTCAATACCGATGCTACTACCATCAACCGCGCATTGAGCACAGTTCTCTATAAGGAATACCTTAACGAGGAAGGCACAGGCTATAATTTTGATTGTATGCTGGCTGCGGATCTCCCACAGCAGATGGACGAAGAGGGAAGAGTCTGGCAGATCAAGATACGCGATGATTATTATTGGGCAGATTACGGTCCCACAAAGGGCAAAAAGGCAAAAATGAATGCCGATACCGTAATTTATTCCTTCAAAATGTGCCTTGATCCCGATCTCCTCAACCCCAAGGCATCACTTTTGACCAATAACAGCTATATGCAGATACTCAATTCCTATGAGTATCAGCAGCAGTATACCACCGGAAATATGGTGGAGTGGGACGAGGTAGGACTTAAAAAGGTGGACGAATACACCATTGAGCTTACCACTGTCAAAAAGACCAGTCAGCAGAGCGTTATGGCAACTATGGGATCCTATGTGTGGGGATATATGATCTATGAACCCCTCTTTGAAGAATGCTTGTCTGAAGACAGAAGCTACACTACCTACGGAACCGACTTTGACACTTGGGCAAGCTCGGGTGAATATATGCTTAAGGAATGGCTCCCTGACAGCAAGATAACTATAATTCGCAATCCCGATTATGTTCGCGCCGATGAGATATTCCTTGATGCTATAGAGTTCCATGTTGTGCCCGATGCTTCAACCGCCCTTGAGCTTTTTGAGGCAGGTCAGCTTGACAGAGTTGAGCTTCTCTATCAGCAGTGGGAGCAGTATGAGGAAGACCCCAGAACCTATAAATACTATTCCGCATCCTGCAACTATCTCTTTATAAACAACGGAAACCGTAACAACAACGGGCTTTTGGGAAATCTTAATTTCCGTAAGGCAATCTATTACGGCGTCGACCGCATGGAGTTTGCAAGCGCTATGGATGCAAACCCCAACACCCGTATTTATAAGCGTGCCGTTATCTGCGACAGAGCAACAGGCAAGTCAATACTTGATGTTCCTGTAGATTGGGCAGATGATCCTACCACAGTAATGGACAGAGCAAAGTCTGCCGAATACCTCGCCAAGGCATATGAGGAGTGCGGTATCTCGGGCGCAAATCTCGAAACCATCTATATTGAGACTGCAACCCACACCCGCGCGTCCATTGAGGTATTCCAAAAGCAGATGAATGAAAACTTCAAGGGAATCACCGTAAAGAACCGCAGTGTTCCCACCAGCCTTACCTATAAGCTCCGTCGTTGGGATCCTGAAAACCCAGATGCTTATGAGTTCAATATCGGGGCATTGGCACCCTCCAATGAGTCACCTCTGGATACAATGAAGTTCTTTTCTCCCACCTATAGTCAACCCGTCTTCTATTGGGATAATATGCCCGATGCAAGAGACAGATTTACCAAGCTTTACGAAGGTGCTGAGCAGGCTCTTCGTGATGACGATTGGGTAAAGCTTACCGACCTCTGCCTCGAAATGGAAGAGCTGCTGGTCAAGGAAATATATATCCGCGTTCCCCTCTATGAGATAGCCACCAAGCGTCTGTATTCCGAAAGAGTACAGCTCCCCGTCAAGGAATATGTAAACGGCTACGGCTTTGGCGAGCTTTATGCAAAGATAGTTGAGTAAAAATAGACAAAAAAGAGTCTGCTTCGGCAGACTCTTTTTTTACTGTGCTTTTGTTGATTTAAATGCCGCCTTTTGATATATTATAATAGGAGAAAGGAAGGGATATTTATGAAACTGCAAAAGAGGGAAGTATTATCCACACTTAAGAATATCGGGCTGGTAGTATTGGGCACCGTGATCCTTGCCTTCGGCTCGGCGGTTTTCATCATACCATTCAATATCGTTGCGGGAGGCATCACCAGCTTTGCACTGATATTGGATAAGGTCTTGCCCTTTGAGTTTATAACGGTCAATCTGCTCGTCACTATTATTACATGGACTTTGTTCATCATAGGTGTTTTTGGCTTGGGTAAAGCCTTTGCGGCAAAAACTCTCGTCTCTACCATAGTTTACCCCGTTGCCATCGCCGCATTTTCTCAGCTCGTTTCACCCGATGTTTTAGGTGGATTCTTTCAGCTCAGCAATGGTCAGTATTCCGAAATTGCCGTGATCTTAGCAGTGCTTTTTGGCCCGATCATTACGGGAACGGGCTGTGCCATAGCATTCTTAGGAGGCGGAAGCACCGGAGGAATCGATGTAATTGCCTTCATCCTCTGCAAGATTTTTAAAAAATGGCGTACGTCCTATGTGCTTTTCTGCATCAGCGCCACAACCATTATCCTTGGTGCGTTTGTCTTTAAGAATCTTATTCTTGCCCTTTTGGGCATAATGGTAGCCTTCATCGAATCCTTTGTAATCGACAAGGTATTCCTCGGCGGTGAAAAGGCATTTATAGCTCACATCTACTCCAAAAACAGCGATGAGATCAACAAGCAGGTCATAGAAGTCCTTCAGCGCACCACCACCATTGTTGCGGTCAAGGGCGGATACACGGGCAAGGAAAGCACCATGCTCACCGTATCCTTTACTATGAATCAGTATGCCGACCTGATGAACATCATCAACAAAGCAGACAAGGATGCATTTGTAACCATTCAGCAAGCGCATCAGATAAATGGCGAAGGCTGGAAGTAAGAGGGGGTAAATTGCGGCTTTCACGCTGAATACATCGTAATAGCCGCAGCGCCGTGCAATGTAGGGGCGAGCATCGCTCGTCCGTCATACAATTAAAAAGTGTAAGCAAAAAAAGATGGCCAACAATTGTTGGTCATCTTTTTTATTTCTTTTTCAGCTTAAGCTTTTCGGTTGGTATCTGCGACAATATTACCGCCATAAAAACAAGCAGACAGCCTATATACTCACGGGCAAGCAAGGTCTCGTTTGTTATTATCCATGCAAAAAGCAGGGCGAAAACCGATTCCAGACTCATAATGAGAGAGCCAATCGACGGATCGGTCATTTTCAGCGCCACTGCCTGCAGGGTAAAACCAATGCCTCCCGAGATGATTCCCGCATAAAGAAGGGGAAGAAGGGCCTGTCCTATGGTAACAAGTGAGATCTTATCAAAAATCAAGGCTAAAACGAGTGCGGTACCCGAGGCGGCAAAAAACTCAATACAAGCTAAAGCCACTGTATTTACCTTTGGAGAGATAACTCCCAAAAGATATATCTGACACGAGTATACCGCCGCGCAGGCAAGCATTATCAGATCACCGGGGTTTATTTTTTCAAATCCAGAGCCAAGGGACAAGAATCCAAAGCCGATCACCGCAACTATAACGCCTGCCCATACTAATAGATCGGGAAACTTACGTTTTATAAAAGCGGTCATAAGAGGAACTATCACGATATAAAGTGAGGCTATAAAGGAACCCTTGCCGGGGGTGGTGTAAAGCAGACCGAATCCTTGCAATGCAGAAGCGAAAACCAATGCCACTCCGCAGCAAATACCGCCTAAGATCAATCTTCCTTTGTCCTTTGGGATATTGGGATTCTTTTTTTCTTTAGATGTTGAATACAGTGCTAAGGGTAAAAGCATAAGCCCGCCCATTGCCATTCGCAGAGTTTCATAGGTAAAAACTCCGATATGCTTTATAGCGGCAGCATTGGCGAGATATCCGCCTCCCCATACCGCCGCAGAAATCAAGAGGAGGAGATTTCCAATAAGATTTTTTCTTTTCATGGCCATCTCCTTTCCATATAGTCAAAACCGCCCGATATGCTCGGGCGGAATGTATTATTTGTGTTTAAACTTGAGCTTTTCTGGTGGTATCTGCGAAAGAATTACCGCAACGAATACAATGGCACAGCCAAGATATTCCGAGCCTGAAAGCTGCTCTTTGAGTATCAGCCAGCCGAACAATGCGGCAAAAACCGATTCCAAGCTCATCAGCAATGCGGCAACGGTGGGGTCGGTATCCTTTTGAGCCACGATCTGCAGGGTGTAGGCGATTCCACAGGAGCAAACGCCTGCATAAAGTATGGACCATTTTGCCTCAAGCATAGTAGCAATGGAAAAGTCCTCTTTGAAAACAAATGCGGCAATTACCGAAAGCACCGCGCATACAAAGAATTGAATGCAGGACAGCGCAACTCCGCTTGCGTGCTGTGAAAAATGATCGATCACAAGAATATGTACCGCAAAAAGTATGGCGCAAACAAGAACAAGCATATCGCCCTTGTTTATATTGTCAAAACCATCGCCCAAGGCGAGAAAATAAAAGCCCACAACGGCAATAGCCGCATATATCCAAGTCAGCCAATGGTTTTTCTTTCTCATAAATATGAGTCCCAAAATAGGCACCAAAACCACATAAAGGGTGGTTATAAAGCCTGCCTTACCCGCACCCGTATATATCAGACCCAGGTTTTGGAATGTGCTTGCAAAAAACAGAACTATTCCGCAAAGAATGCCGCCGATGATAAGGACTTTCCAATCAGCCTTGGTCATAGGCTTGTAGTCAGCCTTTTTTTGATCCAACCGATTTACCACATATAAAACGGGTATAAGCACCAATGAGCCGATGAACATTCTTGTTCCGTTGAATGTAAACGGCCCTATCTCGTCCATTGCAGTGCTCTGCGCAACAAAAGCGGCGCCCCAAAGCATAGCGGTCAGCACCAATAACAGATTGGCGCGAATGGTCTTAAAACTCATAAACAAACCTCCATAAAAAGAAGATCATTCAAAAGAAAATATCATATCAGACATTCAAATTATACTATACCGCAATATAAAAAGTCAACCGCGCCAAAGATGAGAAAAAGCCCCCAAAATCGCCATTAAACTATTGCAATTACAAGGGTCTATATGTTAAACTAAATAAGAATATAAGACTATTATTATGTAAGGGGAATAACATAATGATCTATTCAAGAGATTACAAGTTTGAAGACTTTATCATCGGACTTAAGTGGGAAGATCTTTCTCCCGCCGTTCAGGAAAGAGCAAGAATGTGCTTTGCAGATCTGCTGAATGCACTTATTCTCGGCAGCCATAGCGCACAGTTCGAGGCTGGCCTTAAAACTGCCCGCGAGCTGTTCGGCAAGGGTGATGTTCCTGTAATCGGTGTTCAGGAGACATTCAGCTATTATGGCGCAACCACCGCAATGGGACATTCCTCCAATGCTTATGACCTTGATGATGGACATAAAATAATCCGCGCTCATCCCGGCACCTGCTTTATCAGCGGTATTCTCGCTGCTGCATGGGAAGAGGACAGCACATACAAAGAGCTGCTTGAAGCTCTTGTTGCAGCATACGAGACCACCATTCGCGCAGGCGCCGCAATGATCGAGCATTATAACAACTACTACCATTCCAGCGGTTCTTTCGGACCTTGGGGCATCGTTGCGGGCGCAGGTAAGCTTAAGGGCTGGGACAGAGAAAGACTGAACAACGCTCTTGCTATTGCTGAGTTCAATTCTCCCTTCGCTCCCGGTGGCAGAAGCGTTGAGTATCCCTCTATGAATAAGGACGGCGTTCCCTACGGTGCTATGATCGGTGCTTTGGCAATGGCTTCCGAAAAGGCGGGCTTTGTTTCCAATTGCCACCTGATGGACGGCGAAGAGTATAAGAAGTATGCTGATGATCTTGGCAAAAAGTACGAGATCCTTGATCTGTACTTTAAGCCCTATGCAGGCTGCCGTTGGGGTCATCCCGCTATCGATGCCGTTGTATTCCTGATGAGAGAACACAACATCACTTGGCAGGATATTGAAAAGGTAGTTATCAAGACCTTCTATCAGGCAACACGCCTTTCCAAGATAGTTCCCAAGACTACCGACGAGAGCCAGTACAACATTGCATATCCCACAGCTTGCGGTATCGTTTGGGGTGACTTTGGCTTTGAGCAGGCAAGGGACGAAAACCTTGGCGATCCCAGAGTTATTGAAATGATGAGCCGTCTCTCCTTTGAAAAGGATGACGAGATCGACGCAATGTTCCCCGAGCATCGTTGTTGCAAGGCAGTCATCACTCTTAAGGACGGCACAGTCCTTGAAGGCGGTCTGTGCGAGCCCAGAGGTGAGGCACACGAAGGCTTTGGCTTTGAGTGGATCGAAGAAAAGTTTATGCGTATGAGCAAGGCGGTTATGACCGAGGAGGCTCTTAAGAAGATCATGGATGTCGTGAAGGGCAGCCTTGATGTTAAGGTCAGAGATATCGTTGCAATAGTCAACGATCCTAAGAACTGGACCGACAGATAAAATGCAAAGGAGGGAATAAGGCAACCGCCGAGGGCTTTCGGTGTTGCTTTAGACCTCCTTTTTGTTTTTTTCAATGACAGCGAGGTAAATTATGTTTGATTATCTGATTAAAAATGCAAATATAGTAGACGGAACGGGCAGAGACGGCTATAAGGGAGATATCGCCATCAAGGGAGATAAAATTGCCGCCATAGGTGAAAGCTTAGGTGATGCAAAAGAGGTCATCGATGTAGGCGGCCTTACAGTTACTCCGGGCTTTATCGATTCTCACAGCCACGGAGACGAAATGCTAACCCGTTACCTGCAGGTTGAAAATCTGCTGCTTCAGGGCATCACTACAAGTATGACGGGTCAGTGCGGAACATCCGCCGCCCCTTGCTTTGATCCAAGCTGCGATGATTATGAGTATCGCACAAGTGTTGAAAAATGGTTCAGGACCCTTGAAGAAAAGGGAGTGGGAATGAATGTGTCCCTCTTTACCGGTCACGGAAATATCCGTAAAAAGGTAATGGGTTACCCCGGAAACCGCGATGCAACACCTGAAGAAATGCAAGAGATGAAAGCTATACTGAATAAGAGTATGGACGAAGGCTCTCGCGGTCTCAACAGCGGTACATATTATGCTCCCTGCGTCTATGCCTCCACCGATGAGATAGTCGACCTTTGCAAGACGGTTGCCGACCGCGGCGGTATGTTTGCTTGCCATATCCGTTCAGAGAGTGTACGACTTGTTGAATCGGTAGCCGAGATGATAGAGATATCCCGCCGTAGCGGCGTTCGTGCCATCATCTCCCATCACAAGGCTGCGGGCGGACCCAACTATTGGGGACTCAGCAAGACCACCCTCCAAATGATAGAGAATGCTCGCGCCGAGGGCGTTGACATCTGGACCGATGTCTATCCCTTCAGCGCTTGCTCCACAAGCTTGTGGGCGACCTATTTTTCACCTTCTGTTCAGGCTTTGGGCAAAGAAAAGGTTGCTGAAATGCTCAACGATCCCGCGTTCCGCAAGCAGTGCCGCGAATGGATAGAGGAGACATTTATCAAATACTCTTGGAAAGAAAAAGGACTTTCTTGGTGTATGCTGGTCGACCTTCAGTATGCATATCCCGAATATCAGGGTCTGCGTATAAACGAGGCGGCAAAGCTGCACGGAAAAGACGAGTTTGAAACTCTGTTCGATGTCCTTCAGGCAAACAAAATGTCGGGCAGAGGTGTTCTGTTCACAATGAGCGAGGAGGATGTTGAGCGCATCATCTCCAAGCCTTATGTTATGATAGGCACCGATGGTGCAGGTGTTGGAATGGATTGCGTGCATCCTCGCTCCACAAGCTCCTTTACAAGAGCTATTGCCCATTATTGGAGGGAGAGAAAGGTCTGTTCCTTCCCCGAAATGATCCGCAAAATGACATCCCTTCCCGCACAGGTCTATAAGCTTGAGGGCAAGGGTGAGATAGCGGTGGGCAAGGATGCCGATCTGTGCATTTTTGACCCAGAAACCATCAAGGCAAATGCAACCTTTGCCCATCCCGAGCTTTATAATGAGGGCTTTGAGTATATCTTTGTCAACGGCAAGATCGCCGTTAGAAAAGACAGGGTTACGGGCGTTCTTAACGGAAAGATATTAAGAAGTAATATGTAAGATAATAGCAGGTGTATGAGTATGTTTGATATTTTAATTAAAAACGGAAAGGTAATAGACGGAACGGGCAGCCCCGCTTATCTGTCCGATGTAGCCGTCAAGGACGGAAAAATAGTCAAGGTAGGCAGAAACCTTAAGGGCGAGGCAAAGGAAGTCATCGACGCAAGCGGATTGGTGGTAACTCCCGGCTTTATTGACTCCCACGCACACAGTGAGTATGATATTCTCTACTATCCCGCTCAGCCTGAAAAGATAGAGCAGGGCATCACCACCTCCATCGGCGGTCAGTGCGGTGGCAGTGCATCACCTCTGCCCAAGGGAACTACCCGTGAGACCGCAGATATCATCCCCGGTGTGGGTAACGAGATGGATTATTTTGCAACTCCCACTATGATGTTTGATTCGGTCAAGGATGTACCTCAGGGTGCAAACACCGCTTTGCTTATGGGACATAGCACCATCCGCCGCGCAGTGATCGGCGTCGAAGACAGAAAGCCAACACCCGAAGAAATGGAGCAGATGAAGGCTATTCTCCGTGAGGGTATGGACAATGGTGCTTTCGGACTCAGCTACGGACTTATCTATGCCCCCGGTTGCTATGCTGATACCGAAGAGCTTGTTGAGATGGCAAAGGTGGTCGCAGAATATAACGGTGTTATTGCCGCTCATATCCGCAGCGAGGGAAATCGTCTCGCTGCCGCTACTGCAGAGTTTATAAACGTAGCAAAGAGTGCTAATGTCCGTGCCGTTCTTTCCCATCACAAGGCAGTAACAAGTATGGAAAACTGGGGCAAGGTAAACCACACCATCGCTATGATGGATCAGTGCAATGCCGAGGGCTATGAGATCTATTGCGATGTATATCCTTATGACGCATCACATACGAGCCTTATTACTACATTTACTCCCAAGGAGTTCCGCGCCCGCACAAAGGAAGAGCAGCTAAAAGATCTTAAGGATCCGGAAAAGCGCGCCGAGCTTCGCAAATGGAATGTGCAAGAGTGGGGAACAAATCTCGATTGGGTGCAGATAGCACTTTGCGATGCAATTCCCGAATATAAAGGCTTGCGTATGACAGAGGTGGCAAAGCTTCACGGCAAGGAAGAGTATGAAACTCTGTTTGATATATTGGTTGCAAATAATCTGGGCGGTACTGCCTGCTATTTCACTATGTGCGACGCGGATATCTGCACAGTGCTTCGTTGGCCGCGCGCTATGATAGGCACCGACGGAGGTTCTGTCCGCGGGGGCACAATGTGCCATCCCCGCACCATAGGAACATTCCCACGTGTGCTTGGCAGATATGTAAGAGAAAAGGGAGTCACATCCCTGCCCGAAATGATACGCAAAATGACCGCAATGCCCGCCGCAGTTTACGGACTCAAGAGCAAGGGACTTGTCTGGGAAGGTATGGATGCCGACCTCTGCATCTTTGACCCCGATAAGATAATCGACCGCTCCACATTTACCGACTGCATACAAAAGGCAGAAGGACTGAATTATGTTCTTGTCAGCGGTGAAGTAGTTGTCAAGGATGCAGTTGCAAACGGAAAACGTAAGGGCAAAGTGCTTCGCAGGGAGAACTGATATGTTTGATATACTTATAAAAAACGGAAGAGTTATCGATGGTACAGGTAGCCCATCCTATCTCTCCGATGTGGCTATCAAAGACGGGAAGATAGTCAAGGTTGCCCGCGGTATCAAGGGTGACGCACAAAAGGTCATCGATGCAGTGGGACTTACCGTCACCCCCGGTTTTATAGATTCACATTCTCACAGTGACGCGGCTATTATAAAAGCGCCCGGTCAGCGCGAAAAGGTGGAACAGGGTATAACCACCGCCATCACCTGTCAGTGCGGAAACTCACCCGCCCCCATCAGCCGTGACGCAGTGCGTGATGAGTATGATGTGATCGAAGGTGTGGGCTCACTGTATGATATTCAAAAGGATTTCCCCACCTATGTTGATGCTGTAAAAAACATTCCGCAGGGTGCAAATCAGGCTCTGCTTATCGGTCATAACAGTATCCGCCGCGCCGCTATGGGTAATGATTTCCGCGCCCCAACCGCGCAGGAAATGGAAGCAATGAAGAATCATATCCGCAAGGCCATGGAAAACGGCGCTTTGGGTATTTCCTTTGGACTTGGTTATAATCCCGGCGGTTGTGCAAGCTTTGATGAGCTTGTTGAGCTGTGCAGCGTGGTTGCAGAATATGACGGACTTGCCGCCTCTCATATCCGTGATGAGGGCGACAGGGTGGTTGCTTCGGTTGCCGAGTTTATCAATATGCTGAAAAAATCGGGTATCAAGACGGGAATCATTTCCCACCACAAGGCATCCAACCGCAGTGAAAACTGGGGCAAGGTGCATCATACCCTCAAAATGATAGACGATGCCTGCAAGGACGGACTTGATATATATTGCGATGTATATCCATACAGCGCCTTCAATACCGATCTGGCAGCAGTGTTCACACCTATGGAGTTCAGAGCAAGAACTCACGAGGAGCATATGGCGGCACTGGACAATGCCGAGGAAATAGAAAACCTCCGCAAATGGATAATAAACCGCTATGGCAGTGATGACCTCAGCTGGGTACTGACCGCACGTGTTCCCGGAGTACCTGAGTTTTCGGGCAGATATATCTCAGATATTGCTCAGGAGCTTGGTACAGATCATCTTGGCGCTTTGGTCGAGCTTTGGAAGCGCTCCGATTTTTCGGGTTATGCTTGCTTCTTTGCCACAAGTGAGGACGACATCGAAACAGTATTAAAACATCCCCGAGCTATGATATGTACCGATAGCGGTTCGCTTATAAATCCCAATACTGTCCATCATCCCCGTCTGCGCGGAAGCTTCCCCCGCGTGCTTGGCAGATATGTCAGGGAAAAGGGAGTTACCACCTTGCCCGAAATGATCCGAAAAATGACATCACTTCCTGCAAGAGTATACGGCTTTAAGACCAAAGGTCTTGTATGGGAGGGCATGGATGCCGATCTGTGTGTATTTGATGCCGAGAATATCATCGACCGCGCAGAATACACAAGCTGCTTTGAGCGTGCCGAGGGACTTAATTATGTTATTGTCGGCGGCAAGATAGCGGCGGAGGATGCGGTTTACAATGGTGAGCGAAACGCAAAGGTCTTGCTTCGATAAAAGCATAGAAATGAGAGGAAATGAGAATGAACACTGAACTTATTAAAAAGATCGACGAGCTTGTTGATGCTGACTATGACAATATAGTCAAGGATGTTATCGAGCTTGTCAATATCAAGAGTGTCAGAGGAGAACCCCTGCCCGGAGCACCCTTTGGTGAAGGCCCCAAAAAGGTGCTTGACCGAGTTCTTGAAATAGGTGAGGAGAGGGGACTTATCCCCCGCGAATATAAGGATACAGGCGTTGTCAGCCTTGCTCTTGATGAGGGTGATATTGATCTTGGCATCTGGATCCATGGTGATGTTGTGCCCGAGGGTGACGGCTGGGATTTTGAGCCTTATAATGCCGTTGAGTATAAAGGCAGAGTCATTGGCCGCGGCGCTACCGATAACAAGGGTCAGCTTGTAGCGACACTGCGTATTCTGCAGATATTCAAGCAATTGGGTATCAAGCTCAATTATATTCCCGCAATGTATGTGGGAAGCAACGAAGAAACTGGAATGGGGGATATGATCGGTGTTCCCGGTAACGATGATGCAAAGGGCTTTGTAAATCTCTATAAATGTCCCAAGCTTTCTCTCGTTCCAGATGGTGGCTTTCCTATGGGTTACGGCGGAAAGGGCGGAATGTATATTTGGCTTCGCGCAAAGAAGCCCTTCTCAGGTGTTGAAATAAACGCAGGTCTGCCCGAATCTCCCGGCAGAGCGGTAGCAATCGTCAATGCAAAGCAGTGCCCCGAGCTTACAGATTGTACAGTTGAGTGCGGTGAAAAGGTCACCATCACTGCAGAGTCCGCCCCCAAGCACCTTGCACACCCCGACCCCAACGGTAATATGATCACCCTTATTACAAAGGGCTTGCTGCAAAGCGGTCTGCTCTGCGAAGAGGATAAAAAGATGGTGGAGTTTTTGCGCCGTATTTCCCTTGATGTTGAGGGCGAAATATTCGGTGTCAAGAGCGGCGGCGGTGTAACGGGTGATCTTACCCTCGCCACAAAAGATGTAATTATGCAGGACGGCAAGGCGGAGATCTGCATCAATATCCGCTACCCCATCGAAATAACCTTTGATGAGATAGTCGAGCGTATGGCTCGTGTCAGTGCGGACAACGGCTTTGAGGTGTCCCGCGCCAACCGAGGTGTAAATCCCTATCTCAATCCTTGCGATACCGAGGTAGTTCTTAAGCTTACCGAAATTGCTAACAGTATAACAGGTTGGGATCAAAAGCCTTATACGGTAGGCGGCGGTACATACGCTCACCGACTTCCTAATGCTTATGTTTACGGAATGAGCGGTTGCTTCCGTCCCGAGGGATTCCCCGCAGATCGCGGCGGTGCTCACGGCAAGGATGAATTGGTATCTGTCTTCCGTCTGCAGAATGCAATGAAGATATACGCCCGCGCAATGCTTGCCCTTGACGAAATGGAGCAGTGGTAAGCATTAAATCAATAGAATAGCATAATAAAAGAGCAGGTTTTCACCTGCTCTTTTTATGTTATGTATTGTTTATCTTATTTCTTGTTAAGTCTTTCGCCAACTGCACCGCCGGGATGAATAACGGCAAACTGCTCGTTGCGATAGCCGGTCTCTTCAATAAGGGCAGCTTGCAGAGCATCAAAAATAGCATTGGTAACAATGAAGCTGGTTGTGCCCTGACTATTGTATTTGTCGGTCTCCTTGGTTATCTTCATAGGCAGAACGATGTCAGCGCCCTGAGCCAAGGGGGAGGACAGATTTTCGGTAACAGAGATAATAATCGCGCCCTTGCCGCGAGCAATGTCCATAATGGGCAGCAGTTCAGCAGTCTTTCCGCCGCGGGAAGCAAGCAGAAGAACATCGCCCTTCTGAATATATCCGGTTGCGCCGTGTACGGCTTCAGCAGGGGAGATAAAGCGTGCGGGACGCTCGATGCAACACATCAAATGTGCAAAGTGCTGGCAAGCGATACCGGTATGTCCGCAGCCTGCGGCAGCAATACGCTCAGCCTTGGCAAGGGCATCAACTGCCTTGGCAAATGCCTCTTTGTCCATATGCTCCCAAGTAGCTCTTACATCATTAGCTTCAATTTCAAATGCCTGTGCGGCATAGTTTTTTGCCTGTTCGTTCATAAAGTCATCAAACTCCTTTCGCATAGCAATATCATACATTAAAAAGTCAAGAAAATCAACATTATACGGCAAAAAATATGACGCTATTTGTTGACTTATTTAACAAATCAAACTATAATAAATATGATATAACCACATTTGGGAGGATAATTATGAATAAGGCTAATAAGATCAAAGCACCCTTTTTTGAAATAGGCCCCAAGTCCTATCTCTTTGGTGATGACATTCTCGATCTGGCAAAGGCAGCAGACCTTGCTTCTGAAAAATATGATGTAGATATCATCTTTACCTGCCCCGTAGTTGATATTCGCCGCGTTAAAGAAAATACAAAGCGTATCCACGTCTTTGCTCCTCATATGGATCCCATCCCCGTCGGTCGCGGTCTGGCAGACATTCTGCCCGAGTCCCTTGTTGCCGCAGGTGCAGAGGGTGTTATGCTCAACCATGTTGAAAAGCCCCTTGATTTTGATACACTTGCCGCTACCATCAAGCGCGCTGAAGAGGTTGGCTTGACCACCATCGTTTGCGCTGACTCTATGGCAGATGCAAGCAAGATCGCAACCCTTACCCCCGACATCATCGTTGCAGAGCCCTCCGAGCTTATCGGAACAGGTGTCAGTGTAGGTCCCGAGTATGTTGAGGCTGCTACCAAGTGCGTAAAGGGTGTCAACGAGGATATCCTTGTTCTTACCGCCGCAGGCATCGCAAACGGTCAGGATGTTTACAACACCATCATTGCAGGCGCAGATGCAACCGGTTCTTCCAGCGGTGTTGCAAAGGCAGCCGACAGAGCAGCTATGGTCAATGAAATGATCGCCGCTTGCCGCAAGGCTTACGACGAGAGAAATAAATAATTATATTTCAGGAGGAAATACATTATGGAATTCAAAGTTTTCCAAAAAGAGCTTGAGCTTCAGTCACGCGGCTGGATCCCCACTTTCCACGACATCTCCACCGATGTTATGAAGATCGTTGAAGAGTCCGGTGTTAAGAACGGTACTGTTGCAATCGTTTCCCACCACACCACCTGCTCCGTTATGGTTCAGGAGTGCTCCCATGACTTCGATACCTTCGATCTGGAGTATCTGCAGCACGATCTTCTCGACATTATGCGCAAGATGATCCCCGACTACACCAACGAGGGCGATTATCGTCATCCCGGCCCCGTCCACGCACAGTTCGGTCGCTATGTCAACGAGCCCGGTAACTTCACTTCTATGAACACCGACGGTCACCTCCGTTCTGTATTCTTTGGCAGAAGCGAAACAATGACCATCAAGGATGGCAAGCTGGATGGCGGCGAGTTCGCTCACATCTACTTCATCGACTGGGACCATGTACGTGCACGTCGCCGTCAGGCTAACATCACTGTTATGGGAACCACCGAGGACGTCAACGATCGTAAGTACAACGGCGGTCAGGTCATCAATACTCTCCGTAAGTTCCCCGAAGCTGAAAAGGCTTATATGGAACAGTACGACGAGTGGAAGAAGCGCTAAGTTAAAAAACAAATCAAAATCCACCCATTTTGGGTGGATTTTTTGTCGAATAAATTATTAAAAAAATATTAAGAAAATTTTAAAAACCTATTGCAATTTGTTTTTCTTTTTGTTATACTCTCATCATAGAAGATAAATCTTCTCTAATATTTGCCAGTTGTTTTTCTCATACTCACGAGAGCAGCGCTCGTTTCCATTAGGGGACGGGTGCTGTTCCCGTTTTAGGGATATTTTAAGGCGGTTTGAAAAGCAAATCGCAAATTATTAACAAGTTTTAGTGATTCTTCACAAAAACAAAAGTAGTTTTTCTATGTTTTGGACAGTGCAAAAACTTGTATTAGCCGTCGGATTATGGTATTATTCTATGTAGGTTTTTACCCGTTAAATATTAGGACCCTGATGTTCCGAGGAGGATTATTATGAAAAACATATTAAAAACAATTTTACTGCTTATTCTCTGTTGCACATTGGTATTTGCCTATGCCTGCGGCGAAGAGGAAAAGCCTTCTGCAGATAATAATGATGCAACCGACACGCCCGATATACCCGATGAGCCCGGCAATACCGATGAGCCTGACACACCCGATGAGCCCGAGCAGCCCGGCAATACCGATGAGCCCCAGCAGCCCGCACATACTCATACTTGGGTAAAGGGCAAGGCAACCGAGCCTTCCTGCAAGGAAGAGGGAGAGCAGACCTATGAGTGCTCCTGCGGCGAGACCAAGACCGAGCCCATTGCAAAGCTTTCTTCCCATATTTGGGATGACGGCAAGATCACCAAGGAAGCCACCTGTGCCGATGGTGAAAAGCTTTTTACCTGCAAAAGCTGTGGTGAGACTAAGACCGAGACCATCGCCAAGACCGCTAAGCATACTTGGGATGCGGGAGCTGTTACTAAAAAGGCAACCTGCTCTGCTGAGGGAGTGTTTACCAACACCTGCACAGTTTGCGGAGAAAAGTACGAGCAAAAGCTGCCCAAAAGCTCCAACCATACCTATGATAGCGGCGTTGTGATCAAGACTGCCACCTGCAAAGAGGCAGGAGAGAGAAAATACACCTGCACGGGCTGCGGCGAGACCAAGACCGAGGAGATATCCAAGCTTTATACCCATACTTACGACAGCGGCAAGCTTTCGGGAACAACTATGACCTATACCTGCACCGTATGCGGAAATAGCTATAGCGAGACTGTTGAAGCTCCCTTGGTGGTAGGAGATATCCCCAATATCAAGCTTGAGGACAAAACTGTAAACGGCGAGTTTTATTCCAAGGCAGCTCAGGTGCTGATCGCCGCCGCCGATGCGTATGTAAAGCGCGGCAAGTGGATACAGTACGACGATACAAACTTCGAGGTTGGAAAGACCACCCTTCGTTCTCCTCACGATGCAAACCAAGAGCCTGAGCGGGCAAATGAGCAGAATACATTGTACACCAACTGTGCCGCTTGGATACACAGTCTTTTCTGGGAAGCCTTTGATTATAATATTGTTAGTTGGTACACTGAAAAGTTTATTGAACGAACCGATATTATGGTCTACTCCGGAAAGTACGATGCAAGCCTGACTACCGCACAGAAGAATCAGATATGCAAAGAGATCGAGGATATCCTTGTTCCCGGTGACCTTATCGTTACCCGCCATCGCAAAAATGGCGTTGAAAGTGGCGGACATATCATTCTTTATATCGGTAACGGACAGTATATCCACAGCACAGGTGCAAACTATAACTATACCAAACCCGATGAAGGATATGATAAGAAGGGCAGTGTTTGCTACGATAACTTGGCAGATACATACTTCAAATCCACCAGCAGCAGATATATTCTCAACGAAGCAAGATATGCTGTATTAAGACCTCTGCAGCTTATTAAGAGTATTCCACAAAAGAGCATTACCCGCTTTGCAAGCATGCAGGGAATCGTTGCTCAGAAGCTCAGTACCCATCCTATGGGCGTAACCGCAAATGCGGGCGATACCATCACCTACACCATCAAGGTAACCAATACCAATGATGAACCTGTTACTGTTGAAGTGAAGAGTACTCTTGCCGCAAATACTACCCTTGTCAGTGGTGGTGATTCGGTCAGCGGAAACACCCTCAGCTGGAAGTTTGCAATAGCGGGTCACGGTGTCAAGGAAGTGTCCTATACTGTTAAGATATCCTCTTCCGTATCGGCGGGAACACTTATCGGCGAAGGCACGACCACCGTTAACGGCATTCAGGTCTATGGCACCGATACGAGAGTTGGCAACACACTGAGCGAGGCACAGCAGCAGGCAATTATTGATGCCGCTAACAATGCCAATGGTCAGAGTGGTGAAATGGCTGCGGTCATCGATGCTATCTATGAAAAAGCATTGGGCGTTGATTTAGGATTAACAACAAATCAAGCCCTTTACAAGACCGCATTCAGCGTTGGCTCAGGAGAGAGAGCTACCCTCATCAGCAGTAATAAAATGCTCATCAAGGGTGTACGCACTCTGTTCGGCGGCAGATATGTCTATAAGACTACATCGGTACCCGAGCGTGTTCAGTTGGTAAGAGAAGAAATGCTCATCGCAGGCGATATCATAGTTTCTTCGCCCAATAACACGGGCAGTGGCTGCAAGCTCTATCTCGTCCTTAACGACGGATTACTGTTTGAGATGGCATCTTCAGGAACAAGAGTACTGTCCGCAACTTCTTCAGCCGATAAGCTGGAAGGCTTGCTGGCGGCAAACTCCTTTGTTGTTCTTCGCCCCTCACTGTCTTTTAAATAATCGAAAAAATATCGTAAAAACCGCTCTGTTTGGAGCGGTTTTTACCTTGAAAAACACTTTGCTATATGCTAAAATTAAAGGGTATTTGGGCAAGGAGGGATAAGCGTGAAAAAAATCGGATTTAATAACGATCTTTACATTGAAAAACAGACCGAGGGTATTAATCGCGCCATCGGCAAGTTTGGCGGCAAGCTCTATTTGGAGTTTGGCGGCAAGCTTTTTGACGACTATCACGCATCCCGTGTCCTTGTAGGCTTTAAGCCCGATACCAAGGTTCAAATGCTCAAGAGCCTTTCAGACAAGGCTGAGATAGTGATCGTTATCAACGCAGGTGATATAGAAAAAAACAAGATGCGCGGCGACTTGGGCATTACCTATGATGCCGATGTACTTCGCCTTATAGACGCATTCCGCGGCATCGGTCTTTATGTGGGCAGTGTTGTACTTACTCAGTTCAAGGGTCAGTGCTCGGCGTTGGCATTCAAGCAAAAGCTTGAGCGCCTTGGCGTTAAGGTCTATATCCATTATGCAATTGAAGGCTATCCTTACAATATACAAAAAATAGTCAGTCCCGAAGGCTTTGGCAGGAATGATTATATCGAGACCACCCGTCCCTTGGTGGTTGTTACCGCACCCGGTCCGGGAAGCGGAAAAATGTCAACCTGCCTTTCCCAGATATACCACGAGGGTCTTCGGGGTATCAGAGCGGGCTATGCCAAGTTCGAGACCTTCCCAATATGGAATCTTCCCTTGAAGCACCCAGTTAATTTGGCTTATGAGGCGGCAACCGCTGATCTTAACGATGTCAATATGATAGACCCCTATCATCTTGAAGCCTATGGCATTACCACCGTCAACTATAACCGCGATGTTGAGGTTTTCCCCGTATTGTCCGCAATATTTGAGCGCATTATGGGTGAATGTCCCTATAAATCTCCCACCGATATGGGCGTTAATATGGTCGGCTATGCCATCAGCGATGATGAAGTGTGCCGCGATGCTTCCCGTATGGAGATCATCCGCCGTTACTATAATGCAAAATGTGATGTACGCATGGGCAGAAGCGACGGAGCTGCGGTGGAAAAGATCGAGCTTATAATGAAGCAGGCGGGAATATCCATCTCCGACCGCAAGGTAGTCGAAGCCGCCTTAAAGCGTGAGGAAGAGACCGGCAAGCCTGCGGTAGCAATAGAGCTTCCCGACGGCAAGATCGTCACGGGCAAGACCTCCGATCTGCTGGGTCCCTCCGCGGCGGCACTGCTCAACGGAGTAAAGGGCATTGCGGGTATGGAGAAAAAAGTACATATGATAGACCGCAGTGTTATCGAGCCTATACAGAGTCTCAAGATAGATATGCTGGGCAATCATAACCCCCGCCTCCATTCCGACGAGGTGCTTATAGCACTTTCGGTCAGTGCTTCGGTGAGAGAGTCTGCAAAAAAGGGAATGGAAGCACTTCCCCAGTTGCGCGGTTGTGAGGCGCATAGCACGGTCATTCTCTCTCAGGTGGATGCGGATATTTATCGCAAGCTGGGAATCAACCTTACCTGCGAGCCTAAATATCAGACTAAAAAACTGTATCACGGATAAAAGCTGACCGCTGAAGGATATCCTTCAGCGGTTTTTAAATTGCAATGCAAAAAAAAGTGGCATCTGTCGTTAAGATTCCGACAGATGCCTGAGCTTGGGTTGTGGGGATAAAGATATGAACGGTGCAAGGATTATCTCCCTGCATGAAAGGAGGATCCCTTTCGAGACTTAGTATACACCATTCCCTTTGTCGAATTTTGGTGCATTTTGCGCAAATTTAATAAAAATTTTTCTTTATTTTTTGGTCAATATGTGGTATAGTTTAATTAGGGAAAACCCAAAATAAAGTCCCGAAAGGAGTGTACCTATGAATATCAAGTTCACCGACCGCAAAATGGACTCTTCCGGCACTCTTCGCGAATATGCCGAAAAGAAATGCTCAAAGCTCGTTCCGTACTTTGACAAAGAAGTGTCCGTACAAGTCACTTTCTCTCAAGAGAGGGGAATGCAGACCGTAGAAATTACAATGCAGACTCAAGGACTTTATTTCCGCGCCGAAGAGCGCACAAGCGATATGTACGCTTCGATCGACGGCGCGATAGCATCCATTGACAAGCAGATCCAAAAGAATAAGACCAAGCTTTCCAAAAGGCTCCGTCAAGAGTCATTTGTCAAAGCTATGGGCGCGATGACCGACTATAGCGACGAGTCTTTTGAGATCATCCGTGAAAAGACCCTTGATGTAAAGCCCATGACTATCGAGGATGCAATTTTACAGATGAATCTTTTAGGTCACAGCTTCTTCTTCTTTATGAACAGCGAAAAGGGCGGCGCACCCTGCGTTGTTTATGCAAGAAACGACGGAGGCTACGGATTATTGGTTGCAAAAAAGTAATATTTAATATATTATAAAAGGGTGGATTTTTCCACCCTTTTATATTTAGTCTGTCAAAAACCTGCTTTGACAGACCGGTAATTGTTTATAGGAGATAATAATATGATCTTTACAGTACCTTGTATTATGGGAACAGAAGGGCTTGTTGCCGATGAGCTTCGCTTTGGCGGCTATGCGGGTGTCAATGCCGAGAACGGAAGCGTCAGCTTTGAAGGGGATATTTCAGAATGTGCCAGGGCAAACATCAATCTGCGTTGCGGTGAGCGAGTACTTATCCGCTTGGGTTGGTTTTCTGCCCATTCCTTTGAGGCTCTTTTTGAAAGCGTCAAGGCACTTCCTTGGGAAAACTTCATAGGCAGAGCCGATGCCTTTCCCGTCAAGGGATATAGCTTAAACTCCACTCTTAAAAGCGTTCCCGCTTGCCAAAGTATAATCAAAAAAGCGGTGGTGGAACGCCTTCGTGAAAAATACAATTGTGTAGAGCTCCCCGAAACGGGCGCAAAGCATCAGATACAGTTTTCTATAATGAAGGATATGGCGACCCTCTATCTTGACACCTCCGGCGCACCGTTGTATAAACGCGGCTATAAGCTGGAGCAAAGCGAAGCGTCCCTGCGTGAGACCTTGGCGGCAAGCATGGTCAAAATAGCGCGTTATCGCGGCAGAGAGGATTTTTACGATCCTATGTGCGGCAGCGGAACTATCGCAATTGAGGCGGCAACCGCCGCATTGGGTATTGCCCCCGGTCTTAAGCGCGAGTTTGATGCAGCGGCGTGGAATGATGAGTGGGCAAAGGCATTCATAGAGCAAAAAGAAGAAGCAGGCGCCAAGGCAAGAGGGGAAAAGCTTCCTATTTTTGCATCGGATAATGACCCCAATGCTGTTGAATTAACAAAAGAAAACGCCCGCCGCGCAGGCGTGCTTGACTATATAAATGTCACTAAAGGAAATGCCTTGACCGCCGATTGGAAGAGCCGAAGCGGCGTGCTGATGTGCGACCCTCCCTACGGTGTGCGAATGATGGATCTTAAGCAGGCGCGATTCCTTTGCCGTTCTTTTGGTGAAGCGGTAGGGGATAGCCCCCTTAAAAAATATATCATCTCCGCTGACGAGGAGTTTGAAAGCTTTTTCGGCTACCGCGCCGACAAAAAACGCAAGCTCTACAACGGAATGATCAAATGCAACCTGCATATGTATTTTAAGTGATATCCGCAAGAAGACGATCTTATGGGCAAAAGCACTCGTTTTTATTGCTTTCTTGCTTTTTCTCAAATTATCGTGTATGATTTTAGTACGGACTACTTTTTTAATAAAAAATAGAGCAAAGTGGTGATGATATGATTCCTTTTGTAATACTTGCCATCGAAAACGACAGCGACCGTGATTTTATGGAGAAGCTTTACTTAGAATACAATCTGCTTATGTATTCCGAGGCAAAGAATATAGTCGAATCCCAATGGGATGCTGAAGAGATAGTACAGACGGTGGTTGAAAAGCTTATAAATCACATTAGCAAGCTGAGAGGGATGACCCGCGAATGTAGGGTCAACTACATAATCACAGCTGTAATAAACTGCGCACTCAGTCAAAAAGCCAGGGACAAGCGTATCTCTTTTGTGGATATTGAGGACGAGTTTACCTCCGATGTGGACGACGGCTTTGATATGGATGACCGCCTTATTGATCAGTCAAACAAGGATATCCTTTATGCCGCGTGGAGGAATCTCGGTCAAAAGACCAAATGGTTTTTGAGTGAAAAATATGTGCTTGAAAAGTCCAACGACGAAATAGCTCGGGATGCAGGTATACAGCCCGACAGTGTAAGAGTTATGCTTGCCCGAGCAAGGAATGCCCTGAGAAAAGAGTTTTTCAAGCTGAGTCGGGATTAATGGTTGATCGGTCAAGTGCCCCTGAATGGTTTGTTAATTTTCTGTAAAAAGGTGAGGATATCCTCACCTTTTTTGTTACATTTTTGCATTTCGTCGGTTTACTTATCAGAGGAGGGTGAAAAAGCAACTTCTTTTTGCCGAAATAGAGTTTTCGGCAGATTATGTTTACATTTTAAAACTTGATGTCTCCTTAGCTTCTAAGTGCTAAGGAGATGAAGAAATGATTTTCAATAATGTAACAAGAAGTCAAAACGGCGACAAACAAGCTATGCTGTGGCTTGTCAGCAAGTTTGACCCTGCGCTTAAAAAATACGCGCGAAAGCTGAACACCGAAGACGGATACAATGACCTTGTGGCAGATTTTTTAGACGCAATACTGCACATTAACTGTACAAAAATTAAAAATAAAAACGACGGAGCTATGGTGAACTATCTTACCCACTCTATCTATCACGCTTATATAAAGCTGATGCAAAAACAAATCTCAGCCTGCCCTTCGGTCTGTATCGACCTTATTCCCGAGCAGCTTTTGCAGACATCCTCTGCAGATCTGAGCGACGGCTGCTTTACCTTTGACATCCCTTACGATCTGTTGACTAAATCGGAGCGAAAGATACTGTACCTTACAGAGATACAAGGTTATTCCGCAGCCGATGTAGGCAGAATGTGGGGAACATCAAGGCAAAACATAAGCCGCACCCGCAACAGAGGGCTTAACAAGTTGCGTACATATCTGAGCAAAAGTGATCAGCTATGATCGTTTGAGTTCTTGATTTCCTTCAAAAGAGATACAAGCCTCTGCGGCAACGGTAATCCCATGCGGTTGGCATTTTCACAAATGCTTAAAAGCTCATTGGTGCAATAAAATGCTATAATGATACCGCACAAGGCAGAGCCGTTTCCGATTAGTAAATGATCTATGATTGCACCTATCGCCGCCATTGCAAAAATGGTGACCTTTGACGCAAGCCCTTTTGCGCCAATTTTACTGGAAAGTTTTCTCTCTTTTATAGCTACGCATATCCCGGTTATATAATCGAGACAAACCAACAGTATCAACGCCACAAACAGCTTTTTCACTCCCACAGGGATCACATTTGAAATAACCTCAAGCCATTCCAATACTGCAGACACCGAAATCACCTCCTTTATAATGCTCTTTGCATATAAAGGAGGCTTCGGTAGAGGTTTTGTAAACCATCTTCTGTGATCTTGTTACCCTTTCGTAATCATTGTTACTCTTTTGTTGCCAAATTGTAACTCTTTTGTTGTTGTATTGCAGCAGGGGATATTTTACAATAGAGGCAGAAGAAAGTCCGTTTTATCCGTCCCATTTTAAGAAAGGAAAATGCCGAATGAAGAAAAAACTTATCCGTATGCTCTCTTTTGTGCTGTGCGTTTGTATGCTGTTTTCCTTTGCCGCCTGCGGCGAGGATGCACCTGCAAAGGATGATGATATAACACCCCCTGCAAATGACACCCCCACCACAGACGAACCTGAAGAGCCAAGCGCGGGTGAGCCGGACACCCCTTCCCAGCCCGATACCCCTACCGAGCCGAGTGAGCCTGAACAACCCAGTGAGCCCACTGAGCCTGATGAGCCGGTTGAGCCGGATACTCCCATCGAAACCAAACCGGAATTAGGTCCAGACGGTTTGCCTATTGGTGTTTTAGCACCGGATAATCGGTTATCAAAATCTGACCCGCTCTATTCAACCGGTTGGACGTATATGGTAAAAAGATTGATATTTGATGCCTTATGCGGATATGCCGGAGATGATAATGGCACAAGCCTCGTAACCCTGTCTTCGTCAGAAAATAAGCCCGTAAGTTTTTCATTTGCAGACATTAATTCGGATAAAAATGCAGATATTGTGTTGCGTTTCTCCACTAATAACGGTTATGATTACTATTCAATAAGGTATGGTTACCATAATGTACACATACAGCCTTTTGAAGCAAATAACACTCCTATCGCCCTCGCATGGTATGACTATAATATTGAAACCATACACTCATTATTTGTGCATCCGCTAACAGCTGATACTCCCGTAGGTGACTTGGTCACTATCGGCACCTTTGAGCAAGATGCAGACACATCAAACGGTGAAGAAATGCTTGTATGGAGAGTTATCGCCAATGATAACGGCAAATTATTTTTACTAAGCGAGTTTGCTCTTGAAACTCGACCTTTAAACGATGATTTTGATAATCCATTCACTTGGGAAACCTGCTCATTGCGAGAGTATCTTAACGGAGAGTTTTTAAATAGCAATTTTACAGATGCCGAAAAGCAAATCATCATGACCGTAACTAACCAAACTGCAGATTGTCCCGGGTCTACTTGGGAAGATTCAGAACCGTTTATCGAAGGTGGAAATGATACGGAGGATAAGATTTTTCTGTTAAGCACAGAAGAATACGATAAATATCTTTATCATCTCCTTGATAATGTAATAGATAAACTCAATGCTGCTTGCGCTTACACTTCATACGCAAAGGAAACCGGTCTCAAAACTCCTTCAATTGGAGGCGGTTATAATCCATTTTGGTGTAGATGGTTGCTGCGTTCCCCCGGGTCAACTGATTTTCGAAAAAGTCATGTGGATTTGAGGGGATCATATACCGAATATGGAATAATCACATGGACAACCTCTTATGCCATCCGCCCCGCTATGTGGGTGGATGCAACAAATTGAGTTATTTACAAGTACTTTTGGAATCAATATCCCAAAAGTACTTGTTTCATTTTAACATCCTATGTAAACGGTTCTACTGTATGTTTAAGTCATTTTTCCAAGCTTCCGCCTGGGTCTGCCAGCTTATTGCTTCTTTTATGCGCCCCGAAAGATGCCCGCTCCCTTCTTCACCTGCTTCCCCTTTCATATAATCTTCTACATCGTCCACATCGTTTGATTTTTCAAAGAAATCATGGAAGATAATTGTCAACTCCTCAATTGAATAATTGGAGTTCATAAAATCATATATTGTGTATTTCTTGGGAGTAGAATCCTCGGAAGTGTAATCCTCGGAAAATTTGCCGCTATAAACATTATTGTATGTTCCCGGGTTGCTCCACTGTGAGCCTGCAAAACAGCCCCAAATCATACATTCAAGCTGTGACTGCATAAGATTTCTTGTATTGTCTACGGGCGCTGAATAGCTATCTACTATTCCATTTGCGTAGTTATTTATGTGTTCTGCCTCTGCCTCACTGATAAGACCATCCTTAACGGCGCGATTAAGGTATTTTTTTGCAGGTGTAAACTGAAAAAGTCCGTACCCATCTTCTGTGCTATACCTAACTTCCCAATTTGCAGGGTTCATTGTACATTCCTGCATAACATTGCCTAATATTGCAAAAATAGGATTGTCCCCGAATCCCAGCTCGTGAAGATACAAATAAATATACTTTGCATTATTCGGTTGTCTCTCCTCCAATATATCACCATTAGTTTTTAAATATACTTCCACATCAGGCTTGGGCATGGGACGTATATCGTTTTGATTGACCCATGCTCTTTTTCTATGTGCAGGATTTAACACATCTTTCTCATCTTTCTTTATGTCATATTCCACAAGGGTATAGTAGCCTATTTTAACACCAAGTTCTCTCATGGTTTCAAGACGATCTATATAACTTGTTTCTGAATGAGATTCATTCGAAGGATAAGGATAGGTATATGCTCTGTCTTCAGTAACATAACGATAGCTATCGGGAGATGTGTCCAATTCTCGTTCATATATCGCAGAAGCATTGCTTCCTTCATTTAATTCAACATCTTCTTTTTTCATATATCCGCATCTCTTACGCCCTCCAGAAGTGTATCTGACATAGTAATAGTCACCTTCGTACCACAAGATGTCTACAGAAATTCCATTTGCTATAGTATCTCCTGTTACATAAGTATTTCCTCGTAAATTTTGAGGCCCCCACATAAGTGTAGTGACCTTATTCGTTTCTCCGGTTGCTACAACCAAATCATCAATGCTTACATCTCTCCACGCAGTAATAGGTATCCAAACACGCTTCAAGAATTCTCCATTGCGCTGGCATTTAACAAAAACGAATCCGTTTTCTACATATACATTCACTCGGGTTACATATGTATCCTCAGCAATGTATTCTGTCTCTTCGTAATCGTCGCCGGGACCAGTATATCCCATAGTGCCCGGTGCGAACGATATTTCGGTATTATCTGTTATGTCGGATCTTAAGTCAACATCAGGCAAAGTAGATAATGCATTCTTGTGAATATAAAAACGCTTTTTACCATCTTTATACTCACCATCTTTGTAGACTGTAACTATACATTCTGCATAGTAATAATCACCCTCTTGCCAAAGAACTTTTATTTCTTTATCATCTCGGATGTAATCACAGTATTCATAAGAAGTTTCATCAGGACCATAATAAACAAACTCTCTCCTGCCTGTTCTTGCTGAAACGCCGTCTGAAGTGATTTCACCGGAGCCTGTAGAAGAGGTTGCGCGCGAGTTGACAGGAACCCATGCACGTTTTGTAACGCCTGTATTTGAGTTTTCGTTTTCGACCAAAATAAAGCCATTTTTTACAATATTGCCTACATTTTTGACTGTCGTATTGTAATCAACAGTTCCCGCATCATTATAGCCTATACCGGGGCCCATAAAACTGGGTGTATTGGGGCTAAGTTCAATTGTATTGCAATTTACAATACCCAAATCTGCAGGAGCAGCAGAAAGATTGGATAATTTTGAGCATTCTACGTAGCCACACATTTTTTTAGTCACATTATGCATCGCAGATGCAGGACAGTCTACATAGTAACAATCCCTTTCTTTCCATAGAACTGAAACTGTTTCGCCGTTCTTGATTGCGTCAATATCGCTGAATACTGTTACATCAGGGCCATGATAGACTACTGCATTAGTATTTGCTACCGCTGTAATGGTAACATTAGTATCTACGGAAGGTGTATCGGGTTCTTCATCCTCAGGCAGTCCGATAATTTTGTCAGTCTGTACCCAAACGCGCTTGCCGCCCATTTCATCACCCGCAGTATCAATAAAGGCAAATCCATTTTCTATCTTTCCGGCAAAAAGGGTATGAGGTCCGTCGGGGTACGACACACCGTCGGTCTCGTAATCTATGCCGGGGCCTGTATAGCAGGTAACATTTTCTGTAAAGTCTACCTCAAGATAGGAAGCATTAGTCAGATCAGGCGCTGTGCCTGTAAAGTCGCTCACATAATCCTCGTGGATATACATTCTCTTGGTGCCTTCTTCGTACCAATCGCCCGTTTCGTCACTACCTGGGTGATAGATCATAAAGGTGGCTTCTACATAGTAGTAGTCCCCTTCTTTCCATAAAACCTTAAGTTCTTGATTGACGGGCAAATGGTCTGCATAATCGTAGTAATATGCATCAGGGCCCGTATACGTATCCGCATCAGCTGTGGTATACGCCACAATCTCGGGCACTGTGGGGGGATCAGGGTCGGGAGTGGGCTCGTCGGGAGTTTCGGGTGTGTCAGGCTCTTCATCCTCAGGCAATATTACCTTATCCGAATCTACCCAAACGCGCTTGCCGAGATTCTCGTCGCCCACTGTCTCAATAAAAGCAAAGCCGTTTTCGATCTTGTTGCCGAAAAGGTTATGAGGTCCGTCGGGATATATTGTCCCGTCAGGCTCGTAGTTTGTGCCGGGGCCTGTATAGCAGTCAGCCACCTCGGTAAAGTCTACTTCAAGATAAGAAGCATTGCTAAGGTCGGGTACGGTACCCGTAAAATCACCCACGTAATTCTGATGGATATACATACGCTTGGTTCCTTCTTCATACCAATCACCCGTTTCTTCACTTCCGGCGTGATAGATCATAAAGGTGGCTTCTACATAATAGTAATCTCCCTCTTTCCACAGAATTGTGATCGTCTCACCTGCAGGCAGATGATCGCAATATTCGTACCATTCACTGCTGGGTCCCGAATAGGTATCAGTATCATCCAGTGTGGTGGTTACAAAATCGGGTACGGGGTCGGGATCAGGCTCAGGAATGGGCTCGTTAAAGTCGAGCACAGAAGTAGGAATATATCCGCAAAGGCTTTCGGAACTAAAACTCAGCGAACCTGCGGGGCACTCGATATAGCACCAATTTCCTTCGTCGGAAAGAATACCTACCGTTTCACCCGCTACGATATGGTCAATGATTTCGTAGTCTTCACCGGGACCGCTGTAGATATCACTGTCATTATTTGTAATTGCCATCGCCACGTAT
>JAFQUM010000032.1 GCA_017408485.1 Clostridia bacterium | reverse complement strand
CTCCGCATCCGCTTCATCGGCACCCACGGCCCCTCCGAATGGTCAAACGTGCTTGAGTTAAACGGCGGCGGTACACAGGAGAATCCCGGCGAAACGAACAAGGCACCGGAAGAAAAGCCCCCTGTGGATGAAAAAGACAAATGCTCTCTGTGCGGCTTCTGTCCCGTACCGCTTGGACTGTGTATCTTCATTTGGATCGCTATTGTGGTAGTGGTCATTCTTGTGATCGTGATCATTATCGTGACCCTGACCAAAAAGAAGAAATGCCCCAATTGCAAGACCAAATGCAAAAAGAACGACAAATGCTGCCCCAACTGCGGTCAGCAACTGAAATAATACGAAAGTGAGGAAAACAACATGAAAAAATTATTGGTGATATTACTTGCGGCGATGATGCTGCTTTCCTTGGCGGCTTGCGGCAGCGATAAAACCCCTTTAGGCAGCCAAGACAAAACAAATAACAGTAATATGGGTATAAGTGACATTGAGTCTGCTTTGGATGAGTTAGAGCAGCTTATTCCCGAGGGATGGGATGAAAACAACTACGGCGCATATATCTACAACGTATGGGATTCCGACTTCCTGCCGGATTGTTTCCCGGAAGCGCCTGATGGTATAAAAGTTGACCAAACCACCTTTAAGGACTATAAGCACGACAGGATAAACGGAAGCTACGCCGTAGGTCCTTTGTACTACGATAGCAAGGAGGACTACCGTGAGTACGGCGTGTTCTTCTACGCAACCAAGGCACAGCTTGACACTTTTACTGCGGCAGTAGAAGCCAAAGGGATGAATGGAGGCATCACCGAAGAGGGTGAGTGGACCTATTACAACTATTTTGGCAACGGCTGGTTTATGGAGATATTTGTTCGCAACTCTATTAGCGAGGAGAACTACGAATACTCCGTTAGCGTAAGCGCAACGGATTCTTTGTTTGCTCTTCCCGAGTCTATCGATGGCATCCCCTTACCCCAGTGCGGTATGACAGACAGCGACTACAATAAAAACTACACCATTCAGGATTTCACCAACGGCTACGAGGACGTTGACTTTAATCTTGAAAGCGACAAGCTGCCTGAGGCAAGCTACGCCGCATGGTTTGAATATCATTGTTCAACCAATCAGGATTCTATGGACTACTCGGCTAAGCTCAAGGAGCTTGGTTGGGACGTGGTATGGGAAAGCAACGAAGAAAACGGCCATCGTTGTGCCTTGAAGAAGGACGGCGTTTACGCAGTATCCAACTATATCGCAGACGATTGCGTTTTGCAGGTAGGATTTTCCGATATGATAGAAAACCTATCTTATTAACATAACAAACGCATTTGGGCGAATTTTACAAACTTAAACATTTATAATTTGAGGTATTTATATGAACAACACGTTGCGTAAAAACTTTTTTTGGCATCTTTGCGGCGGTCAGATTACGCAAAAACAATAAAAATAGACTATATAAGGAGAGTTTGTTATGAAAAGAATTTTAAGTTTAACTTTGGCATTAGTTATGCTGTTATCCCTTTCCGGTGTAACGGCAAGCGCAGAAGATACGCTGGATATTTCCGCGTTTGAGCTTCCCAAGCCCGTAGCTCCCGACTACTTTATCTATACCGACGGGGATGCAAGCGAAGGGGCCCACGACGATCTTAGAATGTATATGGTTGTGGACCCGGAGGTTATTGCCGTTTCATCCGAATGGTCCGAAAACACCGAAGCTTTTTATGAAAAGTACGGTCTTTGGTACTTTAATATTGTGATGCAGTATGACGTTTCCCTTGACGGCGAGACAAACTGGCAATACACACCCGAGTGGGACACCGAGTATTACAACGGAGGCTATGCCGATGGATACCAATACGAAGGTATCAGAACAGACATGATAGAAGATTTTGAATTTTTCTGGTTGGTATATCACGAGGGGCAGGGCTCCGATACCTTCAAACCCTATCAGCCTGCAATAATTACCGATATATACCACGATTACGGTTATGATAGAGAGGTTTACTCCTTTGATACCAAAAACCACAGCCTTTACATCCGCTGCCGTTACTATATGGAATGGGAACCCTTGGTGGAGTACGAGGAGGGCAACGGCCCCGGCGAAAAACAGATAGCAGTTTCCGATTGGTCGGAAAGCGCTGTCTTCGGCAAAAACTCTACCCAAAAGATACCCGACGAGCCTACCTCCTACGAAGCCCCGGTTATCTCCGACCTTCGCATAGAGCTTCAGGATGACGAGGAGTGGTATTGCATTGAGTTTGTACAGGATACACCCGATTCCGTTTGGGAAGCATACCTTTATTATATGATGAACGATTATTTCGAGCCGCTTAATCTGGACTCTCAGGTAAGCGTAAACGGCGGTGAGTGGATAGATGCCTACGTGGCAAACAGTGAGTGGGCAACGAAAGACGGTGAAAGAACATTAGTCTTTGACGGCTCCGACGACCTTACCCCCGATACCAACGTAAAGCTTCGCGTTCGTTTTTCAGGCCCTCACGGCTATTCGGCTTGGTCCAACGTACTGGAGGTTAACGGTGTACACGCTCACGAGTGGGGACCTGCTGAGATAATAACCCCTCCAACTCCCACCACCGTAGGTCAGGCAAAGCTTACCTGCGAATGCGGTCATATAAAGTATCAGGACTTGTATTTCGGCGACAGCAACGGCGACGGTTATGTCGATAACCTTGATGCATCACTCATACTTAAATACGATGCCGCTATCATAGACCTTAACCCACTTCAGCTTTGCATATGTGATGCTAACGGTGACGGCTACGTTGATAACCTTGATGCTACTTTAATACTTAAGTATGATGCGGGCTTAGTTTCTTCTTTCCCCAATGCAAGCTTTGACCTTGAAGAATACAAGGATCTTTGCGAGAATTATTATAAATAAAGCATAAACCCTTTCACAATTGACAAAAAGACAGTTTAAAACACTGGCAAACTTCACGTCAATACGGTCGGTATCGACAAAAAACGCTACCGACCGTGTTTGATTGTTACAATTAAACGGAGGAATTTACAATGAAAAAAATATTGGCGATTTTACTGGCTCTTATGATGGTATTTGCTCTTGCCGCTTGCGGAGATAACAACACGACCGATCCCGACAAGGATAACCCCGGCACTTCTCAAAGTGGCAATCAGGGCGGCACCGAGAATCAGGGCGGCGAGGAAAATAACGGTGGCTCTACCGGAAAGCTTCCCGAAGGATTGAAGGCTTACATTGGACAGTATCCTTTCCTTGAAAAT
>JAFQUM010000031.1 GCA_017408485.1 Clostridia bacterium | reverse complement strand
GGCTTCTCCTGCGGTAAGCACGAGAAGAAGATGGGTATCCGCGGATCTTCCACCTGCGATCTTATCTTTGAAGATTGCATCGTCCCCAAGGCAAACCTGCTTGGTAAGGAAGGCGAAGGCTTCAAGATCGCTATGAAGACCCTCGACGGCGGCCGTATCGGTATCGCTGCTCAGGCTCTCGGCCTCGGCGAAGGTGCTGTTGAAGAGACTATCAAGTACACTAAGGAACGTGTTCAGTTCGGCAGAAGACTTTCTCAGTTCCAGAACACCCAGTTCCAGATCGCAGATATGCATACAAGAATGCAGGCTGCACAGTTCCTCGTATACTCCGCTGCTTGCAAGAAGCAGAATCACGAGCCCTATACCGTGGACGCTGCTATGGCTAAGCTGTTTGCTGCCGAGGCTGCTTCCGATGTAACTCGCCGTGCAGTTCAGCTCTTCGGCGGTTACGGCTACATCCGCGAGTATCATGTTGAGCGCATGATGCGTGATGCCAAGATCACCGAGATCTACGAAGGCACATCTGAAGTACAGCGCATGGTTATTTCTTCTGCGCTGGGCGTAAAGTAAGCGGGAGGTAATAGAGTTATGAAAATTATTGTTTGTGTAAAACAGGTTCCCGATACTTCGGGAAAGGTCGCAGTTAATCCCGACGGTACTCTGAACCGTGCATCAATGGCAGTTATCATCAACCCCGATGATATGAACGCTGTTGAAGAAGCTCTCCGTCTTAAGGAAAAGACCGGCGCAGAGGTTATCATCGTCACCATGGGTCCCCCTCCTGCAGAGGGTATGCTCCGCGAGATCATCGCTATGGGCGCAGATCGTGGTGTTCTTGTTACCGCTCGTGAGTTCGGTGGCTCCGATACATACGCTACTTCTCAGATCCTTGCTGCAGCTATCAACAAGATCGGTCTTAAGAAGGGTGATATCGTATTCTGCGGCCGTCAGGCTATCGACGGCGACACCGCTCAGGTTGGTCCCCAGATCGCTGAAAAGCTCAACATTCCTCAGGTCTCCTATGTTGCAGAAGTCAAGAAGAGCCGCGGTACTCTTACCTGCAAGCGTATGCTTGAAGACGGCTATATGACCATCAAGGTCAAGACCCCCTGCCTGCTGACCTGCGTTAAGGAGCTTAATCAGCCCAGATATATGAACGTTGCAGGCATCGTAGATTGCTATTCCAAGCCTCTGGATATCTACACCTATGAGACCCTTAAGGACGATCCCCTGATCGACAAGTCCACTATCGGCCTTGCAGGATCCCCCACAAACATTCTCACCTCCTTCACACCTCCCCAGAAGGGCGCAGGCATGATGATGGAAGGCGCAGATAAGGACACTTGTGAAACTCTGGCAGGCATTCTTGCCAAGAAGCACATCATCTAAGGGAGGAGAAAGATTATGTCTACATTTAATAATACTGATCTGGCTGCTTTCAAGGGTGTATGGGTATTCTGTGAGCAGCGCCAGGGCGAAATGATGCCCACATCTTATGAACTTATTTCCGAAGGCCGTAAATTAGCTGACAGCCTGGGCGTAGAGCTCTGCGGTCTGCTTCTCGGTGAAAATGTTGAAGGTCTTGCAAAGGATCTTGGCGGCTACGGCGCTGACAAGGTCATCCTCTGCGACAGCCCCCTGCTTAAGAATTACACCACCGATGCCTACACCAAGGTCATCTGCGATGTAGTTGAGCAGTATAAGCCCGAGATCATGCTTATCGGTGCTACCAATATCGGCCGTGACCTGGGTCCCCGTTGCGCAGCTCGTCTGCACACAGGTCTGTGCGCTGACTGTACTCACCTTGACGTTGATATGGGTGTTTACAAAGACTTCCTGCGTGAAAACTCCACCCTGCCCGAAGAAAAGATTGCCAATATGGCAACCGCAAAGGTTCTCGGTCAGGATCACGACGTTTCCCGCGACCTGAAGATGACCCGTCCTGCATTCGGCGGTCACCTGATGGCTTCCATTATCTGCCCCCGTTTCCGTCCCGCAATGGCAACCGTTCGTCCCGGCGTTCTTAAGAAGGCTGCATACGACGAAGCCAAGGCAAAGGCTGTTAAGATCGAAAAGCCCAGCTTCTCCCTTACCGAAGAAGATATCAAGACCGAAGTCGTAAAGATCGAAAAGGCTGCAAAGAAGCTTGTTGACCTTGTCGGTGCTGACGTTGTTGTTTCTGTCGGCCGTGGTATTTCCAAGGATGTTGAAAAGGGTATCGCTCTGGCTGAAGAGCTTGCAGAGGTTCTCGGTGGCGTTGTCGGTTCTTCCCGTGCTTGCGTCGACGCAGGCTGGATCACTGCTGACCATCAGGTTGGACAGACCGGTAAGACCGTTCATCCCCGCATCTATGTCGCTCTCGGTATCTCCGGTGCTATTCAGCACAAGGCAGGTATGCAGGATAGCGAATGCATAATCGCTGTCAACAAGAACGACACAGCTCCCATCTTTGAGTGCGCTGACTACGGCATCTGCGGTGACCTGTTCAAGGTAACTCCTATGCTGATTGAAGCAATCAAAGCCGCCAAAGCCGCTAAGTAAGAAAGATAGGTTTATATCAAACCCAAGGCTATATTTAGACATAGCCTTGGGTTTTTTCTTTTTGTGATAAGCGCACCTTTCGCTCCGAATACTGCTCAATACTCGTTTGCCGTACAAAAAGTACTGTCTGCACTCGTATTGATTGTCTCGAAACGAAATCTGCGCTTTTGATTGAGTTATGTGTGGTTTAAGAACCTAAAAATCGCGTCTTTCACGCTGAATACTGCATAACTGCCACTGCGCCGTACAAATAGTACTGTCACAGTGGCAGTTATTTGCCTCAGCGCGAAATTCATCGATTTTTCCTTCGAATATGCTTTGCGTACACCTCGCCGTGAATACTGCGCCGCCCCACCTTGCCGTACAAGGCTCGCTTTGCTCGCAATGATATATTTGCCTGTGGCAAATGTGATATACACCGTGGGTGTGTGATATGCAGCTTCGCTGCGTGATATATTTTGCCTTGCGGCAAAATGTTTCAGTGTCGCTTTGCGACGATTTGTAGGGCAGGGTAGCGAAGCGGCGACGCGGTGTTGAATGACATCACGGTGTGATGTCAGACCCGCGGCGTGACCGACTCGCAAGGAGACCTTGCTCCTGCCGTAGCATAACAGGAATAAACGATGATCCGTCCAAAAAATAATTTTTGGGCGGATATTTTTAAAATAAAGGCTTTTATTTCCAAGGATATAATGGTAAAATTAAGGCATAATCAAAACCCTTTTAAAACGGAGGAAAAGTTATGGGCAAGTTTGATCATCTTTTTCAGGAGAAGAATGTTTACACATCCGATCTTTATTGCAAGGGCATTTACCCTGCCGCAAAGACCGATACCGATACATTTGTCAAAAAAGAGGGCGAAAGCGAAAAATACTCTGTAGTTCTGCCCCTTAATCACGGAAGCATCTACCGCGTCCGCTTTGAAACAAACCCCGCCGCTTTGCGTGTTGCGGCTTGTCTCAGCGACCCCCGCGCCCTTAAGGATGGCGAGGGAATGGCATCTCCCGCCCTTAGCGATTGTCCCTTTATCGAGGGCGAGGTAGCCTTCGATGCCGATTGTGAGTTTATGTATGTTCCTCAGGTCTTGGGTGAATATCTGGTCATCTATACAGGCACCGAAAAGCCCGACTTTATTATTGAAGAATACCCCGTTTCCCTCGGCTATGATGTTGAGGATGATTGGTGGGATTGCGGCAAGCAAGGCTCAAATATGGGCGGCGAAGACAGCTGGGGCGATTGGCAGTGGACTTATGATGAGTTCATTAACAACATCTACGAGCCTATGCGCGCAAAATACCCCGATTACATCACCCGTCAGTGGATAGGCAAGGATGAGACCGGCGAGATAGATATGTGGGCATATTTTTACGAGCCCGCAGATTACGAGCAGGTGCTTTTCCTCACCGGCGGAATCCACGGTGAAGAGGTGGACGGCTACAGCGGACTTGGCAGATTTCTTCAGCTTCTTGCGGAGGAGGATGGATCCCACGCAGGTATGCACTATCTGCGTACCAAGGTCAAGCTTGTTGTTGTGCCCGTCTGCAATGTATGGGGTGCTACCCACAATAGCCGCGTTACATCCAAGGGTGTAAACCTTAACGGTGACTTCAAGAATCATGACGCGGTTGAAACCATCAATGTAATTTGGCTCTTTGAGCAATACAAGGATCAGATCGCTTGCTCTATGGACTTCCACACCGCCATTCCCAAGGCGGCGGCAATGTACTATCAGTTCTCCATCGAGGCTGCCAACTCCCTCGTTGCCCGCAAGGTCTCCAACCACGTTTTTGAAGACCTCAAGAAAAAAGGCTGGGTAGAGGGAATTCCTCAAATGTGGCTCATTCCCGGCAAGCTGAAAAAGGACAGCAAATATCTGCAGGGATATTTCTATAATAAGTACGGTGTTCCCACCATTGTTTGCGAGCATAATCAGAGCCGCTGGTATGAGCATCATTCTGCAGAAAGTATTGAAACTGCAACAAAGTATTACGGAAACCATATCATCCAGACCGCCCTTGCAAAGCTTAAGCTGGTGAAATAAATGAAGAATAACAACAATCTGTTCGAAGAAAAGAATATATTCACTCCCGAGCTTTATGTCAAGGGGATATATATTGCCGCACAGACCGGGACAGACGTGTTTGTAAAGCGCGAAAATGCCGAGCAGTGCGCCAAAGCTTCGGCAATAATTCCCCTTCGCCGCGGTAGTATTTATGTAATTCGCTTTGACAGCAAGCCTGACGCACTTCGCGTAGGTGTTTGCACAAGCGATCCCCGCGCACTGAAGGATGGCGAGGGAATGAGCGGAATGAAAAAACCTAATACTCCATATTATGAAGGCGAGACCCCCGATTATTGCGACTTTATGTATGTCCCTCAGACCGAGGGCGAGTATTTGGTAGTCTACACAGGCGAGAAAATGCCTGAGTTCTTTATCGGTGATAACCCCATTCTCATCGGCAAAGACACCGACGATCTTTGGTGGTATGCGCCTGAGCAAAAGGATCTTTTCGGCAATGCCGACAGCTGGGGCAATTGGGCATGGACAAGCGACGAGGTGCTTGAGCATATCTATGAGCCTATGCGCGCAAAACACCCCGATTACATCACCCGCCGTTGGATAGGTAAGGATGAAACGGGCAAATATGATATGTGGTCCTACATATTTGAGCCAAAAGACTTCGAGCAGGTATTGTTCATCACGGGCGGAATTCACGCCGCCGAGATGGACGGATATCTCGGCCTTGCTCGATTTTTTGAATATATGGTGGACTCCGACGGCTCTCACGCAGGACTGCACTATCTGCGCACCAAGGTGAAGATAGTGCTTATTCCCATCGTAAATGTAGGCTCAGCATCTGGGAAGCATCTTCGTGAAAATCTTGTGGGCGCTGACCTTAACCGCGATTTTGAGGCACGCTCACAGGCTGAAACGCTAAATACTATCTGGCTTTTCAGACAGTATGAAAAGCAGCTTGCCGCCGCAATTGATTTTCACACCTCCAAGGCAACCACTCTTGATCTGTATTATCAGTTCCAGATACAGTCAAATGCCGCTTCTTGCTGGCTCAAGACCATTAACCATATCTATGAATACCTCAAGGACAAAGGTCTTACAAATGAGCCTACCGATCTTAGCTACATTCCCGGCAAATATGACAAGTCGGATGCGTATCTGCAGGGATATTTCTACAATCATTTTGGTGTACCCACCCTTGTTGCGGAGCATCATCATCTCCGTTGGTATCCTATGCATTCTGCAGAAAATATGCAGCTTGCGGTGGATTTTTACGGCAATTTCATTATCCAGACCGCTCTCGCAAAGCTTAAATTAATCAAATAAAATTAAAGTCGGGCATTTTGTCCGACTTTTTCAAAAGGTGAGATTATGAGAAAAAACGCTGTACTTGCATTGCTTTTGAGCTTATGTCTACTTTGTGGCTGTGTAAGCCAGGTCACTCAGGCGGAAGCACCGAAATCCGACGAATCACCCCAAGAGCCTGAGCAGGAGCCCGATCTTTTTGAGCAATTTCGCAGTGAAGAGGTCTTTGACAGCAGCTTCTACAAAAAAGATATCTACATTTCGGGAAACACCATCTGTCGCGCGGAGACGGGAAGCGCTCATCGCTCGGTCATTATGCCCTTGGAGTTTGGAAGTGCATATGTTTTTAAGCCCTTTGAGGATTGCGACAAAATGTCGGCAGTGCTTGTGGATTTTGACCCCGAGGATGTCAAAATAGGGGAAAACCGCTTACTTGGCAACGGCGGACGGGTACTTGAATTTGGCGGCAATTCCAATGATGACAACCTGACGGTCATTCCCGATAAAGAGGGGCAGTACATCCTTTTGTATCTGTCTGCGCTGGGGGAAGAATATCCACTTGAAATAAAAAGAAGCACCATTTTGCTTGAGGAGGACACCGAGGGCAATTGGTGGTATCCTCCCGAGATAGGCGCGGTGGACGGAAGCGAGGGAAGCTGGGCAAATTGGGATTGGAACAGTGAGCAGCTTTATGCCAACATCTATGACCCATTGATGGCACAGTACCCCGACTATATTTCCTATAAGATAATCGGCGTGGATCAGACCGAGCAATATTCCATCAGGGCATATACCTTTGAACCAAAAGACTTCGAGCAGGTCATTATTATCAATACGGGAATGCACGGCAACGAGATAGATGCCTATCTTGCGGTAGCCAAGTTTTTACAGCTTCTTGCAAACGAGGACGGAAGCCACGCGGGTCTTCATTATCTGCGCACCAAGGTAAAATTGGTGGTCATTCCCATTGTAAATGTTTGGTCATCACATAACAAGCATATTTATCGAAACAGTGCCAATGTAAACATAAACCGCGACTACCTCAATGTGACACAAAATGAGACCCGCGCAGTTCTTGAAGTACTGAATGAGTACAAAGGCAAGGCATCGGCGATCTTGGATTTCCATTGCTATAATATGCGGGATACTATAGCCGATCTGTATTATAAATGCAATCTCACTGCGCCCAATGCGCCCGCGGTGTTCAAGACGGTAAACCACATCTATCAGCGCCTTTGCGAAAGAGATCTGGCGAGAGAGCCGATCTTTACCAACTATCCCACCGACACGCTTATAGGCAATCATCTGCTCCTTGGCTGCGCTTGGAATACCTATAACATTCCGTCTATGACGGTTGAACACTCTATGGATCATTACTTTGAAAATCACTCGGTGGAAAGTGTCAGCTTAGCGCTTGAAAACTTTGGCAATATCATTATCCAACATGCGCTTTTGAAAATACGTATTATAGAAAAATAACGGCTTTCCAATATTTCCAACGGATGCTATAATACAAAAAAGGAGGGATCGTCTATGACCAACAGCCTTTTTAATGAAAAAAATATTTTCACCCCCGAGCTTTATGTCAAGGGGATATACGTTGCCGCAAAAACAGACACAGATGTCTTTATCAAAAGGGAAGATGCGGAGCAATGCTCTAAATCATCGGCAATAATTCCTCTGCAGCGGGGCAATGTGTATGTCATAAGATTTGACAGTAAGCCTCAGGCGCTCAGGGCTGCCGTCTGCGGTAAAGACCCACGAGAGCTTAAGGCGGGAGAGGGAATGTGTACTCCCATAAACGACAGAATACATTATTTTGAAGACGAGCCTGCCGATGATTACAATTTTATGTACATTCCCAACAAAGAGGGAGAGTTTTTGGTGGTCTATACGGGCGAAGGTGAACCTGAGCTGACCGTAGCTGTGAGACCCATACTTCTGGGCTATGACACCGACGATCTTTGGTGGTATGCACCCGAGCAAAAGGATATTTTGGGCAATGAGGACAGTTGGGCGGATTGGCGCTGGACAAGTGACGAGGTCTTTGAGCACATCTATGAACCACTTCGTGCAAAATACCCCGAATATATCACCCGCCGCCATATAGGCAAGGACCAAAGTGGAAAATATGATATGTGGGCATATATTTTTGAGCCGAAAAACTACGAGCAGGTGTTGTTTTTGACATCGGGCATTCATTCCGAAGAAACCGACGGATACCTCGGTCTTGCACGATTTTTGACCTATCTTGCCGAGTCGGATGGCTCTCACGCAGGTCTTGATTATCTGCGCAATAAGGTCAAGCTTGTTGTTGTTCCCCTTGTCAATGTGGGAGGCGCATCAAACGGCCATCTGCGTGAGACCCTTGGGGGAGTAAATCTCAACCGTGATTTTGATGATCGATCTCAGGCAGAGACCGTCAATGTTTTATGGCTGCTCAATCAATACAAGGATCAGGTGGCGGCGGTAATGGATTTTCATACCTCCAAGAGCAAGGAGCTTGATCTGTACTATGTTTTCCCCATTGAGCACGAGGCGGCAAGCTGCTGGCTCAAGACCACAAACCATATCTATGAATATCTCAAGTGCAGAGGTCTTACAAATGAGCCTACCGCCCTTACCCACGTGGTGGGCAAATACCGCAAGGCGGACCGTTTCTTGCAAGGCCATATTTATAATCACTATGGCATTCCTGCTATCATCTGCGAGCATCACCATTTCCGATGGTATGAGCATCACTCGGCAATGAGCTTGCAGTTTGCTGCGGATTTCTACGGTAACTTTATCATTCAGACTGCATTGGCAAAGTTGAAAATTGTAAAATAGTACAAAAAGGCACGGTGTTTTTGGCGCACTGTGCCTTATTTTGTATACTTATTATAATGAAAAATGTATACAAATATTATCGAAATCTTATTGTAAAGAGCGGGCAAATATGTTAAGATTTAATAAAGTTTTAGATTGGAGGCTCTTTTATGAAAAAGATCTTAGCACTGCTTTTGGCAGTTATGATGCTGGTAGCAGCATTTGCCGGATGCAGCACAAAAGGAGACGAAGAAGAAAAGGCCGGTTACGGCGGCTTCTTCCGCGACTATGTTACAGTTTCACCCCCAACCCTTAACACTCACGTAAACACCGATGCAACCACCATCAATGCGGCATTGTCCACGGTTCTTTACAAGGACTATCTCAATGAAACAGGCGACGGTTTTACAACCGAATGTATGTTGGCTGCCGAAAAGCCTATTCAGATGGATGAAGAAGGCAGGGTTTGGCAGATCAAGATCCGCGATGACTATTATTGGGCAGACTACGGCCCCACAAAGGGCAAGAATGCTCAGATCACCGCTGACACCGTTATCTATTCCTTCAAGATGTGCCTTGATCCCGACCTGCTCAACCCCAAGGCATCTTTGCTGACAAACAGCTCTCAGATGCAGATCGTCAATGCATATGAATATCAGCAGCAGTACAGCACCGGCATTATGGTCGACTGGGAAGAGGTCGGTCTTAAGAAGATCGACGATTTCACCATTGAAGTCACCACAGTTAAGCCCTGTAATCAGCACGGCGTTATGGTCGGTATGGGCGGCTACGCTTGGGGCTATATGATCTATGAGCCTCTGTTCGAAGAGTGCCTGGCTGAAGACAGAAGCTACACCACCTACGGCACCAGCATCGACACCTACGCTTGCGCAGGTGAGTATATGCTCGAAGAGTGGTATCCCGACGGAAAGATCACCGTCATCAAGAACCCTGACTATGTCCGCGCTGACGAGATCTATCTCGATGGTATCGAGTTTTATGTTGTTCCCGATGCAAATACCGCTCTCGAGCTGTTCGAGGCAGGTCAGCTTGACAGAGTTGAGCTTTTGTTCCAGCACTGGGAATCCTACGAAGAAGATCCTCGCGTTTATGACTACTTCAAGCACTCTGTTTGCTATGTATTCGTAAATAACGGTAACCCCAAATATGGCGGACTGCTTGGAAACCTCAACTTCCGTAAGGCTATCTACTATGGCCTTGACCGCGTAGAGTTTGCTGACCTGCTCAACGCAGCCCCCAATACCCGCGTTATTAACAGAGCAACCGTTGCTGACCCCTTGACCGGTAAGTCCTTCCTTGAACTGCCTTGCGAATGGGCAGACGATCCCTACACCGTATTTAATAAGACTACATCTAATGAATATTTGACCAAGGCATACGAGGAGTGCGGCGTTCAGGGCGCAGATATGGATTGTATTTATATTGAGACTGCAACCCATACCAGAGCCTCTGTCGAAGTCTTCACAAGGCAGATGGGCGAAAACCTCAAGGGAATCAAGGTTTCTGCACGTAGCATCCCCACCAATGTTGTTTATAAGACTCGTCGTTGGAATCCCGATGATCCCGACGCATACGATTTCAACCTTGGCGCAAATGCACCTTCCTTTGATACCGCTCTCTATACAGTAGATGCTTGGGATCCCTATGCAACACAGGTCAACTTCTACTGGGATTCTATGCCCGAAGTAAGAGACCGCTATGCGGCTCTGGTCGATCAGGCAACCGACGCTCTGGGTCTTGGACAGACCGATAAGGTCAACGAGCTGTGCCTTGAGATGGAAAGAATCATCGTCAAAGAGATCTACATCCGTATCCCCATCTACGAGATCGGCACAAAGAGAATGTATTCCGAAAGAGTCCAGCTCCCCGTACAGGGATTTGTTAATGCTTACGGATTCGGCGAATACTATTCCAAGATCGTTAAGTAATAAAATATCGCAAACTATAAAAACGACCTGCGAAAGTAGGTCGTTTTTAAAAGCTTATCAAAAAACTCCTTCAGAATAAGGAGTTTTTTAAACAATTAGTTTTTGTACGGACATGCGCCGGACAAAAACACCTCGACCCGCCGTTTTTCCGCAGAAAAAACGGCGAAACCGCACCGCAGTGCGGAACCAAAATGTCG
>JAFQUM010000030.1 GCA_017408485.1 Clostridia bacterium | reverse complement strand
TCACAAGTATGATGAAGGCAAAGTAACCAAGGAAGCCTCCTGCAAGGAAGCCGGTGTTAAGACCTTCACCTGCTCTGTATGCGGCGGCACAAAGACCGAAGATATCGCTAAGACTACCGATCACAAGTATGACGCAGGCAAACTCGTTGGTGCAGAAACAGTATTCACCTGCTCAGTTTGCGGTGCAACCAAGAAGGAATCTGCTAAGGTTTATGTTACCGCAACAATCGATATGGCAGAATCCTGGACTCTTGTTATTGAGACCGTAGGCACCGCCGGTGACAATCGTATCGGCATCCGTGCACCCGCAGGCATGATTGGAGCAGGTGTCTACAATAAACTGGGCACCAAGCGTACCGATGAATATCTTTTTGACTTCGCATCCTTGGGCCTTGAGGGCAAGTCTTGGGAATATCTTGGTGCAACCGTTAAAATTGATGTAACCGATCCCGATAACCCCAAGATCGAGGGTAAGCCTGCAAAATCCACCTTCTGCACAGACTTTGCCGGCATCTCCTTCACCAATGATACCACTGCTGTTCTTCCCTCCGGCGTAAGTTTTGACCTTAAAAACATCAATTATGGTGCGGTCAGACCCAATAATCTCATCAACGAAGGCGGTCAGTATATTCCTAAGTGGAATGACAAGGGCACTGTAACAAGCAAAGACTCTGCCCTGTTTACAAATTCCAGCTTTACAGATGGATATTATATTTGGGTCAAGGTATCCATCGGCGATAAGGTCCATGACCTTGTTGTTGATTATTCCTCCGACCTTAACGGCTAATACTCATTATTTCAAGCCGCCCGAAAAATCGGGCGGCTTGTTATATTTTTGTATTATGTGAAAAAAGTTGTGAACCATTGACATTTTTAGTATAATATACCATAATGGTCTTGCAAGCACTTGCAATTCTTACAAAAAGGAGACAACAAAAATGAGAAAAATACTCACACTTCTTTTAGCTCTTATTATGTGCGTAGGCATTTTTGCCGCATGCGCAAATGAGACAGAAGACCCCGCATCCCCCGACACTACCGACCCCGGTAAGACTGAGGAGCCCGGCAAGACCGAGGAGCCTGGCAAGACTGAAGAGCCCGGCAAAAACGATGAGCCTGCTAAAGATGCCCTTAAACCCGGTTTGCAGGATGATGGTAAGACTTTTGTTGGCGTTCTTGATCAGACCGATGAGTTCACCCTTGTTATTGAGCGCCCCGGCACCGCTGGAGACGAGCGTGTCGGTGTCCCCTCTGAGGCCGGCAAGGTCGGCATTGCGACCTACAATATAGCAGGCACAAAGCGTAGCAATGTCTATACACTTGATTGGGCATCCTTAGGACTTGAGGGTTATCCTTGGGAATATTTGGGCTCCACCTTTATGCTTGATGTTTCCGACGAGGCAAATCCCAAGCTTCTTAACAAGCCTGTCAAGACATCCTATGTATTTGTATTCAGCCAAGTTTCTGTAGCTGACAAAGACGGCACTGTAACAGTTACCCTTCCCGACGGCAGCACATTTGTCACATCTGAGGTCCACTATGGTATGATCCGTCCTAATAACCTTCTCAACGAAGGCGGCTGGTTTATCCCCAAATGGAACGACCTCAATGGCGGCGTTACCAACATCTTTACAGTAGAAAAGTTTATGGAGGATTACTATTTCTATTGCCGCTGTGAGCTCTATGATCAGGAAATGGCACTTTATATGCCCACCACTCCCAGAGAATATACAGGTCCTAAATCTCCCAAGGACTTAGCCGGTGGCAACTAATAATTACTAAGCACTTAAAACTCGCTCAACTTATGAGCGGGTTTTTCTTACATTCTCTTACATTTTATCTCCTACTCTCAGTGCAAAATTGTCGAATATGTCAAATCCGTATTGATGTTTTTGTACACTTCAAACAAATTGAGCCAAGACTTATTGACTTGATTACTATAAAGTGCTACAATCATTTTGTAAGCACTTACAAAAACTTTCATAAAAGGAGAAAAGTTATGAAAAAGTTACTCGCACTTCTTCTTGCTCTGATCATGTGTGTTGCAGTATTTGCCGCATGCGCAAACGAGACGGAAGAACCCGCATCCCCCGACACTACTGACCCCGGTAAGACCGAGGATCCCAGCAAACCCGAAGAACCCAGCAAGCCCGAAGAACCCGGCAAGACCGATGACGACGCTAACAAGAATATTGTTATTGCTCATTTTGATACTACCGAAAGCTATACTCTGAATATCGAAAAAGCCGGCACAGTCGGCGACGAGCGTATAGGTGTTCGTTGCGGCGCAGGCAAGATCCAGGCAGGTACATACAACACCTCAGGCAAAAAGCGTACCGCTTCTTATGAGTTTGACTTTGCTTCCCTCGGCTTGGAAGGTCATTCTTGGGAATATCTTGGTGCAACCGTTGAGATCGATGTCAGCGACGAAAACAACCCCAAGATAGTCAACACTCCCATCAAGTCCACTTTTGCTTTCAAAACTGCCGAACTGAAGTTCCCCGATGACCTCACCTGTGAGCTTCCCAACGGCATTAAAGTAAACCTCCCCACCCTCAACTATGGTATCCTCCGTCCCAACAACCTTCTCAACGAAGGCGGCTGGTTTATTCCCGGTTGGAATGACAAGCACACCATTCTCAACGCAAAGAACAATCACTTTGTAAATCCCGATTATATTCAGGAATGGGCTATCTTCACCATCTGCGATTATAAGGGTAAGGAATGCAATATGTATATCCACACCAACCTTGACATCGCAAAGCATGCTGAAGAGATTGAGGCGGAAGGCAAAGCCTCTACCCCTGAAACTCCCTCTACCCCCGAAACTCCCTCTACCCCCGAAACTCCCTCTACCCCCGAAACTCCCTCTACCCCCGAAACTCCCTCTACCCCCGAAACTCCCTCTACCCCCTCCACACCTGATACACCCGCAACTCCTGCTGCAGGCGATGCATATATCATCGTAGCAAACGAAAAGTGGACCATTGCAACCTCTTTTGATCCCACCGAAGATCCCAAGCCCGCAGCATGGCTAGACGGCACAAGCGGATTGACCGGCTATGCAGCAGGTGCAGCTCCCAACCTCGCACCCGAAGGAATGATGTGCGCAGTTAAGCTTGAGAATATCGAAGCATACGCATCCGGCGAGATTGCCGACGAAGATATCGTTTATATTGAGCAGAGTGATGCAGATGGCAGCTTAGTCGGTACAGAAGTCGTTATCGAGCTTAACGCTGACGGCACAGTTAAGAGCTTTGCTCCTTCCGGCAAGTCTGTAGTTGGCAAGCTGACCATCACCAAGGAAGGCGACAAGTTCACTGTTAAGATCGGTGACAAGGTAATGCTTGATAAGGTAGCAGCTTCCACCAAGATGACTGAGAAGGCATATGACAGTGTTTCTGCATCCGGATACTATGTATCCTCTGCAACCAAGAAGTCTTTCTTTGCATACAACAGTGGCGAAAATATGGATCTGCAGCTTTGCTTCGGCAACGATACCCGCGACATCACCGAGGTAGGTCTGTTCTATGATGAGTTCTACAACATCAATTATGAAGGCTATGTAGATGGTTATGACTGGAACGGCGACGGCAAGATCGACCTGGCAGTAGTAAACCGTCCTCAGGCAGCCAAGGTAACCGCAGACAGCGACGGTACATCTATTACCTTCGGTGTTTTGGGCGACAACCACAGCTACTGCGGTTGCGGCGGCTGGCACACCAAATCCACCATTGCATCCGATCTGGCTGTTGTAACGGACGATATCGTATTCGTATACGAGGACTACAAGACCGAAACATATACAGTAGTTAAGCCCGAAGTTATTAAAGCAAAGCTGAATAAGGTAAATATTGCACAGGGTAAGATCTGGGTCGGCGACAAGACCTACAATCTCAACAATGCAGGCGATCTGCCTTATCTCAACAGCAAGGCTGTAACTCAGTATGAGACAGATGCACAGAAGGCACTTTGGGAAGGTGCAGTAACCAAGGAGATCAGCTTCTGCGTTGATGCACTTGGCAATGTTATCTGGGCTTCTCTTCCCGCTCTCAGCTGATCCTATTAAGTTCATAGTGATCTCCTGATATAAAACACCAAAAGGATCCTGTCGATGCATTTTGCTTCGGCAGGGTTCTTTTTGATTAATTAGGCAAATCAAGGATTTTCCACTTGAAGAAATTACCCTTCCGTGTTATATTAAAAGGTAATGATAATTTGATATAATATATTTCCGCCATACATCGGAGGTAACGATATGAGCAAAAAAGAAATTATGGTTATTGACGGTAACGAAGCTGCGGCTTATGCTGCATATGCTTTCACAGAGGTTGCCGCAATTTATCCTATCACCCCCAGCTCCCCTATGGCTGAGAAGACCGACGAATGGTCTGCCAAGGGTAAGAAAAACTTATTCGGTCAGCAGGTAAGGCTTGTTGAAATGCAATCGGAGGCAGGTGCTATCGGTACTGTTCACGGCGCAGTTGAGGCAGGTGCTTTGGCAACTTCCTTTACAAGCTCTCAGGGTCTTATGCTGATGATCCCCGTTCTGCATCGTATCAGCGGTGCACGTCAGCCCGCTGTTTTGCACGTTGCCGCACGTACCGTCGGTACTCACGCAATGTCTATATTTGGCGACCACAGTGATGTTATGAACTGCCGTCAGTGCGGTTGGGCACAGCTATCTTCAGGCAGTGTTCAGGAGGTTATGGACCTTGCAGGTGTTGCACATCTGTGTGCTGTCAAGGCTCGTATCCCCTTTATGCACTTCTTTGATGGATTCAGAACAAGTCACGAGATCCAAAAGATAGAGGCTATTGACTACGAAGATTTCCGCAATCTGCTCGACTGGGATGCAGTCGAAAAGTTCCGTGCAGAAGCGCTCAACCCCGAGCATCCTACCCTTCGCAATACGGTTCAAAATCCCGATGTTTACTTCCAGTTCCGTGAAGCAAACAACACCGATTATGCATCTCTCCCAGATGTAGTCGAAGAATATCTGGGCAAGATATCCGAGATCACAGGCAGAGAGTATCATCTGTTTAACTACTATGGCGCTCCCGATGCCGAAAATGTCATCGTGGCTATGGGTAGCGTTTCAGGTGCCGCTCGCGAGGTAGTGGACTACCTAAGCAAGAAGGGCGAAAAGGTCGGATATCTGCAGATACATCTCTACCGCCCCTTCAGTGCAAAGCATTTTCTCTCTGCTCTGCCTAAGACTGTCAAGCGCATTGCTGTTTTGGACCGTTGCAAGGAAATGGGCGCTTTAGGTGATCCTATTTATGAAGATGTCTGCGCACTTTATGCCAACGACGAAAACGCTCCCCTCATCGTAGGCGGAAGATACGGTCTCGGCTCAAAGGACACCGATGCTTCCCAGATCAAGGCAGCATTTGATAACCTTGCAAGTGAAAATCCCAAAAACGGCTTTACACTCGGCATTATCGACGATGTAACAGGACACTCCCTGCCCACATCTGATTTCCACATTGATCACGATACAACTGTAAGCTGCAAGTTCTGGGGTCTCGGCTCCGATGGCACAGTCGGCGCTAACAAGAACTCCATCAAGATCATCGGCGAAAATACCGATATGTATACCCAGGCTTATTTTGAATACGACACTAAGAAGAGCTTCGGTCTTACCCGTTCTCATCTGCGTTTCGGTCACGAGCCTATTCTGTCTACATATCTCGTACGCCGTGCAGATTTTGTAGCTTGCCACAACTTTAACTATCTCCATCAGTATGATATAGTTTCCGAGATCAAGGACGGCGGTTCTTTCCTCATCAACTCCCCCGTCAGTGCAGATAGACTTGGCGAGGTGCTCTCCGCTGATGTAAAGAAATATATTGCTGAACACAATATCGCTCTTTATACCATTGACGCAAATGCCATAGCCGAAAAGCTCGGTCTTGGCAACCACGCAAGTATGGTACTTCAGGCTGCATTCTTCAGCCTTGCAAATATTATTCCCACCGAGCAGGCTGTAGAGCATATGAAGAAGGCTGTAAAGAAGACCTTCTTCAAGAAGGGCGAGGCAGTCATCAAGATGAATATGGATGCTATCGATGCGGGTATTTCCCATGTTGTCAAGGTTGATATTCCTGCTTCTTGGGCAGCATCTGAGGAATCTGTGGCTTCGATTGAGAAGAACGAGCCTGATTTCATCAAGAACATTCTTCGTCCCCTGAACAATCAGAAGGGTGACTCTCTGCCCGTAAGCACTTTCCTCCCCTACAAAGACGGTACAATGCCCTTGGGCACTACTGCTTATGAAAAGCGCGGCATAGCAACCGCTGTTCCCGTTTGGGATCCTGCTGCTTGCGTACAGTGCAACCGCTGCTCTTATGTATGTCCCCACGCTGTGCTTCGTCCCTATCTGCTCAGCGAGGAAGAAAAGGCAAATGCTCCCGAAAGCTTTAAGACCGCAAAGGCTATCGGCAAGGGTGCTGAAGGTCTTTCCTACTCCCTGCAGGTAAGCACCCTTGACTGCACAAGCTGCGGAAGCTGTGTTTCCGTCTGTCCCGCAAAGGGCAAGGCAATTCATATGACTCCCGTAGATCAGGCAGATATGACTCAGGAATGCTGGGAATACGGTCTTACCCTTACTGAAAAGAACGTATTTGAAGTGGCATCTGTTAAGGGAAGTCAGTTCAAGCAGCCTCTCTGTGAGTTCTCAGGTGCTTGCGCAGGTTGCGGTGAGACTCCTTATGCAAAGCTGCTGACTCAAATGTTCGGCGATAAGATCTATTGGGCAAACGCAACCGGATGCTCTCAGGCTTGGGGTAGTCCTATGCCCTCCATCCCCTATTGCGCAAACAAGCAGGGCAAAGGTCCCGCTTGGTCCAACTCCCTCTTTGAAAATAACGCTGAGTTCTCCCTCGGTATGGCTATGGCTGTTAAGCATCAGCGCGAGCGTGTACGCGCTCAGGCTGAAAAGCTGATGGAGATAGCAACTGCAGATGTAAAGACCGCTATTGAGAATTGGATAGAGAGCTACAACGATATAAACACCTCTCAAAAGTACTCTGATGAGCTTGTTTCTGCACTTGAAAAGGCAGAGCTTACAGGCGAAGCGGACACTCTGAAGAAGGATATTCTGCTCCACCGCGATCAGCTTGGCAAGAAGACCATTTGGATGTACGGCGGCGACGGTTGGGCATACGATATCGGTTACGGCGGACTTGACCATGTTATTTCCACCGGCGAAGATGTTAATGTATTCATCATTGACACCGAGGTCTATTCCAACACGGGCGGTCAGTCCTCCAAAGCAACTCCTTTGGGCGCCGTTGCACAGTTCCAGGCTGCAGGCAAGAAGAGCGCCAAGAAGGATCTCGGCAAGCTTATGATGAGCTATGGATTCTGCTATGTTGCATCGGTTGCAATGGGTGCAGATCAGAATCAGCTTATCAAGGCTATCAAGGAAGCAGAAGCATATCCCGGTCCTTCGGTAATCATTGCATACACCCCCTGCATCAACCACGGCATCAAGCTTGGTATGAGCAATGTTCAGGAAGAGATGAAGCGTGCAGTAGATAGCGGTTATTGGACTCTTTATCGCTACAATCCTGCGGATAAGAAGTTCACCCTTGACAGCAAGGAGCCCACTCTTGACTTCCAGACCTTCCTGCGTGGCGAGGTAAGATACAGTGCTTTGGACCTCACCTTCCCCGAAAATGCAAAGACTATGTTTGCAGAAGCTGAAAAGCAAGCAAAGGAAAGATACCTCGAATACAAGAAAATGGCAGAAGATAAATAAAGCAAAACCATCAAGGGCAGTCCAAAAATATTTGGACTGCCCTTAAAAAAACTATTGACAAATAACGACTTCGGTCTTATAATATATCTTGCGCTTAAGAAGGCATAGTTTAATATGCGGCTGTGGCGGAATTGGCAGACGCGCATGGTTCAGGTCCATGTGAAAGCAATTTCATGGGGGTTCAAGTCCCTTCAGCCGCACCAAAGCAAAAAGGAGTAAGTCGTAGACTTACTCTTTTTGCTTTGCGTATAGATTGGAAGGGACTTGAACCCGACAGGGCAAAAAGCGTCAAAAAAGTTGCCTGTGGCAAGTTTTTAGCTTTTTGGTGCGAAGTCCGGTACCGAAATGCAAAGCATTTGGGTGGACAAGCAATGAACCTGCAAAGCAGGTTTGTCCCTTCAGCCGCACCAAAAAAGAGCAAGTCAAATAACTTGCTCTTTTTTCTTTGTATTAATTGGAAGGGACTTAAAGCCGACAGGGCAAAATGAGTAAAAAAGCTATCCTCTACAAGTTCCATTTTCTTATTACTTGTGTTATACTTACCTCATAATCATTTGTGAGGTTTTTATGAATATACTCTATTCCGACAAAGATATAGTGGTCTGTGTCAAGCCTATTGGGGTTGACTCGGAGCATGGGCTGCCTTCCCTTTTAAGCGAGGAATTGGGCGGTGATATATTCACTGTTCACCGCTTGGACCTCAATGTAGGCGGTGTGATGGTCTATGCCCGAAACAAAGCAACCGCCGCCGAGCTTTCAAGGGCTATAACGGAAGGCTCGTTTATAAAGGAATACTTTGCCCTTGTTCACAACATTCCGCCTCAAAGCGGAGATTGGGAAGATCTGCTTTTTAAGGACAAATCAAAAAACAAGGTCTTTGTTGTCACACGAGAGCGAAATGGTGTAAAAAAGGCTCGTCTTGAATATACCCGCCTGACCGACGATGGTGTCTCCCCCGCTCTTGTCCGCATAAGGCTACATACAGGAAGAAGCCATCAAATAAGGGTGCAGTTTGCAAGCCGAGGTTTTCCTCTTTTGGGTGACGGAAAATACGGCGCGAGAGATGCTCTTACTGCACCGCGGCTCTATTCCTGCAAGCTGACCTTTCCGCTTTTCGGCAAAGAATATTCTTTTGAATCAACACCCGATTGGGCAAAATAAAAACTCCCTTAACCAGGGAGTTTTTTATTACTCTATTTTTGCTGTATTGGGTGTTTTGATCAAGAAATGTATTGCAAAAGGCAGACATATCAAGGTGGTTACAACATCTGAGACGGGTTGAGCACACATAATGCCTTCAAGTCCCCAAAGCCATTCCAAAACAACTAATGCGGGGATCATTACAAGTCCCGAACGCAGTGTGGACAAAAATGATGCCGTTCCAGCCTGACGGATACTTTGGAAAAGCATATTGGTACAAACCGATACCGGCATAAACATTGCGCCTATGGATGCGGCGCGAAGTCCAAACTTGCCTATTCTTATAACCTCGGGACTCTTTTGGAATATCTCAATTATCTCTCTCGGGAAGATTATTCCCACGGCACCCAAGACCGCCATAAGACCAAAGCCTATCGCCATTGTGCCAAGCAACGCCTTTTTGACTCGTGTATATTCCCTTGCCTGATGGTTAAATGATGCAACCGGCTGAAAGCCTTGTCCGATACCCAATCCAACACACATAACCAGTGATGTAAATCGGTTTATTACGCTGAGTGCTGCAATCGCCGCATCGCCAAAGGGACGGGCAAGATTGTTGAGCAATCCGTTGGAAATAGATGTAAGACCCTGTCTGAGCATTGAAGGCAATCCAACACGGCAAATATCATAATAGTCACGCACTTTTTTGCTTATGGCTTTGACCGATATTCTGCTCTGTGCAGACTTAAAATACATAATGAGCAATATAGTAAAGCTTATTACCTGAGATATGGCTGTCGCAAGACCTGCGCCGTAAACTCCCAAGCCGATAACTTTTATAAGGTACCAGTCGCCGAAGATGTTTATTATTCCTCCCGACACCAAACCAACCATCGCGTATGCCGCTTTGCCCTCATAACGAAGAACATTGTTGAGTATGAACGAACACACAACAAAGGGGCAAGAAAGACATACCCACGTTCCATAGTCGATAGCATATGGTTTTATGGTTTCGGTACTTCCCAAAAACATAACCAATGGCTCTAAGAATATAAGCCCAAGCACGCCCAAAACCGTTCCTACCAGAGCACCGCTGAAAAAGCCGGTAGAGGAATACTTGGTCGCCTCGGAAATATCCCGCTCTGCCAGCCCCTTAGAGACGAATACGCCTGAGCCGTGGCCAAGCATAAACGAAAAAGCCTGAATTATGCACTGCAGAGTGAACAAAATTCCTATTGCACCCTGCTGACTTTCGCCCAAAGATCCTACAAAATAGGTGTCCGCCATATTGTATATATTGGTTACAAGCATTGAAATAGTGGTAGGAATGCCCAACATTATAACAAGTTTTATCACTGGAGTTTGGGTCATTTTTTTGTAATATGCTTCTGCTTTGTCCAAGATTTTACGCTACCTTTCGATTTTATTTTCATTAACCTTAATTATATCACTCTAAAAACAGATGTCAACCAATGGACGCTTTTCTTTGCTTTTTCAAAAACTTTTTCAACTTATTTTGTATTTTGTCGAAGTATATGTTATGATATAAGCAACGACTATAAAAACCTCAAAAACGGAGGAGTAGAGATATGAAAAAACGCGTTTTCAGTTTTATGCTTGCACTGTGTATGGCATTTTCCCTCATATCGGGAATGGCAATCAGCGTCTCGGCTGCAGAATACCCCGCAGGGGCAGCCGTATATGACGCTGCAAGCTTGCTCAACAACATTAAATCTCTCGTTGGTAAAACCGTCGCAAAGAAAAATGTTGTAGGTCTTTCTTTTATAAAGACAGCAACCGCTCCCGACGGATACACCGCTAACGATGCCGTAAACTTTGCATCTCAGGGTAATATTTACGGTGCATACAAGACTGACGGAACCACCTATGATGTAGTTCTCTACTCTTCGCAGGATATCTATGCTCCCGAAAGCATGGACAACGCTTTTAAGGAGTATAGCGGTCTGGCAAAGATCAGCTTTATAAACTTCAACACATCCTGCGTCACCTCAATGAGTGCGATGTTCCATTCTTGCTCCACGCTGACAAATGTTGATCTGTCAGGCTTTGACACATCTAACGTTACAAATATGGGAACAATGTTCTCAGGCTGTACAGCACTGAAAACAGTAAATATTAAGAGCTTCAACACAACCAAGCTGACCAAGATGAACAATATGTTCTATAACTGCTCATCTTTGACCGAGCTTGATATGAGTAGCTTTGACACAACAGGAGTAACTGTAAGCAGTTCATTCACCGGTGTGCTCAACAAATGCACCTCCCTTTTGAAGTTTGTCACTCCCAAGGCTCTTAATGCAAGCCGTACGTCTTCTTTGTCTGTAGTTTTAGGCTATAATAACGGAAATGAGATCATTGACTTTGACAAGATCTCTTCTAATATGCCCACCGCAACTACTCTTTACAGAAAGTTTGCCATTACATATCAGGATGGCTCTACATCCCTCGACCTTGTTCCCGATTGCTACTACTTTGGTAGCGGTGCTACCCTGCCCGTGTATTCCAAGGCAGGCTTTGAGGGTTGGTATCTCACAGACGACACAAACGAAACTATTGTTACCGCTATCACTGCAACCGACAGTGGCGATAAGACTTTTTCTGCAAAGATCACAGGCTCTGTTCCTTCTGTTCCCGTTTATCACAATGTCACCCTTGACCCCTGCGAGGGTACTATAAACGCAGGAAATATCACCCAATATGAAGAAGGTGTTGGGGCTACCCTTCCCACTGATGTTACCCGTGACGGATACACATTTAAGGGATGGTTTACCGCCAAAGATGGCGGCGAAGGTCCTGTAACCGCCATTGGAACAGATGCTAATACCGATGTGGAATATTTTGCACAGTGGGAGAAGATTACTACAGTTCCTACCGGCGATGCAACCTTTGATGCCGAAAATATGCTGACCAATCTTAAATCCCTTGCAGGAAGCACTTTAACCAAGAGCACTCTCGGCAGTGTAGCATTTATCAGATCCTCCACCGCTCCCGCGGGATATGTTACCGATATGAGCATCAACTTTGCAACATCAGGACTGCTCTGCGGTGCTTATAAGCAAAACGAAAGCTCTTATGATGTGGTTTTCTACGCAGGCGGAACTATCTCTGCCCCCGAAAGCCTTGCTGAATTATTTGAGGATTATTTGGGCCTCACATCTGCAAGCTTTGACAACTTTGACACATCCGCTGTCACCTCCATGAAGGATATGTTCAAGGGGTGTGAGGCTCTCTCTTCCTTGGATATGAGCGGATTTGTAACCACTTCGCTCGCTAACATGAGTTATATATTCAAGGACTGTGTTTCTCTTACCGAGCTTGATCTCAGCAGCTTTGATACATCAGGTGTTAGCGCAAGCGGCTCCTTCACCGGCGTAACTTCAGGCTGCACCGGTCTTTTAAAGCTGACCACCCCCAAGGCTCTTAACGAAAGTCGTACATCCTCTTTCTCAAGCGATATGATATTTGGTCATATCAGCGGCAACACTGTAAAGGATTATGATAAGTTCTCCGATGCTCTCCCCACCGCGACAACACTTTACAGAAAGTTTGCTGTTACCTACATGGACGATACCACACTTGAGCTTGCTCCTTCCGCCTATTATTACGGTCAGGAAGTTACACTCCCCACATATTCAAAGACCAACGAGGTCTTCGAAGGCTGGTACTTAGAGGGCGACTCGACTATGGCTGCAGTCTCAGCCATTTCTTCAACTGACAGTGGCGATAAGACCTTTATTGCAAAGTGGAAGCCTACAGTATATCACACTGTTACCTTGAATGTTTGCGGCGGCACCATAAACGAAGGCGATCTCACCCAATATAAGGAAGGCATCGGTGCAAAGCTTCCCTATAATGTCACCCGCCCCGCTTATAAGTTCCTCGGTTGGTTTACTGCCGAAGAAGGCGGCGACGGACCCTTTGAGGAGATATCCGCTACCGCCACCACCGATATGGTATTTTATGCACAGTGGGAGTTTATGTCCTCCAAGGCTACCGAGTTTGCCATCACTACCGAAATAAAGGGCAATGGTTCGGTTGAGGTGCCTACCGCTTCCCAATACGCCAAAGCAATTACCATTACAGTCAAGCCGGATGCCGGCTACACATTGAAAAGCATAACGGTAAAGCACTATCAAGGTTTTGATGTTACCCCCAAGGCAACAGGCACTGACACATACACATTTAAAATGCCCGCCACCTCGGTCATCGTGAAGGCGGAGTTCGAAACGATCTGCGACGGCGGCAAGGATTGCAATGCTTCAATCTATACAGACATTGACACAAGCAAGTGGTATCACGGCTATATTGATTATGTGATCGCAAACAAAATTATGGAGGGCGTTTCCGCAACCGCCTTTGACCCCCACGGAAATACCAGCCGCGCTATGATAGCCACCATCCTTTACAGAATGGACGGAAAACCTGCAGTTTCCTTCAACGCATCCTTCCCCGATGTCAAGCAGGGTGTTTGGTATTCCGATGCTATTGCTTGGTCAACTGCCAACGGAATCTTCGAAGGCTATGATGACGGAACATTTGCTCCCGATAAGAGCGTCACCCGTCAAGAGCTTGCAGTCGTTCTTTACAGATACGCAGGCTATAAAGGCTATGACACAAGCGAAAAGGCTGATCTCAGTAGCTTCAGCGATGCAGATAAGGTGGCAAGCTGGGCAAGACCCGCTATGGAGTGGGCAGTAGCTGTCGGTCTTATCCAAGGCAATGATGACAACACATTAAACCCCATCGGTACTGCAGAAAGATGCCATATTGCCGCAACAGTTTCACGCTATATTTCAAAAATTGCTGAATAATTTACAATCTCCCGAGATATCTCTCGGGAGATTTTTTATTGTTCGAATTGTGATTATGTGGTAGAATAGTTTTATGGTATTCACACAGAAAGGATGATCTTTACGGCTATTACCACAGTTTTGTTTGACCTTGACGGCACACTTCTCCCTATGGATCAGGATGTATTTGTTGCCGCATATTTTAAAAAGCTTGCCGTCAAGCTCGCACCTCACGGATATGACCCCAAAGAGCTGATAGATGCTATTTGGATGGGCACGGGCGCAATGATAACCAACAACGGCAGTTGCTCCAATGAGACCGCATTTTGGAATGTATTCTGCAAAAAGTTCGGCAAAGATGCCCGAAAGGACGAGCCGATCTTTGAAGAATACTACAAAACAGACTTTCAGAGCGTAAAGGATGTCTGCGGCTTTGACCCAGTTGCTGCAGAAACTATAAATGCTCTCAAAGAAAAAGGCCTCCGCCTTATTCTTGCCACAAACCCAATCTTTCCCGCTATTGCCACTCAAAGCCGAGTCCGTTGGGCAGGCCTTGATATATCAAGCTTTGAGCATTATACAACCTACGAAAACTCAAGCTATTGCAAGCCGAATCTTGACTATTATCGTGAGATAATGGCAAAATGCAAACTAAAAGCTGAAGAATGCCTTATGGTGGGCAATGATGTAGGTGACGATATGGTAACGCGAGAGCTGGGTATGAAGGTATTTCTGCTCACCGATTGCCTGATCAATAAAAAAGATGTGGATATAAATCAATATCCCCACGGCGGATTTGCCGAACTTATGGAATATATAAATACTCTCTGATATGAAAAGGCGATGACCAAACGGTCATCGCCTTATTTTTATTCGATATCTAATTCTATCGGCTCATCAAGATCATGTGGAACTGGTGCGCCGTTCTTTTTACGCTGACGGACGCATTCGGTAAGCAGATATTCTATCTGTCCGTTTACCGAGCGAAAATCATCCTCCGCCCAGCCTGCAATTGCAGCATAAAGCTTTGGAGACAATCGTAATGGTACCTGCTTCTTCTGCGACTCATTCATAGCATCAATACAGGCTTCCGGAGTTTACTATAGGCTGAGCATCGCGATTTCCGCAAAGCACGACCAACAGATTGGAAACCATTGCCGCCTTTCGCTCTTCGTCAAGCTGAACGGTATTATTTTTATTCAGTCTGTCAAGCGCCATTTCAACCATACCCACAGCACCATCAACTATCATCTTGCGGGCATCAATAATAGCCGATGCCTGCTGACGCTGAAGCATTACAGCGGCAATTTCAGGAGCATATGCAAGATATGTAATTCGAGCTTCTACTATCTCGATGCCTGCTTCGTCAACCCTTGCCTGAATTTCCTTGCGAATTCTGTCTGCAACCACTTCGCTTGAACCGCGCAGGCTGCCGTCGTCAGCCTCGCCGTCTCCCGTAGTATCTACATTGGGTGCTACATCATAGGGATAGATGCGGACTACATTTCTCAACGCACTGTCACACTGCAAGGAAAGGAACTCTTTGTAGTTATCCACATTGAAAACAGCCTTTGCAGTATCAACAATTCGCCAAGTTACCGCGATTCCTATCTCTACGGGATTGCCAAGACAATCGTTGATCTTTTGGCGGGCATTATTGAGAGTCATTATCTTAAGGGATATCTTGTTGCCCGTAAGGTCGACATTAACTGCACCATTTGTTCCCGCTGTTGCGATCGCGCCAAGAACTGAAGGAGTGCTTACATCCCCACTCTGACTCAACTTAGTGTGTGCAGCAGGATTAAAGCTTGAAGAGAAGGGATTAATGAAGTAAAATCCGTCGCCCTTGAGTGTTCCCTTATACTTACCGAAAAGAGTGATGACCAGCGCCTCCTGAGGCTTAAGCACACGAAGTCCGCACAAGGGCAGCCAGCCTATGCAAAGGATGATAAGTGATGCGATAAATAAAACAGGGCTTTCCCCCTCATCCATCATTATACCACCAAAAATAACACCGACGATCGATGCGATCAATACAAGAATGGTAATAAGCATAACGGCCATACCATTCTTCTTTGTGGTAATTACTTTTTCTGTCATTTTTATTCCTCCTATATTAACTTGATATCAAAATGATATCATTATTCCCATAAAATGTCAATAGGCACACTTGATATATTTTTATATTTGGAGTAAAATCAATATGTATTATGCAAAAGGAAGTGTTTTTTTGACTCAGGACAATAAGTTTTTAGGTACAGCACCTTTAGGACCTTTACTTTTCAAGCTGGCTATTCCCACCATCTTAGCTCAGCTTATTAATATGCTTTATAATATTGTAGACCGTATCTATATCGGACATATGCCCAATAACGGAGATCTCGCATTGACCGGTGTCGGCGTATGTCTGCCGATCATTATGATCGTTTCGGCATTTGCCGCCCTTGTCGGCTCAGGCGGTGCACCCCGCGCTTCAATATATATGGGCAAGGGCGACAATGACAGCGCAGAAAAAATTCTCGGCTCTTGTTTCACTCTGCAGATCATCATATCGGTAATTCTTACCTTTGCTCTTTTGATTTGGGGCAAGCCATTGCTGATGATATTTGGCGCCAGCAAAAATACCATTGGCTATGCTGCCGGCTATATGGAAATATATGCTTTGGGCACCATATTCGTTCAAATGACCTTAGGACTTAATGCATTTATAACCGCCCAAGGCTTTACAAAGATCGGTATGTACACTGTACTCATAGGTGCCGTTTGCAATATAATCTTAGATCCCGTTTTCATTTTTGCGTTGGATATGGGAGTAAAAGGCGCGGCGCTTGCCACAATCATTTCGCAGGGCATATCATGCACTTGGGTAATTTTGTTTCTTTTGGGAAAGAAAACTATGCTGAAGCTCAAGCCGAGCAATATGAAGGTCGTCCCGAAAGTGATCCTCCCCTGCATTGCACTCGGTCTTGCACCCTTTGTAATGCAGTCAAGCGAAAGTGTTATTTCGGTATGCTTCAATGCATCACTGCTCAAATACGGCGGAGATATCGCTGTAGGTGCTATGACCATTCTCACAAGTGTTATGCAGTTTGCAATGATGCCCCTTCAAGGTCTTGCCCAAGGCGCTCAGCCTATAATAAGCTATAATTACGGAGCAGGTAATGAAAAGCGGGTCAAAAAGACCTTCTTTATGCTGCTTGGAATATCCGTATGCTATTCCTTCATCCTTTGGGGCGCTGTTATGTTTTCCCCTCGTACCTTTGCTTCGCTGTTTTCTTCCGATGGGGCTTTGGTAAGCTTCGCTGCATCTGCACTGCGTGTATACTGTGCCGTGCTTTGCGTATTTGGTGTTCAGATTGCTTGCCAGATGACCTTTGTCTCTCTCGGCAAAGCAGGTTGCTCGGTTATCGTTGCGGTAATGAGAAAGTTTGTACTTTTGCTCCCGCTGATATATATAATGCCTGAGATACTTACCAATGATAAAACAAATGCTGTATACACCGCAGAGCCAATTGCAGACTTTTTGGCGGTCAGCTTTACAGCGATACTTTTTACCTTCCAATTCAGAAAGGTTCTTCGCGAAATGAGGTGCAACAATGAACAACAATTATGATGTACTATCCGCCTATTCAAAAGATGAGCTTATCGAACTGATTGAAATATACTCTAAAAATTGGTTAGCTCACGACGGAGTATGGTTTCAATCCATAGAGCAAAAGCTTGGTATGGATGAGGCTATGGAGCACGACATAAACGCTTGGACAAAGTTTACGGTCATCGAAGCCAAAAAGATAAAGGACTTTTTAAGGTTACCCGAAAGAGCAGGGCTTGAAGGTCTTGCAAAGGCATTGTCACTCAGGCTTTATGCAAATATCAACAAGCACGACATAAAACTCGAGGGCAACACTCTCACATATACCGTCATCGATTGCCGAGTCCAATCTGCCCGCACAAGAAAGGGTATGGATTTTCACCCTTGCAAATCGGTGGGAATTTCCGAATACAGCGGCTTTGCAAAGACCATTGATGATCGCATCACATGTTCTTGCTGCAGCTGTTACCCTGAAATAACAGATAACAGTTGTGCCTGCAAATGGGTCTTCACCTTAAATGAATAAAATAATACCTGTTTGGATGAATCCAAACAGGTATTATTTTATGAAAACACTGTTTCGATCAGCTTGCTTCGGCAGCAAATAGGGCTATACCGCCACGAGCAGAGTATACCATCGGTGATGTAATAGTCATCCTCGCTTATCGGCTCATAGTATTCCTGTTCCTCGCTGTCGATAATTATCAGTTTTATCTTCATTCGCTCGGGGGTTATAGACTTTATAAATACAGAAACATTCATTCCGCATTCAATTCCTTCCTTGCGCTCAGCAAGACCTGAAAGGTTTGGCGCAAGCTCAACAAAAATGCCGTAATCCTCCACTCCACGAACTATTCCGCTGACCGTTTCCCCTGCGCGGAGCAATTCACTATTCTGTTCCCATGTACCCAGTAGCTCTTTGTGAGAAAGCAGTATTCTTCCCTCTTTGCGGTCTTTTCCCGAAACAACGGCATATATGTCCTGCTTGGGATAAAAGCGCTCATCGGGATGACCGATACGGGATACCGAAATATTTTCAATGCCTATCATAGATATGACCCCGCAACCGATATCTACAAATGCTCCGAAGGGCTCTATGTGGGTAACTCTGCACTCGATGACTTCACCTATCTGAACATTGTTCATATAGTATGAAAGTGCTTCCTCCTGAGCGGCTCTGCGAGAAAGAATAAAAGTGTCGCCCTCTCTGCCCGTTACCTTAAAACAGATATTCTTTCCGACCCGTGAAAGAATAGCTATTTCTTTGGTTTTTCCGCTGTCTATCCCCATTGCCGCTTCTTCTCTGGGAATTATCCCCTTGATACCGTTTATATCTATGATCAATTCGTGACGGTCGGTACATCTTACTGCTCTTCCTTCTGTCACCGTTCCTTCCCGCATTGCCCTTTCAAGAGAATCAAAGGTGGTACATTTATTTCCTATTCTGCCTTCGGGAAGATATTTGCCCTGTGACATTTCTTTACCTCCTATTTTTTGATTGCTCTACATCTATATGCAGCAGTTTTGCAGAACTTGACTTGCAAACTGCCATCTATGTGATATAATTATATAAACAATATTTAAAATATCCCAAAGGAGAGTTTTTATGCTGGTTAACGGTAAACAAATGCACATCGGTATCACAAAAGGCGATGTGGGAAGATATTGCATACTTCCCGGCGACCCCGGCAGATGCGAAAAGATAGCGGCTCTTTTTGACGAGCCTAAGTTTATTGCACAAAACCGCGAGTTTGTGACCTTTACCGGTAAGCTTGACGGTGTATCCGTTTCGGTTTGCTCTACCGGTATCGGCGCTCCTTCTGCCGCTATCGCAGTTGAAGAACTGTTTGAGTGCGGTGTTGATACATTTATCCGCATAGGCACCTGCGGCGGAATCAATCAAAAGGTCTGTCCCGGTGATCTTGTTATTGCAACGGGCGCGGTCAGACAGGATGGTACAACAACTCAGTATGTTCCCATCGAGTTTCCCGCTGTTGCCGACCCCGATGTTGTTCTGGCTCTTCGTCAAGCCGCAAAAGCTATGGAAAAACCTCACCATCTTGGTATCGTTCAGGCAAAGGATTCCTTCTACGGTCAGCATTCCCCCAACAGAATGCCTGCCGCCGCGGAGCTTTTGAACAAATGGGATGCTTGGAAAAAGGCAGGGGTCCTTGCCAGCGAAATGGAATCGGGCGCATTGTTTGTCATTGCATCTATTTTGGGCGCAAGAGCGGGTGCTGTATTCCACACAATATGGAATCAGGAACGCGCCGCCGCGGGCATTGTTGAAGAACAAAAGCACAATACCATTGACGCAATAACCGCCGCGGTCAATGCTATTCGTATACTCATTGCAAATGACCAAGGTTAAAAACATCGGCGGCGAGATCTATATATGGCTTATGCTGTTTGCCTTTCCGTTAGTATTCTCGCCAAATGGTTATTCCGACATCACCAAGACAAAAATGGTGTTTTTTATGGTGGTTACAGCCGTTTTTGCCTTGTTCAGATTTGTATGCTGTTTGCTTGACAAACGCTTTCCATACCCCCACACTGTAGCACAGTGGGCGGTGCTTGTATATCTGCTTGCAACCTGCATTTCGGCGTTGGCTTCGCCCTATGAAGGTACATTCTTAGGCTTGGCTCGAAATGAGGGTGTGCTGACTGTATTTTTTTACTGTCTCACCTTTTTCTGCGGTGTTGGAATAAGCTTCAAGCGCCGTCATATACTCCCTCTTGCTCTTGCCGCGGTGGGATTTTCGGTAATAGGTATTTTACAGATATGTAATCTCAATCCGTTGGGACTGTATCCCGATGTATATTATTACTATGCCGCAATGGATGTCTACACCGCACCCTTTATTGGCACTATCGGCAATGCAGGAATTGCGGGTGCGTTTTTATCGGTCATTATTCCTCTGTTTTTTGCTTGGTTCATCACGGGCAAAAAGAGGTATGACTATCTCATCCTCATCCCCTTGACTAGTGCATTCTTCCTATTGATGTTCTCCGATATATCGGGAGCAAAGATAGGTGTTGCCGCCGCGATCCTTTTATGCATAGTCTTTATGCTGACCGACAAAAACCGCATCTGCCGCACCCTCACGGCTGTTGCAGTGTTGGTTTTTGGAACTGCCGTAAGTTATTTTTTAGTTCCCGTTTATAACCACCCCGACTTTTCTTTTTCATTCCGCGAGGGCGGAATGCTTATCCCGCTTTTGGCCTTTGCCGCTTTGCTTGCTTTAGGCGGTTGGCTTTTGAGAAAGGTCAATTTTCCCGTAAATGCAAAGCTTCTTCGGGCGGTTATGCTCGGCGTGTTGGTGCTTGTTTTAATTGTCGGCATAATATATATCTACAACAGTGATGCGCAGAGCGGCTTTGTGTATGAGCTCAATCAGGTCATGCACGGAAACCTGCAGGATGAGTTTGGTTCAAACCGCATAAGGATATGGAAACGCTGCATTGAGATGTTCAAAGAATATCCTCTGCTTGGCAGCGGTCCCGATACGGGTGTTATGCGATTTAATATTATATTTGAGAGGTTCTCTCCCATCTGGCAACGCACCTTGCGCACCGGTGTTGACACCGCCCATAATGAGTATCTCAACCTTCTTGTTACTGTAGGCATTATCGGTCTTGTTCCCTTTGTGGTCGCCATTGCCGCAGTATTGCTCAAAAAGAAAAAGCCTTTGCGGGAGGTTTGTGCTATTGCCGTTTTGGGATATGTGGTTCAGGCATTTTTCCTTTTCAGCATATCCATTACCGCTCCGTATTTTTGGCTATTTTTGGGATTTGCGGACAAAGTGCCCATCAAACGAAAAATCAGAATAAACGAAGCCACCTCGGAATAAATATAGCCGAGGTGGTTTTTTATGCTTCCTATTTACCTATGCGGAGAAAAGGTAGGCACTTTGCAAAGGACAGGCTCGGGAATTACTGCACGCTGTCCGATAAACAAGGATTATATATACCGATTGGAGCTTGTTGGTGAGCAATGTATGCCTTTGGGTGTTATGATGCCACAAGGAGACCTTTTTGTTTTGGAAAAACGGGGTGAGTTCGATCTAAGCAAATGGCAATATGCCGAAATACTGCGAAGCCGTCCCGGTGAAGTATCAGCTTTCCCCTTGCCCTTTGCCATATCTCACGGAGCTTCTGTTATGCAATGCGATTTTGTAAAGGATGAGCTTTTGCGGCAATGCCTTATAAGGCAAAACTCAGCCTACACTGCTGTTTATAAAGGCAAAAGATATGTATATTTCCCTTTTGATACCGCAAAAGACAGTCCTATGTCGGCATTCTTCTTCTGCCTGACGGTTTTCGATGTACAAGGCAGACCTTATGCCGTCTTTTGCATAGATGAAAATAATATACCCGTCCCCCTCTTTTGACTTTTTTCTCATATGTGGACATAGTAAAATCTTGCTATGAAGATTATTTACATAGATGTTCTCTTTATTGTAAACTTAATACCCGACTATCTGCTTTTGCGGCTTACAGGAATACTTTGGGGCAGATATCCAAAACGCTTTCGGCTCATTCTCGGCTCGGTCTTTGCCGCATTGGCGGCAATTCCTCTCTACTTTGTATCTTTTGGCGTTTACGGATCATTTATAGCAAAGGCTGTAGTTTGCGCACTTGTTTGCCTTATAACCTTTGGAGCAAAAAAGCTTGGCGGAGTGTGTACCCTTTTCACCGCTATGTCCTTTGCCTTTGCCGGAGCGGTCAGCGTTTTATGTTGGCTCGGTGTCTCCGACGGAATAAGCGTGCAAGGAGCCACCGTTTATGCTAACCTCTCAGTACCGATGATGATTGCCGCCACCCTACTTGCCTATTGTGTTATCAGGCTTATCTTCGGTCATGGTGATGCGGTGCAGGGTGGGAAAAGCTCGGATGTTGAGATAACCCACGGAAGCCGAAATATAAAAATACGAGCTTTGCAGGACAGCGGAAATAATCTGTGCGAACCTTACACGGGAAAGTCCGTTATCGTTATAGGCGCTAACCAATGCGTAGACCTTTTCCCAAAGACTATGCAGGACATACTGACCAGCGGTGAGAGCGCTTCCGATATGTTTAAAAAGCTTGCTGAAATTTATCCGGGCAGGTTTTCGCTTATTCCATATTCAACGGCATCGGACAACGGACTTATGCTGACCTTTAAACCTGATACAGTATTGGTAAACGGGACAAAACAAGATTACATATTAGGTATCAGCGGCACAGAAATAAACGCGGCAGGAAACTGCCGCGCCATTATAGGAGTATAAATATGAGGCTTTTATTGGCAAAAATGCGTGAAAAATTGCGGCATATCTTGCAAAAACTCGGCTTTTCCCGTCGTGACGGCATTCATTATATTGGCGGACCCGATTCACTACCGCCTCCCCTTTCCCCTGAGCGGGAAGCGGAGCTTTTGGAAGGCTACACCGGTGAGCAGCAAAGTATTCGCACCGAGTTGATTGAACACAATCTGCGGCTGGTAGTCTATATTGCCAAAAAGTTTGACAATACGGGGGTGGGCACTGAAGACTTGGTCTCTATAGGAACCATCGGGCTGATAAAAGCGGTCAACACCTTCCGTGCGGACAAGAATACCAAGCTTGCCACCTACGCGTCCCGTTGTATTGAAAACGAGATACTAATGCATTTGCGTAAAACAGTGAATCAGCGTGCAGAGGTATCCATTGACGAACCATTAAACACCGATTGGGACGGAAACGAACTACTACTTTCAGATATATTGGGCACCGATCCCGATTGTGTTATACGACCCGTTGAAGATGACGCAGAAAAAGCGCTCCTTCTCAGTCTGCTTGGCAAGCTATCCAAGCGTGAGCAGACTATTATTACTATGCGATATGGCTTGGGTGGCAAGGATGAGATGACCCAAAAGGAGGTTGCCGACAGTTTGGGCATTTCTCAATCCTACATATCCCGTCTTGAAAAGAAGATCATAAATCGACTGCGCCGCGATATGGCAAAGGTAATGTAAAATAAAAAACACTGTTTCAATGATCGAAACAGTGTTTTTTATTCTATCTGTAAATTACTGAATGGTATAATCGCCGCAGACAAGCACCTTAACGGTGTCACTGACTGCCTTGAGGCCTCTGCCTGTGTCAATGGTTACCAAATAGAGATGATTGGTAACATAGTTTTTACCGGGGCCGATTACCGTTGCATCACTGAGACTGATGGGACCGGTAGTTCCGCTTGATACGCAGGTGGCTTCGCCGATACGAAGAACGAACTCACAGCCAAGACGGAAATTGATCTGCTGACCCTTTTTGAGGGTGACAAGTTCCCAAACGGGAGCCTTTGCAGTTTCTTCGTCGTCCTTTTCTGCCTGCATCTTAGCGATAACTGCATCGGCGATGGAATTTATCATCTCCTCGCTCAGCGTTCCGCTTGCGGCAGCCGCCTGATACTCAGCGATCTTCTTGTCGATCTCATCACTTGCAGCCTTGACCTTGGTATCTATCTCTGCGGAAACCTCGCCTGCCTTTGCATCAAGCTCCTGCTGCAGCTTTTGCATTACCTGAGGCGAAAGAACATTATTTACATAACTGAGTGTAACAAGGGGATCTTCCTGCGTGCCGTACTCTGCAGCAATTGCAAAATAACCCGCTACCGAAAGTAGCACAAGCAGTATTGCCGAAAGGGTGATCGTCCATTTCTTTTTGTTCATATCTATTATCCCTCCACTGTGGATTCACTTTTACTTTCTGTAAGGCCAAAGCTGACCGCTATGGCATCATCAACCCGTTGCATCAGGGCAGTGTCCAAACAGCCCATTCTTTCTCTGAGTCTTCGCTTGTCGAGGGTTCGTATCTGTTCGAGCAGGACCACCGATTTTCTCGAAAGTCCGTAATCTCGGGCAGAAATCTCGATATGGGTCGGCAAGCGCGTTTTATTTTGCTGAGAAGTTATAGCCGCCGCAATAACGGTAGGACTGTGACGATTACCAACATCATTCTGAACGATAAGTACAGGCCGCATACCGCCTTGCTCACTGCCTACTACGGGACTCAGGTCGGCATAATATATTTCTCCGCGTCTTACATTAAGTTCCAATCATATCACTCTCCGCAGGAAATTGTCGGACATATCCGCAATCTTATCTTTCCACGCGGGGACGGTTTTTAATCACCTGTGTCGGGATTTTCGCCACCGCAAAGAAAGGCGAAGTCCTCTACACATACTATTCAAAAACGCAAAACCTTGTGATTGGTTCTATACATTGTTAATTATAGCACAAGAGATAGTACCTTGCAAGCACATATTTATAATATATAAGTTGGAATTAATACCCTTTTTTACTATCTCTACAGTAGTATCAAAAAATGTACTATTACAAAAAACTCCCTCGGTAGAAGGAGTTTTTATAAAAAAATAATTATGCTCTCACATATTTTTCATTAGGTCTTTTACTATCTTCTGCTGTTGAAAATTCAACGAAGACCAATCATCAAGAACTTCTCTCCGCTCTTTTGTAAGTGATATCAAGTCTTCGTCTTCTGCAAAAAACTGTGACATAGTTATCCCCAACCCATCACAAATCTTCTGCAAGGATGGAATTGTGGGCATTTGATTTTTTGAATACCAAGTAGAAATTGTAGATTGAGTCAGTCCTGAGTATTTTGCTAACTCATATTCACTCCAACCGCGCTTCATTCTGAGCCTTGTTATTTCTTGAAGTATATCTTTCATATGCTTAATCTTTGCCTTTTCTTGCGATCAAGAGAAAATACTGATTCAAAAAGACCTCAATAGGCTTATAGTCTTCCGGTGATAGGCGCTCCAATCTTTCACTGATAAACTGCACATCGTTTTTGTCACGATTTCCGAACAGAATAACATCAGGTGACACAGAGAGTTTTTCACATATTCTTTTCAATGTGGAAACAGTTATACCGGTCACTCCCCGTTCTATGTCCGATACATTTTTAGCCCCAAGTGATACGATCTCTCCAAACTGCTCCTGAGTAAGTCCGGCTCTTTCTCTTGCAATTCTGATCTCATTTCCCAATTGAATGTTTTCTTCTTTTTTAACTCGCATATTATCACCGCCTTTTTTTAATTCATTGCTATACTATTAGTTTATGTAATAGCACTATTGACATAAACACGGCGATGCAATTATAATTTATGGTAGCATTGCCACCATAAATTATATAAAGGGGTTCAATTATGAAAAAGAAGTCCATCCTTTCAAGATTAATAGAGTCACACCTCTCTGAAGAAGTTTTTATTGATATTTACAAAAGAGCCGAGGAAGAATTAAGAAAGATCGATCATCCCTTTTTAAGCAGCTTTAACCTTTACAATAAAAGCGTAAACACGCTCAAAAAAATACTATCATCCGAGCAAGCGGAGATCATTTCAAAGATCGAAGAGCTCTCACTAAAATGCTGCAGATACTCAATGTCTTTTTCTTTCAAGCGAGGGGTCTGTGCGGCTTTTGAGAAGTTCTATATTCGCGATCTGCCTTATAACTCTTTTGATCGTCTTGTTACTGAAAAACTTTTTGAAGCAGGTGACGCAGAGCAGAATGCCGATTATTGCGACGCGGAAAGAGAGATGCTTTCATTGTATATGGGTATAGAGTCGGAAGATATCTGCACCGAGTACAAAGAGTATTTTCAGAACATTTTTGATTACCACGATGATATGATATTATCCACAGCCGCCGTAGCTTTTATGGAAGGAGTCGAACAGGGTGCTGCCTTTCTCCGCGAGATATTCCCCAACGATGAAACACTGAACTGTATTCCCTCTTCTATTAAAAGCTTACATAATCTTTATGCTGCGGAGATCACAAAATAAACAACCTCAATATGCTTGAAAGCTTGTGCAGTTTACCCGCAAAAGCACCTCGCCGTCGATTTCTATTTCTGCCCTTTCAAAGGCAAGAGTGTCCTTATTGAGGTATACGTATCGGTACATTTCTGCACTTTCGGTAAGTTCCTTATATTCAAGCATTATCTGCTCATCAGTCACTGTTCTTTGGGGTGTGGATGTGGCAAGGTCGTCAAAGACCGCGCTCATTACATCGGCAGGCGAAGCGCCCCAATATGATGGAAGCAAAGTCTGTAGATATTTTCCGTTATAGGAAATAGCCGCACTGCCTCTCTCTATCTGCGCGGTTATTCCGTCAACCGAAGCGGGAGAAAGTATCTCCACCGTATCACGCTGTGCTTCCCGCTTGAAAGAAATGATATACTCCGCCGCAGGCTCACTTTGCACCTCTATACGCACTGTACAAGATATATCTCCATCATAGAGTGCCGATATATCCTTGGTATTATCCTTCTCCTTACAACCGAAAAGAACAAGCAATATCATTCCGATAGCAAAAATCCTCTTCAAAAAATCACCTCTTGTCCAAATCTATGTGATTTTTGTGCCATATATGTATTTTATCTCTTGCATTTTTGACGCAAATGTGTTATATATCTTATAAATGCGTTGATAGAGAGAGTAGCGTATATCTGCCGTACAGAGAGAGACGGTCATAGGCTGGAAGCCGTTTTGCGAAGGGTTTGCGTGAAGTTCACTTTGGAGCAGTTCTGCTGAAGCGTTTGTGGGTAGGCAGATACCGAAGCCGCCGCGTCAAGGCGATGAAGAGTGTTCCGCTTATGGCGGAAAATCAGGGTGGTACCGCGGAAGTTTGCTTTCGTCCCTATTAAGGACGGAGGCTTTTTTTATTTTAAAATGTTAAAAATATAACCATACAGAGGTGCAAAAATGAAGGAACAACTCAAAAACATCCTTGCTCAGGCACTGGAAGTTATCAACGCTGCAACAAGCCGCGAAGAACTTGAAAATGCCCGAGTAAAGTATCTTGGCAAAAAGGGCGAGCTTACCGCAATTCTTCGCGGAATGGGCACTTTGAGCGCTGAAGAACGCCCCATAGTCGGTCAGCTGGCAAACGAGGTTCGTGCAGAGCTTGAAAAGGCCATTGATGACGCATCGGTCAAGCTTGCAGAAGCAGCTTTGGAGCAACAGCTCAAGGCTGAAAAGGTTGACGTTACCATTCCCGGAAAGGAAGTCTCTGTAGGACATCGTCATCCTATGTACATTGCCCTTGATGAGATCAAGGAAATATTCATAGGTATGGGCTTTACGGTTCTTGATGGACCTGAGATTGAGTTTGCAGAGCTAAACTTTGACCGTCTGAATGCAGACGAGGGACATCCCTCTCGTGACTGGTCCGATACATTCTATTTTGATAAAGACAGCAAGGTTATGCTTCGCTCCCAGACTTCTCCTATGCAGGTACGCGCTATGGACACTATGGAACTGCCCATTCGTATCGTCGCTCCCGGCAGAGTTTACCGCAAGGATGAGGTTGATGCTACCCACTCTCCTATGTTCCATCAGGTGGAGGGTATGGTCATCGACAAGGGCGTTACTATGGCTGACCTTAAGGGCACACTTAACACTGTTGTTGAGCAGCTTTACGGCAAGGGCACCAAGACCCGCTTCCGTCCCCATCACTTTCCCTTTACCGAGCCTTCTTGCGAAATGGATGTTCAGTGCCACAAGTGCGGCGGCGTAGGCTGTCCCACCTGTAAGGGCGAAGGCTGGATAGAGCTTTTGGGTGCAGGTATGATCCATCCCAGAGTTTTGGAGATGGCAGGTATTGACACTAATGTATATTCCGGTTGGGCATTCGGTATTGGCCTTGAGCGTACCGCAATGCGCCGCTTTAAGATAGCAGACCTTCGTTTGATATTTGAAAACGATGTCCGCTTCCTCGAGCAGTTTTAATGAAAGGAGTGCAGAAATATGAATCTCAGCAGAAAATGGCTTAATGAATTTGTAAAGGTTACTGCCTCCGATAAGGAATTTGCCGAGGCAATGACCCTTTCCGGCTCTAAGGTGGAAGTCACCGTTGATACAGGTGCAGAGATCACCAATGTTGTAGTCGGTAAGGTCCTCACTATGAAGCGCCACGAAAACTCCGACCATATGTGGGTATGTATGGTAGATGTAGGCGAAGGCGAACCCACCCAGATAGTCACCGGTGCACAGAATGTGAAGGAGGGCGACCTTGTTCCCGTTGCTTTGCACAAGTCCACACTTCCCGGCGGCATCAAGATCGAAAAGGGCAAGCTTCGCGGCGAGGTTTCCAATGGTATGCTTTGCTCATTTAAAGAGCTTGGTCTTGATCAGCGTGACTTTCCCGCTGCTTTCGAGGACGGCATTTGGATCCTTTCTGACGACAGTGAGCTTGATGTCAAGGTCGGTCAGGACATCCGCGAGGCTGTAGGTTTAGATGATCACGTTGTGGAGTTTGAGATAACCCCCAACAGACCTGACTGTCTTTCTGTTATCGGTCTTGCCCGTGAGGCAGCTGCAACCTTTGATACAGAACTTACTCTTCATACACCCGTTGTAAAGGGTGGCGCTGAAGGCAGCCTTTCCGATCTGCTTACAGTTGAGACTTCCGACCCCGAGCTTTGCCCCCGCTACTCTGCCCGTATGGTTCGCAATGTAAAAATTGGACCTTCTCCCAAATGGATGCGTGAGCGTCTGCGCGCAATGGGTGTTCGTCCTATCAATAATATCGTTGATATTACCAACTATGTAATGCTGGAATACGGTCAGCCCATGCACGCTTTTGACTACCGCTATGTTAAGGGCGGAAAGATCATCGTCCGCCGCGCTGCAGAAGGTGAAGAGCTGACTACTCTCGACGGAAATGTACGCAAGCTGAATGCAGATCATTTGGTCATTGCCGACAAGGATCGTGCCGTGGGTCTTGCAGGTATTATGGGCGGCCTTAATTCTGAGATCGTTGAAGATACCGTCGATGTTGTTTTTGAGTCCGCTTGCTTTGACGGCACTTGCATCCGCAAGGGCGCTCTTTCTCTCGGTATGCGTACCGAGGCTTCCGCAAAGTTTGAAAAGGGTCTCGATCCTATGAATACGCTTCCCGCAGTTGATCGCGCTTGTGAGCTGGTTGAAATGCTTGACGCAGGTGAAGTGCTTGACGGAACTATCGATATTATCAACTTTACCCCCTCTATAACTGTCCTCAAGCTTGAGCCCGAAAAGATCAACGGACTTTTAGGTACAGATCTGGATATGGCTACTATGCAGAACATTCTCACCAAGGTAGGCTTTGGCGTAGAGGGTGATGCTGTTGCCGTTCCCTCTTGGCGCAGTGATGTTCTCCGTATGGCTGACCTTGCAGAAGAGGTTGCCCGCTTCTACGGATACAACAATATTCCCTGCACACTTATGCGCGGTCAGACCACCAAGGGCGGCTACAATCCGGAACAGCAGTTGGAAAACCGCCTCGGCACACTTTGCCGCAGTTGCGGATATGACGAGATAATCACCTACTCCTTTATCTCTCCCTCCTACTATGACAAGATCCGATGGGCAGAGGACGATAAGCGTCGCGCATCCTTTAAGATACTTAACCCCTTGGGTGAAGATACCTCTATTATGCGTACCACTGTTCTTCCCTCAATGCTTGAGATACTTACCCGTAACTACAATTACCGCAACAAAAATGTCAAGCTTTATGAGATAGGCAGGATCTACCTTGCAGGAAACGGCGACGGTCTTGCAAATGAAGCAAAGATTCTTTCTATGGGCGCCTACGGCGACGATATGGACTTCTTTGCACTGAAAGGTCATATTCAGGCTCTTCTTGAAGATATACGCGCTGATGAGATAAGCTACGAGCCTTGCACTGACAATCCCTCTTACCACCCAGGCAGATGTGCAAATGTCTACGCAAAGGGTGAATGCATCGGTGTATTGGGACAGATTCATCCCCTTGTTGCCCGCAACTATGGTGTTGACGGCGAGCTTTATTGCGCCGAGCTCAGCTTTGACAAGCTGATGAGCGTAAAGGGTGCTGACCCCGAATATGTACCTCTGCCCAAATTCCCCTCCCTCACCCGTGACATTGCAGTGGTCTGCGACGAAGCAGTTACTGTGGGTGAACTTGAAAAGGTCATAAAGAAGGCTTCAAAGGGTCTGCTTAAGGATGTCAAGCTCTTTGACATCTATCGCGGCAAGGGCATTGACGACGGCAAAAAGTCCGTTGCTTTTAACCTTGTTCTCCGTGCTGATGACCGCTCACTGACCGGTGAAGAGGCAGACAAAGCCTTGAGCAATATTCTCACTTCTCTTGCAGATGAATTGGGAGCAGTACTCAGAGGCTAATAACACAAATACTCAACAAGATGCTAAACAAGGACAGATATGATATCTGTCCTTGTTTTATGCAAAAAGTGACAAGAAAATCACTTTACACCCGAGTTAAATTATGCTATAATTTCTTAAGATGGTAATTATGGGTACATTTGCCCTGCAGTTTTATCGTTTTTTAGGTATGGGAGGTAAAATTATGCTCGACGGAACTCAGGTCTTTAATCTCGAAAACGAAGTCATCGATCAGAATAAGATCATTCTTCGCAAGGTTTACGACGCTCTTGAAGAAAAGGGTTATAACTCCATCAATCAGATCGTCGGCTATATCCTTTCGGAGGACCCCACCTATATCACCAATTATAAGGATGCCCGTGCACTCGTTCGCAAGCTTGACCGCGACGAGCTGCTTAGAGAACTTGTTCGCAGCTATCTCACAAAGTGATTGTTACAAATATTACAAATTGTAACAATTTATGTCAAAAATGAGATAAAGCTCCGTGGAAAAACGGGGCTTTATTGGTCAAAACACGCATTTTTTGTATATATTGCATAAAATAGCAGCGAAAACTTTGTGCATTCCGCTGTTACTCTTTTGTAACTTTTTTGTTTGACTTTTGTAATCTTTTAAGTTATTATATCAATGGAGGCTATTATGAATCAATTACCACTGACTTATAAGGGACGTCCGCTGATGCGGAAAGACAATATAATATATTACGGCAGCATGGCTGACAAATATATTATAATGATGCAGATCTTGTCCTCTTCTCCCCTGGAGGATCTTAAGCTTTCGGGTAAAGTGCTTGTTCAGCTTCAGTTTACTGACCCTGATATAAGCGCAAAGGACCGCATTGTCAAATCGGCAGAGCGTATAGGATTGTTCGCAGCAGTGGATTTAGCTTCGGTTTGGCTTGAAAGGGCTCTTGCTCCCAAATAAGTCAAGCATCTCAAAAACGATGGAGGATAAACTATGAAGTCGTCATTTATTAAATACCTTCTGCTGACTTTTGTGCTTGTTGCTCTTATGTCGATATCTGCTTTTGCATTCGATATTCAGGGTGGTACAATAGATGTAAACTCAGCAGTCAATCTTCGCCAGATGCCCAACACATCTTCCAAGATTCTGGACAGGCTCTATGATGGAGAAAGAGTTGCGGTTTTGTCCAAGCACACCAACTTCTACAAGGTCTCTTATGAGGGAACTGTAGGTTATATTCATATTGACTATGTTGATCTTCAGCCTATTATGAATGTTGAGGCAGGTAGTGTACAGATCACAGCTTCTTCCCTCAATGTCCGTTCCGGACCCAGCACCTCTTATAAGATCCTTACTTCTATACCCAAAGGTGAGACTGCAGAGATCATCGGTATAAATGACGGTTGGTTCAAGATCAAATACAAAGGAATCAAGGGCTATGTAAGTCCCCTCTATGTTAATGTGGGTAAGTTCCTTACCGTTACAAGCAGCAATTCCGGTGGAAGCAACTCCGGCAACTCCTCTTCCGGTAGTTCTTCAAGCACTGCGGGTAGCGGCGTTTCCTCAGAGATGAAGCTTCGTCAGCAGATCGTTGATTATGCTGAGACCTTCTTGGGTGTTCCCTATGTTTGGGGCGGAACCACTCCTAAGGGCTTTGACTGCTCCGGCTTGGTCAAGTATGTTTATAATCACTTTGGCATCAGCATTTGCCGTACATCCTATGAACAGTACCACACCAGCGTTAAGAAGATCAGCAAATCTCAGCTTGAGATCGGTGACTTAGTATTCTTCACTCGTGCTGATACAGGCAACGATGTCGGTCATGTTGGTATCTATGTAGGTGACGGAATGTTTATCCACGCTCCCAGAACAGGCAAGAATGTTGAGTATGCATCTCTTAGCACTACTTATTACAAGAATGCCTATGTTGGCAGCGGCACAATGTTCAAATAAGTAATACCGAAAAATCAACCCTGTCCACTACGGACAGGGTTTTGTTTTGGCAATTTTTTATTTATTTTTCATAGAATGTAAAATGGAATATCTTTACACTTTTAGCATCCGATCATACTCGTTATATTTCGACCTAAGTTGACATAAATGAGTTTTAGTAGTATAATTATACTGTTGTGTTGTTTAAACTTGCTTTAAATAATGAGGGATATTTATGATCAAACTTTTTAATAAACCTAAAAAAGCCGAGCAGGAAACGCCTGCTCGTGAAAAGAAGGTACGCGAAATAAAGCCACCCAAAAACAAGGTACTTCGCAAGCTTTATGATTGGGCATGCATTGCTCTCAGGTGGATGAAGAAATCTCACGCGGCTCTTGCAAAAAAGCCTATTTTGCATATTGCCATCATTGCTATGCTCTTAGTTTTTGTTATAGAAACAATCAGCCGTCATTCGCTTATCAGCGCCTTGGGCTTTGTTTTTCTTACTCCCCACGTGTTTTTATATAACGCGATAATTATCGGCTTGACCTTTACCCCCTGCTTCCTTTTCAGCAAGCGTTATTTCTTTGTCACCTTCATCGGCGCGGTATGGTTTGGGTTGGGTGTTGCCAACGGAATTGTACTCAGCAACCGCATTACTCCCCTTGGAATGGTCGATATACTGCTTCTCAGCTCGGTTTCCGATATTATAGAGGTATATATGAAGGTATGGCACCTCATTCTTATCGGTCTCGCTTTTGTGGCAGCCATTGCCCTGCTTGTTTATATTTGGATAAAATGCTTTAAATACAAGGTCAACTATTTGCGCTCCATTGCGGCAATCGTTGTGATGGGAATTGTAACCTATGGCACTACTGCCTTGTGTATCGCTACAAACACTGTTGCTACCGAATTGCCCAATCTTGCTCAGGCTTATGAGGATTACGGTTTTACCTATTGCTTCTCAGCATCGGTAGTTGACCGCGGTATCGATAAACCCTCCGAATACTCCGCTGACGCTATCGAAGAAATAATGAATAAGCTTCCCAATGAGACCGCTCCCGAAAGTTTCCCCAACATTATATTTTTGCAGCTTGAATCCTTCTTTGATGTTGAGTATATCAACGGTGCTAAGCTTTCTCAGGATGCCACACCTATTTTCCGTTCACTTAAGGAAAAATACCCCTCGGGATTTTTGACAGTTCCTTCCATCAGCGCAGGTACTGCAAACACCGAGTTTGAGTGTATTACAGGTATGAGCATACACGATTTTGGTACAGGTGAATATCCTTATAAGACCGTCTTGCAAGATACAACCAGTGAAAGCATCAACACCTATCTCAAAAAATATGGCTTTACCTGCCACGCTATCCACAACAATGTGGGTAATTTCTATGACAGAAATACAGTTTTCAGCAATCTGAACTTTGACTCTTTTATCTCCTTGGATTATATGAGCGATGTTGAGCGCAATCCTTTGGGTTGGGCAATCGATGGTATGCTTACCGAAGAGATACTTCTTTGCCTTGACAGCTCCGAGGGTAACGACTTTGTTTATACCATTTCTGTTCAGGCACACGGAAAGTACCCCTCCACACCCGTTTCAGACAACAATCTCATCGATGTATCCGAGTATATCAGCGATCTTGAGATCGACGGCTTTGAGTACTATGTCAACCAACTCTATGAGGTGGACCTGTTCATAGGCGAATTACTGGAAGAACTCAGCAATCGCGACGAAGAAACCATTGTTGTAATGTATGGTGACCACCTTCCCGGCTTTGAGTTTGAGGAAAGAGATCTTTCCAATAAAAATCTCTTCCAGACAGAATATGTAATATGGTCTAATTATGACACGGGCATTTCTACCGAACGTGTTGACCTGTATGCTTATGAGCTTTATTCCTATGTGCTTGAATGTCTCGGCGGCAGTGGTGGAATCGTTTCCCGTATCCATCAAGCAGACCTTCCCCACGAGGATCTTGTTATGATAGAGTATGATATGCTTTACGGCGAAAACTACGCTTTGGGTACTCCCTATCAGCCTACAGAGATCAAAATGGGTATTAAGGACATTACTATTGACGGAATGTATATGGAAGATGATGTATTTTATGTCACCGGTGAAAACTTCACCGAATACAGCTGTATACTCATTGACGGAAAGCGTACAAATACTAAGTTTATAGACAGTAATACACTTTCCACAACAGACCTTCCCGAAAACGGTGACCCCATCGTTGTCGGTCAGATGAGCAGTAAAAAAGAGATACTCAGCGAGACAAATACTATAAAATATAAGAAATAAAAAAATCCTCGGCTTACTTTGAAAGCCGAGGATTTTTATCACATCAGCAGCCGCACCGCGATTCCCGACATAATAAATGCGGCGGCATCGGCAGAAAGTGCCGCACCGAGAGTATATCGGGTATTCTTAATTCCAAGATACGCCGAGTAAACAGCTATGGTATAAAAGCTTGTTTCACTCGCTCCAAGCATTACCGCAGCTATTCTTCCTGTCAGGCTATCGGGCCCATTATTCTTGATTATCTCACTGCCTATAGACAACGCGCCGCCGCCCGTAAAGGGACGCAGCAGTGCAAGAGGCAGGCATTCCTCGGGTATTCCCAGCCAATTACATATAGGTGCGGCGAGATTGGTTATAATATCTATAACGCCGCTTGCTCTTAGCATAGATACGGCGGTAAGCATTACAAGTATCGCAGGAAATATCCCCTTGCAGACCTTTAGCCCTTCTTTTATTCCGTCGCTGAACGCACCGAAGACATCTACCTTTTTTAATGCTCCGTATAGTACAATAACAAGCATAAGGGCAGGCACTATATAATTTGTCATTTCTTCCCCCTCATCAGCTTTGCCGCAGTAACACCCACAAGCACCGAAACTATACTGGAAAGCCAAACTGCGGGCAAAATATCATAGGGAGCGGCACTTCCCTCTGCCGCTCGAACCGCCGCTATAGTGGTGGGCAACAGCTGAAGCGACGCGGTATTGATTATTATGAGCAGAAAAACCGCGTGTGGACTCTCTCCCCTTTGCTTTGAAAGCTGATTCAATCTTTTTGCCGCTTTGAGTCCCGAGGGGGTTGCAGCACTGCCAAGCCCCAAGAGGTTGGATGCCATATTCTGCCCGATATATCTGCATGCCTCTTCATCTTGGGCATATTTACCGAAAAGCAGCTTTATAACGGGGCGTAAAAGCTTTGCTATTTTTGCGGCAAGTCCCGACCGATTCATTATTTCAAGCAAGCCGCTCCAGAGACATATAGTGCCGCATATATTCAAAAGAAGCTGCACCGCCTCCTTCGCTCCCGAAACTGTAGCCTGCGAGACCTGCGCTATCTGCCCTGTTACAGCTCCAAAAATCAAGGACGCTCCAAGCATTATTACGATAACCACAGTCATTATCACGGTTTTCAGCCTCCTATTTGACAAACCGCCTCTTCGTTGGTAAAATAATCAGTAAAGACTATGTTTTTAAAGGAATGATTATGCAATGAATACCTACGCACCCGCTTTGGTAAAGGAAATAAAGCGCAGTAAGGGACTTATGGGCTTTATAGTCAGCAATCGCGGCGATGCCTGCTACTATTATGGAGCGAATGCCGCTGAGCAGGTCAGCGCAATGTGGATAGAGGTATACCAGTTGGGTAAGGTTATAGCTTACCCCTGCATGCTTAAGGTGAAGGACGATCTGATGCTTTATAAGAACGGCAAGGAGTTTGCGGCTGAAAATAATCAGCTTATGACTGCCTGGAATGTGTTTATGAAGCCTTCTGAGTTTAGTTCTTTTACCTATGAAAAGTTGTCACAGAGTGACTTTGCAGACAAGCTTGATGAATATAAAAACTCTTTAAATACGGCAGATACAGAGGAGGAAATCAATGAGTAAATCAGACTTTTTCGGAATGAAAAATGTTACCTTTTTAGATGATCCCCTCGAAGATCGCAAGGCCTCTCTTCCTGCGCATCTGCGTTACCGTGTGCGTACCTGCATTGACCATACTCAGCTTGACCCTACAGCAACAAGCGAGCAGATAAGCCAGCTTTGCGAGGAGGCTTTGGAGTACGGCTTTGCCTCGGTCTGTGTTGCGCCTTGCTGGATTCCCCTATGCAAGCGCAAGCTTTATCAGGCGGGTGCACCCAGAATCTGCACCGTTATTGGTTTTCCACACGGCAACGAATCCACCTCCTCTAAGGTCTTTGCCGCCCGTGACGCAATTATAGAGGGCGCTGATGAGATCGATGTGGTTGTCAACATCGGTTGGATAAAGCAACGCTCCACTTCCCTGCTTGAAAATGAACTCAAAAGTCTTGTCAAGGTATGCGGAAGACATGTTATTCTCAAACTCATTATAGAATGCTGTCAGCTGACCGACGAGGAAAAGGTCTATATCTCTAAGCTTTGTGCCGAGACCGGTGTTGACTTTGTCAAGACCTCTACCGGCTTTTCTTCCGGCGGCGCTACCCTTGAAGATATTAAGATCATCCGCGAAACGGTTGGCGAGCGTTGCAGTATCAAGGCCGCAGGCGGGATCAGAACCTTGGAGGATGCCCGCGCATTTGCCGCCGCAGGCTGTGCACGAATCGGCTGCAGCCGCAGTGTTGCAATTGCAGAGCAGGAGATAGCTGAGGAAAAGCAATGGGCAGATGAAGCTGATATCGTCAACTTTTGGGAGCACGCCGACAAGGTAGCAAACTATATCAATGAGCATTATGAACGCGACAGAGCAGTCGCTATAGAAGTTCAGCGCAGAAAGGCTGAATATGAGCGCCTTGTAGCACTGAGAGACAAGGGCGAAAATGTTGATGATGAAATAGAAAAAATACTTGATTTCAATGTATATCAGCTTAAATGGGAATACGACAAAGAGCACGGTAACCCTACCGACCCCTCTTTGATTCCCTATTTGAGAAGAGACCTTCAACAATAAGTACACACTTTAAGACCATCGAGATAGGCATTATCTCGATGGCTTTTTTTGTTTTTTCGGGTTTTTGCATATTTTACACAGAAAAAGTCCCATTTCTCCTTGAAAAATAAGGCTGTTTTGGTCTAATTAGTTCTTGAAATTTGACAAAAACGGATATATAATAGAAAATGTATGAATTTTGATTTTAAGGAGGAAGTTTACATGAACTATTCCAAGAAGACTCCAAGAGACATCTCTCTCGAAGGTAAGAAAGTTTTAGTAAGATGTGACTTCAACGTTCCCATGAAGGACGGTGTTATACAGGATGATCGCCGCATAGTATCTGCCCTTCCCACAGTCCGTTATCTGCTTGAAAATGGCGCAGCAGTTACTCTCTGCTCCCATATGGGCAGACCTAAGGGCGAAGTCAACCCCAAGTATTCCCTTGCTCCCGTTGCAAAGCGTCTCAGTGAGCTGCTTGAGCAGGAGGTTATTTTGGCTGACGATGTTATCGGCGAAAGCGCAAAGGCTGTCCGCGCTGCTTGCAAGCCCGGTCAGGCTGTGCTGATCGAAAACGTCCGCTACGATGCACGTGAGGAAAAGAACGATCCCGAATTTGCAAAGGCTTTGGCAGAAGGCGCTGACCTTTATGTCAACGATGCATTCGGTGCCGCTCACCGTGCACACGCTTCTACAGAAGGCGTTTCTAAGTATCTCCCCGCATATTGCGGTTTCCTTATGGAGCGCGAGCTTGAGGTTCTGGGCAAGGCTCTTGCTAACCCCGCTCGTCCCTTCACTGCTGTTCTCGGCGGTGCAAAGATCTCCGATAAGCTGGCTCTTATTGAGAACCTGCTCCCCAAGTGCGACAACATACTTATCGTAGGCGGTATGTCCTACACCTTCCAGAAGGCTCTGGGCGGTGAGATCGGCGCTTCTCTCTGTGATGCTGAGAAGATCGATGATCTGCGCGCTCTGCTTGCAAAGGCTGAAGGCAAGATCATGCTTCCCGTTGATGATGTTATTGCTGATAAGTTTGATAACGAAGCAAATCGTAAGACTGCCAAGGCAGGTCAGACCCCCGAAGGCTGGATGGGAATGGATATCGGTCCCGAAACCGCAAAGCTCTTTGGTGACAAGGTTCTTTCCAGCGGTACAGTCGTATGGAACGGTCCTGCAGGTGTCTTTGAGATGAGCAACTTCTCAACCGGCACACGCGCTATTGCTCAGGCAATGGCTGACAGCAAGGCATTTACTATCATCGGTGGCGGCGATTCCGCTTCCGCAGTTGAACTGATGGGCCTTGCAGATAAGATAGATCATATTTCCACCGGTGGTGGCGCATCCCTCGAATTCCTCGAAGGCAAGAACCTCCCCGGCGTAGCTTGCTTGGAGGATAAATAAAAATGGACAGACGTTACCGCAAAACAATCATCGCAGGAAATTGGAAGATGAATATTACACCTTCCGAGGCTAAAAAGCTTACTACCGCACTTCTTCCCCTTTCCGCAGTAAAGGACACTTCTATTGTACTCTGCGTACCCGCTATTGATATTACCACCGTTAAGCGCACACTCCGCCAGACCAGAATTGCTGTTGGCGGTCAGAACTGCCATTTTGAAAGCAAGGGCGCTTTCACCGGTGAGATCTCCCCCGAAATGCTGATCGATGCAGGTGCAAAGTATGTTATCATCGGTCACTCCGAGCGCAGAAGCATGTTCGGTGACACCGACGAGATCGTTCGCAAGAAGATCGCTTCTGCTATAGCAGCAGGACTTCGCCCCATTCTTTGTGTCGGTGAGACCGAAGAGCAGCGCAAGCAGGGCGTAACCGAAGAGATCATTCGCGTTCAGATCAAATCTGCTGTCTACGGACTTTCTGCAGATGATTTCCGCAAGATAGTAGTAGCATACGAGCCCATTTGGGCAATCGGCACAGGCAACACCGCAACCCCCGAAGATGCAAACGAAGTCTGCAAGCTTATCCGCACCTGCCTTCGTGAGCTCTATGGTGCACGTCCTTCCCGCTCCATCTCCATCCTTTACGGCGGCAGCATGAACGAGAAGAATGCAAAGGCTCTGTTGGCTATGCCCCACATTGACGGCGGTCTTATCGGCGGCGCTTCCTTAAAGCCCGACGCATTTGCCGCTATTGTTGAAGCTTCTAAGGCTTAAGTTCAGAAAAAAACTGAACATATTGCTTTTTGGGGTAGAGTTTATGCGATTATTGCATAAACTACCTGAAAAGCCATTATTAAAGGAGAGTTAATTAATGTCCCAAATACTTCCTACAAGAGCAGAAAAAGCCGCCTTTGAGAAACAGAAAAAACCTTTGGTTTTTATGATTCTCGACGGTTGGGGTATTGCTCCCAAAACCTGTGCAAATGCCATTCTTACGGGCAAGACCTGTAATATGTGCTCACTGATGCAGAATTATCCCACCACACAGCTTATGGCTTCCGGCGAGTCTGTAGGTCTTCCCGAGGGTCAGATGGGCAACAGTGAGGTTGGACATTCCAACATTGGTGCAGGCAGAGTTGTATATCAGGATCTTACCCGCATCAACAAGGCTATCAAAGATAGATCCTTCTTTGATAACAAGGTGCTGGTGGATGCAGTCAAGCACGGAAAAACAGTTCATCTTATGGGCTTGCTTTCCGAGGGCGGTGTTCACAGTCACCTAAATCATCTTTTTGCACTGCTTGAAATGTGTGCAATGCACGGCGCACGCACCCGCGTACATTGCTTCCTTGACGGACGCGATGTTCAGCCCGGCACTGCACCCGGATATATCAGACAGCTGCAAGAAAAGATAGACACTCTCGGTGGCGATATTGCTATCGGTTCGGTCAGCGGAAGATATTACGCAATGGACCGTGACAAGCGTTGGGAGCGTGTGCTTTTAGCGTACCGCACCCTGACCGGTCAGAATGCCTATATTCCCTCTGCACCCGCTCCAGAGGCAATCAAGTTCAGCTCTAATCCCGCCGATGAAGTTCAGGCAAGCTGTGACGCAGGTGAGACCGATGAGTTTGTCCGTCCTTTCTCAGTGACAGGCGATTATATCACAAGTGAAGACAGTGTTATCTTCTTCAACTACCGCCCCGACCGCGCAAGAGAGATCACAGCAACATTGGTTGACGATAACTTTGACGGATTTGTCCGCGAAAAGGCTATCAAGCCCCGTTATGTGTGCATGACTCAATATGATGCAAATATGCCCAATGTTGAGATCGCATTTCCTCCCCAGGATCTGAGCAATGTTTTTGGTGAGTATATTTCCAAGAAGGGTCTTACTCAGCTGAGACTTGCGGAAACCGAAAAGTACGCCCATGTGACCTTCTTCTTCAACGGTGGCAGAGAAGCCCCCTTTGAAGGCGAGGAACGCAAGCTGGTTGCTTCTCCCAAGGTTCCCACCTATGACACAGTGCCCGCAATGAGCGCACCCGAGGTCAAAAAGGAAGCAGAAGCAGCAATCAAGTCAGGCGCTTTTGATATTATCATTCTTAACTTTGCAAACTGCGATATGGTTGGCCATACAGGTAACTTTGATGCGGCACGCATAGCATCCGAAGTCGTTGACACCTTGGTCGGCGAGCTTGTTGAGCTTACCCACTCCTTGGGTGGCACAGCAGTTATCACCGCTGACCACGGAAATGCCGAAAAGATGCTGGATGAAAATGGTGATCCCTTCACCGCTCACACCTGCGCTCCCGTTCCCTTTATCGTCACCGACCGCAAGATAGCTCTCCGCGACAGCGGTGCGCTTTGCGATATCGCACCTACCCTGCTTGACCTTTTAGGTCTTGAAAAACCTGCTGAGATGTCAGGCGAATCACTTATTGATCACAATGTAGATCCATTTAAAAATAAAATAGAAGGAGACAGTGCAAGCATATGAAAAAGTATCTTGAAATCATTGATGTCCATGGCCGCGAGGTAATCGACAGCCGTGGCAACCCCACAGTTGAAGTTGAAGTTCTGGTCGACGACGGCCAGCAGTCTTTCTGCGGCAGAGCTGCAGTTCCTTCCGGTGCTTCTACCGGTATCTATGAGGCTTGCGAGCTTCGTGACGGCGATAAGAGCCGCTACATGGGCAAGGGCGTTGAGAACGCTGTTAACAATGTTAACACCGAGATCGCTGATGCTCTGGTAGGTTTGAATGCTCTTGATCAGGTCGCTATTGACAAGCTTATGATCGAGCTGGACGGCACCCCCAACAAGAGCCGTCTCGGTGCTAACGCTATTCTGGGCGCTTCCTTAGCAGTTGCAAAGGCAGCAGCAGAAGCTCTTGGTCAGACCCTTTACAATTACATTGGCGGTATCAACGCTAAGACCCTTCCCGTTCCTATGATGAACATCCTCAACGGCGGCGCACACGCTACCAATAACGTTGACATTCAGGAGTTCATGATCATGCCTGTTTCCGCTCCCTCTTGGAAGGAAGCTCTCCGCCGTTGCGCAGAGGTTTTCCACACCCTGAAGGCAGTTCTTAAGGAAAATGGCACTCCCGCTGCAGGTGTCGGTGACGAAGGCGGTTACGCTCCCAACCTGAAGAAGGATGAGGATGCTCTTAAGGTTATCGTTGCTGCTATCGAAAAGGCAGGCTACAAGCCCGGTGAGGACTTTATGATCGCTATCGATGCTGCTACATCCGAGTGGTACAATGACGAGACCGGCTGCTACGATCTGCCCAAGGCAAAGAAGACCATGACCAAGCAGCAGATGGTCAATATGTGGAAGAAGTTTGCTGACACCTACCCCATCATCTCCCTTGAAGATGGTATGGGCGAAAACGACTGGGAAGGCTGGAATATGCTGACCAAGGCTATCGGCGACCGCGTACAGCTTGTTGGTGATGACCTGTTTGTTACCAATGTTGAGCGTCTGTCCACCGGTATCGAAAAGGGTGTTGCTAACGCTATCCTTATCAAGGTAAATCAGATCGGTACTCTTACCGAGACTCTGGATGCTATTCAGATGGCAAACCGCGCAGGTTATACCGCTGTTGTTTCTCACCGCTCCGGTGAAACAGAAGACACCACAATTGCTGACATCTCCGTTGCTCTCAACGCAGGTCAGATCAAGACCGGTGCTCCCAGCCGTACCGACCGTGTTGCTAAGTACAACCAGCTCCTCCGCATCGAAGAAGAACTGGGTGACAGCGCTGAGTACCTCGGCCGCAAGGCATTCTTCAACCTCGCAAAATGAGAAAAGTTGTTGCATTAACGCTGATCTTTATTCTTCTGCTTACCGGCTGCAGCAAATCTGCAGCCGATAAGGGGATCGATCAGCCTGCCGGCAAAGGCGATGTAACAAACAATGAAAATCCCATAGTTCCCGAGGATGTACCCTCGACCCCTGCAGATGTTCCTACCCTTCCTGAGGAGAATACTTCTCCTTCGGATATTCCCGCTACTCCGTCTGACACACCTGTTGTACCCGACAATCCCGTTGTGCCTGACCTCAACACGCTAGATGGTAGGCTAGGCAAGGATTACGGTGATACTACTCAAGTCATCCTTGTTTCGGTGGAGGACTATAATTCAACAGCTTGTGTACTCAAGATATTGGAAAAGATCGACGGTAAATGGGTAGTGAAGCAGGTAAGTAAGGGTTATGTAGGTTATAAGGGCTCTGCTGACGGCGATGAGCGCAAGCAGGACACACTTAAGACTCCCTTGGGAATATATAAAATACTTTCGGCAATGGGTATTGCCGAAGATCCGGGCACGATCTTCCCTTACATACAGATCAAGGAAGGTATGTATTGGGACTTAAACGACGATTCCGACACCTATAACCGCTTGGTCTACTCCGACCCCGGCGGCGACAGAGAGGTGCTTTGGAAGATGGGTGCTCAGTACAATTATGTGCTGAACACCTCTTACAATGAGGATCAAACCAAAGGCAAGGGTGGCGCGATCTTTATTCACGCTTCAAAAAATGAACCTACTGCGGGATGCATTTCCATCCCCGAGGAGGATATGAAAAAGCTGATAAAATGGGTAGACCCCTCTAAAAAACCTGTTTTATTCTCTTGCCTTAACGCTGATGTGCCAATAATATAAAAGCAAAACTCAATGCGCTCCGCAAAATACGGAGCGCATTTTGCCCCCTGATATCCCCTCTTTTGAAAGCTGAAAGGAGTGCTTGTTATGCAGGATATGATAAGAAATACCGTACAAAAGCTTGAAGAAAACAGACAAAGCGAGCCAATGATCTCCAGTCAAAGAATAATGCCCGACAAAGCGGTCATTATATCCATCATTGATGATCTTCAGGCAATTATTTTTCCCGGATATTTTGGAAAGATAACCGATGAGTATTCACTCGGTCATCTTGTTTCTTCTGTATGCTCAAGACTCTGTTGTCAGATAGACGCTGCCGCAAAGCTTCGCGGCATAGATATCAACGCAGAAGATATCTGCCGAGCTTTTGTCGAAGGTCTGCCCGAGGTGCAGAAAACATTACTGCTTGATGTTGAAGCAGGATACGTAGGCGACCCCGCAGCAGCAGCTCCCGAGGAGGTTATTTTTTGCTATCCCGGTCTTTATGCCATCTTTGTTTACCGTATAGCTCACGAGCTTTACAGACTCGGTGTGCCATACATTCCCCGCATTATGACCGAGTATGCGCATAGTCAGACCGGTGTGGATATTCACGCGGGTGCTACTATCGGTAAATATTTCTTTATCGACCACGCTACCGGCGTTGTAATCGGTGAGACAACTATAATCGGTGACAATGTCAAGATCTATCAGGGTGTCACCATCGGTGCACTTTCCACCCGCGGTGGCAGAAAGCTTGAGGGTGCAAAGCGTCATCCCACCATTGGAAACGGCGTAACTATTTATGCAGGTGCTACCATTCTTGGCGGTGAGACAGTCATCGGTGACAATGTGACCGTAGGCGGTAACGCTTTTATCACCCAATCCATCCCCGCAAAGGTAAAGTAATTTTATAATGCTACATATGAGTAAGACCCGTCTGCTTTCTAAATGAGAAACAGACGGGTCTTTTATTCTTTTAATAAAAAGAGGCTAAAAAAAATCTTGTATCAAGTTAAAAAAACTGTTGACAAATTAGTCTACTCATTGTAAACTAAGTACATAAAGGTTTACAATAAGTAGACCAATTTAGAAAGGGATGTTTAATTTTATGCATGATACGAAGCTTGGTGTGGTAGAAACACATTTTGCCGACCTGATATGGAACAATGAGCCAATATCATCCGGTGAGCTTGTAAAGCTCTGTGAAAAGGAATTGAGTTGGAAAAAGTCAACAACGTATACTATTTTGCGTCGCCTGTGCGAGAGGGGCATATTCCAAAACATAAACGGTGTGGTTACCTCTCTCATATCAAAGGACGAGTTTAATGCTGCGCAAAGTGAAAAGTTTGTTGAAGAAACGTTCAATGGATCCTTGCCTAAGTTTTTAGCCGCTTTTTCGACACGTAAAAAACTATCCGATTCGGAAATTGAGGAGCTAAAAAGATTAATAGATGAAATGAGGTGACGATATGATGCACACGATTTTTATTTCGGTGCTTAATATGTCGATCACTGCAAGTATCGTAATTATTGCTGTACTTTTAGCAAGGCTTCTTTTAAAAAACGTACCTAAGATATTCTCCTATGTGCTTTGGGCTGTAGTATTGTTTCGTCTGCTATGCCCCATCTCATTAAAATCGGATCTCTCCTTAATGGGCGTGTTGAAAGCTCCCGTCTCTAATAGCGGAAGAATTGAGTTTGTAGCCTTGGATTCAAACAACACTGGCACCCCATCCGTCATAATAGCCTCGCCCGATCTCAATCAAACGCCCGAGCAAGCTGCAAAGCCTTCTTTGGATGATGCGCCTGCAGGTAATACCTTTACTTCTCCCGTATTTTGGCTAAGTATTCTTTGGCTCTGCGGAGCAACCGCGATGCTAATATTCAACATCGTGCAGTTCTTACAGCTTCGTAGCAAGCTGATCGGTGCTATCCCGTTGGATAAAAACATCTACATTGCAGATCACATTTCCACCCCGTTTGTTATGGGATTGTTACGCCCCAGGATATATCTTCCCTCTTCTCTCTCTGATACCGAGCAAGCGTATATCATTCTTCACGAAAAGCACCATATACGCAGGGGAGATAATATCATCAAGCTGTTTGCTTTTGCGGCAGTATGCGTGCATTGGTTTAATCCCCTTGTTTGGATCGCTTTTATATTAGCAGGTAAGGATATGGAAATGTCCTGCGATGAGGCAGTAATGAAACAGATCGGCAAGGATATCCGCGCTGACTATTCCTCACTACTGTTACAATTCTCTACCGACAAAAAAATAATAATCGGCTCGCCCCTTGCCTTTGGCGAGGGAGACACAAAAGAAAGGATAAAAAACATTATGAAGTATAAAAAACCGACTTTTATTATCATAATCTTAGCACTTATTTTATGTATGGGATTGACGGCTTGTCTTTCTGCTGATCCTAAATCTGCTATTCCAAGATCCGCTTCAGCGCAATCTAATCTTCCCGAAATTGCAATTGATAAGATAGACCTGAATGCGAGTACAAATGTGGGTGTTGAGCTTGCCTACGAAAGCGATGACTTCATCATCTTCTATGGCAGCATCGGTTTATTCGGCTATGATCTTAATAAAAAAGAAATTACTTTCGCCGTGGATTTTACAAAAGCAGTTGGTATCGAGGGTAGCATTCAGGGCAGCCGTGGAACTTCGGTAGATGTCAGCGCGGACGGCAAAACAGTCATTATCAGCGACTACGATGTAGAGCAGAATCTTCGTCACAAAACCTGCTATATTGACATTCCCACCTTGACATATACTACTGCAGATTATAAGCCATTGGATAATGCTTTCGAACGCGAAAGCGCAAAAGGATATATTTATCCAGGTGTTAAAGCAGAGCATGTAAAATATATTAGAGACAGCAAGGAATGGGTCGTATTCGAACACTAAATTAACCGACATCACGAAACAAGAAAATAATCCCTGCAAGGTTTACTTGCAGGGATTTTTATCTTTTATTCAGCTGAGATCTTGATCTCGTCGTTTTCTGTTGTGACGATTATGCGGCTGACGGGGTTTTCGTAGCCTTGGATAATAAGCATTGCTGCTTTGTCCTCGACCTCTTTTTCGATGATCCTACGCAGATTTCTTGCACCATAGGTGACCGAGAAACCTTTCTTTGCAAGAAGGTTTTTAGCATCCTCTGTCCAAGAAAGCTCCAGTCCGTTCTTTGCCATCTCGGTCTTAAGCTCATTGAGCATAAGGTCACATATTTTGACTATATCATCTTCGTTGAGATGATTAAATGCGATGATCTCGTCAACGCGGTTTAAGAACTCGGGGCGCATTATCTTTTTGAGTGCCTTCATAGTCTTGTCTTTATTTTGACTTGACTGTGTGCCGCCGAATCCAACCGCCGCAGAGGCTTCATCAGAGCCTGCATTGGAGGTCATAACAACTACGGCATTTTCAAAGCTGACATATCTGCCCTGAGCATCGGTTATTCTGCCCTCATCAAGAATCTGCAGCAGCATATTCAGCACATCGTGATGAGCCTTTTCTATTTCATCAAAAAGCACCACACTATAGGGACGGCGGCGAAGCTTTTCGGTAAGCTGTCCTGCCTCGTCATAGCCTACATATCCCGGAGGTGCGCCGATGAGCTTAGAAACACTGTGAGGCTCCATATACTCACTCATATCAAGGCGAATTAAAGCGTCGTGTGACGCAAAAAGCTCGTTGGCGAGTTGTTTTACCAGTTCGGTCTTTCCAACGCCTGTAGGGCCCGCAAAAATGAAAGAAACAGGCTTTCTGCGGTCGGACAGTCCTGCCCGTCTGCGGCGTATTGCCGACGCAGCGCTGTCGCAGGCTTCATCCTGCCCGATTATGTGCGCTTTAAGATTATCCGCAAGATTTATAAGGCGCTGATATTCGTCTTCTCTAATTCTGCTTGCGGGGATCTTTGTCCATATTTCAATGACCTGAGCAAGATCATCTATTGTTAATACGGGAGGAGGCAGAGCGCGAAGGCTTGAAAGCTTGTCTTCAAGCTGCAGCATACGGCTCTTATTTTCCGCAATACGGGCATAGATATCCTCAGTCTGCTCTCCCTGCTCAAGTTGCATTTGCTGATCCATTCTTTCATCAAGCTCCGCTTGAAGCAGAGGTATCTGTGCAATGTGTGGAGAACGCAGATTCAATGCCGAGCAAGCCTCATCAAGCAGGTCAATTGCCTTGTCGGGCATAAAGCGGTCATTTATATATCTGTCCGCAAGATAGACTGCCTTTGCAATAATAGCTTCGGGAGCTATAACACCGTGGAAGGTCTCATAGTAGCCCTTGACGCCCAGCAGAATCTCCACCGTTTCTTCTGCCGAAGGCTCGGCAATGGTGACGGGTTGGAAACGACGCTCTAAGGCACTGTCCTTTTCGATATATTTTCTGTACTCCTTAAAGGTGGTAGCACCGATGACCTGAATCTCGCCGCGGGAAAGTGCGGGCTTTAGGATATTTGCCGCATTCATTCCGCCTTCAGCATCGCCCGTGCCAACAAGGGTATGCACCTCATCGATAACGAGAATGACATTGCCCAATGCATTTACTTCATCGATCAGCTTTTTTACTCTCGCTTCAAACTGACCTCTGAACTGTGTGCCTGCAACAAGGGCAGACATATCAAGCAGCCACACCTCTTTATCAAGCAGACGTTGTGGTACTGTCTTGTCGGCAATGCGTTTGGCAAGACCCTCGGCTACGGCGGTCTTACCTACACCGGGTTCACCGATGAGGCAAGGATTGTTCTTCTGTCTACGATTGAGTATCTGAATAACACGCTGTATCTCAGGCTCTCTGCCAATGACACGGTCGACCTTTCCCTCTCTTGCCTTAGCGGTAAGGTCGGTTGCGAACTGGGAAAGAGTCTTCTTCTTTTCAGCCTGCTTACGGCGCTTTTTCTCCCTGGCATCGGGAGTGTCGTCTTCCTGCTCTTGCTCCTCGGAATTTGCGGCACGCTTGAATATATTGAATATAGACAGCGCGGGCGCTCTTGCAGGCTCGTCGGGTTGTTCGTCGGGCTGCTCATCGGGAGCTGCGGGAGCGATCATACCATTTAGCATTTCGGGGCTTATCATCATTTCGCCGCCCTCGCCGTTTTCCATAGCGGCGCGCAGATCCTCGGCGGTTATACCCATACTTTTTATCATATCGGCAAAGGGTTGTATATTAAGCTCTGCAGCACAAGCGGGGCATATTCCCTCACGAGTCTTATTGCCGTCCTTATCCACCTTTGTGATATAAAGCACTGCAGGGCCTTTTTTGCATCTTCCGCAAAGTTCAAATTTCATCTTGGTTCTCCTTGGGTTGTTTCTTAGCAAGCTTTACGCCTATTCTCACATACACAATAAGTGTTGCAAGCAAAAATCCGGCACATATAAAGACCATTATGTCTTTGACCAGTTCAGGCATACCCGTAAACATAAATGCGCTGAAAATAGTCAGATAAAACATAACCGTGGCTGCCTTGCCCAGCCAATTGGATGGCATCATATCCTTGACCTTATTGTAGAACATGAAGCCGCCTATTCCCTGAATAAGCTCCTTCACCACATAGATGATGCTGAGCCACAGAGGAACGAGACCCTTTATGGACGCACAAACAAGTGCTGATGCAACCATCATCTTGTCAGCTAAAGGATCAAGTATCTTTCCAAGCACAGATGTGCAGTTATACTTTCGGGCAATCTGTCCGTCAAGTATGTCGGTAATGCCTGCAAGGATAAACACAAGCATTCCGTAAAGATTTGCGTTTTGCGTATCGCTGAGTACTACTATTATGAATACCGGAACAAGCAGTATTCTGAAAATGGATAAAACATTAGGTATCGTCATATCAAATCACCAAAAAATACCGGTTATAAAACCGCCTATTATACTGTTCTCTAAAGTCTGCAAACTGAAAAATCCTACCGACTCTTCGGGAGCAAATATCACAATGCCCCAACAAAGAAGGACTACTATCAAAAGCGCCGAAACTGCACCTAAAATAAAACCGCCCATCTTATTCAAGGTTCGCAATACGGGGATATTAGCCGAAAGCAACTTGCAAAGCAAGGACACCAACAGCTTGATCACAATAAACAAAAGAATGAATGCAATTACGGGGGCAATAGCCGCCGCGGCAGATGCCGCTAATGACTCAGCCAATGTGCCGTCGGCATAGTGTGATGCGAAATCAACTATGGAGCCGCCCATACGCTCAAAAGCGCCGCTTATAAGCTCGGCCGTTTTTTCTTTGAGTCCCGACTCGACGAGTACATCATAAATATCGGTTATTCCCTCGGCGGCTTTGGCTGCAAGGTTTGCGAATGCCTGCTGTACCTTTTCACTGTTGAATACCGATTCGAACACCGGCTTGATGAGTGCGGCAATAGGCTGGGCAACCGCTGAGCCAAGCATTCGCGCTCCTATAAAGCCAATAACAGTTCCCGCAATACCTGAGATGGATTTAAAAAGCCCTCGCTTGGTACATAAAACTATTGTCACTACGATTATTGCCAAAAAGGCAAGGTCAACTATCCAGCTGTAATTCATTGCACCTCGATCCTTTCTATACTGTCGGTGTAAATAAGCACCGGTACGCCATCAGCACCGCTTATAACTCCGCGAGCATTAATATCTTCTATAGCTCCACCGCCCGACTTGCCCTTCCATATGAGCTTGGAATCAAGCAAGACTGAAACAGTGCCTTCTCTACAGTCACAATCTATATATGAACCATATACAGTCTCACTATAGACCTCATTGCAGGATTCGTCAAAAACCACTGCTTGCAGTTGATTGATCTCCTTTCCCTTGAAAACCACCAAGCAATCGCCCTGTTCATAGTGTGAAAAGCCCATCAGCGTTTGTCCTGCAAGCTTGTGCTCTGACTTAGTCTTCCCTTTTTCGTTCAGTACCGCAACCGCGGTATCGGAAAAGATCATCAAATTGCCGCTCTCGGTATGCTTTATTGAGTATATTTCATTATAATCAATTTTTTTGTCGTAGATAAGCTCACCCGTTTCAACATTGCGGCAGGTAAGGCGATAAACCATCTCTGCTCCGTTTGAGGAAACAGAAAGACACACCACCCTGTCACCATCGGGAGAAAGACTTGCCATCATAATATATTCAGAGGGAGTGTCCCAACTGCACAATTCTTTATGCTTTTTGGAATAAACGGTAATTCCCGAGCGGTATCCCGAGGTTTTTGCTACAACGGCGTAATTTCCGCTTTCGCTGACTGCGCCCGTTATGATTGCGCCATCGGTCTGTCCGCTTTTGGTAACGGCATATCCCGTAACCACCGAATAACCCGTATTGCCCGAATCATATATAAGTGCCCAATCGTCCTGAGCTAAAATGACCGGTGCTTTATACTTAAGCTGATGGGAAAACTCCATTCTTCCATTGCCCGCCACATAATGATAGAAATCACTTTCCACCACTGCCATTCCTACTCCCAAGGGCTGACATACTGTTTCAAGACCGCTGTCGGTCTCATATTTTTCAAACAGTACATCGCTATACGATGCTGATCTTATATATGCAACAAGCTGTTTTATCGATGCCTCGTTAAAGTCATCGCGGTAATGCCATACAGAAAATACCGCTAAGACAAGCAGTCCTAGCAGCGCAAGAGAACGCACTACCGCAATAACGGTAAGGCGGTAATCTCTTGTTATTCTTACGACATTATCCTTTTCCATCAAGTTCCTCCATGCCATAGCATATCGAAGTCATATATAGTCCGCAGGCAGGTGCGGTAGGCCCTGCTTGCTCGCGATCTTTGGATTCAATAACCTTTGGAATATCCTCAGGCTTAAGCTTGCCGATACCCACATACATAAGGGTTCCCGCAATCGTGCGAACCATATTATATAAAAATCCGTCGGCACGCGCCTTAATTCGAACGATATCTCCATCCCGCTCTGCCGAGCATTCAAGCACTGTACGGACTGTGCTTTTTACAGGTGTTCCCTCGCTTTTCAGCGCCGCAAAATCGTGCTTACCTATAATATACTTTGCCGCCTCGTTCATTGCTTCTGCATCAAGCTGTTGAGGATAAAAACAGGCCTGATTCTTAAGAAACGGATTGCGTGTGCGGCTGTTGTGTATCACATAGGTGTATTCCTTTGAAATGCAAGAAAAACGCGCATCAAAATCATCGGGAACCGTTACGCATTTATGCACTGCAATATCCTCCGGCAGATGGGCATTGAGTGCCGCAGGCATACGCTCATCGGGTATGGTGGTGTCAAGCTCCACCGATGCAACATAGTAGCGAGCGTGGACACCGGCATCGGTTCTTCCGCAGCCCGAAACATATACGCTTTTTCCCGTCAGGCGCTCAATCGCCTCTTCAATCGTCTGCTGAATGGTGGCGGCATTTTTCTGTCTTTGCCAGCCGTGATAATTACTGCCCAAATAGGACAAAACCAATGCCTTTTTCATAAACCGAACACCTTTGCCAACACGATGATTCCCGCACAAACAAGTACAAGAATGATCGTGCCGATGGCATCTATCTTGCCGTAACGCAGGCTCTTAAGCCTTGTGCGTCCGCTGCCACCGTGATAAAGACGGCATTCCATTGCGGTAGCCAGCTCGTCGGCACGGCGGAAGGAGGACACAAACAATGGGACAAGCACGGGAATAAGCGCCTTTGCCCGCTTTATGATATTTCCGCTTTCAAAGTCGGCGCCGCGTGCCTTTTGAGCAGACATTATTTTGTCGGTCTCTTCTATGAGGGTGGGGATAAATCTCAGTGCAATGGTCATCATCATTGCAAACTCGTGGACGGGAATCTTTATCTTTTTAAGGGGTAAGAGCAGTTTTTCAAGTCCGTCCGTCAATGCCATAGGCGATGTGGTATAGGTAAGCAGTGCGCTGACCGTAACAAGCAAAATGACCCGCACAGCCATTGCAAAGCCCGCATATATGCCTTCCCAAGTTATTTTGAATATCCAGAAGGACACTATTTCCTTGCCCGGAGTGTAGAGCATATTAAGCAAGGCGGTAAAAATGACTATTATGATTATTGCCCTCAGTGAGCGCAAAATAAGCTTTGGCTTTATCTTTGAGATAGCCACCATAGCCACAGTAAAGCCTATGCACAGGCCGTAGGAAACAAGTCCCTCTGCAAAAAAGATGGATACAATAAATACCACAAGGGCGATGAGCTTTATTCTCGGGTCAAGTCGGTGAATGAAGCTGTTACCTGGAAAGTATTGACCTAAGGTGATATCCTTTATCATCAGGCTATACCTCCCTTCAGCTTGCGGAGATATTCTGCCGCCTGTTCAACGGTGTAGACCGATGTAGGAACATCCAAGCCGCGCCTTTTAAGCTCGGTAAACAGATCTGTTATCTGAGGAGTATCAAGACCCGAAGCACGCAGCTCCTCTGCCCTCTCAAACACCTGCTCTGGCGAGCCTTGCATAAGTATCCTTCCGCCTGACATTACTATCAGCCGTTGTGCGCTTTGTGCGGCGTCCTCCATACTGTGGGTAACAAAAATTACTGTTGTTCCGTATTTTTTATGATATTCCTTGACATAACCCATTATGGCTTTTCTGCCCTCGGGGTCAAGTCCCGCCATAGGCTCGTCAAGCACCAATATCTGCGGCTCCATTGCCAGTACACCTGCCAATGCGGCACGGCGCTTTTGTCCACCCGAAAGCTCAAAGGGTGACTTGTCAAGCTGCTCTTTTGACAGACCTACCGCTTCGGCAGCTTCAAGCACGCGGCGGTCTATCTCTTCTTTGTCAAGTCCCATATTCTTAGGGCCGAAGGCGATATCAGCACGTACGGTCTCTTCAAAAAGCTGATATTCGGGATATTGGAAAACCAGACCTACCGCAAAACGGGCAGCTCTTGTATTCTCTTTTGATGAATGTATGTCCTCTCCTCCGACAAATATTTTGCCCGAGGTAGGCTTAAGTAAACCATTGAGATGCTGTATAAGGGTGGATTTTCCGCTTCCGGTATGACCGATGAGTCCTATAAACTCACCCTCACTTACCGAAAAGGAAATATTATCTACCGCCTTTTTTTCAAAAGGCGTTCCCTCACTGTATGTATGTGTCAAGCTCTCAACTTTAAGAATCTCGCTCACGGGGTTTCTCCTTAGAAAGTGTTTTAAGAAAGGTATTTTTCGATCTCATCGGCGCACTGAGCTACCGATATTTTAGTCAGGTCAAGTCCGTCGCCCAACAGATGCATAAGCTCAACTGTCTGTGGTACATCAAGGCTATGACTACGCATTTCTTCAACCTGCGAAAAGACCTTTTCGGGGGTATCATCAAGTACCGCTTTGCCTTGGTCGATAATAACCACTCTGCTTGCCTGCGCCGCCTCGTCCATATGATGGGTGATAAGCACGATGGTCATTCCCTTTTCGCGATTCAATGCAGTTATTGCCTTCATAACCTCCTGCCTGCCCTTGGGGTCAAGCATTGCGGTAGGCTCGTCGAGAATAATTATCTCAGGCTCCATTGCCAGCACTCCAGCAATGGCAACACGCTGCTTTTGTCCACCCGACAGAAGATGGGGTGCGTGAAGCTTAAACTCGCTCATTCCAACTGTTTCAAGGGCTGTATCAACTCGCCGCCTGATCTCCTCGGAGGGCAAGCCCATATTCTCACAAGCAAAAGCCACATCCTCTTCCACTACGGTGGCAACTATCTGATTATCGGGATTTTGGAAGACCATTCCCGCCTTTTTTCTTATTTCCAAAAGCTTATCTTCATCAGCGGTATTCATTCCGTCCACATAAACGGCGCCCGATACGGGGATAAGAATACCGTTAAGCAGCTTTGCAAGGGTGGATTTTCCGCTTCCGTTATGACCCAAAAGGGCGACAAACTCACCCCGTTTTATTTCAAGGCTGATTCCGCGTATAGCCTCTTTTTGCTCTTCGCCATCGTCAACAGGATAGGCAAAATGCAGATTGTCTATTTTTATCATTATCTTTCCCACCTTGTAGATGCGCCGCAGGGCAGCATAAGACCTGTTGATTCCACCTTGAGTCCCAATTCCTTTGCCTCCACCTTGCCTCCAAAACGGGGTACAAGCTCTCTGCCCAGAATATATGCGGGAACAGAGGGAGATACGCCTGCGGTATAGGAGCTGATGACAAAGAACAAAGGATCATCGGACAAAAGCTGTGCACAAAGAGAAATCAGCTCGCCTATTCCCTCTTCAAAGCGCCAAACCTCACCGGAAGGCCCTCTTCCGTAGGATGGCGGATCCATAATGATGCCGCCATATTTTCTGCCACGGTTTATCTCGCGGCGAATGAACTTTCGGCAATCGTCAACGATATATCTGATGGGGGCAGACTCAAGACCGCAAAGGGCGGCATTTTCCTTTGCCCAGGTTACCATTCCCCTTGCCGCGTCAACATGACAGACCGAAGCGCCCGCCTTTGCCGCCGCCATAGTTGCCGCACCGGTATATGCAAAAAGATTGAGTACCTCTACCTTTTTGCCGCCGCGGCTCCTTATCTTTTCCGTGATAAAATCCCAGTTGGCAGCCTGCTCAGGAAAAATTCCCGTATGCTTGAAGCTCATAGGCTTGATAGCAAAGGTCAGATCGCGGTACTTCACCTGCCAGCTGGCGGGAAGGTCGCGAACCTCCCAGCTTCCACCACCCTCGTTAGAACGATGATAGACCGCATTGGCTTTTTTCCACAACGGAGAACCTGCCTCATCCCACATTGCCTGAGGATCGGGACGCACAAGGATCTTGCCGCTCCAGCTTTCAAGCCGTCTGCCGCCGCCGCAATCTATAAGCCTGTAATCCTGCCATTTATCACTGTAATACATAATATCTACCTCATCACCCGTCATATCAACAAAAGGACACAATGCGGGACATATATCATATTCTAACAATATATTTTACCATTAAATATATAGGAATGCAAGTATTTCCTGCCGTGTTATCTCAATCAACTTTTTGCGGTCATTTGTCCACTTAAATCGGACATTAACATCAAGCTTGTAAACAATAAAATATTAGTTACATTTTTTCGGCATTCTCGCAAACCCCGATTTATCGGGCATTTATCCCGTTTTTTTCATCTTTTTTGCTAATTTTCAAATTATTTTTCAAATAACTATTGCATTTCTGCTGAAAAAATGGTATTTTGTATGTTATAAGCGCACAGCAAAGGAGTTGACCTAATGAAAAAGATCGCAATTGCAGGTCTGGGAACTGTCGGCGGTGGTGTTGCACGTCTGCTGACCGATAATCGTAAAGTTTTAATGAATAACACGGGCGAAGAAATCACCCTCGGCGCAGTGCTTGTCCGCTCTATAAAGACAGACAGCGAATATGCCCATCTTATGACTACAGATTTTTCTGATATAGAGAACGATCCTTCCATCAGCATAGTTGTTGAGGCTATCGGCGGTGTGGATGCTCCCTTTGAAATAGCTTGCCGCGCTCTCAAGGCGGGCAAAGCATTTATTACCGCAAACAAGGCACTGGTTGCCGAAAAGGGTGATATCCTCCACGCTCTTGCAAAGGAGAATAATGTTCCCTTCCTTTTTGAAGCAGCTTGCGGCGGCGGAATGCCCATTATCCGTCCCATACGCACCTGCCTCACCTCTACCGACATAAACTATGTATATGGCATTCTTAATGCCACTTCCAACTTTATATTGAGCGAAATGGACAAGGGCTCCACCTACGACGAAGCTGTCAAGGAAGCACAGGTTCGCGGCTATGCCGAGGCCGACCCTTCTGCAGATGTTGACGGAATCGACTCGGTACGCAAGCTTTCCATCATTCTCTCAATGATCACCGGTAAAAAGGCAAGCCCCGATGATATACGCACAGTGGGCATTACCAAACTCAAAGACACCTGCGGCGGCAGAGTTAAGCTGCTTGCCCGTGCCTGCATCAATGATGGCAAGGTATGTGCGGAGGTAAGTCCCGTACTTCTTCCCGAGGGTGATGTTCTCACTTGTGTTCCCTCCGACCGCAACGGAATCGTTGTCCGCGGAGCAGGCAGTATGGAAACTGCATATTTTGGAGTCGGCGCGGGTGCTATTCCCACCGCGTCCGCAATACTTGCAGACGTTGTAGAAGCTGTCAAGCGTCCCGAATACTCCGGCGAATGTGCTTGGACCGGCGAAAAACTTGTTATATCCCCTTGGCAGGATGATTCACTGCCCGAATATAGGAGCTGACACAAATGGAAATTACCGTAATGAAATTCGGCGGTACATCGGTTAAAAATAACGACCGTATGATTGCCGCTGCAGAAAAAATAGCGGCAGAGCATCGCCGCGGCAGAGGTGTTGTTGCAGTTGTTTCTGCGCAGGGTAAGTTCACCGATGAGCTTATAGCCAAGGCACAGGACATTAACGAAAAGCCCGAGCTTCGCGAAATGGATGCCCTTTTGAGCGCAGGTGAACAGATATCCTGTTCCCTTCTTGCTATGGCTGTCGCCGCTCAAGGCGTTCCTTCAATTGCTATGTCCGGTTGGCAGGCAGGCTTTGTCACCAACGGTAGCTTCGGCTCTGCCCGAATAGATCATCTCGAGATTGACCGTGTGCAAAAAGCTCTGGACGAGGGCAAGGCGGTCATCGTTGCAGGATTTCAGGGCATCAGTGATGGTGATATAACCACATTGGGACGCGGCGGCTCAGATACAAGTGCTGTTGCTCTCGCCGCCGCCCTTAACGCTTCCACCTGCCGCATCTATACCGATGTTGACGGTGTTTATACCGCAGATCCCCGCATAGTAAAATCTGCCCAAAAATTAGAAGGCATTTCCTATGATGAAATGTTTGAAATGGCTTCCTTAGGCGCGGGCGTTATGCACAACCGCTCCATTAAGCTTGCAAAAAAATTCGGCGTTCCCCTCGAGGTGCGTTCGAGTATTACCGATAATCCCGGAACTATGATAAAGGAGAGATTTCCCTTGGAAAATGTAAAGATTCGCGGCGCCGCCTGTGATAAGGACATTGCTGAAATATCCGTAGTTGGTATTTCCAACATCCCCGGCCTTGCATCAAAGCTGTTTATTGCACTTACCGAAAACGATATTACCCCCGATATGATCACCCAGTCCTTAGGCTCGGATAACTCTTGGAACATTTCTTTCACAGTACACAGCAATAATGCAGACAAGGCTCTGTATATCATCAACAAGCTTCGTAAGGAGCTTGGCGCTGTCCGCATAGACTGCCTTAAGGATGTTGCAAAGGTTTCCATCATCGGTTCGGGTATTATGGAAAACCCCAAGATCCCCGCACAGATGTTTACTGCCCTTACCGAGGCAAATGTAAACATTCGTATGATTTCCACCAGTGAACTTAAGCTTTCCGTTGTTGTTGATGCCGATGAAGGTCATCGCGCATTGGTCGCAGTACACGGAGCATTTTTTGGAGAGTGATAACTATGAAAAAATATAAAATTGCCGTTGTCGGCGCTACAGGTGTCGTAGGCAGAAGCTTTTTGAAGGTTTTGGAAGAGCGCAAGCTTCCCGCCGAAAGCTATACCCTTTTTGCTTCTCAGCGCAGTGCGGGCAGCACTGTACGCTTTATGGACGAAGACTATACCGTTCAGCTTCTTACCGAAGAGGCTATCTCTGCAGGCTTTGACATTGCACTGTTCTCAGCCGGCGGTGAGACCTCCAAGCATTATGCGCCCATTGCCGCTAAAAGTGGTTGCCTTGTTATAGACAACTCCTCATGCTGGCGTATGGACCCCAATGTTCCCCTCGTTGTGCCCGAGGTCAACCCTCAGGATATTTTAAAGCACAAGGGAATAATCGCAAACCCCAACTGCTCTACTATTCAGGCGATGGTGGTGCTTTCCCCCATTCAGAAGAAGTACGGCATTAAGCGCGTTATCTATTCTACTTATCAGGCTGTTTCAGGTGCAGGCGCAGCAGGCATAAACGACCTTGACGAAGGTGCAAAGGCATATGCCGCAGGCAGAGAGACCCCCGCTCCCAAGAAGTTCGATTATCCCATCTTCTGCAACTGTATTCCCCAGATAGATGTCTTTGATGAGGATGATTACACCAAAGAAGAGCTCAAGATGGTCAACGAGACCCGCAAGATCTTAGGTGTGCCTGATATGGCGGTAACCGCAACCTGTGTTCGTGTCCCCGTATTTGCAAGCCACAGTGAAAGCATTAACCTGACCCTTGAGAATCCCTTTGAAATCGAGGATATCAAGGCTCTGCTTGCTTCTTCCGAGGGTGTTGTTCTTGTGGATGATGTCAAGAATAAGAAGTACCCCCTGGCTGCAGATGCTGCCGATAAGGACGAAGTTTTTGTAGGTCGTGTGCGTATCGATCGCTCTTGCGAGAACAGCCTGAATATGTGGTGTGTTGCTGATAACATCCGCAAGGGTGCAGCAACCAACGCAGTTCAGATAGCTCAAAAGTACATCGAATTGATGAATAAATAAAATCAAGGCTTGGCAGTTTATATAAACTACCAAGCCTTTTTTATAAGAATATACCGCACAGTTATGCTGTGCGGTATTTGTGTTATTTGACTATTTTGCAAATTACAAGGAAATCATCAACTGTGGCATTATTGGCTATCATAGCCTTTTCTGCGGCAATTGCCTTGTCACCGGGCAGGGTCACACGGGTCTCATTTTCGCGGATATCGATCTTTGCAATATCCTCACGGCGCAGTCTGCAGTTGCTTGTGAGTGACTCAATGATATGCTCCTCGGTTATATCGTGTACAGAACCTACATCTATTGACAGCACCATAGGCTTGCCATCAGCAGAAGCTTTAGCGCCGCGATCCGATCCTCCGGAGCCTTTCTTTTCAGGAACAACGCGCTTTTTGTCCTCTTCAAGCTCATCGATACCCTCAAGGATATATTCCTTCATTTGGACTCCGGTCTTCTCTTGAACATTTGCCATATCAAAGAACTCACCGCTGCCCGCAATAAGGGTATATGCGGCGCCTTCGTTGCCTGCTCTGCCGGTTCTGCCTATACGGTGAACATAGAAGTCTACATCCTCCGGAATATCATAATTGATGATTATATCAACACCGCTGGCATCAATACCGCGTGCCGCAACATCAGTGGCGACAAGCAGATTCACCTTGCCTGATTTAAAACCGCTCATAACCTGAGTTCTTGCGCCCTGACGCATATCTCCGTGAATGGAGCAGGCGGCAAGACCCATTTCGCAAAGGCGGCGGGTAAGGATGTCTACCATCACCTTGGTATTGCAGAATATGAGTCCGCGATGTGCCCCCGACTGCTTGAAGAGCAGACCTGCACAGCCCGCCTTTTTGTTCTTGGGAACCTCACAATAATACTGCTGAATAAGCTCAAATGCAGTATTTCCGTCATCACCCTTGATGTGATGGGGATTCTTTTGAAAACGCTGAGATATACGCAGGATCGGCGAAGGCATGGTTGCCGAGAAAAGAGCTGTCTGACGCTGCTCGGGCACTGCACCCAATATGTATCGAATATCGTCCAAAAAGCCCATATCGAGCATTTCATCAGCTTCGTCGAGGATGACATACTTGACCTTTCTCAAATCAAGTGTCCTGCGGTGCAGATGGTCAATCACTCTGCCGGGTGTACCTACAACGATGCTACTACTCTTAAGCGCACGGATCTGCTGATCGATATTCTGTCCGCCGTAGACCGCAACAATACGAACACCCTCTTTATACTTGGAGAACTTTCGAAGCTCATCGCTGACCTGCATTGCAAGCTCACGGGTCGGGCAAAGAACCAGAACCTGAGGGTCCTCGGTCTCACTCATATCAAGCCTTTCAATGGCAGGGATACCGAAAGCGGCAGTCTTTCCCGTTCCTGTGCTGGATTGACCGATAATGTCTTCTCCTGCAAGGATATGGGGAATGGCTTCAGCCTGTATATCGGTCATCTGCGTATATCCCGCATCCTCTATTGCACGCATCAGCTCGGCGCTGAGACCGAGGGATGCAAAAGATTTTTCACTCATTTTTACTCTCCTATTGAAAAAGAAACTCAAAACTTGTATAATTATATCACAATGATTTGGATTTTACAATAAGGAGCTGTGTTATGAATAAGACCGAACTTCTTAAAAGAACGGGAATGATCTCCCAATACGCGGGTATCACCCCCTTCACCTATACCGACGGAAAGGCGGACGGCGTTTCGGCATACCGCGTTAAAACAGGCTCAGGTCTTGAGTTTACTGTTCTTAAAGACCGCGCATTGGATATTTTTGAAGCCACTTACAAAGGCACAAACCTTTCTTTTGTAACAAGAAACGGCCTCGTTTCTTCAAAGTATTTTTATCCAAATCCCCTTGGTTTTGACACAATTATGGCGGGTGGTCTGTTCTTTACTGCAGGTATCCGTAACACGGGTAACCCGGGTGAGATAGACGGAGTATGGTATCCTCAGCACGGCAGAGTGCATTGCATACCCGCCACTGCAGGCTATACAAAGTCCGATTGGGTAAGCGATAATCAGTTAAAGTTTGAGATTGGCGGAGATATACACGACAGTATGATCGAGACCTCTCTCATTATGCACCGCAAGATAGAGACCCAAATGGACTCCAATGAAATAGTCATCACCGATACAATTGAAAACCCCGAATGCTTTACTCAGGACTTCGCTCTGCTGTATCATATCAATATGGGATTTCCCTTTGTGGATGAGAAGGCGCACATCATAATCGACAAGCCTTATGAAATATCCCCATTCTTTGAGTTTGACAAGCAGACCGTTGACAGCCACAAGGAGTTCTGCCCGCCCGAAGCAGTGCCCGAACGCAATTATATTCTTGATGTTGAGGCAGATGATGACGGATTTGCAACTGTTAGAGTGGAAAGTCCCAACCGCGGTTTTGGCGTTTATATTAAAGCGCGCAAAGATACACTTCCCTACTTCAACGAGTGGAAATGCGTACAACCCGGTGTTTACACCTTGGCAGTCGAGCCTTCGAACAACACCCTCTGCGGCATAGTTAAGGAAAAAGAAAAGGGCACGATGAGATCCATCGCACCATACGAATCTATTGAACACAAGGTCATTTTTGGCATATATGACCTATAAAATACTGTAAAGTAAAATCCCCATACAGCGTATGCTGTATGGGGATTTTTATCGGTTTTATTTAAGCAAACTCAAAATATCCTGCTTGGGTCTTGCACCAACCACCTTATTGACGACCTCGCCGTTTTTGATAATGGCAAGGGTGGGAATACTCATAATTCCAAAGGCCGCCGCCAATGCAGTCTCCTCATCCACATTGACCTTGCCGACTAAAATATCTTCATTTTCTTCGGCGATCTCATCAATGATGGGTCCTACCATTCTGCAGGGACCGCACCAAGGTGCCCAAAAGTCCAGTAATACAGTTTTTTCACTGGATACTATCTCTTTTTCAAAAACCTCTTTATTAACCTTTAATACTGCCATAGTTATTATCTCCTTTTAGTGTTTTTATTTTGTAATCATAGTATACCACATCTCCGCAAGCTTTCAGTGATAAAATCACATAAAAACAAAAATGAGGAAAACAAAATGTTTTCCTCATTTCGGCTCAATTTTCAGAGTTGCGGATTATCTCTACGATCTTTCCACCATCGGTTGCTTTTTCTCCGCCTGCTGCGTTCCAGCCGGCTTCAAAAGCAGCGCGTGCAAGCTGATAGATAGCTTCCTCTACTCTGTCGTACTCGGGGCTCTCAAGAAAAGCGTCAAGAGCTCCTTCAAACTTGTCTGAATGCATCCTTCCTACCTCCATTCGGGAGTTTTTCCATTCGCTGAATTCATATTAACACATAATGTCGAACTTTGCAACTTAATATTCTGTAACACCGTCATAAACTAATACGGCATCTCCGGTAAGCACTACCCGCTCATCGGTATAGTTGACGGTAACATCTCCTCCGCGAAGCTTGACGGTAACATCGGTACCCTTTTCACAAAGTCCATTCTCTGTCGCCGCAACCACTGCAGCACAAGCGCCCGTACCGCAGGCGGTGGTTTCCCCGTTACCGCGTTCCCATACACGCATTTTTATCGTGCTTTTATTTACAACACGAATAAACTCGGTATTTACACCTTCGGGGAAAAGCTCAGAATGCTCGAACTGCCTTCCCACGCTTTCAACGGGAGCATTGTCAACCCGATCGGTGAATATGACGCAATGTGGGTTGCCCATAGAGACACAAGTGATATTATATTCATTCTCTCCTATTTTGACGGGGATATCCACTACAGTGTCACTACCAATTTTTGTAGGAATATCAGCGGCATGCAGTGATGCCTTGCCCATATCTACCGACACCGAGCTGACCTTTCCGTTGCGTGTATAGAGTGAAAGCTGCTTTACTCCGCTGGCAGTTTCAATAGTCAGGTTTTCCTTATTTGTAAAGCCTTTGTCATAAAGGTATTTACCTACACAGCGTATACTGTTACCTGCCATTCTGCCCTCACTACCATCGCTGTTGTAGATACGCATTTTTGCATCGGCTATATCGGATTTTTCAATAAGAACGATGCCACAACCGCCTGCTCCGTAGTTTCTGTCGCATAGAGTGATGCACAGTGATTCGGGGCAAGTAATCTTACCGTCAAAGTTTTCAATGAAGATATAATCATTTCCCGAGCCGTGCATTTTTGAAAAATGCAGCAGACTGCGTTTCTCACGCATATTATTGATATCAACAAGCTCGGTATTCGTCTGAGTATAGCCGCTAGCAATTATATCAGCCAATGCATTTGCCGTATCAAGAGATGTGAGGCAAGCGATAGACAGCTGCAATGCTCTGCGGTGCAATGCTATATAATGGTCATGTGTCGAGTCGTAAACCGCGCCCGTATAGACGATATAGCTGATATTGCCGCTCTCAATAAGCTTGAAGGCTTCATCACTTTCACCGATGTGATCCACCTTTTCAACATCGATACCAAGCTTTTCGATGGCTTTGGCAGTACCCTCGGTGGCATAAAGCTTCATACCAAGATCATCAAGCTTTTTTGCAAGGGTGACTATCTCAAGGTGATCGTGCTCATCAACACTGATAAAGACACCGTTTGCGCCGCCGCGCTTGGGTGATGCAAGTTTGATTCCCGCCGCACACAGACCCTTGAAAAGTGCTTCGGTGAGTGTCTTGCCTACGCCTAAAACCTCGCCCGTGGATTTCATTTCGGGACCGAGGTAGGAGTTTACATCGTTGAGCTTTTCAAATGAGAATACGGGCACTTTAACTGCAAAATACGGGGGTGTTTTGTAAAGTCCCGTGCCGTAGCCGAGGCTTTCGAGGCTTTCACCCGTCATGACCCTTGCGGCTAAATCTACCATAGGCACACCCGTTACCTTGCTGATATAAGGAATAGTGCGGGATGCGCGGGGGTTGACCTCTATAACATACAAATCTCCGTGGTAGATGAGATACTGAATATTGACAAGTCCCTTTGTACCCAAGGAAAGGGCAAGTTTTTCGGAGCATTCGCAGATAGTCTGTGTCATCTTATCGGAAATGCTATAGGGCGGATATACAGCAATTGAGTCACCGCTGTGAACGCCTGCACGCTCGATATGCTCCATAATTCCGGGGATAAGCACCGACTTGCCGTCAGATATAACATCCACTTCAAGCTCTGTGCCCATCATATATTTGTCAACAAGAACGGGATTTTCTATCTTTTGGGCGAGTATGCGAGCCATATATGTCTCCACCGCCTTGTCGTCGTGAGCGATGGTCATATTCTGACCGCCGATGACATAGGAAGGACGAAGCAATACGGGATAGCCCAGGCTATTTGCCGCGTCAAGAGCCTGCTGAGTGGTCTTGACACCCATTCCCTTGGGGCGCTTGATTCCGCAGCTTTCCAAAAGTCCGTCAAAGCGTTCTCTATCCTCTGCAAGGTCGATTCCCTCTGCAGAGGTTCCCAAAATCTTTATACCCTGCTTATCAAGGAACTGCGTAAGCTTTATAGCAGTCTGTCCACCAAAAGCCACAACAACACCCTCAGGCTGCTCTACCGAAATGACATCCATAACATCTTCGGGGCACAGGGGCTCGAAATAAAGTCTGTCTGCGGTGTCGTAGTCTGTGGATACCGTCTCGGGGTTATTATTGATTATGGCTACCTCGTAGCCAAGCTTTTGCAAGGTCCATACGCAATGGACCGAGGAATAGTCAAACTCTATGCCCTGACCGATGCGGATAGGACCTGAGCCGAGAACGAGTATGCGTTTTTTATCCTTGGCAACACGAGGTGCTGCTTCGCACTTTTCGCCGCGGATGGAGTAGAAATACGGGGTCTCGACCGAGAACTCCTCGGCACAGGTATCAACTGTCTTGTAAACGCAAGACTTATGCTCACACTTTTCACCCGAAATGCGCTCCAACGCGGCATCGGTATAGCCAAGAAGCTTACCTTGCTCATAATTGCCCGACAGACCTTCGGCGGCAATTTTTGCCTCGAAATCAGCCAAGCCCTTAATTTTTTCTAAGAACCAAGGGGTTATTTTTGTTATATTATGTATTTCTTCAATACTTATTCCACTTTTTATGGCTTCAAAGACTGTAAATATACGGCGGTCGTCGCAATCGGCAAGGCGCTGTGTCACCGATCTGCCGTCAAGAGCGGGAGCATTGAGCGTATCAAGTCCTATCTCAGCGCCGCGAACAGCCTTCATAAGTGCCATTTCAAAGGTGGGCGCAATGCTCATTACTTCGCCAGTAGCCTTCATCTGTGTGCCCAGCTTACGGCTTGCACCGACAAACTTATCAAAGGGCCATTTGGGGAACTTGCAGACGATATATTCAACCTGAGGCTCAAAGCCTGCACAGCTTTTGCCCGTTTTTTCATTCTTTATTTCTGCTAATGTATATCCCAAAGCAAGCTTGGTGGTTACCTTTGCAATGGGATATCCCGTCGCCTTACTTGCCAATGCGGAGGAACGGGAAACGCGTGGATTTACCTCAATGACCGCATACTGTGAGGAATGAGGATCTAAAGCAAACTGACAGTTACAGCCGCCAATGATGCCCAATGCGCTGACGATCTTAAGGGATGCCTGACGAAGCATCTCATAGTCGTGATCCGACAGAGTAAGCGCAGGTGCAACAACTATACTGTCACCCGTGTGTACACCGACGGGGTCAACATTTTCCATACTGCAAACGGCGACCGCATCACCGGTAGCGTCGCGCATGGTCTCAAACTCGATCTCTTTCCAGCCGTAAATATACTTCTCGATAAGCACCTGAGAAATAGGCGACAGATCGATTCCCGTTGCGGCAATTATCTCAAGCTCCCCTTTGGTGTTTGCAACACCGCCGCCGCTGCCGCCCAATGTAAAGGCGGGGCGAACAATAACGGGATAGCCTATTTTTTCGGCTATCTTGAGGCAATCCTCCACTGTATTTGCAACATCTGAGGGAATGCAGGGCTGACCGATGGATTCCATCATCTCTTTGAAAAGTTTTCTGTCCTCTGCCCTATCTATAGTCTCAGCATTGGTGCCCAAAAGCTTGACACCCATTTTATCTAAAAAGCCTTCCTTGGAAAGCTGCATAGCAAGAGTAAGTCCCGTCTGACCGCCCAAGGAGCCGAGAATACCGTCGGGCTTTTCTTTTTCTATAATACGCTTTACACTCTGCAGAGTCAGGGGTTCAAGGTATATCTCATCGGCAAGCGCCTTATCGGTCATAATGGTTGCAGGGTTGGAGTTGACAAGCACAACATTAACACCCGCATCTTTAAGGACGCGGCAAGCCTGCGCTCCAGCATAATCAAACTCTGCAGCCTGACCTATGACGATGGGACCTGAGCCTATGACAAGTACCTTTTTTATATCTTTATTAATTGGCATAAATTGTCTCCTTAGTGGGGTTTTCTTTAAAAAGGCGCAGGGATTCCCCTGCGCCCATAAGCTTTAAGCCATACACTTAACAAGAACTGCCTTCTGTGCGTGCAGGCGGTTCTCTGCCTCATCAAATATTTCGTTTGCGTGAGCCTCAAGCACCTCTTCGGTGATCTCTTCGCCTCTGTGTGCGGGCAGGCAGTGAAGCACCATTGCATCGGGCTTTGCAACCTTCATCAGCTCGGAGCTGACCTGATAGGACTTAAATACCTTCTGGCGCTCTGCGGCTTCGCCCTCTTGACCCATAGATGCCCATACATCGGTATAAACAGCGTCAGCATCCTTTGCGGCTTCAAATATGTCGGAGGTGCAAAGGAAATCTCCGTTTTCCTTTGCCCACTTCATAATCTCAGCATCGGGCTGATATGTATCGGGGCAACCGATGGCAACGCTCATTCCCATCTTGATGCAACCGACGATAAGGGAATTTGCCATATTATTGCCGTCGCCGATATAGCAAAGCTTCTTGCCCTTGAGCATTCCCTTATGCTCACGAATGGTCATAAGGTCGGCAAGAACCTGACAAGGATGGCAATAGTCGGTCAGACCATTGATGATGGGAATAGTGCCATACTCGGCAAGCATTTCAACTTCCTTCTGCTCGAAGGTACGGATCATAATACCGTCAAGGTATCTTGACAGAACGCGAGCGGTATCCTGAACAGGCTCGCCTCTGCCTATCTGCAGATCTCTTGAAGAAAGGAACAGTGCGTGACCGCCGAGGTCAGCCATACCTACTTCAAAGGAGACTCTTGTTCTTGTGGAAGACTTTTGGAAGATCATTCCCAAAGTCTTGCCCTTGAGCAGATGATGCTCGATTCCGTTTTTCTTTTCATACTTAAGCTGATCGGCAAGGTTGAGGATATCCGCGATCTCTGCCTGACTTAAATCCATAAGCTTTAATAAATGTTTCATGCAAGTACCTCCTTAATTACGGCAACTGCTTTTTTCAGCTGCTCCATGGGGATATTGAGGGGCGGAAGAAGTCTGACCTTGGTCTTTGCGGTCAGCACAAGCACACCCTTTTCGCGGCAAGCCGCAACGATATCAGCAACCGGCTTTTCCGGGTCGATGCCCAGCATAAGTCCCATACCGGTAACGCTCTTGACGCCCTTTGCACCCTTGAGCTCATTTATAATATATTCAGAACGCTCACGAACACCGCTGAGCAGTTCTTCGTCTATTCTCTCCATTACATTGCAAGCACCTGCGGCGCATACGGGGTTACCGCCAAAGGTCGAGCCGTGGGTGCCGGGAACGAGGGCATTTTCGGTCTTTTCAGAAAATACCACAGCGCCGATGGGAAGGCCGCCGCCCAAGCCCTTTGCGGTGGTGAAGATGTCGGGCTGAATGCCAACATTCATAAAGCCGTAAAGCTGACCGGTTCTGCCGTTACCTGTCTGCACCTCATCAACGAGGATGAGCAGGTCTTTTTCTTTTGCAACAGCCTTTATCTCATCGATAAACTCGGGGCTAAGTGTGTTTACACCGCCCTCGCCCTGAACTACTTCAAGCATAATGGCACAGCAGTTATGCTCATCTGCCAACTTCTTGACCGAGCCAATCTCAGTGGGGTCTGCATAAACAAATCCTTCGGTGAAGGGCATAAAATCGGTATGCAGCTTATCCTGACCGCAAGCGGCAAGGGTGGTTATGGTTCTGCCGTGGAAGCTGTTCTTCAACGTGATGATGGTATATCTTCCGTCGCCGTATTTTTCTCTTGACCAACGGCGAGCGGCTTTTATAGCACCCTCGTTTGCCTCTGCTCCTGAATTGCAGAAGAATACCTTCTTCATTCCGCTTCGCTCACAGATCATCTGGGCAAGCTTGGCGCAAGGCTCTGTGTAATAAAGATTGGAGGTATGCTGTATCTGCATAAGCTGAGCGGTTACAGCCTTTGCCCACTCATCATCAGCGGCGCCGAAGATATTTACGGCGATTCCGCTTCCCATATCTATATATTCTTTTCCTTCATCGTCATAGAGCAACGAGCCTTTACCCGAAACGATGGTAACGGGGAATCTGCCGTATGTGCCCATAACGTATTTTTTATCTAATTCTTTTATATTCATGCGTCTGCACCTACAAACATAGTACCGATACCTTCATCGGTGAGTGTTTCAATAATGATGGCATGAGGAATTCTTCCGTCAATGATAAATACCTTTTTAACTCCGCGGCGAATTGCTTCGATACAGCAATCTACCTTGGGGATCATACCGCCCGAAATGATGCCCTCACGCATAAGCTCGGGTGCCTCGGAAGCAAGTATTTTGGGAATAAGGGTTGATGGGTCATCCTTATCGCGGAGAATACCCGCGATGTCGGTCATAGAGATGAGGCTTTCTGCCTTAAGCTCGCCCGCAATCCTTGCGGCGGCGGTGTCAGCATTGATATTATATACATTGCCCTCACTGTCACAGCCGATGGTGGAAACAACGGGAATATATCCCTTGTCAAGCAGGTCGATAATGGGGGTGGTGTCCACCTTGGTTATTTCACCAACATATCCCAAAGCGGGGTCGAGCTGCTTGGCTTCTATCATATGTCCGTCGGTACCGCAAAGACCGATCGCCTTGCCTCCCGTGTTCTGGAGCAGATTTACAAGACTCTTGTTGACCTTGCCTGCCAAAACCATTTGAACGATGTCTACAGTCTCTTCGTCGGTGACGCGAAGACCATTGACGAACTCACTCTTTTTGCCCACGCGCTTGAGCATATCGCTGATCTCGGGACCGCCGCCGTGGACAAGAACCACCTTGACACCGATAAGGGAAAGCAATACCAGATCACCCATAACTGCGACCTTAAGGTCTTCGTTTATCATTGCGTTGCCGCCGTATTTTACAACAATTATCTTATTGCTGTAATTCTGTATATAAGGCAGCGCCTTGATTAATACTTCTGCTCTTTCTGCATTACTTATCTGCATAATCACACCTCAGCTTCTGTAATCGCCGTTTATCTTGACATAGTCATATGTCAGATCGCATCCCCAAGCGGTTGCAAACTCATTGCCCGCGTTAAGACCGATGTTGATCTGTATTTCTTTTTCGAGAAGTATCTCTTTTGCTATCTCCTCGGAGAAAGGCACGCCTGCGCCGTTTTCACAGACCTTTATCTCGCCCTTGTCGGATGCAAATGCAACCGATATCTTGGTAACATCAACATCTGCACCGCTGTAACCGATGGCGCAAAGGACTCTTCCCCAGTTGGCATCTGCGCCGAACATTGCAGCCTTCAGAAGGCTGGAGGAAATAACCGACTTTGCAACTGTTCGAGCAGTCTGCTTTGTCTCAGCTCCGCATACATTGCATTCAAGCAGCTTGGTTGCACCTTCGCCATCCCCTGCTATCTTGCGGCTAAGGGTCTTGGTAACAAAAGCCAAGGCCTTTTTAAACTCCTCATAATCCTCGCCTGCGGTCTCGATGCACTTATTGCCCGCCATACCATTGCACATAATGGAAAGCATATCGTTAGTGGAGGTGTCGCCGTCAACGCTTATCATATTGAAGCTATCCTTGACATCTTCGGAGAGTGCTTCCTTGAGCAATGCGGGAGATATTGCAACATCAGAAGTTATATAAATAAGCATTGTTGCCATATTGGGGTTTATCATACCCGAGCCCTTGGCAATGCCGCCCATTTTGCATTCAACTCCACCTATCTCAAAAGAGACAGCAACCTCCTTCTTAACGAGGTCGGTGGTCATAATTGCCGCCGCGGCATCATCACTCTTGCAGCTGCAAAGACCGTCGGCAAGCTCCTTCATACCATTTGCAATAGGCTCGATGCTGAGAGGCTGACCGATAACACCGGTGGAGCCGACGATGACATTGGTAGACTTGACACCTGTATATTGAGCTACGAGCTCGCACATCTTTTCAGCGATCTCAACACCGTTCGCATTGCAGGTATTTGCATTTCCGCTGTTACAGATGACCGCCTGAGCGATGCCGTTTTTGAGATTGTTCTTTGTAACGGTGATAGGCGCGCCCTTAACAAGATTCTGTGTATATACAGCCGCTGCGGAAGCGGGCACCTCGCTGACGATAAGCGCCAGATCTTTTTTTGCTTTATTATGGCGGATCCCGCAATGGATTCCGTTTGCTTTAAATCCCTTTGCGGCACATACGCCGCCTTCTATAATCTTCATATTACACCTCAAGTCCGCAAGTGGGCTCCTTGCCCAATGCTATATTCATACACTCGACTGCCGCGCCCGATGCACCTTTGCCGAGATTATCAAAACGCGCAACAAGCAATATTCTGTCTTCATTGCCCAGCACTGTGACTTCCATACAATCCTTGCCGCTGAATGCGTTGGACGCAAGCAAGCCGCCCTCGCCGCCATTTTCCTTATAGGAGATAACGGGACCGGTATAGAGGCTCTTGTAGACCTCTTTGATCGCCTCCACTCCGCCCTTTACATCCTTGGCAAAGAGGGGCACTGTGACCTCCATACCGCTGTAGAAGTCAGCGACTATGGGGCAGAAAATAGGAGCGGTGGTAAGTCCCGTTACATACGCCATCTCGGGCAGATGCTTGTGGTTTTGGGAAACGCCGTACTGTCGGGGAGAGTCAAGCAAAGTATCCCTTCCCTCGCTCTCGTACTCGGCGATCATCTTTTTCCCGCCGCCGCTATAGCCGGTAAGTGAGAAGCAGGTCAGCGCGGTGTCCTTGGAGATAACTCCCGCCGCGGTCAAGGGAGCAACAAGTGCCACAAATCCGCCTGCGTGACAGCCGGGTACTGCAATACGCTTGGAAGCTGCGATCTTTGCAAACTGTTCCTTTGAAAGCTCGGGCAGACCGTAAACAAATCTGCTGTCAGTTCGGTGTGCGGTGGAAGCATCGATGACCGTTACATCGGGGTTTTCTACCATTGCTACCGCTTCTCTTGCTGCCGCGTCGGGCAGACAGAGAAAGGCTATATCACAAGAGTTCAGTGCCTTTTTGCGGGCAGCGGGATCTTTTCGCTCTTCATCGCTGAGCAGTATAAGCTCCAAGTCTTCTCTGCCTGAAATACGCTCATATATCCGCAGTCCTGTTGTTCCTTCTTTACCGTCTATAAAAATCTTTGTCATTTTAAAAACTCCGTTACATATGCTATTTGCTCTTCCACCGATGCTTTGGTAGGTCCTCCCTTGGAAATGCGCTTGTTTACGCAGGTCTCCAATGCGATAGCCTCATATACATCGGTATCAAAAAGCTCTGAATGCTCTTTAAACTCTGCCAGCGTAAGGTCTTCAAGCACCTTACCGCTTAAAATACACTGACCTACCATCTGTCCTACCACCTTGTAAGCAGCGCGGAAGGGCATTCCCTTCTTGACCAGATAGTCTGCAAGGTCGGTTGCATTGATAAAGCCCTTTTGTGCCGCCGCTTTCATATTTGCGGGGCAAGACTTCATTGTCTTTATCATGGGTGCAAGAACATCGAGGCACATCTCCGCTGTGTCGAATGCATCAAAGATGGCTTCCTTGTCTTCTTGCATATCCTTGTTATATGCCAAGGGCAGACCCTTAAGCGCTGTGAGCATTGCTATAAGGTCGCCGTATACTCTGCCCGTCTTTCCGCGGACAAGCTCTGCCATATCGGGGTTCTTTTTCTGCGGCATAATGGATGAGCCCGTGGTGTATGAATCGTCAAGCTCAATAAACTTGAACTCCCAGCTTGCCCAAAGAATTACTTCTTCGGAAAGGCGGGAAAGATGCATCATAAGTGTTGCAAGAGCGGAAATGGTCTCAACGCAGAAATCACGGTCGGAAACACCGTCAAGGCTATTGAGGCAATAGCTGTCAAAGCCAAGCTTGCTTGCGGTCATTGCTCTGTCAAGATCAAAGGTTGTGCCTGCCAACGCGCAAGAGCCCAAGGGACAGACATTCATTCTCTTTATCGCATCCTGCAATCTGCCCAGATCACGGGTGAGCATCATTGCGTATGCCATCAAATAATGGGCAAAGGTGACAGGCTGTGCTCTCTGCAGATGTGTATAACCGGGCATTATAGTCTCGGTATTTTTCTTTGCCTGATCCAATATAGCCTCAAGCAGTGACTTGATGCCCTGCTCCACCTTGCCGCTTTCGTCCCTGACCCAAAGGCGCAGATCGGTAGCAACCTGATCGTTTCTCGAACGGGCGGTGTGAAGGCGCTTGCCCACATCGCCAAGGCGCTCGGTAAGCACCTGCTCGACAAACATATGTATATCTTCACAGCTTTCGTCTATCTCCAATTTGCCGTTTTCTAAGTCTTCCAATATAATGCCAAGCTCCGCCGTGATAGCGGCGGAGTCGGTTGCAGAGATTATACCCTGTGCTCCGAGCATGGATGCGTGGGCAATAGAGCCACGGATATCCTGACGGAACATTCTTTTGTCAAAGCTAATGGAAGAATTGAAATCGTCGGCAGTGGAGTCAAGTTCTTTGGCGAACCTGCCTGCCCACATTTTTCCCATTATGATTCTCCTTATTTTCTCTTGTCTCTCAGTATAGCCTGAACAGTGATGGGCAGACCGTAGAGGTTGATAAAGCCTTCGGAATCCTTCTGGTTGTAATCGCTCTCGCCGAAGGAAGCCAGCTCTTCACTGTAGAGTGAATAGGGGCTCTTTACGCCTGCGTTGATCATATTGCCCTTATAAAGCTTAAGGGTTACGCTACCTGTAACATTCTCCTGAGTTTTGTCAACGAATGCATCCAGTGCCTCACGGAGAGGAGTATACCACTGTCCGTTGTAAACAAGGTCCGCATAGGTCAGTGCGATCTCAGCCTTCTTATGAGCGGTCATCTTGTCAAGGCAGATGGTCTCCAGAACTGCGTGAGCCTTGTAAAGGATGGTGCCACCGGGAGTCTCATAAACGCCGCGGCTCTTCATACCGACCAATCTGTTTTCAACGATGTCAAGGATACCGATACCGTTCTTGCCACCGATCTCGTTCAGAGCAAGGATGATATTTTTAGCGCTCATCTTCTCGCCATTAAGAGCAACAGGTGCTCCCTTTTCAAAGTCGATGGTTACATATGTAGGCTTATCGGGAGCCTTAAGAGGAGATACACTCATTTCAAGGAAGCCGGGCTTTTCGTACTGAGGCTCGTTTGCGGGATCTTCAAGATCCATACCCTCGTGGGACAAATGCCACAGGTTCTTATCCTTGGAATAGTTGGTCTCACGGCTTATCTTAAGAGGAATGTTGTGTGCCTCTGCATAATCGATCTCTTCGTCACGGGACTTGATATCCCACTCACGCCAAGGAGCGATGATCTTCATACCGGGAGCAAAGTGCTTGATGGTCAGCTCAAAACGAACCTGATCGTTGCCCTTACCTGTGCAACCGTGGCAGATAGCATCTGCGCCCTCAGCAAGAGCGATCTCAACAAGACGCTTTGCAATAACGGGACGTGCAAAGGATGTACCAAGCAGATAGTCTTCGTAAACCGCGCCCGCCTTGAGGGAAGGAACGATAAAATCATCAACGAACTCATCGGTAAGATCTTCGATGTAAAGCTTGGAAGCACCGGTCTTAAGAGCCTTTTCCTCAAGACCTTCAAGCTCATCAGCCTGACCGACGTTGCCGGAAACAGCGATTATCTCGGGATTATTATAGTTTTCCTTAAGCCAAGGGATAATGATGGAAGTGTCAAGACCTCCGGAATAAGCCAATACTACTTTTTTGATGTCACTCTTGTTCATGTGTATTCTCCTTGTGAATATTTTTTCAATGTTGTGTTTAATTATACAACCGTAAAACACTCTTGTCAATACTTTTTACCTAAAGATTTTATCAGTTTTTTCAATATTTTGCAAGGACTTTTATGTATTTTTGCACAAATATTCATCTCACCTGAGTTTTTATGCATAAAGATGTATATAAATTAAAAAGCTGCCGATTTTTATTCGACAGCTTTATTTATAATGGTTGTAGTTAGTTGAAACAGTTGATGTATCAACTGTTTCAACACCAAATCAAAGATTTGGTAACGGATTTTCTTTGAAAATCCGACAATAACCATTGCAATGAGTGTCGCGCCATTTTGAGTTATCAAAATGG
>JAFQUM010000006.1 GCA_017408485.1 Clostridia bacterium | reverse complement strand
TAACAATGGGATATAGCCAAGTGGCCAAGGCACCGGTCTTTGACACCGGCATCGTTGGTTCGAGTCCAGCTATCCCAGCCATGATACGGTACTCAAGTGGTTCAAGAGGACAGACTGCAAATCTGTTAGTCGCCGGTTCGACTCCGGCCCGTATCTCCATATGGTCCCTTCGTCTAGTCGGTTAGGACGCCAGCCTCTCAAGCTGGAAATACGGGTTCGAGTCCCGTAGGGATCACCAAACAGTTAGACATATTGGAATTGTCGATATCATCCTATTAAGACTTAGAAAAAAAGCATTCCTAGCACACCAGAAATAATCACAAGTAAGATGGAAGAAAACTCTTTCTTTTTATACCGCGACCAAACTAACGGAATCAAAATAACCACCGCCAGAACAGCAAGGGTACGCCAATCGAATGTGAACGCAGTTGTCTTGATCGTATCGATACCAAAGAAAACAGTTAATGCCATTGTGACAGCTACAGAAGCAATCAAACCGCCAAGGGCGGGGCGCATACTCATAATAAAGGTTTTAACGGCAGGGAATTTGAGCAGGTTTTTGATAAAGGCCGCAACGATCAGGATGACAATAAAGGAAGGACGAACCACACCGATCGTTGCAAGAAGCGCGCCTAAAAAACCGCCCTGCTCATAACCTACATAAGTTGCCATATTCACGGCAATCGGTCCGGGGATCACGGTTTCCACACCGACGAAATTCAGTAATTCCGTTTCGTTCATCCAGCCGTATGATAAAACGGAGTCACCAATCAGTGAAAGCATGGCATAGCCGCCGCCAAAAGCAAAGGCACCGACTTTCAGAAAGGTAAAAAACAACTGAAGATAGATCATTTCTTTGCCTCCTTTGCTTTCTTGGTCTTAATAAGGAAAACGGTAAGCCCAACCACACCGGCAAGGAAGATAAACACAACAGAAGAAATATGGATATCCAAAAGCGAGCAAACGATCATTGCAACGCAGGTAGTGGCATACACGATGATATTCAAAGGTGTTTTCTTCATCTTCTTAAGCATTTTCAGGCCTGCCGTTGCGATCAGGTAAACAACGCAAATCTGAATACCCTTAAAGGCAGCGGCAATCACCTTGATCTCCATAAACTGCTCATAGAATAACGACACAACATACATGATCACGAAGGAGGGCGCACACATTCCAATCGTTGCAATGGTCGCACCAAGGAAACCCTTCAACTTATATCCCACATAGGTTGCTACATTGATCGCGATGGGGCCGGGTGTGCTTTCGGCAATGGCAACCACATCCATAAATTCATCGTGTTCGATCCATTTTCTTTTGGTTATGAACTCACCCTCCAGCAGCGCGATAATGGCATATCCGCCGCCGAAGGCAAAGCAACCGATTTTCAACATGGACCAGAGCAGTGCCAGTAACACATTCATTTTTTGCTTTTCTCCTTACGATATTCGCATTGGCAGACTGTCATATCCCTGTCTACCACCATAGATGCCTGTTGCATCTGCTGGAACTGTCCGGCAAGAAAATCGACAGCTTCTTGTGCCGGGAGGTAGTGGGTATGGTATCCGTATTTTTCACCATACACCAGTCCGGCTTCTTTCATCACCTTCATATGTTGGGAAATGGCGGATTCGGAAACACCAAGCTTTTTGGAAAGAGAACGCACGCAATGCTTTCTTTCTAAAACAGCCTGGAATATTTTTAGCCGCATTGGTTCTCCCAAGGCTTTCAACATATAAGCTAATTCCACATCGACACCTCTTTGATTTAATATCTACTTAATTATACCGCTTGCGCTTATTTAAGTCAACGCTTAATTAAACAAGCAATATATGCAAGGGCCTAAAAATCTGGTTGCAAAGGAACCTTTGAAACGAGGATCTTCATCGGATAGGATAAAAGGCTCCCGCCGGAATAGCAGGAGCCTTGCTTTATTTTCGAGTGTAGTGATTTGTTAGACAAATTGGAATTTGACGGTATTACAACAGCTTTATCTCATTGGCAATCATAGCCACGTTTTTGGCGTTGGTATCAATTTTAATGGTATTGAGTGCTTGATACATCGGTATTCTTGCTATGCTTCGCTCAATTATATCTT
>JAFQUM010000029.1 GCA_017408485.1 Clostridia bacterium | reverse complement strand
CCAGGATCAAACTCTCTAAAAATGGTATCTCAAGACCGTAGTCTTAAAACCTTTTTAAAGCTCGATTTGGCTTTCGTTACTTGGTTTTGAAAAGTACTTTCAAACCTCAATAAAAATCTCAGGGTTCCTTGTTCTTAAATGGTGTTGTTTAATTTACAAAGTGCTTTTTCGCCTTCATCAAGTCCGGTGTTTTTTGACCCCGTTCTCTCAGGCGCTTGTTTATAATAACACGACTGTTTCGCTTTGTCAACACTTTTTTTCAACTTTTTTCAAAGTTTTTTTCTTTCTATTTTTTCGGCAAAAAACGCCCCAAGATATAGTGTATTCTATGGTCAAATTGCCCAAGAGTGCTGATGTAACCTGATTGTAACTTGACTTAGAATCGTGTTGCACATATTATATATTATAGTATCCCGAAAGGAGGTCTGTTCATGGATAAGTCGGGTACAAAAGTTATTACCGTAAATCGCAAGGCTCGCCACGACTACTTTGTTGAAGAGACCTTCGAGTGCGGAATATCGCTGGTAGGCACCGAGGTAAAGAGTCTGCGTTGCGGCACGGTCAACCTGAAGGATTCCTTCTGTTCCATCGACGACGGCGAGCTCTATATTATAGGTATGCACATCAGTCCTTATGAAAAAGGCAATATATTCAACCGCGACCCCCTGCGCAAGCGCAAGCTGCTTATGCACAAAAAAGAGATAATGCGTCTTTTTGGCTATGTAAAGAGAGACGGTTATGCGCTGATTCCCCTCTCCCTATACTTTAAGAACTCCCGAGTAAAAGTGGAAATGGGACTGTGCAAGGGCAAAAAGCTTCACGACAAGCGCGATGCTGCAGCGGAGCGGGATGCAAAGCGTGAGATCGACAGGAGCTTAAAAGAGCGCAACCAATAATATGGGGGCGTCCAGGTTTCGACGGGGATCTTGAATCTTGTTAAGCGGGCGGAGGCGCATAACCTCCTAAAAATGTGCAATTATAAATTAAATAACAACAATACAGTTGCTATTGCTGCCTAATTAAAGGCGGCCGTCTTTACCGGAAGGGCCACGAGCCGGATAAAGGCGTGGATCAGTGGCGTCCGTGAGTGTGCAAAGCTTTGAGTACACCATGCATAATGAAGCTACTGAACTTGTCAGTTTGACGGTTGACTGACAAGGGAGGGAATGTAGACAACCTTCTGCGCCCGGAGAAAGACTTGTGGATGGATTTTCGGACGCGGGTTCGATTCCCGCCGCCTCCACCAAAAATAAAAGGCAACCACCTGACAAGGTGGTTGTTTTTTGTTTTTAGGTATGGATATTGATACAAGGTACCGTCTTTTGTGCCGTCCTCCCCCTAATTAATCACAGTATTTCATTTAAATCAGCAAATAATATTACTATCATATTAGGATTATGTATATATTTCCATTTTTACGCATATTTTTCTTGCCAACGCGTGTCGTATACTATATAATAGATTGTAATTGATATATCACTCTTAATAAGTATATATAATATACATTATTAAAGGGCTTTTCTTTTTGTATTTTTTGTCTTGAAAATAATATTACCAAATCAAGGCATTTAAGAAATATATTATTTAAACGGAGGAATCACACATGAAACAGTTCAAGAGAATCGCATCCCTCGTTCTGATCGCTTGCATGATGCTTGCATTCGCAGCTTGCGGCGAGAAGAAGGAAGCAGCAGAAGCAGAGTACAAGCTTGGTATGGGCATTGTAGTAAGCACAGCAAGCTCTGCTGAAAACAACGCACAGATCGACGCTACCGGCGCTACCGTTGTCCTTGACAAGGACGGCAAGATCGTTGCATGCCGCATTGATGTTGCACAGAACAAGATGAACATCACCGGCGGCGCAGTCGAAGCCGACAAGACCTTCAAGACCAAGATGGAGCTTGGCGATGATTACAACATGGCTAAGTACGGCAAGCCCAACGTAGAGGGCGGCACAGTTAAAGAGTGGTATGTCCAGACCAAGGCTTTTGAAGAGTATGTAGTAGGCAAGACCGCTGCTCAGGTTGAAGCTATCGAAACCAAGGAAGTTAATGCTCATCAGATCCCCGTTGATGAAGTTCTGCTCAACGCAGGCTGCACAATGCAGATCACCGAGTTCAAGGCTGCAGTCGTCAAGGCTTGCAAAGACGAACAGGGTATGACCTTCAAGACTTCTGAGAAGTTCACTCTCGGTATCGCTGCAAAGACCGCTGTTGACAGCTCCACCAAGGCTGCTACCGCTGCCGAAGCAGGCGCTGCAAATATGTATTCCGACTTTGCTTGCGCAGTCGTTGCAGGCGGCAAGGTCATTGCTACTCTGAACGATGCTATCCAGCCCAAGATCGCTATCAGCGCAGCAGGCATCCCCACTCCCGCTGAGTTCCCCGGCACAAAGCGTGAGCTTAAGGAAGGCTACAACATGGCTAAGTACGGCGCTCCCAACGTAGAGGGCGGCACAGTTAAGGAATGGTACATCCAGTCCGCAGCATTTTCTAATTATGTTATTGGTATGACCGCTTCTGAGATCGCAGGTATGAAGACCAAGGAAGTCAACGCTCATCAGATCTCTGTTGACGAAGCTCTGCTCAGCGCAGGCTGCACCATGCAGATCACCGACATCTGCGCAGTAGTTGCACAGGCTGCTAATAACGCTCGCTAATTTATTCTGAAACGACATAGGAGATGTGTATTTTAAAATGGTGAAAAGGACGGTTGCTTTTATCTGCCTTTTGGCTGTGCTTTCAGGCATAGCCGGTTGTGCAGTTACAGAGCAACCGGCCTCCTCCCCGCAAGGGGTAGTCAATTTCACCTTTTTTGATACCGTCTCCTATATTTATAGCTATGCAGGAGATACGGCGGAGGAGTTTAATACTCGCTCCGCCGCTGTTTCGGATATTTTGATGGAATATCACAAGCTATTTGATATTTATCACGAATATTCGGGAATCAATAATCTATGCACCGTAAACCGTCTTGCAGGGCAGGATCCCGTAGAAGTAGACAGTAAGCTTATCGACTTTTTGCTCTATGCCGAGGAGCTGTATAAGTCCACCGACGGTGAAATGAACATCACTATGGGTGCGGTATTGAAGCTTTGGCACGATTGCCGCACTATAGCCGCGGACACGCCAGCTCAAGCAAGCATACCCGCCGAGTCCGAGCTTTTGGATGCCGCGAAGCATATCGACTTCAGTCTTTTGGAGATCGATAAAGAAAACTCCACCGTCCGTCTCACCGACCCGCTTGCGTCCATTGATGTGGGCGCTTTAGGCAAGGGCTATGCCACCGAAATGGCGGCGCAATATTTAGAGGCGCAAGGTATATCCGGATATGTGCTTAATATTGGCGGAAACATCCGCCTTGTTGGCACGAAAGCCGACGGAAGCGGCTTTAAGACGGGCATCAAAGATCCCCAAGACCCCGACAACTCATTTGCCGCCATCGTACTGCTTAAGGACACCTCCTGCGTTACATCGGGCAATTATGAAAGATTCTTTACAGTAGGCGGCAAGCGCTACCATCACATCATTGACCCTGACACTATGCAACCCGCCGAGCATTTCAGCTCGGTGACCGTAATTACCAAGGACAGCGGCTTGGCAGACGCTCTTTCCACCGCTCTGTTCTGTATGTCCTATGAAGACGGTCTGAGGCTGCTTGAAGCTTTTGAAAATGTAGAGGTCCTTTGGATAACCGAGGACGGCACACAGCATTACACCGCGGGATTTGAGAACTTGATTGTGGAATAACTGCGGCATTGATTTTGAAAATAAACAAATTAAATATATATATTACAATAAGACAGGAGGAAAGGGTTTTGAAAAAAGATATTTCATCTTTGCATGTGCCACACAATAAAAACACGGCGGCATATGTTCCTCAGCGCATCGAAACCCCCGCGGAAGTAATACTTCCTATGAATATGCACTCGGGACACGATGCCGAACCCATCGTAAGCGTGGGCGACTATGTCAAGGTCGGTCAGCTTATTGCAAGAGAAGAAGGCAGATTTTCTTCTCCCGTTCACGCAACAGTTTCGGGAACAGTAACGGATATCGCTCCCATTCCCACCGCAAGCGGCAAGGAAACTGTTGCCATCCGCATCGAAAGCGACGGAAAAATGGAGGTCTCTGAGACAGTGAAGGCTCCCGTTATCACCGACTGTGACAGCTTCCTTCAGGCTGTAAGAGACAGCGGTATGGTAGGTCTTGGCGGTGCAGCTTTCCCCACTTGGGCAAAGCTTAACGAAGCCAAAAATCCCGATTATAAGGTAGACACCGTACTTATCAATGCTGCCGAGTGCGAACCTTATATCACCAGCGACCACAGAATGATGCTTGAGCATCCTCAGCTTATCGCCGACGGTATCGAGTATCTCCGCAAATATATGAGCGAATATCTCGGCGATGCCATCTATAAGATCTGCATCGAGAAAAATAAGCCCGACGCCATTGAAATCCTTAAAAAGACTTTTGAGAACAAGGACTACGTGGTTATTCACGAGCTTAATGCCATCTACCCCCAAGGCGCAAAGCAGGTAATGCTTTACAATGCGACCGGCAGAGTTGCCGTTGCAGGCAGACGCTTCCCCTCCTTTGGCGCGCTTATTATTAATGTTTCCTCTCTCGCAAAAATGGCTGAATACCTCAACACCGGTATGCCCTTGGTTGAGAGAATTGTTACAGTTGACGGTCCCGCAGTGGACAAGCCTATGAATCTTATCGCTCCCATCGGCACCCGAATCAGCGAGCTGCTTAAGATCACCGGTCTCAAGGCTGAGCCCGGCAAGGTAGTCGTGGGCGGTCCTATGAACGGCACCGCCATCTGCTCGGTAGAGGATCCCATCGTCAAGGTCTCCAATGCAGTCCTTGTATTTGATGAAAAGAGCGCGGTGCTTCCCGAGGCTTCCGCTTGTATCAATTGCGGAAGATGTATCGAGCACTGCCCCGTCGGAATTTCCGTCGCGGATGTTGACCGTATGATGAACATTAAAGACGCCGACAAGAAGGCAAGGATGCTCATCGAGACCGGTGTCCGTCAGTGTGTCGACTGCGCTTGCTGCTCCTATGTCTGTCCCGCAAACCGTCCTCTGCTCCAGATCAACTGGGATGCTAAGGACTTCCTTAAAAAGTACGCGGCTGAGCAGAAAGAAAAAGAAGGAGGTAACAAATAATGTCTAAGCTTCATATCTCCTCTACTCCCCATATTCATCAAAAAAGCTCATCCACCCGCAATATAATGCTGGATGTTGTTATCGCAATGATCCCCGCGACCGTTGCAGGTATCATCATATTCGGTCTTAAGGCGCTTTTGGTAGTTCTTACCTGCGTTGCAAGTGCCGTTGCTACAGAATATCTTTTCAATGTTATCGCAAAGAAAAAGCAAACCGCAGGAGACTTTTCCGCAGTGGTTACTGGTCTGCTTCTCGGCCTTAACCTCAGCACCAATGTTGAGCTTTGGCAGTGTGTTGTGGGCTCGGTATTTGCCATCTTGGTGGTCAAGTGCTTATTTGGCGGTATTGGCAAGAACATTGCCAACCCCGCCATCACCGCCCGTGTATTTATGCTCCTGACCTTCGGCTCAGTAGGCGCAGTTGTTACCGCCGCGCCTCTCTTCGATCTTGGCTTCCTCGGCGATGCTGTTCCCGCCGCGGATGTGGTTTCCGGTGCAACTCCCCTTGTAGCTCTTAACAAGGGCGTTGCAGAGGCTGCAAGCGGCGCTCCCTCGGTCTTACAGCTTCTCGTCGGCGTTCACGGCGGCGCTATCGGTGAGACCTGCGGAATCGCTCTGCTCATCGGCTTTGCTTATCTTGTAGCCCGCAAGGTCATCAAGTGGTATGTCCCCGCTTCCTATGTTGCCACTGTATTTGTTTGCTACCTCGCCTTTGGCGGATTTGATGTGACCTATGCTCTCCAGCACGTGCTGGCAGGCGGTCTGCTTCTCGGTGCTATCTTTATGGCTACCGACTATGTGACCACCCCTACCACCAATCTTGGAAGAATCGTTTTCTGCGTTGGTGCAGGCTTGCTCACATTTGCCATCAGGCAGTTTGGTTCATTCCCCGAAGGTGTTTCAATTGCAATACTTACTATGAACCTTCTTACTCCCTTTATTTCTTCTTGGACAAGAAAAAAGACCTTGGGAGGTGTTAAATAATGAAGCTTATTAAGACATTTGCAATACTCATTGTGATCGTTGCAGTATTTGGCGGCGCGATGTTTGCCCTTAACTTCTACACCGGTCCCATCATTGAGGCTAATAATGCAGGCGCGGCAAATGCCCGACTTGATGCAGTAATGCCCGATGGTGCAAAGGCATATGAGGATATTACCGCAACACTCACCCTCCCCGAAAAGTTCGTCAGCCCCGCAAACGATAAGCGAACTGCTGAAATAGTTGCAGTTCACAAAGAAACAAAGAACGACTTTGGTTATGTTGTAGAGGTGGCTTGGACCAGCGAAGACACCCACGGCAGTGAGCCCAACCTTGTTTTGGTCGGCATTTCTACCGACGGCAAAATAATCAATGTAAACAACGAAGGCTATCACGATACCGACGCATACAACATCTTTAATAAAGACCCCAAGTACACTTCCACCTTTATTGGTAAGGATTCCGCTTTGGCAGATGTTGGAACTGTATCGGGAAGCACACACTCCTCCGAATCCTTCCGCAGTGCGGTCTCCTTCTCATTTGAGGTACTTGTTTCCAACAATATGATAACCGCAGGCGTTAAGTCGGATGCTCAGATACTTGAAGAGCTTATTCCCACCGTTACCAAGGGTTACGGAAAGCTTGCCGAAGCAACCGCTTCCGGAAATATTGTAAAGGCTCTTAAGGCTGAAAACGAAACAGGCTTTGCTTATATCGTCACCGAGGGTGATGCAAGCTTCCTCGCTATCGTCAACGCAACCGGTGCTTGTGCCGTATACAATGTTGAGGGCGCTGATGTTACCGCTGACAAGGCGGCTATCGTCACCGAGGCTAAGGCACACGCTGCTGCAAATCAGACCAATTATACTCAGGTTCTCACCGATAAGCTGGGCAAGTTGATGGAAGGTGCCGCAAGCATTACCAATATTGAGGTCAAGACCTTCAATACTGTGGCTTCCGCTGTCACCTTTACCGCTGAGAACACCACCTATTATGCATTCTTATCCAGAAGCATCGGCTGGGATTCCCGCGTAATGAACATCTACTACATCATTGACGGAAACGGCGCTATCGTTAAGACCGATGCCGACCAATACGTCTTTGAGGAGCACGATTTTAAGGAATACGGCGGCTTTTTGGGTCTGCCCGAAAACTACAGAGAAGGCTTCGTCGGCATTACAGGCGACACCTTTACCGGCAATGAAGTAATAATCTCAGCGGCAACTATGAGCTCCAACGCTATCAAGGCCGCTACCGAAGATATTTTCGCCGCATTTGATTCTGTCAAAGGAGGAGCACAATAATGAAGACAAATAAATTATCCGAGCTTCTCAAGGGAACTCCCTCCCTCCTCCTTATGCTTGGCGCAGGCTTCGTAATGGCATCAAGCTCCAACCTTCAGGCGGCTCTCGGCATGGGTGCGGCTGTGCTGATCTCTATGCTCCTTGCTTCACTCGTTCTTACCGCCCTTTGCAAGTTCATTCCCGCATACGCACAGCTTCCCGCTTATCTTTTGATAATCACCGGCTTTGTCTCCATCATCGGTATGCTTATGCAGGCTTGGTTGCCCGATGTTGCAAATATGCTCGGCATACACCTTGCAACCATCGCAGTAAGTGCGGTCATCTACCGCAAGGGCGAGGAAAGCGCGGAAGGAAACATCTTCCCCATAAATACCGCTCTTGTAACCGGTGTTTATCTCACCGTTATTATGCTCGTCAGCGCACTTATCCGTGAGTTTATCGGCAGTGCATCTATTTGGGGTCAGCCCATCGAGTTTATGGCAAACTATAAGATATCCGCAATCGCAGGCGCATTCGGCGGTTATCTGGTTCTTGCCATCGTTACCGCGATTATCAATAAGCTCACCAGCGCTCGCAACACCGAAGAAAAGGAGGATAAGTAATTATGACTTTTGAAATGATTCTTGGAATCCTGCTGGCAAGTATATTCTCAGAAAATATTGCCCTTGTTGAGTCCCTCGGCGCAGGTGCAGTATTGGAAAACCATCGTTCTACCAAGAGATCTTTGCTTTTAGGTCTCGGTACTACTGTTGTAATGCTGATCTCTACCGCCATCACTTGGGCGCTTAACAGCTATGTTCTCAAAAACGTTGCTTATCTTCAGACTTTGGTTTTCGTTTTTGTAGTTTTGGTAGTAGTGGAGCTTATGTACATTGCAGCCAAAAAGCTCTTTAATTGCTGCAAGTATGATTTTGTAATGTTCACCATCAACGGCGCAGTTCTCGGTCTCTGTGTGCAAAGCGCGGAGCTTACCTTTGTGAGCGCGATCATCACCGCTATTGCTGTGGGTATCGGCTTTATGCTGACCACCACAGTTTATGCAAAGCTTAAGGATACTCTCGTTTATCAGGATGCTATCCCCGAGGCTTTCCGCGGTCTGCCCATTTCACTTCTTACCGCCGGCATAATGGTTCTTGCAATGCTGGCTCTGCAATTCAGCCTTTAATGACTAAGTTTCAACGAGATATAATTCTCATTTGTGCATTTTTGCTTGTTGCCGCGGCACTGTTTCTTATCTTCTTTCTCGGCGCTGAGGAAGGCGCGGGAGTAGTGGTAAAGGTAAACGGCGTTGAGATCGCCCGTTACAGCCTGACACAGGAGGGCGAATACGAGCTTAATGGCGGCACAAATACCCTTGTTATAAAGGACGGTAAGGCGTGGATCAGCCACGCCGACTGTCCCGACCATCTCTGCGTCAAGCAGGGAAAGATCAGATCCAACGGTCAATCCATCGCCTGCCGACCAAACTTTTTGACGGTTACCGTCTACGGCAAGGATGACAGCGATGTTGACCTGATAAGCTGAGCGGAGTAGAATATGAAAGCATCAAAACTCACATTGCTGGCGCTGTCTGTCAGCCTTGCAATGATACTTTCCTTTATTGAAAGCCAGATACCCACCTTTGTGCCAATTCCCGGTGTAAAGGTAGGTCTTGCCAATATCGCGGTAGTATTTGCGCTATATAAAATGGATTGGAAAAACGCTGCGATAGTTTCTCTCGTCCGCGTATTGCTTATAGGTATTCTGTTTGGCAATGCGGTCAGCTTGGCTTACAGTGCCGCAGGCGCGGTGCTAAGCCTTATCTTTATGATAGTGCTGAAAAAGACCGATCTGTTTTCGCACATTGCTGTTTCCGTGGTGGGCGGTGTGGTACATAATTTAGGGCAGATAGGTATGGCTTGCATACTTATGGGCACCGATATATTAAGGTATTATGCACCATTCCTTGTGCTTAGCGGCACAATAGCGGGAATAGTGATCGGCATCATTGCCGCAATCTTAGTCAAACGAATAAATATCAAGGCATAATTAAACGCCCGTCACGCGACGGGCGTTTTTTATTTTGTTTTATAATTCTATCTCGATTCCTACGGGGCAATGGTCGGAGCCTTGTATCTCATTGAGGATAAAGCTATCACGCACCCTATTCATAATACGCTGTGATACCACAAAATAGTCAATGCGCCAACCCACATTCTTTTCTCTCGCTTTAAACATATAGCTCCACCAAGAGTATTTGACCTCCTCGGGATAGAGCGTGCGGAAGGTGTCGCAAAAGCCACTATTTAAAAGCTCTGTGAACTTGCCTCTTTCTTCGTCGGAAAAGCCTGCGCTGAAATGATTGGTCTTGGGATTTTTAAGATCTATCTCCTCGTGAGCAACATTAAGGTCGCCGCAATAGATGACCGGCTTTTTACTGTCAAGTGACTTGATATACTCCCTCAAGGCATCCTCCCAACTCATACGGTAATCAAGTCTTGCAAGCTCTCGCTGAGCGTTTGGTGTATATACGCAGAGCAGATAAAAGTTATCATACTCCAAGGTTATGGCTCTGCCCTCGGTATCGTGCTCGGCAATGCCTATGCCATAGCTGACACTAAGGGGCTTGTGCTTGGTAAATATGGCTGTGCCCGAATACCCCTTCTTTTCGGCAGAGTTCCAGTACTGAAAATATCCATCGGGCTTAAACTCTGCTTGGTCGGGCTGCATTTTGGTCTCCTGCAGGCAGAAAAAGTCTGCATCCGACTCCTTGAAGAACTCCTCAAAGCCTTTATTAAGTACGGCGCGAAAGCCGTTTACATTCCAAGAAATAAACTTCATACTGCTCTCCTTTTGGCTTTTTTACCATTGTAACATTTTATTGACTTTAGTGCAAATTTTCTTGTGCTTTAATGCAGATAATGTTATACTGACAAAGTAATATTTTTCACATTGCGAGGTAATTATGAGCGAAAGAAAAGGTACACTAATGAGTGTCCGCGAGGATGTTAAGGTGGTAGATGCCACCATTCGTGACGGCGGACTTTGCAATAATTTTGGTTTTTCCGATGAGTTTGTTTCGGCACTGTTTCGAACAAATGTCAAAAGCGGTATTGACTATATGGAGTTTGGCTACCGCGCCAGCACCAAGATGTTTGACGAAAAGGAGTTCGGCAAGTGGAAGTTCTGCAAGGAAGAGGACCTTCGCGCCATCGTGGGTGATAACCACACCGACCTGAAGATCGCCGTTATGGCGGATGTGGGCAGATGCGATTATAAGACCGACTTTTTGCCCAAGAAGGACAGCGTTATAGATATGGTCCGCGTGGCTTGCTATATTCACCAGATCCCCGCCGCTTTGGAGATGATCGAGCATCTTCACGGACTTGGCTATGAGACCGCTTGCAACATTATGGCGGTGTCTCAGGTCAGCGCCGACCAGATACAGCAGTCTCTGCAGATGCTTTCCCAATCCTCTGTGGATGTTATCTATCTTGTTGACAGCTACGGCTCTCTTTACCCCGAAAATGCTTCGGAGCTTGCCAAGATGTATATCAGGGCGGTGGAGGGCACCGACAAAAAGATAGGCTTCCACGCCCATAACAATCAAAATCTTGCCTTTGCCAACACCATTGAGACCATGTCCTACGGACTTTCCTATATGGATGCTACAGTTCAGGGCATTGGCAGAGGTGCGGGCAACTGCTCCACCGAGCTGCTGCTCGGCTTCCTTAAAAATCCCAAGTATAATCTCTATCATCTGCTTATCTTCATTGAGAAGTATATGAAGCCGCTCCGTGAATCGGGTGTAAAGTGGGGATATGATCTGCAATATATGTTCACCGGAATGCTCAACCGCCACCCCCGTGAGGCAATTGAGTTCACCACCGGTAACCGCTCCGATTATGCAGAGTTTTACAAATCGCTCCACGATGTATACTAATTTTCAAAATGTAACCGCTTCTGTTTAAGAGGCGGTTATTTTTTTACCTTTTGTAACCGAAAAACTTGTTTTTTATTGCATTAGTTTTTTTATTATGATATTATATTATAAATAGGTATAGATATAAAAAAGGGGGTGTGGCAAGTGGCTCAGAATGTTCTCAAAGTTTCAATGTTGGGCACATTTACCTTGTCCATTGGTGACAAGTCGATAACCTGCGATATCAACCGCTCAAAAAGAGTATGGCTGCTGCTTGCCTATCTCTTATATAACCAACGCAGGATCGTTCCGCAAAGCGAACTGATGGATCTGCTTTGGGGAGATGAGACCGACAGTGCAAATCCCCAAAGTGCTCTCAAGACCACTCTGCACAGAGTGCGTTCCACATTGGATCTGCTTTCTGCCGATACAGGTCACAAGCTTATAGTTCATTCGGGCAACGGATATCGCGTAAACCCCGATATGGAGATATGGCTTGATGCCGAGGAGTTTGACTCTCTGTGCAATTCTGCGGTAGCCGGCGAGGATGACGGCGGAATTGACCGTCTCACCCGCGCATTGAGCCTTTACAAGGGCGATTTTCTCTGCACTCTTACATCAAGCACCTGGACAGTGCCCATCTCTGCGTATTTTAACAACCTCTATTTTGCCACCTTTGCCAAGCTGATGCCCGTACTTTATGAAAAAGGGCTGTATGCCGAGGGTCTGCGTATTGCCCGCGAAGCATTGCTTGTGGATGCCTACCGCGAGGAGGTCTATCAGCACCTGATGCGAAACCTCATTGCGACGGGCGAAAAGCAAGAGGCTGTAGCCGTATTTGAAGAGCTTAGCAAGGTGTTGCTCTCCAATTTTGGTGTTGTTCCCCAGCAGGCAAGCCGCGATCTGTATCGAGAGGCGCTTAAAGCTGATACAAGTAGCTTTGTTCACCCCTCCACTGTCAGCGAACAACTTAGGGAAACCACCCCCGTCAAGGGCGCGCTTGTTTGTGATTACGACTTCTTTAAAATGCTCTATCAGGCAGAGGCAAGGCTTATCCTTCGCAGTGGTGATGCGGTACATATTGCGCTCTTCTCTATGAGCGGTGCGTATAAAAAGGAGCTTTCCCGCCGCAGCCTTGATTATGCGATGGATAATTTTCAGGATCATCTGCGTCTGAGTCTGCGCAAGGGCGACATTGTTTCCCGTTGCAGTCCCTGCCAGTTTATCGTAATGCTTCCCCACGCAAACTATGAAAACAGCGTAATGGTCTGTCAGCGCCTGCTTAAAGCCTTTATCCGTCAATACCCCCATTCCCCCGCGCATATCGATTTTTCGGTGCAGCCTTTGTCCCCCTTGACAGAGACCGATGCACCCTCCATATAATTTAATCACCCCCAAATTGAAAAGGAGGTTACACAATGCGTAAGATCATTCTGACTGTCTTTGTGTGCCTCTTTTTGCTATTTTGGGCGGGATGCACCAAAGGAAACGCAGATCTGCCGCCAAAAGACCAGCCTTCTACTTCTGTAAATACCCCCACTCCCCCACACGAGCACAGTTGGAATGATGGTGAAACAACTAAAGCCGCTGATTGCAAAAGCGGTGGAGTTGTTATCTTTTCTTGTGACTGCGGTGGTATAAAGACCGAGACCACCCCCAAACTTTCAGAGCATAGTTGGGATGAGGGTGTACTGTCAGGCAATATCAAGACCTATACTTGCACCATCTGCGGTGAGGTTAAGACTGAAACTGCGGAAGTTCCCGAGAAACCCGTTGATCCTGAGAAACCTGATGTACCTAACGTGCCTGATGAGCCCGAAAAACCCGATACGCCTGATGAGCCTACCGAACCTGAAAAACCCACCGAGCCCGAGGTGCCCGTTGAGCCTGAAAAACCTGTTGAGCCTACCCCTCCACCTCACGAGCATAACTGGGACAATGGCAAGCAGACCAAGGCTCCCACCTGCAAGGAGGAGGGTGAGCGCGTCTACACCTGCTCTTGCGGTGAGGTCAAGACCGAGAGCATAGCAAAGCTTTCAGAGCATAGTTGGGATGACGGCAAGACGGAGGAAAATACTACTACCTACACTTGCACGATTTGCAACGAGATCAAAACTGTGACCATAGAGATCCCCCCTCAAAAAGACCCCGTAGAGCTTCCCGATGTAAACACAAATGAGGGTGACGCGGTCACATCCTCCCCCGCTCCCTATCCCGTTTTATTAAAACCTACCGCCGACGGAAAGAACGAAAAGCGCAATAATCTTGCGGTTATAGATCATTCAAACAGCGCCGAGGGTTATGTTATGGCGCAGTATTTGGATGACACCGACAAGCGCCTTAAGGTTCAGGTAAAAAGCGAAGATATCACCTATACATATAACATAAATCCCAAGACTTGGGCAGTATTCCCACTTTCCGAGGGAAATGGCGAGTATAAAATAACTGTATATCGTCAGGTTGAGGGTAGTAAATACTCAACTATAATTTCGGAAACCATAAATGCCACACTTAAAAATGATTTCAGTACTTTCCTTTATCCCAATCAGTATGTGGATTATTCTGTAGCGCCCAAGTCGGTAGATAAGGCATACGAGCTGACCAAGTTTATTTCTGACCCACTGCACAAGGTGGCGGTCATCTACGATTATGTGGTAGACAATATTACCTATGACAAGCAGGAGGCAGCCACCGTTCAAAGCGGCTATCTGCCCGTTTTGGACGAGGTGCTTGAAACAAAGACCGGCATCTGCTTTGACTATGCCGCACTTATGACGGGAATGCTGAGAAGCCAAGGTGTTCCCTGCAAGCTGGTGGTCGGCTATGCGGGCAAGGCTTATCACGCCTGGATAAATGTGTGGACCGAGGAAAGCGGTTGGGTTGACGGAGTCATCTTCTTTGACGGAAGTAAGTGGCAACGAATGGACCCCACCTTTGCCTCCTCTTCCCATCGCAGTGACTCCATTATGGAGTACATCGGTGACGGATCAAATTACACCGAAAAATATCTCTACTAAAACAGAGGTAACCAATATGAAGACCTATCTTTCTTATCGTGACATTTCAAATATTTGCCTTGAGCTTGCTCTCTTTATACACGCGGGTGCAGAGGGCGGCAGCGCGCTGTCACTTCTTGCGGAGGAATGCGATTCTGCCAAATTAAAAGCCTCGCTTATCGATATGAGCAAATCCGCCGACGATGGAAAAAAACTCCACGAGGTATTTTCCTACAGCGGCCTGTTTCCTTTTGATGTATGCCAAATGTTAAAGGTCGGCGAAGAGACCGGTAACCTTGAGAGTACTCTGCGAGCCTTATCAGAATATTATGACCGCCGCGACACCCGTGACAAAAATCTGCGCTCGGCTATTTTATATCCCTCGATATTGATGCTTGTTATGGCAACGGTTATAGTGTTGCTCTTGACCGAGGTGCTTCCCATATTCAATGATGTTTACGCCTCCCTTGGAGTAACCCTCAGCGGTGGCGCGTCATTTCTTCTCAAGCTTGGTGAAAGCTTGAGCCTTGCAATGCCCCTGCTTATTGCTTTTGTTTGCCTTGCAGTGGTATTTTTGATAGCATTTTCCGCGTCTCAAGACTTTAGAAGTGCAATATTGGGTTTGGATGCTCCCAAAGCAAAGGGCTTGGGCAAAAAGATATATGCCGCCCGCTTCGCAAGTGCAATGTCTATGGCGGTAAAGAGCGGACTTTCTCCCTCCCAGTGCATTGATACTGCCGCCGCGCTCTTTCCCGACGGCTCACCCTTAGCAAAAATGTGTGCAGAATGCTCCCGTTTGACATCAGGTGGCGAAGGTCTTGCCGATGCTCTGCGTAAGACCGAGCTTCTTCCCGCCGCAGAATGCAGTCTGCTTGCCTTAGGCATAAAGGGCGGCAACACCGAGCTTTCCGCCGAAGAGATCGCCCGTCGGCTTGACCGCGATGCCGATGAGGCAATAGATAAAAAGGTAAGCGCCGTCGAGCCCATTATGGTCATTATATCCTGCCTGCTGGTGGGGATCATTCTGCTGAGCGTAATGCTACCCTTGGTCAGCATTATGTCTGCTATAGGATAAGGCTATGAAAAAGGACTATTCGTTTGTTTTCAGGCTTTTGGGCGGGGTGCTGACGGCGGCACTTATTGCCGTTGCCGTTTTTGCTTTTGCTTCCTCCATCGGCGATGCCGATAAAGCACAACAGGATAAGCAGCTGCAGCAGCTCGAGATTTCTATCCGTCGTGCCGCCGCGGCTTGCTATGCCTCAGAGGGCAGTTATCCCCCGTCCCTTGAATATCTTACAAGCAAGTCGGGTATTCAGATAGATGAAAGCCGCTACACTGTTTTTTACGAGGTTTTTGCAGAAAATCTTATGCCCCAGATCACTGTGATCCCCAACAAATAATTTTAAGATACGGGTAAATTATGGAACATTTTTCAAAGCGAGGTCTTCACGGATTGCTACCTCTTTTGGTGCTTTCTCTGTTTGCCCTTTGCGCCGTTGCCGTCCTGCTTAGCGGTGCTGATGCCTACAGAAGTCTGTCACAGCGTGACGATGCTTCCTACACACAACGCACTGCCGCGGGATACATATCCACCAAAATACACCAAACGGCGCAAAAGGAACTTATAACCGTGGAAAGCTTCGGAGACGGCTCCTGTCTGTGTCTGCCCTCTACCTACTCAAATGAAAAATATATCACTCGCCTTTATTGCTTTGACGGCAAGCTGTGCGAGCTTTTTACCCCTGCCGATATTTTGCTCACTCCTCAGGACGGCGAAGTAATAGTTGCGCTTGATAACTTTTCCTGCACTCAAAGCGACGGACTCCTCACACTCCGGCTTGCAAGTGGAGAAGAGTTGCACTTCTCTTTGGGAGAGGAGGCGGCAAGATGAAAAACAAGTCTACCCTGCTTCTTATTGAGATCGGCATAATGCTTTTTGTCTTTGTGCTTGGCGCGGCATTGTGCCTATATATCTTCAGCTATTCTGACAGGCTTTCCAAAAATACCCTCGATCGTGATATGGCGACCTTGCAGGCTCAAAATATTGCCGAGGTGCTGAAATCCACCGATGGTGATTATGCGCAGGCTGCTAAACTGCTAAGTGTGCCGTACAACGACGGTGTTTTCACCATTCATTATGACGAAGATTGGAATATATCTGCACAGCCATCAGTGTTTTGCCTGACAGTATACGGGCTTTGCTCGGATACCGAGCAAATGTGTCAGGGCAAGATAGTTGTCACCGAAAACGGAAAGGCTGATACCCTTATCACCTTGACGGCAAGTTGGCAAAGGGGTGGTGAAAATGAGTAAACGCCTTTCCTCCCACGCTGTGGGAATATGCTCACTGCTTGTTATATTTATTCTTTTATGTCTTACTGTTTTTGCTCTCTTGTCACTAAGCACCGCTAAGGCCGGAGAGCGGCTCAGCAAACTTCAGACACAAGCGGTTAAAGACTATTATCAAGCCGAGGTCGAGGCAAATCATATTCTTGCTCAATTACGCAATGGCAACCTTCCCGATGGAGTTGAACAAGAAGGAGAGATATACTCGTACAGCTGCAGAATATCCGATACACTGAATCTTTATGTAGAAGTAAAAGTTACCCCGTCGGGAAGCTTTGATGTGCTGCGCTGGCAAAGCGCGTCAAGCGCCGAATGGACTCCCGACGACCGCCTGCCCGTTTGGGAAGGCAATAAATGAAAAAGAGGTGCAATATGGCAGAGCTTATGAAATATCTTGAAAAGGCGGTTTCTCTTAAAGCCTCCGACCTTTTTATAGTTGCGGGCGCGCCCGTAAGCTGCAAGATCAACGGAGTTTTATCACCCATTGATGAGCAAAAAAAGCTCCCTCCCGATACCGAGGGACTTTTAGCCGAGCTTTACGGCCTTGCACAGCGAGATATGGCGGGCTTTTTAAAAAGCGGCGATGATGATTTTTCCTTTGCCGTTGCGGGGCTTGCCCGTTTCCGCGTTTCCGCATACCGTCAGCGCGGCTCCCTTGCGGCGACCTGCAGAATAGTATCATTCTCTATCCCCTCATATAAAGAATTGGGCATTCCCGAAGAGATCATGAAGCTTTCAGATGTGCGCGGTGGACTGATTCTCTTTACAGGCCCTGCAGGAAGCGGAAAATCCACCACTCAGGCTTGCCTTATCGACAGAATCAACCACACTCATAACTGCCATATCATAACCCTTGAGGATCCAATTGAGTTCTTGCACAGAAACGACAAAAGTATAGTTTCACAGCGTGAGATATCCATTGATACTGCCGACTGCCTTTCGGCATTGCGCGCTTGTTTGCGTCAGTCACCCGATGTTATTCTGCTTGGTGAGATGCGTGATGCAGACACCATCCATACGGCAATGACCGCCGCGGAAACGGGGCACACTGTCATTGCTACATTGCATACTCGCGGCACTGCCAACAGTATTGACCGAATTATAGATGCATTCCCCGCCTCTCAGCAGGGGCAGATAAGGGTTCAGCTTGCATCGGTCTTACACACTGTTGTTTCTCAGCAGCTTATTCCCAACAAGGCAGGCACTATGTCCCCCGCATTTGAAATCATGCATACCAACAGCGCAATAAAGACACTTATCCGCGACGGCAAGACCCATCAGCTGCCCGCCTCCATCGCTTCCTTCGGTGCGGAGGGTATGATATCTATGGATCAGTCTATTATTGCTTTGTATGAAAGCGAAAAAATATCCGTTGATGCCGCCATTGGTTCAGCGGATAATCCCGAGCTTGTGCAGCGCCGTATTAAAGGTTGAAAGGAGATAGCCCTATGGCTTTGAGAGATACATTGCTTGTTATTTCGGAATCGGCTGAGATACGCACCGATCTTCGCAACATATTGGGTGAGTCATTCAATATACTTGAAGCATCCAGCGATTCTCAGTCGAGGATGCTGTTTAGTCAGAATACCTACTCCATTGCCGCTATACTCGTTGATGCCCTTATGATTTCCGATGGCGGAAACAACCTCATCTATGACATTTGCCGCTCAAGCGAGCTTGGCGATACCCCCGTTGTTGCCATTACCAATTCTTTGCCCAAGGTGGAAAGTGATGCCTTCTCCTTTGGCGCTTGTGATGTTGTGGCATACCCATTTCATCATATAAGGCTGAAAAACCGCCTTTCTAATATCTTGCGTCTGTTCCGCGAAAAGCGCGACCTTGAGGCTCAGGTCAGTGTCCAAAAGGGTGCGTTGCAGAAGTTTCAGGATAATATGGTCGATGCGCTGACCTCGGTAGTTGAATATCGTAATGCCGAAAGTGGAAAGCACATTCTGCGCATTCGCCGTTTCACCAAAATAATTTTAGACGAGCTTTCGACCATCGCCCCCGAGTTTAAGCTTACTCCCGAAACTATTCAGCTCATATCCTCGGCGGCATCACTTCACGATATAGGCAAGATCGCCATTCCCGATGCCATACTCAGCAAGCCCGGCAAGCTGACAGAGGAAGAGTATGAAACTATGAAGACCCACACCACCCAAGGTGCGGACATTCTCTCCAATCTTGGCAATGTGGGTAACGAGGCATATCTGCGCTATGCATACAATATTTGTATGTATCACCACGAGCGTTGGGATGGAGGGGGATATCCCAAAAAGCTTTCAGGCAACGATATCCCCATCTGCGCTCAGGTGGTAGGTCTTGCCGACGCTTTTGATGCGCTGACTACCGACCGTGTTTATAAAAAGGCTATTCCCTATCTCGACGCCTATAATATGATACTCAACGGCGAGTGCGGAGCCTTTTCTCCCCTGCTTTTGGAGTGCTTTAAGCATACCTATGGTCAGATAGAGGAGCTTGCCCGCACCTATGCTGATGGTTATTCGCCCAAGTCGGATACCATTGAGATCCCCTTGCCTAAAAAAGAGCCAAATGAAAACTTTGACTCACTGGCAGTCACCATTTCCAAATATCACGCGCTTCTCCATCATTTTAATGTTACCGCTTCGGAATATGACCACGATAGAAACTCCTATCATTTGCTCTATAACCCCTATCCCGAGCTGATGGGTCTGCATAACAATACCAATTTTATTGAAGCTCTTAATGCCATACGAGACAGAGTACATCCCGATGACCTGACTTCTGTATACAGTGAGACCGAGGAATATTTAAATAGGTTTTTCGAATCGGGACTGAGAAAGTCTACCCGCCATTATCGTATTCTCGGTCTTGACGGCGAGTATCATTATTTTGATGCTACCATCATCCGCGTAAACACCAGGGACAGTAAGTCTAAAAAGGCTATCGGACTATGGCACCGCCGCGACGAAAACACATTAAGCACACCCATTGCCGCCAAGCACGAATTACCCGACTTTTTTGGCATTACCCAGACCATGACATTTTCTCCTCAGCTGCCCGTGGAAGAGCCCTCTAAGCATTTCCTTGATATGACAGGCTATACCGCTGAGGAGTTTGAAAAAGAGCATAACAATAGCTTTGTTTCGCTGATTTCCCCAAAAAGTCGCGAAAAATTTATTGAGTCAGTTAATACCCAGTTTAGCACATCGCCCTTTGCTGAGTTCACCGTCCCCCTTCTGCGTAAGGATGGTTCAAGACTTTCCTTGATGATTCGCGCCATTGCCAATGTGGACGAAAGCGGTAAGGAAATACTTAATTGCTTTATCTATGATGTATCGCATACTCTGCGCTCACGCGGTGATCTGATCAGCAGTCTTACCCTTTATCGTACTGTTATTGAGGCGATAGGTGATATATTCTTTGAGTATGACTCAGCAAGCGACTGTTTGACCTGCTCCGATGAGTGGAAAAACCGATTCGGCTATGAATGCATTTCAAGCAATGCCTCAACACTACTGCGCACCTCCTCGCATATTCATCCCGATGATATTGAAGCTTTTGTCTCGTTGTTTACCGATGCGCGAAACACCGATGGTATTTTTGAGGCCATCGTGAGAATTGCCGATTCCAATGCGGTATACTCGTATAACCGCATACGCGCCATCAATCTCAGCGATGAAAGCGGCAACTCTAAAATAGTTGGACTTATCTCTGACATTGACATGGAGTTCCGTCATTCTCAGGTTACTCTTAACAAGCTTGAAAAAGATAACCTGACCGACCTTGTAAACAAAGAGGCTTGCCGCACCAAGATCGAGTATATGCTCAGTAACGATCAGGTACGCAGCGGCGCATTTATAATTATCGATCTTGATAACTTTAAGGATATCAATGACCTGTACGGACATATGTTCGGTGACGGTGTGCTTATTAACATTGCCAAGGAAATAAGCGAGTTTTTCCGCGAAAAAGATATTGTAGCTCGAATAGGCGGAGACGAGTTCCTTATCTTTATGCCCAATATTTCCAATATGCAGATAGTTGAAGAGCGCTGCAATTTGGTAATTAATTGCATTGAAAAGCTTTATAACAGCCAGCTTGCAGAGGTGCAGCTTTCTTGCTCGATTGGTGTTGCAATGCTTAGAGAGGATATTAAACTTTCGTATTCCGATCTATTCCAGCAGGCAGACCGCGCTTTGTATCACGCTAAAAACAAGGGCAAGGGCTGTGTAGCATTCTATAGCGAAGAGGCAGATATGCAAGCATATCGCACCAGTGTAAGCAAGCGGATCGATTCCGACAGTGTGACCATCAGCAACCACGAGCTGATGAAATATGTTCTTGACCGCTTGTATAATACAGGTGATGTCCACGGCACTATTAATTCACTTATTGAAATGATAGGCAAGCAGATGAATGTCAGCCGCGTTTATGTTTTTGAAAACAACGACGATAATACTCATTGCTTTAACACATTTGAATGGTGCAACGAGGGAATCGAGCCGCAGATAGACATTTTGCAGGCAATAAGCTATGAGACTGACATCCCCGATTATGAAAAGCAGTTCAATGAAAACGCTGTTTTCTACTGTCCCGATATTAAGGAACTTCCTCAGCATTTACGCGATATTCTCGAGCCTCAGGGTATAAAGTCCATGCTGCAGTACGCTATCCGCGATAATGGTGTGTTCAGGGGCTATGTCGGATTTGACGAAAACACCCACGAAAGAATGTGGACCCACGATCAGATATCTCTGCTTTCCTTTGTCTCTAAGCTGATATCGGTATTTTTGCTCAAGCAGCGCACCCACGACCGCACGGTTGCCCTGCTTGAAGATCTTTGCAATGTGCTTGAGCGACAAAATGCTTGGACTTATATTATTGATCCCTCAAGCTATGGTTTGAGCTTTATTAACGGAAAGGTTTTTGAGGTTGCTCCCGAAGCCAAGATAGGCACGCAATGCTACAAGGCTCTTATGGGGCTTGATGCGCCCTGCCCCGATTGTCCCATTAAGCTTAATGGCGGTAAGGGTGGAAGCTGCGTGATAACCAATGATTATCTCAATCTTAAGGTTACGTCAAATGCTTTGCCAATTAAATGGGAAGGCAGGGATCAGTATCTTATTACCTGTAATGAGTACAAGGACGAATAAAACAAGTATAATATAATATGAAATGAAGAGACCCGACAGCCAAAGCCGTCGGGTCTCTTCTATAGTAGAACGAAAACAGAACTTTTATTCTTTAATTAATACGGCATGAACTACCCATCTCATAGTATCATCACCCAAACCGCTACAGGTGGAGAGGGTGAGTATACTATCCTCAACTGTGGGCACTACTTGGGTCGAAAGAAGGCTTTTATCTAAACAATAGTCGATAAATGCCTGCTTGCCGCTTTCATCGTTAAGCCCCAGCCTCCAGCTGTTTCCTGAGGTCTTGTCGTAGTATGCTGAGAATATTGCATAACGCGCAACACCCGCATCGGTTAACACATATACAAATGGATGCTCCTGATAGAAGCTGTTTTCCTTATATCCCAGCAAGGGTGAAAACATAGTTTCGTCCCTACGTCTGTGACCGTAGATTATTGAATGAAAATCATTCAGCTGCGGTGAGTTTCTATAATCGAGATATATTGCACCTGCGGTATTCCACTTTTTCTTCCAAGTGTGCTTGAGATAATATTGATTATCTTCTCCCTGAAGTAGGGGATAAGAAATCGTGGTATTGGGTATAACTATCCAGCCAAGCACATCAGAGTTGACCGCTTTAAGAGAAGATATGTCCATCTCAGCCAACTCTTGCATATAAAGTTCCTCCGCTGTAGGAATGGGCTCTTGCGGTGTTTCGGGAAGCGGAGCAAGGGGCGAAGTCTCGTCGTTTATATCAACTTGGGTATCAGCCTCGGTGGTATCCTCTGTTATGATCGGGTCAGGAAATACATAGATGGGAGGATCGCTTTCCTCTTTAAGCCGGGGAAGCTCGACAAGCTGCAGTGCCTCGTCATATTGATCCATTGCATTTTTACTGCTTAGGTGGGAATAAAGCATTCCGCCGATGCCGATCGCCAGCACCAAGGACAGAGCGATGATCGCTATCTTGCGCCATTTGCTCATAAATGATCCTCCTTTCTTCTTTGATAGCTTTATTTTAACAAAGTAGAGTTACAAAAAGGGTTACATTTAGAGAAAAGCTTTTCATTTTATAAGGCTTTCTTAAACTGAAAAGAAGCCTCATAAATGAGGCTTCTTTTCTTTGATTTAAAAGAGAGGGGATATTTTAAATGGGTTGATCATGCGTTTTCCTTCTTGCCTATCACCAGAACCGCCAGACCGATTGCTGCGGTGAGCGCCAGCAGAGTCCACAGATAGGAATGATCTCCGGTAAGGGGAACATCCTCGTCGGGAATATCGGTGGTGGGAACATCGGGATCGGGGATATCAATGGGATCATCTCCATTGTTGGGATCGATAGGATCTACAGGATCTACAGGATCTACAGGATCAACGGGATCGACGGGGTCTACGGGATCAACGGGATCAACGGGATCAACGGGATCAACGGGATCTACGGGATCAACGGGATCAACGGGATCGACGGGATCGACGGGGTCTACGGGATCTACGGGATCAACGGGATCTACGGGATCTACGGGATCGACGGGATCGACGGGATCGACGGGATCAGGAGTATCGGTCTCGTCTACTTCGTAGACAAAGTTGATAACCTTATCGGAATCCATAATTCCAACCTCGCTGTCGCCTGTACGGTACTCGTAGTCGTAGCCATCGATTGCGATAACATCTATTCTGTACTCGGTGCCCTCTACCAGATTCTCGGTTACATCGGAAAGTCTGATCTTATAACCATTTCTGTTAAGGTAGTTGACGGTCAAAGTGTAGGTCTTGGGAACATATCTGTAAGTATAGGTTACTACTACATCGGAATTGAGGTTACCGGAGGTGATGCCCTCGGTCTTGACCAGCTCGTAGCCCTCGATGACCGCTGCCTTGGTCTCATATGCGGTGCCTTCGAGGATGCCTTGGCTGACATCGGATGCCTTGAGCGCCTCACCATTTTCGTCAACATAGTTGACAGTCAAGTTGTAGTATTTGGGAATGTATCTGTAGGTGTAGGTTACTACTACGTCGGAATTGAGGTTGCCGGAGGTGACACCTTCGGTCTTGATCAGCTCGTAGCCTTCGATAACTGCTGCCTTGGTCTCGTATGCAGTACCTTCGAGAACGCCTGTAGTGATGTCGGAATCCTTGAGTGCCTTGCCGTTTTCGTCAACATAATTGACGGTCAGGTTGAACTTTTGAAGAACTCTCTTATATGTGTAGGTTACCACTACATCGGAGTTGAGGTTACCGGAGGTGATGCCCTCGGTCTTTACCAGCTCGTAATTTTCAATAACTGCTGCCTTGGTCTCATAAGCGGTGCCTTCGAGGATGCCTCGGCTGATATCGGATGCCTTAAGAGCCTTGCCGTTTTCGTCAACGTAATTGACGGTCAGTGTGTAGTATTTGGGGATATATCTGTAGGTGTAGGTTACTACTACATCGGAATTGAGGTTGCCGGAGGTGACACCTTCGGTCTTGATCAACTCGTAGTCTTCGATGGCTGCTGCCTTGGTCTCATAAGCTGTGCCTTCAAGTATGCCTTGGCTGACATCGGATGCCTTGAGCGCCTTGCCGTTTTCATCAACATAGTTGACGGTCAGGCTGTAGTACTTGGGAACATATCTGTAAGTATAGGTTACTACTACATCGGAATTGAGGTTACCCTTTGTCTCGCCCTCGGTCTTGACCAACTCGTAGCCCTCAATAACTGCGGGATCTACTTCGTATGCTGTGCCTTCGAGGATATCGGTTACGATGTATGCATCCTTAAGTGCCTTGCCGTTCTCGTCAACATAATTGACGGTCAGGTCATAAAGCTTGGGAATGTACTTGTAGGTGTAAGTAACTGTTACATCAGAATTAAGATTGCCGGAGGTCTCGCCTTCGGTCTTAACAAGCTCATAGCCTTCAATGACTGCTGCCTCAGTCTCATAGGCAGTACCTTCGAGAACGCTATTGGTAACATCGGATGCCTTGAGTGCCTTGCCGCTTTCGTCAACGTAATTGACGGTCAGGGTGTAGTACTTGGGAATATATCTGTAAGTGTAAGTTACTACTACATCGGAGTTAATGTTGCCGGAGGTGACACCTTCGGTCTTGATCAACTCGTAGTCTTCGATGGCTGCTGCCTTGGTCTCGTATGCAGTACCTTCGAGAACGCCTGTAGTGATGTCGGAATCCTTGAGTGCCTTGCCGTTTTCGTCAACATAGTTGACGGTCAGGGTGTAGTACTTGGGAATATATCTGTAAGTGTAAGTTACGACTACATCGGAGTTAAGATTGCCGGATGTCTCGCCTTCGGTCTTAACAAGCTCATAGCCTTCGATGACTGCTGCCTCTGTCTCATAGGCAGTACCTTCGAGAACGCCTTGGTTGATATCGGATGCCTTGAGCGCCTTGCCGTTTTCATCAACATAGTTTACGGTCAGTGTGTAGTACTTTTCTTCTACGGGCGGCTCGGGGTTAACAGGGGTCTCAACCTCTTTCCACTGTGCAGTAAGGGTTACATTGCCTGCAGGCATTGAAAGCTTATCGCCTGCGGCATAGCTCTTGCCGGTGATGTCATAGAGCTCGACCTTATCGGTGCACTCGGTTACCAGCCAATGGGAGAACTGGTGGTTTGCGGGAGCGGTGAAGCCGAGAACCTGAGCGTCAACTGCCAAAACCTCATACAGCTCTGCGAACTCAAGCTCGCCAACAGTGTGGTTTGTACCGTTGCCTTCGCCTGCGGAGTAGGTCAGCTCGAAGTATACGGGAGTTTCAGGAACATCAGGGTCAACGGGAACATCAGGATCCACGGGGACGTCGGGGTCTACGGGAACATCGGGATCGGGGGTAACTGCGGTGATCTTTTCAACGGTTACCATTACATAGTATGTAGGAGCGTTGCTTGCATGGTTACATGCGCTTGCTACTGTGAAGTTGCTTGCGGTAACATTGGTAGAACCTGGGGTTGCGCTTACACTATAGCTTGCGCCTTCGTTGTATGTTCTGCAAGCATAGGGGTCTCTGCTGTAGCTGGTAAGCAGGCAGAGCATATCGATCTGAGTTACTCTGTAGCCTTCTTTGGGGGTTACGACGATGGTTGCGTCATCGGTTCTTGCAAGAGTCTGACCTGCGCCGAAAGCCCATTCGCTTCCGTTGAAGGTGACTGTTACAAGGTCCATATTGGTAGAAGCTCTGCCATTGGTGTTGTTACTATCGTAGCACCAGTAAAGAGTTTTACTACCATATGAAGGGTTGCTGGGCCATCCATAGCCCCAATCATAGTCGTCATCGTCGCGGTTCCAACGATCACCTGGGGCTGCAAATGAGTTTACGGGAAACATACCGATTATAAGAGTGAGTGCAATAATGAGGGATAATACCCTGTTCAGATTAATTCTTGCCATGATTTCAATCTCCTTTAATATATTTTTGATTGAAATACCGGCGGTCGGGCTGCCATGGCGTTTGCTTTAGGCCCCTAACTTTGCGTCCCGTCCTTTCGAACGGTTTGCCATTTTCGTGTATTTACTGTGCTTTCAGCACTTGGTTTCTTATTTATGCTATTGCGGTTTGTTTTTTACTGTCCAGAGCGCTCTTCATAAGGAAGATAAGTTCCAAAGCGCTTCGGAAGGTTTCTTCGCTACTTCCTTCAAGCCAGCTTACCGAGCCTTGCCAGCTTGCATTTTGCCTGAACATCAGCCGTATACTGAATGTTGCCAGCCTCCCCTTTCGCATCTTGCTTTCAGATGATGTAGGCGGTGGCGCGGCGGTTCTCGGTTGAAACTCTCGCATTTTTAGAAAAGCCTGTGGGAAGTTGATTTTTTCAAAGTTGTCTTCTGCAATGCTTAGTAACTGCATCAAACTGTTAAAGCTTAATCCGTCTTCATTCTGCTGACTGTATATGTGCCCTTGCGGCACGTCACTGTCAAATGAGTCTATACAAATCATTATCATTCTGTGGGGCTCACCTCGTGTTCTGTTCTCCATCCATTCCCTCCTTTCCGGGTCGCCCCGCGGTTAGTTTATGGCTATACTATAACAGAGCTCGGTTACAGGATAGGTTACAATTTGAAGAAAGTCTTTCAATTTTAAAAAATATTTTTAATTACCGAAAACCCTGCTTTTTCTTCAAATTCCTTGCGGCACAAGGACTTTGATAATATTTTAGGTTAAACTGCGACAAAAAATATCAAAAAAACTTTTGAAAAATCACTTTTTTGCGTAACCGCAGTTGTATAGTGCCGTATCTTCAGATATTAAACCCCACTATGCACGCGAAACTCAAAGTATACTTACCGCTGGTCTTAACCTATAAAACGGCTACCGTGTGATGTGACAGTAGAAGACGGTCTGTCACAATACCACAACACGGTAGCCGTTTTTATTTACATAGCGTGAGAGGTCTTAACTGTTATTCTTGTGTAAATCTACGGATCATCGCCGCAACTTCGCAACGCTCTGCATAATCCTTAGCCTTGATATTCTTCTCATCGTCACCTTCAAGGATTCCTACAGCAACTGCCCACTGTACTGCATCCTTTGCCCAAGCGGAGACACTGTCTGTATCTCCAAAAGCGCTCAGATCTGCTCTTGCAGAGGTATCCATTCCCTTGAACGCGGCATATCTGTAAAGGATCACCGCAAGCTCCTGTCGGGAAATATCGCGGTCAGGCTTATAATCTCCCGTGTCATAGCCTCTTACAATTCCGTTATCCGCTGCCCAAGCAATGGCATCGGTGTACCATACGCCCTGCTTAACATCGGGGAAGGACTCGGCGTCTTTCACATCAGGCTCCCCTTCGAGACGGTAAAGTATTGTTGCTATCATTGCACGAGAGGTGTTTCCGTGAGGATCAAACCTGTATTCGGCAACACCTATCATCAAGCCGTTTTCAATGACATAGTCAACAGCCTCGTGATACCACTTTGTTATGTCAACATCTGCATAAGGCTCGGAGGGACAAATATGCTCGGCTTTTTCAAATACTGCCTTGACGGTTACACTATCAGCAGGCATATTGAAGCCGTAGGTATTGTCACTGAGCTTTACGGGAACGACTGACAAACCGTGTGTATGCTTTACCTCAATGGACTTGAGAATGTAGCCATAGGCAGGCTCAGCTTTGATCACTACAGCGGTCTTGTATGCCGCAGCTGAAAGATCGGTGGTAATTTTTCCACTGCCGATGACCTCGACACTTATGGGATACCTCACTACTATGCTCCATTGTGCATAAAGTGTAACCACCGCACCCTGTTCTGAAGCAAGATTCTTTACCTGTGCAAAGTCTGCGTAAGCCTCGCCGCTTCCGTCAGCTTTGGTGTTCCAACCTGCAAAATAGAAGTTGAGATTTGTAAAGTTATTTACCGGCAAGATCTGTTCTTGGTCATAGGTGCATGTAATGTCTGCAATACCGCCCTGTTGTGCACCGTTACCGTCAAATACTATAGTGTAGGTATTTGCGACCCACTGTGCATACAGTGTTACCTTGCAGCCGCCATTACCATTGTCATTTGCAAAGGTGTAAAGCTCGCCTGCGGTATATCTGTCACCGTTGCCATTTGCTTCGGTATCCCAGCCTGCGAAGGTATAACCCGTCTTGGTGGGGATATTTGCAGATGTATTAAGGCTCGCGCCGCCTCCGTAATTGCTTGACGCTCCGCCCGTTCCGCCGTTTGCATCATAAAGCAAGGTGTTGGTGGCGCGGGCAATCTTAACTTTTTGTTCCTTTTCGCCCGTTGCAAAGCTTTCGCTGACAACAAGGTTCGATCCGTTCTTAAGGGTTGCGGTTACTACGACCTTGTACGTGCCCGAGTCGGAAACATTTCCCGCAAGGGTCAATACCGCCGATGTCGCACCGTCAATGACCGCGCCGTCCTTATACCACTGATAAGTGTAGTCTAAGACCGCATCATTCCTGTTGCCTATAGTAGCGGTCAATATACGGGTAGAATCTACGGGATTATAGTATGCATAACTGTCGGAAATACATCCGGGTGCGGTCAGCTTGACCGAGACTGTGGGTGCAAGCACCTTGCGGACCGCAATCAAAGTATGGTCGCGAGCCTCGCTGACAATGGTATTTGCGGTAATATTTATGTTGGTGACATTTCCGCTTTCGTCAACGATATACCATATCTTATCGCCGCCGGACAGTCCCATCACGGAAGAAGATGGCAGACCGCCGTACTTTTGGTCATAGGTCACAGTGATAGGAGCTATCGCCGTGCCGCCGTTACTGTCAAAGGTTACACTGTATGTGTTGGCAGTATAAACGGCAGTAAAGGTCAAATCGCATGCGGGCATTTTCATACCGTCGGTAAAGCCGACCCAATCGGTCAATGTATAGCCCGTTTTTCTCACTGTGTCTTGGAATATCTGACTTGTGGGAACGGTTATAGCTTCACCGTAGTATACCTTACTATAGCTGCCGCCGTCTCCGTTATCCCAAGTAACCACGTACTGATTAAGCTCCCACTGGGCCTTGACCGTCATATTCTCGGCGGGCATATTTGCGGGGATCGCTATATCCCAGCCTGTGAAGGTATGTCCTTCCTTGACGGGGTCGGCAGGTGCAGTTATTGCACTGCCGTAATTCTGCGTTATGGGAGCAATTGCCGTGCCGCCGTTACTGTCAAATGTGATGGTATACTGATTGATCTTCCACACGGGATAAAGTGTGAGTTCTTTAGAATCACTATAAATATAATATTGCACATCATCATAATTCACCAACGAACCGAGCTCAATTACATCGCCTATAATAGGATCAACCGTCCAGCCTATAAGGGTATAGCCTGTTTTGAGTATGTTTCCGCCGTCAGAAGCCCTAAAGCTTGCTCCATAATCCACTGTTTGAGTAGCCGGAGCTGTGCCGGATGTTGCATCGGAGACATCATAAACGACTTGGTATTCAGTGAGTGTATTGATTGCAACAGAGTTTGAATAAGCCGGATTATGATTTTGGTCTCCCGTATATCTGAGGAAGAAATAATACTGAGTACCCTTTGTAAGTCCGGTAAAAAGTCCGTTATCTTGCCACTTAAAGCAGTTATTATGATCATTGGTCAGACTTATGCCATATTCAAGGTCCCCATAGCCGTAATTTGTGTAATTAGCAAGACTTATGCTGGTTGAGGTGCTTTCTGTGCTTCCTCCCTGTCCTCCGGGGATCGGCGGCGGTGTCTGGTCAGCTTTGGCAATAATTACCGTTATGCAATCAGGTGCAACATCATTATGATCCGCATCACCGACCACCTTGTACCAAACATAATAGGTGCCACTATCCGTGCCGGTAGGAGTATCGGTGCTCCATTCGCCGGTAACCTGTTCTGCAGTACCAATGGCATACATCATATTTCCTCCGAGGGCAGAGCCCTCGGTTATGAGAGCCTGCGCGGAGCCGTTATAGATAAGACCGATGATGGCAGTAGGTGCATTGGCCGTGGGCGTTGCTGCTTTGATTACAAGGCCGCCGTTGATTTCCTTTTCGTAAGCCTTGTAGGTATCATCCTCTGCTCTTGTGATTTTTACATCGTATGTACCCACAGCAGAGGGCGCGGTATCTGTCCAGTTGCCGTTCACCTTATACTGAACTGCAAATCCGGTATTGGGTATGCCGCTGATTATAAAGGACTGGGGATTGCCGTCCCATGTGTAGGT
>JAFQUM010000001.1 GCA_017408485.1 Clostridia bacterium | reverse complement strand
CTCACGATTTTAATCCAATTGCAGATCTCACCGTTACAGAAATATATGAATTTTTGCGCTATCTCGATGCTCCGAAGTGCGTTATAGAAAAAGCTCCATCCGCAGCACTTTTTGACGGACAGACCGATGAAACGGAAATGGGTGTAACCTACGCCGAGCTTGACGCATATCTTTCCAGAAGTGAAATCCCCGAAGCGAAAAAAACAATTATTGAGAGACTGCACACGATAAGTGAACACAAACGAAAAGGAATTGCGGTCTATAAAAATGAATGATATGTAGGTGTTGGTTTAAGGCAAAAGAAAGCGAGCTACCTTCGCAACGCGGGGCTGAAGGGCTCCACCGGTCAACGCTACCACGGCGTGCTCCATAAGGCGTTCAAGGATGCGGTGAAGTGCAGGATCATACCGAGCAATCCCGTCGACCAAGCCAACCGACCGAGTAAGGAGCAGTTCATCGCCGCCTACTACAATGCCGAGGAGGTAAAGCAGCTGCTCGAGCTGGTCAAGGATGACGAGATCTATATCTCCATCCTCCTTGCAGCTTACTACGGACTCAGGCGGAGCGAGGTGATCGGACTGAAGTGGTCGGCAATTGACTTCACCGAGAACACGCTGATCGTCCGCCACACCGTTCACTCCACCGAGGAAGGCATCGTCGCCAAGGACAGGCTGAAAACAAAGTCCTCCTACCGTGCGCTTACGCTGGAGCCCTTTGTGAGAGGAGAGCTACTCCGTCACCGCGAGAAGCAGGAGCGGATGAAAAAGGTGATGCGCTCGACGTACTCGAAGGAATACACCGACTACGTCTGCGTGGATGCGCTCGGTGAACTGATAGAACCAAACTACGTGACAGATCATTTCAAAGTGGTGCTGAAGGAAAAAGGGTTAAAACCCGTCCGCTTTCACGACCTCAGACACAGTTGCGCTTCACTACTTCTCGCAAACGGAGTGCCTATGAAGATGATTCAGGACTGGCTCGGTCACTCTGATATGGGAACCACCGCCAACATTTACAGCCACATCGATAGCGAGAGCAAGAAAGCAAGTGCAATAGCAATCGGATCGGCACTGGGATAAAATCACGGCAAAGCCGTGCATGTAATCCGTCGTAAGACGGAATGTAAGCAACACGAAGTGTTGTATGTCATCAAGCTGCAGAAAATACACCTGCGGTGATGACATACGCCTTCGGCGATTACATACACGCAAACGCGTGATTACATACCAAGCTTGCAGCTTGGATAAAAAAATCCAAGTCTTACGACTTGGATTTTTTGGCGGAGGGTTAGGGATCTTGCCGCACGCTGACGCGTGCTTTCGCCTCGCTTCGCTCGTTATCCGCGTCGGCGAAAACAGTCCACCGGACTGTTTTCTTCCGCTTCGCTCCCTCCTTGTTCGAATCCCTAACCACAATAATCCATACCTAAAAATAAAAAACACCCTCTTGGGTGTTTTTTATTTTTGGCGGAGGGTTAGGGATTCGAACCCTAGGTAGATTTCTCCACACAGCATTTCGAGTGCTGCACCTTCGACCACTCGGACAACCCTCCGTGTATTCAATTTGCTTGTATAGAATACCATTTTTTATTATGGTTTGTCAATAAGAGAATGATTCTCGGGGAGGGGTTCCCTCCCCGATCATTTATTTTATACCAAAAAATCTTCTTGCGTTGGCGGCGGTTATTTCGCCCGCCTCTTCGGGAGTAATGCCGCGAAGCTCGGCTATTTTTTCAAGCACGTGCTTTATCATACTTGAGTCGCAACGCTTGCCGCGATGGGGCTCGGGCGCCATGTAGGGCGCATCGGTCTCCACCATAAGTCTGTCAAGGGGCATATTTTGCACTACCTCAACAGCTCGACGGGCATTTTTGAAGGTAAGAACGCCCGTAAAAGACAGATAGTAGCCTCGTTTCAACAATTCCTTTGCGGTCTCCCAACTTCCACTGTAGCAATGGAATACTCCTCTCACGCCCTCGGTGTTGCGGATAACCTCAAGGCAATCGGCAACGGCACTGCGCTCGTGGATTATCACGGGCATATCAAGCTCTTTTGCTAAAGCAAGCTGCTTTTTGAACCATTCTATCTGCACATCGTGGGGGGCAAAGTCGTAATAATAATCAAGGCCTATCTCACCGATGGCAACCGCCTTGGGATGCTTTGCAAGCTCACGCAGGCGGTCGATATCGCCCTCCTGAGCCTTGCCGCTATCCTGAGGGTGAATACCTACTGCCGCGTAACAATAGTCATATTTGTCGGCTATATCAAGACAAAGCTTGGAGGTTTCTACATCGCAGCCGATGTTGATAACATTGCAGACATCCTTTTGGGGCAGCTCGGTCAAAAGCTCGTCAAGGTCATCCTTAAATCTCGGATCGTCGTAATGAGCGTGGGTATCAAAAATGGTCATGACAGTCTTGCTCCGGGAATAGCATTATCGGCAAGCAGAATGCGGACATCGTTTTCTCCGCAGGTGGAGGAAAGGATCATACCGTTGGATTCAAGTCCCATCATCTTGCGGGGAGGCAGGTTTGTGACAACAACAACATTATGGCCTACAAGATCATCGGGGTTATGCCACTGAGCAATGCCGGAAAGCACCTGACGCTTATGGTCGCCCATATCAAGCTCAAAGCGGAGCAGCTTGGAGCTCTTGGGCACCTTTTCGCAGACAAGGACCTTGCCTACTGTAAGCTCTATCTTTGCAAAATCGTCAAAGACGATCTCGGGAAGCTTGGGGAACTCGGGCAGTGCGGGCTTTTTGGGCTCTTCAAGCTTTGCGTGATAAGCCGCGATCTCTTCAAGCTTCTTGGCAACATCGATTCTGCCGAAGAGTATCTCGCCCTCGCCTATCTTATGACCTTCCTGCAGACCGCCAAAGGAAGCAAGGCTATCCCAATCGGAGGGCTCAATGTTCAGTTGCTTAAAGATCCTATCACCTGTTTCGGGCAGGAAGGGTTTGAGCAGAGTTGCTGCAAAGCGGATAGTCTCAAGCAGATTATAAAGAACTGTATCAAGGCGCGCATGGTTTGCCTCATCCTTGGCAAGTGCCCAAGGCATTGTTTCGTCGATATACTTATTTGCGCGACGGAGCAGGGTGAACACCTCGTCGATGCAATCTGCAACGCGAAGCTCATCCATCTTGGCTTCCATCTTTGCAGGGGTCTCGAGAGCGAGCTTGATAAGTTCGTCATCAAACTCACCGCTTACCTTATGGTCGGACAGAACACCGCCGGAGTACTTATGACACATTGCAATGGTGCGGTTGACAAGGTTACCGAGAATGTTTGCAAGGTCGCCGTTGATGCGCTCACAAAGCAGTTCATAGGTCAAAGTGCCGTCGTTGGCGAATGGCATTTCGTGGAGCAGATAGTATCTGACAGCGTCAACCCCGAACAGATCAACAAGGTGATCGGCATAGATAACATTACCGCGGCTCTTGCTCATCTTATTTTCGCCAACCATCAGCCAAGGATGGCCAAATACCTGCTTGGGCAGTTCTACGCCAAGAGCCATCAGCATAATGGGCCAATAGATAGTATGGAAACGGAGAATGTCCTTACCGATAAGGTGAACATCGGCAGGCCAGTATTTCTTGTATATCTCACCGTGATTTCCGTCAACATCAAAGCCGGGGAATGTGATATAGTTGCTGAGTGCATCGATCCAAACGTAGATAACGTGACCGGGTGCGAACTCAACGGGAATACCCCAAGTAAAAGAGGAGCGGGAAACGCACAGATCCTGCAGACCGGGACGGATAAAGTTATTCAGCATTTCGTTCTTCCTGGACTCAGGCTGAATGAACTCGGGATGATCCTCGATATACTTTTCAAGCAGAGGTGCATACTTGGAAAGCTTAAAGAAATATGCCTCTTCTCTTGCGGGCTTGACCTCTCTGCCGCAGTCAGGGCACTTGCCGTCAACCAGCTGACTTTCAGTCCAGAAGGTCTCGCAGGGAGTGCAGTACATTCCTTCGTAGTAGCCTTTATAAATATCGCCCTGATCGTAGAGCTTTTTAAATATCTTCTGCACCTGCTTTTTATGCTCGGGATTGGTTGTGCGGACAAAATCATCGTAGGATGTGTTCATTATATCCCAAATACGCTTGATCTCGGCAGAAGAAGCGTCGACAAACTGCTGAGGCTCTACCCCGGCATCCTTTGCCTTATCCTGAATCTTCTGACCGTGTTCGTCGGTACCTGTCTGAAAATATACATCATAGCCGCAAAGCTTTTTAAAGCGACAGATGGCATCAGCAAGTACGATTTCGTAGGTATTGCCTATATGAGGCTTACCCGAAGCGTATGCGATAGCGGTTGTAAGGAAAAACGGACCCTTGTTCATATTACAGTCCCCTTTCGGTGTCTTATAATTTTAGTCTACCCTATATTTTACCATATTTAATAAGATTTACAATAGTTTTTACGCAAAAAAGCGTCCCGAAAACTTCGGGACGCTTTGAACGCTTAACTTATGTTGTGGGAATGTATGTGTACACATCACCGGGGCTGACACTTGGGATAACGGGAGTATCGGGTGTTGCGGGTGCGTCAGGCTCGGTGGGATTGCTCGGCGTATCGGGTGTGCCGGGTGTTGTGGGTGTATCAGGGGTGCTCGGTATGTTTGGATCTGAAGGAGTATCGGGTTCTACAGGCAGATCGGGTTCGGGAGGAGGATCGATGGGCGAAGGATCGACGGGGATATAAGGATCGTCGGGCTGCCATTCAGTCTTGCTCGTTCCTGCCAAAGCGGAGTCCATAGATACCTGAATCACTCTATCATACTTATAATATGTGCTCTTGTTGACAAGGCTGCGGGATGCTTCAACACCATCCACATATTCAACGCGATAAGCCTCTGCCTTATAGCCGGTATATCCGCCTGCAGACTGATAGCTTTCACCGGGTTTAAGTGCTGCATTACCCTGATATACAATATTGAAGGGGGTCTTGCTCGTGATGACCGTCTCAATATCAACAACCTTGTTAGGCTCGAGATCGGTGCCCAAGAAGGTCACATCAAGCTGATGATTGGTCTCATCATAAAGGGCGACTATCTTAACGGGCCACTGAGTGTTATTCTTGAATTGGAAATCCTTATAACCCCAAGCTACTGCCGCATCCTGTGCAGCAGGTACGTAGGTTACCATACGGCTGTGGGCATAACGCTCAACTATCTCAAGGTCAAAGCGAATTGCACAATAATAGAGTGCCGAGCTGACCTGACAAATACCGCCGCCCAAACCGTCCTCTGCGCTTGCGCCCGTATATACGGTGGCTTCCTTAAAGCCTCTTGCGGCGGTACGCTCACCTACAATCTTATTGAAGGAGAATGTCTCGCCGGGCATAAGGATAACGTCGTTGCAGAACTTTGCCGCAAGCAAAACATTGGTGGTGCGGTTAGCGTTCTGAGTCAAAGCGGTATCAACTCTTGACAGCTCGTCGTGGAATACGAGAGCCATATACTCATCATCAGTATAATCGGGCTGAACTATCTGTACAGGAATCTCAACAATGCGCTGATTGCCTGCGTTGTCAAGTGTCTCCTGAGCTGCTGTGGCATCAAAATAGATACCCTTAACACCGGGAAGAACTACTCTGCCCTTGGCATCATTGGCAAGGTCAAGTGTGGGCTGACGAAGTTCCTGCTCCACCTCGGTCTTGATAGCCATCAAGTCAACAGCGTTGGTTGCAGTTACTTCAAGCTCAAAAATAGCGGGGCTGAAATCACCGGTATAAAGTCTGTTCTTTATAAAGGTAAGCAGTCTTGTCCTATCCAGTGTCAGTCCGTTCTGTCCTCTGTCGATGAGAACTCTTGTTCCGTCGAAGGCATAGCTTGCCTTTATAACATCCTGTTCTACCTCTGCAGCAACACGCTGTATCTGTGTTTCAATGCCGTGATCGGTGGTGGAATATGAGAAGTCCATCTCATAGCCAAAGCGCATAGCCTCTAAAATATCACGGATACGCTGTCCGAAGGAGCCCTTTCTGCCGTACTGAATGATCCTGTCAGCTGTAGCGCGAACATCGTAGCTGATATTTCCCGCAATCTCAAATGTGTAGGTCTTATCACCTATTACAATATCAAGATCTTCACCTGCAGGCACTTCACTGTACAGATGGTCAAGTTCTGCCAATACCTCCTGCTTGGTATAGCCGGAGAAGTCTATCTTATCTATCCATACGCCTTCATAGACCTGTGAATAGAAATAGACATGATACAGGGTATATCCGCCAAGACCCAGTGCGCCGAAGATCAGCAATACAACAAGGGTAATGATAACAGCCTTGAGTATTCTTCCCCCCACACTGCGAGGACGCTCCTCGTAATATTCATACTCATAATCGTCGTCATCCTCGGATTCGGGTTCGGGTTCAGGCTCGGGCTTCTTTGATTTTTTTGAAGTGCGCAGTTCGGGTGCCGGCTCAGCAATACGATCCAGCTCTGCTTCGGGAATATTTACCTCCTGCTCAGCGGGTGCGGGCTCCACATTGAACTTTATCTGCTGAGTTTTTTCGATAGATTCCTCTGCGCTTTCCTTTTCGAACTCTGCAGGCATATGCAGTTCTTTATTCTCTTCTACGGTAGGTTCGATGATCTTTTCTTCCTTATCCATAGACGTTCCTCCTTTCGAGAAAAACCTTATATTGCATATAATATACTATTTTTTTCATAAAAGCAATTACAAAAGAGTAACACTTTTTGCCACTCTGTTTATTTTTTGTTAAAATTTCAGAAAAAAAGTCGTTACAAATTGCCTTAAATGGTGTATTATAATATGGTAGTATGATATAATCTATTCTCAGCACCCAGCTCGAAAGGAGGATGCGCTTTGATAAAAGTTGAAAATCTTGTCAAACGCTACGGAGACAACTATGCGGTAAACAATATCAGCTTTACCGTTGAAAAAGGAAAAATATACGGCTTCTTAGGCCCTAACGGTGCAGGTAAGTCCACTGCTATGAATATTATAACGGGATACATAGCCGCCACATCGGGAAGAGTTGCCATTAATGGTCACGATATATTGGAGGAACCCGACCTTGCTCGCCGTTCTGTAGGCTATCTGCCCGAGCAGCCCCCTCTCTATCTTGAAATGACGGTTTTTGAATATCTTATGTTTGCCGCTTCCATCAAGCACATTCCCAAGGCAAACCGCCGCGCCGAAGTAGAAAAGGTTATGGAAAAGACCTCGGTCACCCATATGCGCGACCGCCTTATAAACCATCTGTCCAAGGGTTATCGTCAGCGTGTCGGTCTTTCTCAGGCACTGCTTGGCGACCCCGAGGTCATTATTCTGGACGAGCCCTCTGTAGGTCTCGACCCCGGACAGATCATTGAAATGCGTGAGCTTATCAGAGGTCTTGCAGGTGATCATACAGTTATTTTGTCAAGTCACATTCTTTCTGAGGTCAGCGCTATCTGTGACAAGGTACTTATTCTTTCAAAGGGCAGACTGATCGCTCAGGATACCCCCGAAAATCTTGCCAAGATAGTTGCCGATTATGTTATGGCTGAAATGACCCTTATTGCCGAGCCCCAAAAGGTGGTCGATGTCCTTAAGCCTCTTGATGGTGTTTCCTATGCGGTCCTTCCCATTGCAGGCTCCGACCGTGTCAAGGTCACCATCCGCGGAAACAAGGATATGGATGTGCAGACGGTGGTTTCCTGCGCATTGGCAGAGGCAAAGATTCCCGTCATTGCCATCGACACCCTTGCTGCAAGCCTTGAGGATATTTTCCTCTCCCTCACTTCGGGCAAGCTATTAGAAAAAGAAAAAGCAAAAGGAGGCGAAAATAAATGATAGCCGTTTTCAAGCGTGAGTTCAAAAGCTATTTCAGCAATATGACCGGCTATGTTGCCATTGCAGGCACACTGCTGCTGGTTGCCATTTATTTCTACTCCACCAATCTTACCGACGGAATGTCACAGTTTGAATATGCATTGGTTGACGCTTCCACCTTTGTTTTTCCCATCATCATTCCCTTGCTGACAATGAAGACCTTTGCGGAAGAGCGCAAATATAAAAGCGACCAGCTTTTGCTCACCTCTCCTCTGTCGGTCACCGAGATCGTTATGGGCAAATACTTGGGAACAATGGCTGTTTTCGCTGTTGCGGTCCTGACACTTGTTCCTTATCCCTTTATCCTTAATATTATGGGAAATGTCAACCTTGCCACCGCCTTCAGCGGAATAATCGGCTACTTCTTCCTTTGCGCCTCCCTTTCCGCTATCGGCATTTTTGCATCATCTCTTACTGACAATCAGATCATCGCCGCAGTTATTTCAATGTGCACCACCCTGTTTCTTTCTATGATTCCCTCCTTGGCGGATTCTATATCCACCCTGCCCTTGGTCAACTATGGAATACTGACGGCGGTCGCAATTGCCCTTACCTTCTTACTCTATGGACTGACTAAAAACTTCTACGCTGCCTTTGCTTTTGCCGCGATCAGCGAAGGCACGCTGATCTTCCTTTACCGCGCTCATCCCACAGTGTTGGAGGGCAGCGTTGCGAAGATACTCAGCTATATCGCTCTGTTCCGCAGAATGGACGATATGGTCTACGGCATTTTTGATATTACCGCTATTGTTTATTATGTAAGCATAGCCGCTCTGTTTTTGTTCTTCACTGTTCAGGTAATTGAGAAGAGGAGGTGGAACTGATGAACGAAAAGAAATCAAGCTCATCGGTCATCTCCCGCCATGGAGTAAGACTTATTGTCTCCATAGTTTTGGCTGTTGCGGCAGTTATACTTTTTAATGTAATTGCAGACAAGCTCCCCTCGGAGTATACCTCCTTTGACCTCACCGGTATGGAGGCATTCACCTTTACCCAGCAGACAGAGGATATCTGCGGTGCTTTAAAGGATGATATCACCTTCTATTACATCTACGGCGGCAATGCCGGCAGCGACAGTCTTTCGGCATATCTCACCTCTCTTATGAAGCGTTATACCGAACTGACTCCCCGCATAAAGGTAGTCACCATCGACCCTGCAAAGGATCCTCATTTTACCACTAAATACACCGACGAAACGGTGTCCGACCGCAGCATTATCGTTGACGGTCCTCTCCGCTCCAAGATAGTTCCCTACACTGAAGTCTTCGTTTATGACCAAAACGAGGCAGCCGCAACAGGAACCATCAACAATCTGGACTTTAAGGGTGAACAGGCTCTTACCTCCGCCATCAGCTATGTTGTCAGCGAACAGGTTCCCGTTATTTATGCCACAAAGGGACACGGTGAAGCAATTCCCGATGCCGGTATCCGAGACCGCGTTCTCGATGAGAATTACGAGCTCACCGAGGTCGACCTCCGCACAGTAAGCGAGGTTCCCGCAGATGCAGATGTTCTGCTCATCGACTGTCCCTCTACCGATCTCACCCCTGCCGAGCTTGAGACTATATATAAGTATCTCGACAAGGGCGGAAACCTCTTTGTTATCACCGATTATCTTGATGAAAGCAAGCCCAACCTCACCGCACTTATGGCAAGATATCATATGTCTGCCGTAGACGGAACAGTAATTGAGACCAACACAAGCTATTGCTTCGGCGGCAGCCCCACCTCCATTATGCCGGAGATACAGTATCACACCGTAACCGCTCCTCTTTATAATCATCAAAAGAGTGTTCTGGTTCGCGGCGGTCAGGGTCTTGAGATAGATTCTTCTTCCATTCCTTCAAGCGCCAATATCGTTTCATTGTTTAAAACATCCGAAGGCTCCTTCTCAAGAGTCGGTACAAAGGGAAATATCGACGCTATTACCTCCACTGCAAAGCAGGACGGAGATATAGGCGGTCCCTTCTATTTTGGCATCGCCGGCGAGCTTGCGACAGAAAACGACTCCACCAAGATAGTATGGCTCAGCGGTGCTGACTTTAACTCCGATTCCGCAAGCGCCAATGTCAGCGGCGGAAACCTTGATATATTCCTTAACTCCCTTGCTTGGATGTGCGATTGGGAACACACCATTTCCATCCGCAGCGCGGCAGTTGCAGGCGGAATGATCTCCCCCTCCGATACACAGCGCATTGTATGGGGTATCGTTTATCCCGTGATCTTCTGTCTTGCAATTATGATCTGCGGTGCAGTAGTATGGCAGAAGCGCCGCACGAGGTAAGGCTATGAAGCAGAATAAAACAGTTATCATTCTGGTTATTATCCTTGCTGTGCTCATCGGTCTGTATTTTCTCGTTGACAGTGGAGTTCTTGAGCCAAAAAAAGAAGAGGCTCCCGCTCCCGCCCCATCCGAAAACCTGACCGTTACCTATTACAGTGCACCTGCAAGCCATATTCAGATAACCGAAGGTGAGACCACTCTCACCTTTGAAGACGGCAAAACAGGCTGGTCAAGCGTCGAATACGACAAATATCCTATGTCGGACATCACACTTGACAATATTGCAGCAGTGCTCTGCCGTATGACCGCTACCCGCGAGTTGGACTATTCCAAGGACAATGTGACACTATTCGGTCTGGATAAGCCGACAAGAACGGTCAAGTTTACCAATAGCAACGGCGTGAATGACACCCTGCTTATAGGTAATCGAAACTCCGCCAACGGAAACTACTACATCACCATTGAAGGCAGTAAGAAGTTGTATATGCTTGGAGCGGAATATGCAAATATGCTCTCCTCCGATATTATGAGCTATGTTCTTATCCCCGAGCTGATGGATTATACTGCAGAAACTCTGAAATCCTTAGAGATATGCCACGATGGAAAGACATATAGTATTGACAAATACAATTCCTCCAATTCTGCCCATGTGAATATACTCAACTATCTCAATGCAATGTATGTTTCCTATTGCCACGAGCCCTATACCGAGGATCTTCAGCAGTACGGACTTACCGATGCCAAGAGCTATGTAAAGGTAATCTACACAGATACAGGCTCAAACAAGGATGTTGAGTTTTATCTCACAATCGGCAGCATCTATTCCGAGGATGAACGATACTATTTTGTTACCGTGAATGACCATCCCAATACCGTCTACCGTATGTTTAACCTTAACCTGACGCGCCTTTGGGAATTGGCAGGAGTATAAATAGCTGTCAGAGAACCGCTGTTGCACATCAATGCAACAGTGGTTTTATTTTATTTTAATATTGAAAAGTGTATTTTTTTATGATACAATCGGTATATCGAATGAGTAATGAAAGGAAACACTGTTATGGAAAACAAGGACCGTTATTATATTGTTCACGAAAGTGCCCTCCCCCGCGGACTCAAGCAGGTATGCGAGGCAAGAGCCCTGCTTATCTCGGGAAAAGCCAAGAATATTACCGAAGCGGTCAAGGTGGTTGGCATCAGCCGCAGCGAGTATTACAAGTACCGCGACTGTGTTGAGCTTTATACTCGCGAGTTTCAGGACAACATCATCACCCTGCAGGCGGTACTCACCGACCGCGCAGGTGTGCTGTCGGCATTTCTCAATGCGGTCGCACGTGCAGGAGGCAACGTGCTTACTGTCAACCAGAGCATCCCCGTTGATGGCGCGGCAGGTATAAGCCTTTCGGTAAACACCGCCGAGATGCGCATCAAGGTTGAAGCGTTGATGAAACGCCTTCTTTCCATTGACGGAGTACAGAGCGCGCAGATACTTCAGGGCAAAAGATAACGCCCACAATCTAAAATATTGATAACACGAGCCCTTGATCAACTAATTTATTAGTCAAGAATGCCAAAAATACCTCCTTTGCCTTGTTGACATTCACCAAATAGGAGTGTATAATAAGGTAAAATCCCGATTTTTCGGGGTGTAGCTCAGCTGGTAGAGCGCTTGGTTCGGGACCAAGAGGCCGTGTGTTCAAGTCACATCACTCCGACCACGACAATAATCGGCAAGTCTCGACGAGGCTTGTCGATTTCTGCTTATTTTTGGCTGAGCGGCTGATCGTTAATAATATCAAAGTTATAGATACACACAGGAGGATTCAAACAATGAAGTACGAATTCAAGCTAACCCGTACAACTTCACCCAAGGAAAAACCCAATCCCGACACCCTACGCTTTGGTAAGGTATTCACCGACCATATGCTAATGATGGACTGGGCTCCCGATAAGGGATGGCACGACGGAAGAATTATTCCCTACGGCCCCATCCCCCTAGATCCCGCTTCCTGTGTCCTACATTATTCACAGCAGATGTTTGAAGGCCTAAAGGCTTATAAGACCGAAGACGGCAAGATCCTACTATTCCGTCCCGATATGAATGCAAAGCGTACAAACAAGACCAACGCTCGTATGTGCATTCCCGAACTACCTGAGGATCTATTTGTTGAAGCAGTCAAGGCCATCGTTAATGTTGAGCGTGACTGGATCCCCAACAAGCCCGGCACAAGCCTATATATCCGTCCCTTCATCTTTGCGGACGAAGCATTCTTAGGCGTTCACGTTTCTAACCATTACAAGTTCTGCATTATACTTAGCCCCGTAGGCCCTTACTATGCAAGCAGCAACGGCGGTCTCACCGCAAACAGCATCTTTGTTGAGCAGCACTACGTTCGTGCAGTTCCCGGCGGCACAGGCTTTGCCAAGGTCGGCGGCAACTATGCAGGTTCTCTGATCGCTCAGCAGAAGGCAGCAGAAAAGGGTTGTGAGCAGGTTCTGTGGCTCGATTCTATCGAACACGACTATGTTGAAGAAATCGGTACATCCAATGCGTTCTTTGTCATAGACGGCGAGGTCATCACCGCTCCCTTGGCAGGAACCATACTCCCCGGCATCACCCGTGATTCTGTTCTCGCTCTGCTTAGAAAGTGGGGTATGAACGTTTCCGAGCGTCGTCTTAAGATCAGTGAAGTTCTTAAGGCAGGTGAAGAAGGCAGACTGCAAGAGGTATTCGCAACAGGTACTGCAGCTGTTATCTCCCCCGTCGGTAAGCTTGTCTTCGAAGACAAGGCCTTCACAGTAGGCAACGGTGGTGTAGGTGATCTGGCAAACAAGCTTTACTCTACTCTGTATGGCATCCAGACCGGCAAGGTTGAGGATGATATGGGTTGGACAGTAAGCCTGTAATCCGGCTTTTCAACGCGCTTCGGGCAAAAGTATTTTCGCTCGAAGCGCATTTTTTATTAATGACATTGGAGGAATACTAAAATGAATAATATAAAAGTATCGGACATTTCACTGCGTGTTGCAGATTCCGCTTTGGCGTCGGGTCTCAGCTTCAAGGAAAAGCTTGAGATAGCAAAGCTGCTGGAAAAGCTCAATGTTGATGTCATCGAAACAAGCTATGTCACCGAGGATCCCGCCGATGCAGTTCTGCTCCGCACCTTAGCTTCCACCGTTAAAAACGCGACTCTGTCGGTAGCGGTTTATCCCGACACCGCTTCTGTTGACCGCGCTTGGGAAGCCGTAAAAAAGGCAAGCAAACCCCGTCTTAATGTTATCACCTCCACCTCCACCGTACAGATGGAGTATACGTACCATATGAAGTCCAAGGTTATGGCAGAAAAGATCAGCGAATGCATTAAAAAGGCTGCTCAGTATGGCGCAGAGGTCGAATACACCGCTGAAGATGCTACCCGCTCCGACCGCGATTTTCTTGTTTCCGTCATCAATTCCGCAATTGAGTGCGGCGCCACCATTATCACACTGTGCGACGCCACCGGAGAAATGCTGCCCGAAGAGGTCTCTGCATTTATTGCTGACATCAAAGCTGCTGTCCCCGCTTTGGAAAAGGTCACCCTTTCCTTCGAGACCCGCGATGAGATCGGTCTCTCCTCTGCCGTATGCTTGGCTGCCGCAAAAAGCGGTGCTCAGCAAATAAAGGTTGCATCCTGCGGCATTATGGGCTTTACATCTCTTGAAAAGTTTATGCACATTCTTCAGGTAAGACGCGACACTCTTGGTTTTGAAAGCAATATCAAGTTCACCGAGCTGCAGCGCACCTGCTCCCGCTTGGAGGCATTGACCGGTCACACCGGCAGGATATCCTCCGACGATGCTGAAGCTAAGGTTGAGCTGACCACCGATTCCGATATGATGACCGTCCGCCGCCGCATCAATACTTTAGGCTATGATGTTGCCGACGAGGATATGGCAAAGATCTACACTCTGTTTATGGAGCTTGCCGCAAAGAAGAAGGTAGATGACCGTGACTTGGAAGCTCTGGTTGCTGAATCTGCCCGTCAGGTCGCTCCTACATATCAGCTTGAAAATTATGTTATCAACAGCGGCTCTTCCATTTCTGCCACCGCATTTATCGAGGTCAACCGCAAGGGCGTTTCCCTTAAGACGGTTGCAATCGGTGATGGTCCTATTGATGCCGCATTTTTGGCAATAGATCAGCTCTTAGGCCATCATTTTGAGCTTGAAGACTTCCGCATTCAGGCTGTTACCGAAGGCAGAGAGGCTCAGGGCGATGCAGTTGTCAAGCTTCGCGCAAACGGCAAGCTTTATTCCGGACGCGGTCTGTCCACCGACATCATCGGCGCATCCATCCGCGCATATCTCAGTGCCGTTAACAAGATCGTATATGAGGAACAGAGCAAATGAAACTGAGTTTTTATACCGGCGGATGGCCCACACTCTCTTGGAGTGACGCCTGCAAAACTGCGGCCGAAATGGATATGAGTGGTGTTGAACTGCACTACTCAAAGGTTGAAGCCTCTCCCCTGCTGGAGGGTGCTAATGCGGGTGGAAACAGACGCAAGTTTGTCCGTTTCCTCAACGAGCATAATATGGAATGCCCCTGCATTACCGTCAATGTTGCAAAGGGCAGTATTGAAAGCGCCCTTGCCGATGCCCGTGAATGCATTCATCTTGCAAGCCTTTTGCAGATTCCCAATGTTTGCCTCGGTATAGAGGTCAAAGCAGATGAGGATGAAGCGCGCCTTGTTACAATAATCGGTCAGTTGCTGCCCACCGCAGTACAGTCCAACATTATTCTGCTTGTTGAGACCACGGGAATATATGCAGATACATCCCGCATCTGCACTATGCTTGACCGCTTTGCTTCCGATAATCTTGCCGCTCTGTGGAATCTTCACGATCCTCATTACTATAAGGGCGAGACCCCCAATAAGTCCATTCAGAGTCTGGGCGCTTATGTCCAGCACGTTCGCATCTGCGATTCCGAGAAGGGTGAATCGGGTCCCGTATATTGCCTGATGGGTGAAGGCACACTGCCCATTGACAAGATATTAGTTGCACTGCGCTCTATTGACTATAAGGGACATATCTCCCTTTGCCGCGCACCCGAGGATATCGGCATCACCGACACCGATATTATTCTTCCTCAATATGCAAGCGTAATGGAAAGCTATGACGACAGTAGCCGTGACAGCCGCAGACTTTATGACAACAAGCGGGGCGATGGAAAGTTTATATGGCAGAAGGATGTTCTGCTGGATATGACCTTCTCTCAGGTGCTTGATCAGTTGGTTGAGACCTTCCCCAATCAGTACGCTTTCCGTTTTACTACTCTTAACTATACCCGCACCTATGAAGAATTCCGTGAGGATGTTGACACCTTCGCCCGCGCTTTGGTGGCTTTGGGTGTCAAGGCGGGAGATAAGGTTGCAGTGTGGAGCACCAATCTGCCCCAGTGGTATATCTCCTTCTGGGCAACAGTTAAACTGGGCGCTGTTTTGGTAACCATGAACACCGCCTACAAGATCCGCGAGGCTGAATATCTGCTTCGTCAGGCTGATGTTCACACCCTTGTTATGTGCGACAGCTACCGCGACAGTAACTATGTTTCTATTATGAAGGAGCTATGCCCCGAGCTGCAGTATCAGGATGCCTTCAAGCCCTTGCACTGCAAGCGTCTGCCCTTCCTTCGTCATATCATCACCCTTGAATCCAAGCAGAAGGGTTGCCTGACCTGGCAGGATGCTCTGTCCTTCTCCGCTCAGGTTCCCAAGGATGAGGTCTATCGTCTGGCATCCAAGGTGCACCCCGACGATGTATGTAATATGCAGTACACCTCGGGCACCACCGGATTTCCCAAGGGCGTTATGCTGACCCACCGCAATATCGTCAACAACGGTAAGTGTATAGGCGACAGAATGGATTTGTCCACCGCCGACCGTATGATGATCCAGGTGCCTATGTTCCATTGCTTCGGAATGGTTCTCGCTATGACCGCCGCAATGACACACAGTGCAATGCTTTCCCCCATTCCCTATTTCTCCCCCAAATCATCTTTGGCTTGCATCAAGCAGGAGCGCATTACCTGCTTCCACGGTGTTCCCACTATGTTTATAGCATTGCTTGAGCATAAGGACTTCAACCCCGATGATTTCAGCTATATGCGTACCGGAATTATGGCGGGTTCACCCTGTCCCATCTCGGTTATGAAGGATGTCGTCGAAAAGATGAATATGAAGGAGATCACTATCGTTTTCGGTCAGACCGAGTCCTCCCCCGGCTGTACTATGAGTTCCACCGACGATCCATTGGAGGTCCGTGTTGCAACAGTCGGCAGACCTCTGCCTGAGATCGAGTGCAAGATAGTCGACCCCGAAACCGGCGAAGAGTGCCCCGATGGTGTAAACGGCGAGTTCGTTGCCCGCGGCTATAACCTGATGAAGGGCTATTACAAAATGCCCGATGCAACCTCCTCCACTATCGACGCGGAGGGCTGGCTGCACACAGGCGACCTTGCTTGCCGCACTCCCGAGGGTAACTTCCGTATTACCGGCAGACTTAAGGATATGATCATCCGCGGCGGTGAAAACATCTACCCCAAGGAGATCGAAGAGTTCCTTTATACCCATCCCAAAATAAAGGATGTTCAGGTCATCGGTGTTCCCTCCGCTCAGTTTGGCGAAGAGATCATGGCTTGTATCGTTCTTAAGCAGGGCGAGACTATGACCGAAAAGGAAGTCAAGGATTATGTCTACAACAATATGGCAAAGCACAAAGTGCCCAGCTATGTTGACTTTGTTGACTCCTTCCCCATGAATGCCGCAGGTAAGATACTGAAATACAAGATGCGTGAGGATGCAGTCAAAAAGCTTGGTCTGCAGAAAGACGCCGCAATCGAAACCGCGTAAGGTGAATATTAAAAGAGCAAGAATGATATCATTCTTGCTCTTTTTTGTTAAAATTATGCCATACTTATTGTAGATACAAAGCAGGCAATAAAATTATATAAAGAGTTCCTCAGAGAAACACATCAAATACCTCTCAATATAAATTATATTTTGATATGCTTCGGGCTGTTGCGGCCCCGCTCCCACGCCCGACTTTTGTGGGCAAAAGTCGGCAAAACCCCCGGGGGCTCCAAACTTCGCAGAGGCTCCAGCCCCCGGACCCCCATACGCTTACACTAATCTGGCTTTTCCAAATCTCAACTCTTTTATTATTCATAAAATTTGATTGACAAAGAAAACTTGGAATGTTATAATTATAATACAATAAAACTTGGAAGGTGGCTTCTATGGATAAAGAGCAAATTCTAAAATATGCAAAAGAAAACAAGTATAAAGGTACTGAATTCGAAAACAACATTTTTTCAAGAAGCATAATGCTCTCTCAGTTATGCGCTATATTTGTGTCACTTTTACTAATAATTCTTGATTATGTAGTAAATAAGTCAATTGATATTCGGCTCCTTTCGATTATTGCAACCATCTTAGGATCACAACTAACATTTGAGGGGATTAAAATAAAAAAAAGATTATCTGTAATACTTGGTATTATCTTCTTGATTGTCTCGGTGATCTTGGTTGCTATATCTATTTGGCGGGTGATTATATGAACTCACATCTTAAGTTAAAAAATAGATTAAAAGAATATCGTACTTTAGCAAAACTAACCCAATCTCAGCTTGCCGAAAAAGTAGGAACCTCAAAAAACACTATCAGCTCAATTGAAACAGGTCAATTTTGCCCAACCGCGTATCTTGCTGCATTATTGTGCATAGCTTTAAACTGTAGTTTTGAAGATATGTTTTATTTTCAGGAGGACTAAGTATGCAAAAAACCAATATAGATGTTTCTATTTTGAACTATATAATAGACAAAGAAGCGTCAAATCATAATATGGCTCACAACGACTATATTAAGTTTATGGAAAGATTCATTTATGATATTTGGAGCGTAGGGCTTAAATTGTTTTGCTCTAATAGTTTCAATTTTAATTATAGCAAAGAACAAGTCGAAAAAGTCGCAACTGCCATTCACAATTCCAAACTAACGGACGAAGACATATTGAAATCAATGGAAAATCCAGATTTTTCAAAGGAATTATTAGAGTGTTGCTTGGATATTTATAAATTATTTCCCGAAAAGCCACCATCTGTCATTGAATATGTTGAAAAATTATTATGTCTTTGCTCCAATTGTAGGAACTATAATAGATGTACGAATATGGCTGGACATCTCACACGATATAAATATTGCGAAGAACAATTTGAGAAGTATGTTTAATTCATAACAAACAAAAATAACCGTCAGCATTAATGGTAATGCTGATGGTTATTTTTTATCCATTTTATTCAGCTATATTTTTAAGGCCTGAGGTGTCGAGGCTGTCATATTTTGCAAGGAAGGAATACAGCTCACTTGCTATCTTTTTGACTCCGCCCTTCTCGTCGCTTTCGATGTTGAGAGGAAGCAGAGGATCGTGAAGCGACAGTCTCAGCAAGAACCAGCCGTTGCCGTGGTCACTACCGAGATTTACGCGAACACCTTCAAAGTTATCGGGAGCAAGGCTCCATCCTTCCTTCTTCTCGGCATAGGCGGTCAGCTCGTCGATGACCTTTTGACCGTAAGTCTTGAAGTCTTCAAGGAGAATGTTCATTCTGACCTCGGTGCCTTCGGCGGGCTCTTCAAGGTCAGCAATGAGGGACTCGAGGGTGTAGCCCTCCTTCTTACCGCGGGCAAGCTCAATGATAAGCTTGGTGACAAGATATGCGCCATCGTCGAGGAAATAGTTTTCCTTAAGTGCGCCGTGACCCGAGGTCTCGATTGCAAGCTGACTGTCCTTGCCCTCATTATTCAGGCGGATGGATTCATTTATAACATTGCGGTAACCGCGCTTAAAGCGGAGATGCACACCGCCGCGAGCGGCAATAAACTTTGCAAGACCTGTGGAGGTGATGGAGTCGGTAACGATTGTCGTACCGGGATGCTCACGGAGGAGGATCGCCGCAAGCATAGCGATTATGCGGTTGCGATTAAGCTCGCTTCCGTCGGAAAGGACAGCTCCTGCGCGGTCAACATCGGTATCAAAGATGATTCCAAGGTCGGCGCCGGTTTCCTTGACCGCCTGGGTGATGCTTTCCATAGCTTCTTTATTTTCGGGGTTGGGAATGTGGTTGGGGAAACTTCCGTCGGGGTCTAAATAACGGCTTCCATTGGTGTCTGCGCCAAGCACATCAAGAACCTTGCTTGCATAGAAGCCGCCCGCGCCATTGCCAGCATCGACAACTACCTTGAAGCCGTTGAGGGGCTTTTCTTCACCCGTTGCAGCGCGAACCTTATCAACCAAAATGGCGGCATATGTATCCATAAATGCACCCTTTTCAATGCTTGCGGGAGCAACGCCCGTCTGCTCGGTGCCTTCAGCATATTCCAGTATTGCCTTGATATCGCTCTTTTCCAATCCGCCCTGCGCGGTAAAAAACTTAAAGCCGTTGCGGTTGAAGGGCAGATGGCTTGCAGTGATCATTACGGTACCATCATAGCTGTAGCCCTCGGTGACAGTTGCCATAAACATAGCGGGTGTGCTTGCCATACCGAAATCGGTAACGCAAATGCCCTGAGCTGCCATTTCACTGCATATCCAGTTTGCCAAGGTCTCGCCCGAAAGGCGGGAATCTCTGCCCACTGCAACACGCAGGCCGTCTTTTTTGCCGCATTTTTTGCTAAGCCAAAGAGCAAAGCCACGGCCTATATTTTTACAAACATCTTCGGTCAGATTAACGCTCTGACCCTCGATACCCTCAAGCGCAACACCACGGATATCGCTTCCGTTTTGAAGCTTTTTGTAGTCCATAGTAAAAACCTCCCGATTTTTCCTTTTTCTCTTTGTCCTCGCCGTTATATGTCCGACGCAGACCATCACTATATCTGTATTTTATCACAACCCCGAACTGTATACAATAAGCAAAAAGAAAAAACAAGGGAAAACTACCCCTCAGTTTTTTAAAAACAAACACGGCTCCCCTGACAAGGGAAGCCGAGTGTGGCGGGGTATGTTTATACTTTTTAGGCGATTTTGGCATTAACGCAAGGTTTGCGACTGCCGCTGTGCTCTGTTCACAGCAAACCGCCGAGCCGTTTTTGGAGCTATTTTGCTTATTGACAATGTTTACGACTGACGGTGTGCTATTTGCACATCAACGCGCCGAGCCAATTTTTAGGCGATTTTGTTATGTAGCAAGGTTTGCGACTGCAGCTGTACTTTGTGTACAGCAAAGGAGCAATAACGCCGCTACAGGGCAAAAGCGTCAAAAATTCACTTCATGGTTTCTTGTTTGACCTTTTTATCTACAATGTGGCGAGATGCCAATTCAGCACGGATATCGTTGAGGCTGATGCCCATTTCTACCATAAGCACCATTACGTGATAGGCAAGGTCGGATATCTCGTAGATGGTCTCCTCGCGGCTATCCTTCATTGCGCCTATGACCACTTCTGTACATTCTTCGCCAACCTTTTTGAGAATCTTTTCCTTACCCTTGCTAAAGAGATAAGTGGTGTAGGAGCCTTCTTTTCCCTCGGTCTTTCTGCCTTGGAGCAGCTCATAGAGTCCGTCAAGGGAAAACTCAGGGGTGTCGCTTTCAAAAATCTTTGTATTAAAGCAGCTATCCGTGCCAAGATGGCATGCAGGGCCGTCTTTGATGACGCGAACGACTAATGCATCATAGTCACAATCGGCGGTGATGGAAACGATATGCTGACGGTTTCCGCTGGTTTCGCCCTTGCGCCACAGTTCCTGACGGGAACGGGACCAGAAGCATGTCATTCCCTCTTTGATGCTGATCTCAAGGCTTTCGCGGTTCATATAGGCAACAGTAAGCACCTTACCCGTAAAATGATCCTGCACGACTGCGGGAATCAAACCTTTTTCGTCAAACTTTAATTTATCTATCATATTTAAGCCTCATTTCTATGCCGTTTTCACTCAGGTATTTTTTCAAGTCGTTGATGGCAACCTCTTTCAGGTGGAAAATGGATGCCGCAAGACCTGCATCGATGTTGGGAATCTTTTTAAACAGATCGAGAAAATGCTCCATATTTCCCGCGCCGCCCGATGCAATGACGGGAACGGTGGAGAAAGCGCATATTTTTTCAAGCAGCTCAATGTCAAAGCCGCCGCGGACGCCGTCGGTATCGATGGAATTTACAACAAGCTCGCCCGCGCCGCGCGCGATGCCTTGTCGCGCCCATTCGATGGCATCAATGCCCGTGTCCTCTCTACCGCCCTTGGCAAAGAGACGGAACTGCCCATCAACACGCTTGATATCCATACTGAGAACCACGCACTGACTTCCGTAACGCTTAGCTCCGTCAGTTATAAGCTGAGGGTTGCGGATAGCACCCGAGTTGACGCTGACCTTGTCGGCGCCGCATTTGAGAACGCGGTCAAAATCTGCAACTGTGTTTATACTTCCACCAACAGTGAGAGGGATGAACACCTCCCGTGCAACACGCTCAAGCACGTCGGTAAAGAGTCCTCTGCCCTCGGCAGATGCGGTTATATCATAAAAAACAAGCTCGTCTGCGCCGCTATCGTTATAGAAACGGGCAAGCTCTACGGGGTCGGCAATTTCTCGAATGCCTAAAAAGTTTTTGCCCTTGACCACCATTCCGTCACGGACATCAAGGCAGGGTATTATTCTTTTGGTTACCATTATTTGTCACCCGCTATTTCTAAAACTCGCGCTAAGTCAAGCTTCTTTTCATATATGGCTTTTCCTACGATGGCGCCATAGATGCCCATATCACGCAGGGTGGCTATCTCGTGCTCGAAGGAAATGCCGCCCGATGCAATGATGTCAAGACTCAAGTCTGCAAGGCGCTCATAGGCGGGCAGATTGGTGCCCTTAAGCTCGCCATCGCGGGAAATATCGGTGTAGATGACCGTTTTGACTCCCGCCTGCTCCAAGCGCTTGCAAAACTCCATAGAATCGGTGTCGGTTATCTCTTTCCAACCGCCGATGGCTACCTTGCCGTTGCTTGCATCAACGCCTACCGCAATGGCATCACCATATGCGGCTACTGTTTCCTCTACAAAGGAGAAATCTTTCGCGGCGCGAGTGCCAAGTATCACCCGCTTGACACCTGCGGAAAGGTATTTTTCTATTCTTTCACGGTTGCGGATGCCGCCGCCCACCTCGATAAACAGACCGGTCTCAGCAATGGCTTTTACAGCACCGAAGTTGACGGGCTCGCCTTCCAATGCGCCATCAAGGTCAACAACATGAAGCTGCTTTGCACCTTGAGCCATAAGGCTCTGTGCCGTTTCGGCGGGGTTTTGGGCATAGACGCTCATTCGGTCATAATCGCCGCGGACAAGGCGCACTACCGAGCCGCCGCGCAAATCTATTGCAGGATAAATCTTCATTTAAACCTCCGCAAATGCTCTGAGAATATTAAGTCCCGTTTCACCGCTCTTTTCGGGGTGGAACTGACAACCGCAGACATTGCCCTGACGGACTATGCCGGGCACGCGGGTAGAATATTCGGAATATGCCGCAACACTCTCGTCGCAATCCTTGGCATAGAAGGAATGCACATAATAAACGCACTCGCCCTGCTTGACATATTTAAGCAGCGGCTCGTCGGGCGCTACTATATCAAGAGCATTCCAGCCCATATGGGGCACTTTAAGGGTTGTGGGGATATCGTCAGCAAGGGCGCAGACGCTACCCTTTATAAAGCCAAGTCCCTGCTTTTCGCCAAACTCGAAGCTTCTATCAAAAAGCAACTGCATACCGAGGCAGATTCCCATAAAAGGCTTGCCCTCTGCGGCAAGCTTTTTTATATGGGGCACAAGTCCTGTGCTTTCAAGCTTATCCATAGCATCACCGAAAGCGCCTACACCGGGCAGAATTATCTTATCCGCTTTGGTCAGCACCTCGGGATCACGGGTGACGATAGCCTCTGCTCCTATTTTCTTAAGCGACGCGCAAAGGGAAAACAGATTTCCCACGCCATAATCAACAATTGCTATCACAGTACGCCCTTCGTGGAGGGTATCTCCCCTGCCCACGCCTCCGATACGCTGAGTGCCTGACCCATTGCTCTGCCGAAGCCCTTGAACGCGGCTTCGATAATGTGATGGGTGTTAAAGCCGTCAAGCTGCTTGATGTGGAGGGTTATTCCCGCATTGCGGCACAGTGCGGCAAAGAACTCATAAACCAATTCGGTATCAAAATCCCCTACTCTTGGATTGAGGGTAAGATTACAGCTGAGGTGGGATCTGCCGCTGATATCAAGGGCAACAAGCACAAGTGCTTCATCCATGGGCAGCATAAAATTGCCGTAGCGGGTAATGCCCTTGCAATCACCCAAAGCGGTCTTAAGTGCGCTACCGAGGGCGATACCCACATCCTCAACAGTGTGGTGATAATCAACATCCACATCTCCCACAGCCTTTATATCAAGGTCTATGCGGGCATGCTTTGCAAAGAGGGTGAGCATATGATTTAAAAAACCGCAGCCTGTGTCGATATTGCTTTCGCCCTTGCCGTCAATATTCAGCTTTAAGGTAATGTCAGTCTCGGCGGTCTTTCTGCTTAATTCTGCCTGTCTCATACTCTCTCCTCCAATATCTTTTTGGTGGCGCTGAGCAGCTTTTGCATCTGCTCCTGAGTGCCTATGGAAATACGCACAAACTCGTTTATTCTCGGGGCGTCAAAGTAACGGACGATGATGCCGTTTTCACGCAGTGCCTTGAAATAATCAGCACCGCTGATTTTATTTGCCCTTGCAAAGATGAAGTTTGCTTTTGATGGCAATACTGTAAAGCCCATTTTTTCAAGCTCGGTGACGGTCATTTCACGAACGCGGATGACTTCTGCCCTGTTCTTTTCAAAATACTCCTTATCCCGCATTGATGCCGCCGCGGCAGCCTGAGGCATTGCGCCCACATTATATGGATTGTAAGAATACTTTATCTTTTTCAGGTCGGCTATAAGCTCAGCATTTGCCACGGCAAAGCCTATTCTGCCGCCTGCAAGGCCTCTTGACTTGGAGAAGGTCTGCACAACGATGAGGTTTTCGTAGCATTTGGTGAGGGGTATTGCACTCTCGCCGCCAAAATCAACATAAGCCTCGTCAATGACTATGATGTTGTCGGGATTACTTTTGAGGAGTCCCTCTATCTGCTCAAGGGATAGGGTCATTCCCGTAGGTGCGTTGGGGTTGGCAATGAATGCCGTACCGCCGATATTGTAATACTCCTCAGGACAGATGGAGAAATCATCCTTTAGAGGAATTATCTTAGCCTCCACTCCGTAAAGCTTGGCAAAGACCTTGTAAAAGCCGTAGGTTACATCGGCAAAAAATGCGGGTATCTTCTCATCGCAGAATGCCTGAAAACAAAAAGCCAATATCTCATCCGAGCCGTTGCCCGCAATGACATTTGAGGGTGCGACACCATAGTTCTCGGCAATTGCATCAATAAGATCGGTGTTTTCGGGATCGCTGTAGAGGTTAAGGGTTTGTGCCGCCTTTGCCGCCGCCTCTATCGCCTTGGGAGAGGGAGGAAAAGGACTTTCGTTGGTGTTCAGCTTGACAAGGGTCTTATCCTTAGGCTGCTCACCGGGGGTATATGGCTTAATGAAGGAATATTTTTCTGTTAAAAACTTGCTCATTATTCCACCTCTTCAAAACGGATGGTGGCGCTCTTGGCGTGTGCCTGCAGCCCCTCTTTATTCGCAAGGGCGGCTATGGCATCCTTTACCTCGCCAAGAGCCTCATAGGTGTAATATGTGAATGAGGATTTTTTTATGAAATCGTCCACCGACAAGGGTGAAGAAAATCTTGCGGTGCCGCTTGTGGGCAGGGTGTGGTTGGGACCTGCCAAATAATCTCCCAGTGCTTCAGGAGCATTATTGCCCATAAAAATACTTCCCGCGTGCTTTACTAAATCGAGCAGAGCGAAGGGATCTTCTACACAAAGCTCGAGATGCTCGGGAGCAATGGAATTGCTTATCTCTATTGCCCTTTCGATGCTGTCGACTACAACGATAAAGCTGTTTTCATCAATACTGCGGCGGCAGATATCACGGCGGGGGAGCTGAGGTATCTGCACTTCAAGCTCTGCCTGAACAGCCTCGGCAAGCGCCATATCGGTGGTAACAAGGATGGACGATGCCATAACATCGTGCTCTGCCTGAGAAAGCATATCTGCGGCAACCACCTTTGCCTTTGCAGAGGAGTCAGCAACGATAAGTATTTCGCTGGGACCCGCCACCATATCTATACCCACCTGACCGAATACCATTCTCTTGGCGGTGGCAACATAGATGTTTCCGGGGCCTACTATCTTATCTACGCGGGGTACGCTCTCGGTGCCGTAAGCCAATGCGGCAATAGCCTGAGCTCCGCCCATTTTGAATATTTTGGTAACACCCGCAAGCTTTGCGGCGGTAAGCACCTCAGGCAAGATAGTTCCATCCTTGCCCGCGGGGGTCGCCATAATTATTTCGGAAACGCCTGCAATTGATGCGGGGATAGCATCCATCAGCACTGTGCTTGGATAGCAAGCGGTACCGCCGGGCACATAGATGCCCGCTCTGTCGACGGGAGTGATGCGCTGACCGAGGATGACATCTCCCTTTTGAATGCGGAATCCTTCGCGCTTTTGCATACTGTGGAAAGCTCGGATATTCTCTGCCGCCTTATTAAGAGCAGATATAACCTCAGGGGATATTTTAGCGCAAGCCTCTTCTATCTCCGCCTCGGTGACCTGAAGTGCGTTAAGCTCTGCACAATCAAAGCGTCTGCCATACTCAAGCAAAGCCTCGTCACCGCGGGCGCGGACATCGGCTATTATATTTCTTACGGCGGCTTCTACATTTTGCATTACAGCCTCTTCCCTTTTAGGAAGCGGCTCACCGCCCTTGATCAATCTTATCATCGGGATAACTCCTCTTTCATTCTTTCAACGATGCGATCTATTTCCTCGCTCTTGAACTGATAATTACTCTTGTTGGCAATCAGTCGTGCCGAGGAAGGTGCTACTGTCTCATAAACCGAAAGGTTATTTTCTTTCAAAGTGGTGCCTGTTTCAACAATATCCAAAATTACATCTGAAAGTCCCAAAATAGGTGCAAGCTCAATAGATCCGTTAAGCTTGATTATCTCTATTTCTCGGTTTAAGCCCTTGTAATAGTTTTTGGTGACATTGACATATTTTGTGGCAACACGCAGTGTGCGGTCAGTGTCCTCTACAAAGCCGTTTTTTGCGGCAACCGCCAGTCTGCATTTTCCAAGCTCTAAGTCTAAAAGCTCATAAACATCGGGGTTGGTCTCAAGCAAAACATCCTTGCCCACAACACCGACATCTGCCGCACCGCGCTCAACATAGATTCCTACATCGGAAGGCTTGATAAGCAGATATCTTACGCCGTTTTCTTCGCTCTCGATGACCAGCTTACGAGTATCGGACAAAAACTCGCTGCAGTCGTAACCCATTTTGGCGAAAAGAGAGTATACCTTATCGCCCAATCTGCCCTTGGGCAGTGCAATATTAAGCATTTCCCTCTTCCTCCTTTATGCCTTTTTCGGTAATGCGGATAAGCTTTTTATACTTTCTGTCACGGGGAAGATTTTCTCCCGCCCAAACCTTTTTTCCGTCACCGGTGAGCAGCTTTACAGTGTCTGCAACAGCGGTAATGTCGCTTTTTTCATCGTAGAGAACCACCGTGTCCAAAGCGGACAAGGGCTGTGTGTTAAGTAATCTTTCCAACTCATCAAAGTAGAGAGCAAAGCCTATTGCCTGCAGACCCCTCTTGCCCATACGCTCCATCAGCTTGTCATATCTGCCGCCCGAAAGCACTGCACGGGGTACGCCCTTGACATATCCGCAGAAAATAAGCCCGTTATAATAGCGGGTATTGCTTGGTATGGAAAAATCAAGTCGGATATTTGCGCGATACTCGCCCAAAGCGGCATAAAGCTGCTCAAGCTCAACAAGCGCGGAGGTCATACCCTCACCTATGCACAATGCCTTTGCCTGCCGGAGCACTTCTGCAAATGTGCCCGAAATATTCATAATTTCAACGATCGCCTTTGCCTGCTCGGCGGTTATTCCATTATCCACAAGGGCATTGATTCCGTGAATATTCTTTCCCTCAATGCAGCCGCGGAGAGCCTTTTCGACGCTTTCAGAAATACCCAGACTTACAAAAAGCTCGCTCAAAAATCCTGTATGTGAAAGGCTGAGTACACATCCGCTGTCAATAAGGCGGAGACTACGCACCGCAAGAGAGACCATCTCTAAGCTGGTATAATCGCTGACCTTGCCGATATGCTCAATGCCTATCTGATAGCTTTCCTTATACTCGGTTGCCGAGTGGGATGCACGGTAGACATTCTCGGTATAATACAGCTTTTCGCTGATCTGCTCGGTTGCCTTTGTTCCCTTGATAATGCTCAGAGTAACATCGGGACGAAGTGCCATCAGCTTGCCGTCAAGATCGGTAAAGGCAAGCAGGCGGCTATCGGAAAAATAATCGCGGTTGCGGGAATAAAAATCATATTCCTCAAACTTGCCCATACGGAACTTTTTATATCCGTGTCTTTCATAAAGCCCGCGAAGCTCTAAGGACACCTGTTCGTCTTTCTTCAAAGTGCTGTAATCTGTCATATTCAAGATGATCTCTCCTTTGGCTCAATGCCAAAATACTCTGTAAATGCAGGGGTCTTACCCTCTTGTTTGCTACAAAAGGTAATATACCACACTTTACCGCTTTAGTCAAGTAAAGTGCTAAAATTTCTTTTAAAATTTTCATAAGGGGATAGCCTCGGCTATCCCCTTGATCTTATTGATTTTCTTTTGCCTGTTCAGCTAAAAGCTTTTTGCGTTTTTTGGATTGCACTGCGGTAATGGAACGGCTGATGGCGGCTACCACAACTATGCCCAAAGCAAGGGCCGCAGAAAGCTCGGCGGTATATAATGCCTTGGATAAAAAGTCACCCATACTGCTGTCAAGAGCATAGGACATAGTGTAATAAAGTGAACTGCCCGGGACAAGAGGAATAAGGCATATAAGCAAGAAGGTTGTTCGGGGAGTTTTCATCACACGGGCAAACACTTCGGAATAGGTGGAGGTTACCACCGATACTATAAAATATCTCAAAATTGGACTGTCTATAACATATCCCAGAGCAACATAGACTGTCCACGCAAGAAGACCGCCAATTGTGCCTGCAAGGAGTCTTTTACCGCGGACATTGAACAAGACCGCAAAGCCAAATGTTCCCACCGCGCCCGCTATTATCTGGATCCATTCGTCAAGTGTAAATATCATATTGCGCCTCCGAACAGATATGCCACAACGATGTAACCCAAAGCCATTGAAGCCGCATTAAGCATACATTCGATTGTGCGGATTATTCCCGTAAATGTATCACCTGTAAACAGATCTCGAACGGCACTTGTAATACCGCAACCGGGAATAAGGCTCATTATATTGCCCATAATTATGTAGTCGGGCGAAGGGACAAGTCCCATTTTTGTAGCGGCAAATGCCAAGGCGCTGAAAATTGCCGAATTGCAGAAGCGGATCATCATGCCATTCATATGGGCTTTTTTTGCAAGCTGATTGAGTATTTCCATAACTGCGCCGATGGCAGAGGAGAGAGCTATCTCAACAATGTCACGGCTACCGAAAAACATACTGAAGGAGCCTGCAATAATAAGGCTGCACAAAACGACTTGCCAGACCTTGTACTTATTATAGACCAATGCCTCTTCTATTCTTTGGTTGATGACTTGCAGCGAGGGACGCTCCTTTGTGATGTATCTGACAAGAGAATTAAAGCGGTCAACACATTCCATATCATAGCCGCTAAGGCTGGCGCGGCGGGACGCGCAAATAATGCTGCCGTCCGGTTTTTCTACATTCAGTGTCATATTGGAGGTGGTAACAAATGCATCGGTACGCACCGCGCCGTAGGCGGTGCACATATAGTTAAGGCACTCCTCAACCCTATATACTTCTGCGCCCGCTTCGATCATTTTTTCGGCGATACGCAGAAAGCTTTGAATCATTTTTTCATCCATCACTTTGCAGCTCCGTTATTAGAACTTTTAAGTTTTTTGCCAGAAATAGTATAACATTGAGCGAATATTTAGTCAACAAAGATCGTATTGTAAATGCAAGATATTTTTGCCAAGATGCTCTGCCTTTTTAAGAGAAAAAGTCTTGCTTGTGCCGTCGGAAAACAGCGGCATGCCATCCTCGTCTGCCGTAACAGGAGCTACCACAAGGCTCAGCTCATCCACGCAATTTGCTTGTAAAAATGCGCCGTTGATAATGCTGCCGCCTTCCAGCAAAAGCTTCTCTATGCCAAAAAGCTCTTTTAGCTTTAAAAGGGCATATTCGACATCAAGCTCTCCGTCCTTTCCGGCAAAAATATATGACACACCAATGCTTCTCAGATAAGCAAGATACCGCTTGTCCGCAGTATTAAGAACTTCTATAATATGGGCGCTATCATAGCCGGGGTCGGAATCTTCTATTTTTCCGCACTGCCAGCCAAGTCTGCCCCGACGGTCAAAGGCTACGGCATAGAAGCCGTTTTTTTCGGCTATAAAGTCACCATCAGGCACTTCTACACCATTAAACTCGGTCAGATCGGGATAATATCCTCCCGTGAAGCTGCCCTCCATAGTGACCCTGCCACAGATATAGCCGTCACATCTAAGGTCACGATTTATACGATAATACTCGTCTATGGCATCTTGGGTATCTGGGCGGGAAAGAAAGTCCCCCGTCACCTTGCCGTCGACCGATGTGGTCATATGGCAGATTATATACGGTCTTTGATTTTTCATATTATCACCTTGACTGATGTTGTTTTAGATTATAAAATAATAATATATTATTCAACACTTTTACGCAATAAGGAGGAATAAAAATGCTGTATCATTCCTTTAAAGATAAATCGCTTTCGGCTTTGGGATTGGGATGTATGCGTTTGCCCACCCTGCCAAGCGGTGAAATAGACGAGGTCGCTACCGCCGAAATGGTGGATTATGCCTTGAGTCACGGAATCAATTATTATGATACAGCTTGGGGATATCACGACGGCAACTCCGAAACGGTGATAGGCAAGCTGCTTTCAAAGTATCCCCGCGACAGCTATTATATTGCCACCAAGTTTCCCGGTTACGATATTTCCAATATGGACAAGGTGCGTGAGATATTCCCCCGTCAGCTTGAAAAGACGGGAATGGAATATTTTGACTTTTACCTCATTCATAATGTGTGTGAGCGGAATATTGATCATTATCTCAACGAAGATTACGGCATAATGGAATATCTGCTTGAGCAGAAAAAGGTGGGAAAGATCCGCCACCTCGGTTTTTCGAATCACGGTGATATCCCCGTCATGCAAAGGTTTTTGGATGCCTATGCTCCTTATATGGAGTTTTGCCAAATTCAACTTAATTGGCTTGACTATGATTTTCAGAATGCCCGCGGCAAGCTTGAGCTGCTAAAAAAATATAATATGCCTGTTTGGGTAATGGAGCCTCTCCGCGGCGGAAAGCTTGCAACCATATCCCCCGAAAATGAAGCAAAATTGAAGGTCTTGCGCGAGGACGAAACGGTTGTAGGTTGGGGATTCAGGTGGCTGCAGTCTTTTCCCCAGATATGCGTTACCCTTTCGGGTATGTCGGATCTTGAACAGATAAAACAAAATATCGAGATATTCAGTAATCATAAGCCTGCTACACCTCAGGAATCGGAAGTTCTTTACGGTATAGCCAAGGATATGACCAATTCCGTTCCCTGTACCGCTTGCCGCTATTGCACGGAAAAATGCCCCGAGGAGCTGGATATTCCCCTGCTCATTGAACTGTATAATGAGCACAATTTCTCAGGCGGCGGATTTTTGGCTCCTATGAGGTTAAGCAGCTTGCCTAAACACAAGCGTCCTTTCTGCTGTATAGGCTGCAGAAGATGCGAAAAAGTATGTCCTCAGCAAATAAAAATATCCGAGGTGTTTGCTGATTTCTGCAAAAAACTGAAGAAATAAAAAAAGCTTTGCGAAACATTTTTCATAAATCTTTCGCAAAGCTTATATTTTACTTACCTGCCTTCGCTGAGCTTATCAAGATGTCTGTTCCTGAAATAAAGGATCAGATCAACCAAAACCATTGCGAAGTTAAGAAAATAGAACACGAGTACATACCATTTATCCCCAAAGGATGCCATATAATCGGGATTAAGCAACTTGCCGGTGATGCCCGCAATATATCCAAAAAGGATCAAACACAAAAAAGCAAGACTCTTACCCTTTGCGGTGCGTGCCTTATAGGACTTTATGACATTCATAGGCCAAGATGCACCAAAGCTGACTATCATAACGATCTCGAGCATTTCAGGCATAACTATTCTCCCCTTTTATCTGCTTCTCAATAAATGATACCACAGTTTTGTAATTTGTACAAGAAAAAAGACTGCTCACCTGAGCAGTCTTTTTATGTAATCTTATTTTACGATGCCGAGGAACTTGAGTACGCAGAGAACGATGCCCACTACACAATAGATATCAACCAAGCCGCCGCAAAGAGCTACCAGGATACCAATGATAGGAATAAGAGCCAAAACACCGATAAGGATTCCTGCTACCAAACCGACAACCAGAAGAATAACGATCTGGATGATCAGAGAAGCAACGTCCTTTTCTCCTACCTTAAAAGCTGTGGGCCAAATCTTTTTGAGTAAATCCATTTTCTTTACCTCCTAAAATGTAGATTCTAAAATGAGAATCAATATCTGTGAAATATTGTAGCACATTTATATGTGTATTGCAAGTTTTTAAGAATAATTCGCACAAGATATCAAAATAAAGAGTATTAAGTTGTATGCATCACAGTTGACAGAATGGCATAAAATGTGTTAAACTAATCATCGGTTAGCAATCAAAACTGAATATGTAACAATATGCATCGTATGGGTTATTTCGCCTACGGCGAATATACCTGCCCCTTGCACGACTCAGCAAGCTACTCGTGCGCCGGGGCGGTATGCGAAGTGGTTTCGACGAGCAGACTCGCCGAACCGGATCTCAAGAAGCTCCATAAATATGATGCACGTTGTACATCATATTTATGGAGGGTTATCGAAGTGGTCATAACGAGGCGGTCTTGAAAACCGTTTGCCCATTGGGCACGTGGGTTCGAATCCCACACCCTCCGCCAAAAAACATCCCGCCATTGTGCGGGGTGTTTTTTTAGGTATGGATACTTGTGGCGAAGGATTCGAAAGGCGGCTTATTCTTACTATATTTAAAACTATGTTGCAAATAGTTTTCTTTTTATTTATAATAATAAAGTATAATAAATATGTCTTTTCCCCGAAAGGAGTTTTTATATGGATCAACAAACAAAGCAGGCAACGCCCCTGATGAAAAAGCTGGGGTTTGCTTTACTTTTGTTTCTCTGCATATTCATCCCCTTCCGCACTCCCCTTGCCAACCTGACCTTTGAGGCTATTAAAGTCATTCCCGATATTCTTATTCTTGCTTTGGCGGTGTGGTATGTTATTCACATTCGATTCAGGCTCAAGTTCAAGGCGCAGGACTTCATCTTTATTGGATTTATTCTGTTCGCGTTAGTCAGCACTGTTTTTATCAACAAGCTTTCTTTTACTCTTGTAATTCACCAGACCCGAAGCATCGGTATTTTTTATATTCTATATTTTATAATCCGCAACTTTGGCTATGGAAAGCGGGAGCTTAATCTCCTTTGCGGAACGCTGCAAATAGTTTCTCTCCCTCTGTTTATTCTCGGCTTGGTTGAAAAGATTACCGTCAAGACCGCGCTGTTTGATGCGGCATTTATAGTAAATCTGTATGCGTCAAATCTCAGCCGTGTTTACAGTATGTTCCACAACCCCAACACCTATGGTCTGTTTTTGGTGTTTGTCATTACTTTGAGTTTGTGGCTCAAGCTTCGCTTTGGCAGAAAAACTCCGCTTTGGATGTATGTCACACTTTTTACTGCTCTGTATATGACTATGTCACGCAGCTCGATATTGATACTCATTCCCGTTTTGGCGGTGTTCTTTATATATGCGCTTCGCCGTCACAAGCTGCTTTGGAAAAAGCTTGTTGTCAGCATTTTGGTAATTGCAATTGCCGCAGTGGGAATTGAAACCGTTTCTGCCAAACTCAGCGAGGTCTATTACGAAAAGATCGGTGAGCAGCTGCTTTGGAAAGAGGTTGCCAAGCTTTCGGAAAACCAGCAGCTTCGCGTTGTAAAAACAGTATATATCAACCCCAAAGGCGAAGAATGTGTTGGCTATATTTTCGACGATATAACCTACATTGACAAGGAATGTATTACCCCCCTCAGCGAGGTCGGCTCCATAGTCTTTACCCGTACAAAGCAGTTTATTTTGACAGTCAACGGCGGTATGCTTCTTGATGAGTTCAACTCTCTTGACCCCGCAACACAGAACGCTCTGCTTGACGGCAAGGGCGACCGCATAAATTCATACCGCGATAATGTTCTTATTCAAAATGTCCACGAATCCTTCAAGACCAACACCGCAGACCGTTTCGGTGCGCTGACCGACGATAAGATGTTCTCATCTGAGGGAAATATGCGACTGTATTCCATCGAGATGGCATTTAAAATTGCCACCGAGTACCCCATCTTTGGTAGCGGCTTCGGCACATACGGCTCATCGGCTGCGCTGACTTGGGATCCTCCCACCTACACAAAGTACCGACTTCCCACCTATTTCTATGCCGATAACCAGTATGCAACCGTAATAGCCGAGACCGGCTTTGTGGGCATTGCCATCTTTCTTGCTTTCTTGGCAGTAGTGCTGATCCAGCAGAGAAAAGACCTGTTTAAGTTTATCTGCTGTGTTATCATTGGTTGGTTTGGCATCTTTTATAATGTTTTGGAGATACAGATAGGTGCATTCCTGCTTTGGACAATGCTTGCTATGAACTCTGATGAAAGTGTGCATATCAAGGATATTTTCAAAAAGGAAGATGCTCCCACTGACGAGCTTGACGGAGGCTTTAGAGCCTATTTGACCGACACTGTAGCATACTTTAAATAAAAGGATCCCGCATAAAAGCGGGATCCTTTTATTTTATATATCACCTAATTTTAGGTATTCATCCTTGACCAATTTTGCGCGGGTAAGTGCAAAATGTACAAGCAATGACACAACGGCAGGCAGGATAAAGTGAACAACTATAATACATATCAGCGTCTTTACAGCGCCCCACTTGGGTGCCATCACGCTGAATACATCAATTGAGCCCACAAGTCCGCTTGTGCCCATTCCTGCGCCTAATTTGGTGCATTCCATCTTGAGCACTGCGGCTGATACCGCACCACAGACAGCACTTGCAACTGTAGGTGCTATCCATATCTGCGGACGGCGGAAGATATTGGGAACCTGAAGCATTGATGTTCCCAAGCCCTGAGAAATGAGACCTGAAACCTTATTGGTCTTAAAGCTTGTGACTGCAAAGCCGATCATCTGTGCGGCGCATCCTGCGGCTGCAGCACCTGCGGCGAGTCCGTCAAGTCCTAACATTACACAAAGCGCGGCAGATGAGATGGGCAGAGTAAGTACCATTCCCACAATAACACCTACCAATGTTCCCATTGGCAGAGGCATAAGCTCTACGGCGGCATTTATGATATCACCCAACCAATTCATAAACTGATTGATATAGGGACCCACAAAAATACCCACTGCACCACCGCTGACAACACCAACAAAGGGTGTCACGATGATATCTACGGGAGTCCTCTTTGATACAAGCTGTCCAAGCTCTGCAGCGATGATAGCGCCAATGTAAGCACCTACAGGACCACCCGCCACACAGCCTACTGCGGCAGCACCTGCTGAGGCAAATATGACAAGACCGTCACATTTAAGTCCCCACGCGATCGCGACACCGATTGCAGCACCATAGACCTGTGCGCTTTTCAATGTGGCGGCAATAGTATTAAATACCTCAATGCCTGACAATGTGCCGATCTGACCGATAATAGTACCGATGATCAGCGACGCAAACAGACCATACGCCATTGAACCCATCGCATCGATAAAATAACGTTTAAGGATGCGACTTAATACCCCACTCTTACCTTTGCTCATTTTTTGATGCCTTCTTTCCTTTTTAAGTCGGGTAGTTATTCTGCTATATCTCCAACGCCGTTGAGAATAAGCCTCGGGCGGTAAGGATACTGTTGCATTATTTCGGGAGTGGTGACACCCGAAAGCACTAAAATAGGATCAAGTCCGCTTTCTACACCTGCCACGATGTCGGTGTCCATTCTATCACCTATCATGCAAGCCTCTTCGGAATGAACTCCCAAAAGGCGCAGTCCCGTTCTCATCATCAAGGGATTGGGCTTGCCAACATAGTAAGCAATCTTTCCCGTTGTCTTTTCGATAGGCGCGACTAATGCGCGGCAAGCGGGAATTATTCCGTTTTCGGAGGGGCCTGTCATATCGGTATTTGTACCGATAAGCTTTGCTCCGTTCAGCACGTGATGCACTGCGCGGCAAATGCAATCATAATTATAATTATTGGTCTCACCCACGATGACATAATCGGGGTCAACATCATTGAAGGTGATACCCGCATCGTGAAGAGCGTTGAACAGACCGGGGTCTCCGATAATATATGCGCTGCATCCGGGCATTTGACGGCTGACAAACTTTGCGGTTGCCAAAGCGCTTGTATAGAAGTGGCTTTCGTCTATCTCCAGTCCCATTCTTTTAAGCTTAAGCTGCAGTTCACGGGGTGTCTTACTGCTGGCATTGGTCAAAAACAAAAACTTCTTGTCGTTTTTATAAAGCCATTCCACGAACTCTTTTACACCGGGGAGTAGGCGGTTGCCATGATAGATGACACCGTCCATATCGCATATGAAGCCTTTTTTTGCTCTTAATTGTTCCATATTTCTTCCTTTCTTATAAAGATTATTTTCAAACCCATTTTATCACGAGTTTTTTTATATGTCTACACCCTTGTTTTACAAAGATTATCTTTTATGATATATTATTTTTGTTAAGAGGTGACAGTATGAATATTTCTTTAAACTACATATCCTGCGGAGCGGGCGAAACACTTATCCTTCTACACGGAAACGGAGAGGATATGGGGTATTTTTCAAATCAGGTGGACTTTTTTGCTAAGAACTACACCGTCTACGCAGTAGATACCCGCGGTCACGGCAATTCACCCCGCGGAAGTGCCGAGTTTACTCTCTCGCAGTTTGCAGATGATCTGCTTTGCTTTATGGATGAGCATAGCATAAAAAAGGCTCATCTTTTGGGTTTTTCCGATGGTGGAAATATTGCGCTTATTTTTGCCCTACGCTATCCCGAAAGGGTGGATAGGCTTATTCTCAACGGAGCGAATCTGTTTCCCGAGGGGCTTGAAGAGTCCGTGCTTTCGGAGATAGTAACCGAATATGAAAAACTGCTCAATCAAGATGATGAAGAGTCTGTGCGAAACCGCGAGCTATTTGCCCTGATGGTCAAAGAACCGCAGATAAAGCCCGAGGAGCTTGCCTCGCTCTCCTGCAAAACACTTGTTATTGCAGGCACAAAGGATATGATAAGCGAAAGTCACACCCGACTTATAGCAGACAGTATACCCAATTCAAAGCTTGTATTTATTGAGGGCGGGCACTTTATTGCGGTAAGCCAATACAAGCGTTTCAATCAAGCCGTATATGATTTTTTGACCGAGTAGTTTTTATACTTCCCACAGTGATCGTCACTGTGGGATTTTTTATATGTTTTTACATAGACTTTACATAAGATATCTTTTACCCTTTACACTGGGATTCTATAATCGTTTTGTAAACAAATGAAAGAAGGAATGATCCAAAATGAAAAAACTACTATCCCTTGTTGCAGCATTGACCCTGTCACTATGTCTTTTTGCAGGTTGCAACAATTCCGAATCCACAGTTTCTACCGACGGAAGCACCTCTATGTCCAAGATCATTGGCGCTTTGGGAGAGGCCTTTGAGAACGAATATCCTGATGTCACCTTCACCTACAACCCCACCGGATCAGTCACCGGAATCACAGCCGTACTTGAAGGCACCTGCGATATCGGGCTTTCCAGCCGCAAGCTCAAGGACAGCGAAATATCCCAAGGGTTAGTTGAAACGATTTTAGCCTACGACGGAATCGCCGTCATTGTAAACCCCTCAAACACTATTCCTGACCTCAGCCTTGAAACTCTTGCCAAGATCTATACCGGTGAAATAACCGACTGGGCACAGGTAGGCGGCAAATCAGGCGATATCGTGCTCATAGGTCGCGAAGCAGGAAGTGGCACTCGAGACGGCTTTGAGTCGATCACGGACACCGAGGGCAAATGTGCTTATCGCCAGCAGCTGACCAGTACCGGAGATGTCATAACCGCTGTTGCTCAAAACTCCAATGCTATCGGTTATACCTCCTTAGCATCGGTAAAGGATAATGTAAAAGCAATATCCGTAAATGGTGTAGCCCCCACCGAATCCACCATTAGGGACAGCAGCTATCCCATACAGCGCCCCTTTATCCTCGTAACAAAGTCAGGAACTCAACTATCCGATAACGCTCAGGCTTTTATGGACTTTGCCACATCGTCAGCAGTACACAAAATAATACTTCAGGTGGGTTGTGTTCCCTCTAACTGAAATCCTCAAGCGACAGTTATATGACTGCCGCTTGTAATAATGAAAGGTATCATATATGAAAAATCGCCACACTGCAGAAAAAGTAATACACGGAGCCTTCCTATTTCTCGGTTTGATAACCGTAGGCTTTGTATTGCTTATCACTGTATATCTTATAATATCCGGCATACCTGCAATACGGGAGATCGGTCTGATCGATTTCCTTTTTGGAACAAAGTGGGATTCCACGGCAGATGATCCCTCATTTGGCATATTGCCCTTTATTCTTACCAGCATTTACGGCACGGCAGGAGCGATCCTATTAGGTGTTCCCATCGGTTTTTTGACCGCAGTATATCTGTCAAAGATCGCGCCAAAGGGAATAAGGCAAGCTATGGAATACGCAGTCAGCCTTATGGCAGGGATCCCTTCGGTCATATATGGACTTGTAGGTATGTTGGTTCTCGTCCCTGCAATTCGGAAAATATTTGATCTCCCCGACGGCTCGGGTCTGCTTGCTTCCATAATCGTATTAGCTGTAATGATCCTCCCCTCTGTCATCAAGCTGTCTATAAATGCCCTTGATGCTGTCCCAAAAGAATACGAAGACGCTTCTCTTGCCCTTGGTGCAACACCCATTGAAACATATTTCCGTGTTTCTGTGCCGGCAGCTAAGAGTGGCATTGCGGCAGCAGTAGTAATGGGCGTAGGCAGAGCCATAGGCGAAGCAATGGCAGTTATGATGGTATCGGGAAACGTCCCCAATATGCCATCCCTTTTCCAAAGTGTACGCTTTCTCACCACCGCCGTCGCCGCAGAAATGTCATATTCCTCCGGACTTCAGCGACAAGCTCTGTTTTCCATTGCGCTGGTACTCTTTCTTTTCATTATGCTGATCAACGCAATACTGAATCTTTTTTTGAAAAAAAATAAGGAGAAATAGAATGCTCAACAGTAAAACTTCGAAAAGAAGACGCGTGAAAAGTGCATTTTTGCAAATATTGACTATCCTTTCCGCAGCGATCTGCGCTATGCTTGTTATATTTCTGTTGACCTATATATTGGCAAATGGGCTTCCTAATATTTCGTGGGAGCTTTTGAGTACCAAGCCCAGCATACTGAATGACCGCATAGGCATACTGCCAGACATTCTCAACACCCTTTATATAATAATCGCCACACTTCTTATAGTTGTTCCTCTCGGTGTGGGCGCCGCGATCTATCTTACCGAATATGCCAAAAGCAAAAAACTTGTGGCGGTCATCGAATATGCCGCCGAGACCCTTTCGGGTATTCCATCCATTATCTACGGTCTTGTGGGAATGCTGTTTTTCTCACGCTTTCTCGGCTTTAAGACATCCCTCATTGCCGGTGCTTTGACCCTCGTTATGATGAATCTTCCCACAATTATGCGAAGCACCCAAGAGAGTCTGAAAACAGTCCCGCAATCCTATCGTGAAGGAGCCTTCGGGCTGGGTGCGGGAAAATGGCGAGTGATCCGCACTGTTGTGCTTCCAAGCTGTGTTGACGGTGTCATTACCGGATGTATCCTCTCCATAGGCAGAATAGTCGGAGAATCTGCGGCGTTGCTTTTCACGGCGGGCTTCGCCCACAGTCTCGGAGATTTTTTCACTGCAATGTCTCGAAGTGGCTCCACACTTACCGTTGCACTTTATATGTACGCCAAGGAGGACGGTGAGTTTGGCATAGCCTTTGCCATTGCAGCCATACTTACGATTTTGACCCTCATTATCAATTTTGCCGCCGCGTTAGTTTCTAAATATTTCGAAAAAAGGAGAAAGATATGAGCGATATAATAACCGCACGCGACCTATCACTTTGGTACGGCAATTCTCAAGCTTTAAAAAATGTAAATATACGCATTCCCGAAAAGAATATAACCGCTCTGATCGGTCCCTCAGGCTGTGGAAAATCCACCTTCTTAAAGACCCTCAACCGTATGAATGATCTTGTAAACTCTGTTAAGATAACCGGAACTGTACAATACCGCGGCGAGGATATTTTTTCACCTTCGATGGATGTAAATGAACTGAGAAAAAACATCGGTATGGTATTTCAAAAACCTAATCCTTTCCCTATGAGCATTTATGACAATATCGCCTATGGACCTCGCACACATGGTATAACCGCAAAATCAGACCTTGATGAGATAGTTGAGACGTCTTTGCGTGGTGCAGCAATATGGGAAGAAGTAAAAGACCGACTTAAGAAAAATGCTATGGGGCTTTCCGGTGGTCAGCAACAGCGCCTTTGTATTGCACGCGCTCTTGCAGTTAAGCCCGATGTTTTGCTGATGGATGAGCCTACAAGCGCCCTCGATCCGATCTCCACCTCAAAGGTCGAAGAGCTTATACTTCAGCTCCGCGAAGAATACACTATTATCATTGTCACCCACAATATGCAACAAGCTGTCAGAATATCTGACCGCACCGCATTTTTCCTATTGGGCGAGCTTATAGAGTATTCCTCTACCAATCAGCTCTTTTCTCAGCCCTTTGACAAACGCACAGAAGATTATATAACAGGGAGGTTTGGATAATGAGATCACGATTCGACGAGCAGCTTGACAATCTCTTTAAAGACCTTATAATGATGGGCTCACTGTGTGAAGAGGCCATCGCTCTTGCCGCCAAAGCGCTAAGCAAAAACGACTCGAAACTTGCTGCAAAAGTACACCCCATAGACGAAGAGATAGACCGTATGGAAAAAGAAATTGAATCAAACTGTCTTAAGCTTCTTCTTCAGCAGCAGCCGGTGGCAAGAGATCTGAGACAGATCTCCGCTGCACTAAAAATGATAACCGATATGGAGCGCATAGGCGACCAAGCAGAGGATATTGCCGAAATCGTTTCTTTTATACCTAAGGATAAAAAGAATGATAGTTTGCTAATTGAACAAATGGCAAAAGCTGCCATAAAAATGGTTACAGATAGCGTAGATGCTTATGTCCGTCGAGATCCGATGCTAGCGCAATCTGTTATTGATTCCGATGATACTGTTGACCACTATTTTGACCAAGTTAAATCGTCACTTATTTCTCTTATTACAGAAAATCCCGATGATGGAGAATATGCACTTGACATTTTAATGATTGCGAAGTATCTTGAAAGAATAGGGGACCATGCAGTAAATATAGCAGAATGGGTACTTTTTTCTATTACCGGAATCCATAAAACAACAGAGGAGCACAGTGTATGATATGGTGTGTTGAAGATGACAACAGTATAAGGGATATCGAGCTTTATGCCTTGCAAAGCACCGGATTCGAAGCACGCGGTTTTTGTGACGGAAAAAGTTTTTTTAAGGCTTTAAAAAGCGAAAAGCCTCGTCTTATTATCCTTGATGTAATGCTTCCCGAAATGGATGGCATCGAGATACTGACAAAGCTCAAATCATCTACCCTAACTCGAGATATTCCCGTAATAATGGCTACTGCAAAGGGGACCGAGTACGATAAGATACATGGACTTGACTTGGGCGCAGATGACTATCTTGTCAAGCCCTTCGGTGTTATGGAAATGATATCCCGCGTAAAAGCTGTTCTTCGCCGTTGTAATAAAAATGCCGAACCGTCCATTCTGAGATTATCGGGTATTGTTTTAAATGAGTCCGAGCGAACAGTCACATCCGATGGCATACGCTTAAGCCTCACATTTAAAGAGTTTGAACTGTTGCGTAAGTTTATGGCTCATCCCGGTGTTGTTTTCACCCGAGATCAGCTTTTTTCAGACATATGGGGCAGTGATTTTTGCGGTGAAACAAGGACTGTGGATATTCATATCCGTACTCTTCGCCAAAAATTAGGAATATATGGAAATTTGATTCGAACCATCCGCAGTGTCGGCTACAGTATGGAGGGAAATGATGACTAAAAGAATTTTTCGTTCCATCCTTTTAGTGGTTATCCCTGTACTGCTTGCGGGACTCATCATAATAAGCGGAGTTATGTACAGTTATCTCACCGAGGTTCAAGAGGCACAAATGCTTTCAGAACTATCACTGGCAGCCGCAGGAGTTGAGCAAAAAGGAACGGATTACCTTTCAGCGGTAAGATCCAAAGATTTTCGCCTCACCTATGTAAGCTCTGACGGGACGGTCATATTTGATACTGAGTCTCAGGTATCAAATATGGACAATCATGCAAACCGTGAAGAAATAAAGGAGGCTCTTTTGGGAGGAAGCGGAAAAAGCAGCCGTTATTCTGCCACCCTTACCGAGCAGACCCTTTACTACGCAAAAAAGCTTTCAAACGGCAATGTGCTGAGGATATCAATAGATCGAGCCAGCGTTTTGTCCCTGCTGCTTGGGGTTTTACAGCCTATTGCCTTTATATTTTTAGTTGCCATCATTCTTTCTGTCATTATCGCCAACCGCATTTCAAAGAAAATAGTTATGCCTCTCAATGAGCTTGATCTTGACGAACCAATGAAAAATGATGCTTACGATGAGATATCTCCCCTTCTCAGCCGAATACACCGACAGCACAAACAGATCTCAATGCAAGAAGAATCGCTTCGACGAAAAGCAGAGGAGTTCGATCAAATAACCTCAAATATGCAGGAAGGGCTTATTCTTCTTGACAGCAAAAATACTCTAATGAGCGTCAATTCTGCCGCTTTACGCATTTTTGATAGATTTTGCTTCAACCCGGGAGACAGCTTTCTTACTCTTGACCGAAGTCATGAATTGCGCGATGCTTTGGCGCAGGCTGAAAAAGACGGGTACTGCGAAACATTTTTGTCCCGTGACAGCAAGGAATACCGCGTAAATATCAGCCGAATAGATTCCGACGATAAGCCCGCAGGCTATGTTATCCTTCTCTCCGACATTACCGACAAGATATCGGCTGAGCGTAGCCGAAGAGAGTTTACAGCAAATGTATCTCACGAGCTTAAGACACCTCTGCAGTCCATAATCGGTTATTCGGAGCTTTTATCAAATGGCATGGCAAAGCCTCAGGATATACCGACATTTACCGCAACCATTTACAAAGAAGCTACCCGCCTGGTCTCACTGATCGATGATATAATACGCCTTTCTCAGCTTGATGAGGGTGTGCAGATGCAGACCGAAGACATATCTCTTATGCCATTGGCACAAGACATTATAAATCAGCTCAGCAGCAAAGCCTCAGAAAAAAATGTCTCTATAACCATAGAAGGCGAAAATGTTGATGTTCGCGGACAATTCCGCCTGCTTTCTGAAATACTGTTCAACCTGTGCGATAACGCCATAAAGTATAACAGGCAAAACGGCAATGTTGCTATCAAAATATGGCAGACCGATCAAGATGTTTGTTTTGCCGTTAGCGACAACGGAATAGGCATTCCAAAGGAGCACCATTCTCGTATATTTGAAAGATTTTACCGTGTTGATAAAAGTCATTCACGGCAATCGGGAGGCACAGGATTAGGCCTTTCGATCGTAAAGCACGCAGTTGCGTTTCATAATGGCAAAATATCTCTCGAAAGCGTTCCTGATGAAGGAACAACAGTGACCGTATCAATTCCCAAATAAACTAAAATGCGATGGAGTAAAGCTTCCATCGCATTTATTTTTATTCAACTACTGCACCCAAGGCGTTCTGTTTTTTGAGTTTTCCCGTAACCACCATAAAGTAGACGAACTCGATGATGAGGGTCACTGCCCAAGAGATGGGGTATGAGAAATAAAGACTTCTGAGGGTGTGGAACTGCGGGATCTGGAAGATGGTGAATATCCACACAATGCGGATACCTACAACACCCGCAATGGTTATCACCATAGCCGACACCGATCTGCCAGCGCCACGCAAAGCACCGGTCATAACATCCATTGTTCCGCAGAGGAAGTACGGAGCTGCCAAGAATGACATACGAAGCAGACCATAGGGGATCGCCTCGGGCATATCGGTAATATAGATGCCCAAAAGCTTGTCGCCCGCCAAGTATGCCGCATTACCGAACACAAGACCCGCAACGGTTACGCATCCAAGGCAGGTCCACATTATCTTGCGAAGTCTGCCGTAGTTCTTTGCTCCCATATTTTGACCGATAAAATTGAGTGCTGTCTGCTGGAAAGCGTTCATTATATTCCATACAAAGCCTTCAATGTTCGAAGCTGCACCGTTTCCGCGCATTGCAATATCACCAAAGGAATTTATGGAGGACTGAATGATAACATTGGAGATCGAGAAGATAGATCCCTGAATGCCTGCAGGAATGCCTATCTTGAGCATTTTTAAAAACTGCTCCTTGTGAATGCGAAGATCCTTTATAAAAAGGCGGCAAGCATCATCGCGGTGCATAAGCGCCAGTACTACAAGCGCCGCGGACACGGTCTGCGAAATGGTGGTAGCCAATGCAACGCCGTCAACATCCATCTTAAATACGATAACAAATATCAGGTTAAGAAGAACATTCAGCACGCCGGCTATTGCGAGGAAGTACAGAGGGCGCTTACTGTCACCCACCGCACGAAGGATCGATGCGCCGAAATTGTAGACCATCATAGATATTGCGCCTGCAAAATAAAAGCGCATATAGGTTGCTGACAGTGGCAAAACAGTGTCAGGTGTACCCATCCAGGTCAGGAATGTCTCGCAGAAGGTCATTCCCACAAAAGTAACAAAAATTCCGCTGAGCACAGCAAACAGAATAGCGGTATGTACGGTTTTGTGTGCCTCTTCTGAGTCCTGTGCGCCATATGCGTGAGCCACTCTTACACCGCCGCCCACCGACAAACCGATAAACATATTGACGATAAGTGTGGTTATAGAACCGGTTGCACTGACCGCCGCCATTGCAATACTCTTTATTTCACTGTAACGGCTGACGATGATCAGGTCTGCCGCATTGAATAAGAGCTGAAGCAAGCTTGTAAGGATTATAGGAATGGTATAGACCAGCACATTTTTCAGAAGCGGGCCGTGTATCATATCCACGTCTGAACGTCTCATAAAAATCTCCCCTCTGCGTTATAATGATTGTAGCTTGTCGAAACGCCTTCAGCGTTTCGATAGCCGCTAAAAGCGGCTGTGCCATTTTGATAACTCAAAATGGCGCGACACTCATTGCAATGGTTATTGTCGGATTTTCAAAGAAAATCCGTTACCAAATCAAAGATTTGGTGTCGAAACAGTTGATACATCAACTGTTTCGACTAACTACAACCATTATAAGCGAAAAATAACCCCGAATCTGCAAGGCTGCAGATCCAAGGCGATCAGTTATAGCTTTTAAGCTCGGCAATAAGCTTGCTGCCGCGCTTGATCTCTATTATGAGCATAGCATCATATGTCATTTTTATAACCCCTTCATCAACAAAGGATACTACCCTACTTAATGGATTATAGCACAGCAGTTTTTAAAATACCATACCTTAGATGACAATATTTGACTATAGTTGATACTAATATTCTATACTAACTCCACAATTTTGTGAAAAGTTTTATACTTGACGCCGAATCTTTCCTTTTTCTTTGCCGGCAAGTTTAATAAAATAGCCTTAAGGTTGTCGGCAAAGTCAACAAACTTAAGGCTAAAAATTACAGTTTTTCGGGTTCGGGATAATCCACGCCGAAGGTCTCTACTGTGACCTTGCTCATTCTCTGTGCTCTGAAGGGCTTATCTCTGCCGTCACGGTCGACAGAAACGATCTCGTCGGCAGTTTCCATTCCCTCAATGACCTTACCAAAGGCGGCATACTGTCCATCGAGATGAGGTGCTTTTTCAACCATAATGAAGAACTGACTTCCTGCAGAGTCGGGCATCATAGAACGCGCCATAGAAAGAACGCCGCGATCGTGAGCCAAATTATTGTCAAAGCCGTTGCGCTTGAACTCGCCTCTAATGCTATAGTTAGGACCTCCCATACCCATTCCCATAGGACAACCGCCCTGGATCATAAATCCGGGAATTACACGGTGGAAGATAAGGCCGTCATAAAAGCCCTTCTTTACCAGCGAAATAAAGTTATTGACCGTATTGGGTGCGATCTCGGGATAAAGCTCGGCAACGATCTTGCCGCCGCGCTCCATTTCTATTGTTACAATAGGATTCTGTGCCATTTTTAACTCTCCTTTTTTAGGTTTATTGCCAAAAGGATTATATCACAGCCTTTTGCAAATTGCTATACCCAAAAGAATTATTTTAACAGATCATCGGAAAGCTGTATGATCAGGGGTGCGATCTTTTCCCGTTCTTTGTTCAGGATGCGGGAGTAGATCGGATACGCAAGCGCTACCAATGCGATTCCCACAAGTCCTATAGGAACGCCAATAAAGAACCGATTCCAAACCATACAAAGACACATTCCGCTACCCATAACAAGACTTCCCACTATGCCCAGAGCAAGTGAGAATGTAGTCGCCTTACTTCCGACACTTTTGTCAAGGCGGCGAAGCTGCTCCATTTTATCCTCCTCGCGAGGGATGTATTTTTCTCTTATTCTTTTTACCTCTGCCTGCTCCTTGGCAGAATAGTTATATTCAAAGCTGTTTTTCACTTTCTTTATCTCCAATCTTTTCAAGCTCTTTAGTTGAGCGGATTATCATATAGGATGCCATTGCCAGAACAAGCAGACATACAACACCGCCCGTCGATGCGGTTATTATCTGCCTGAAAAGTGCCGTCTCGCCGTCTCCGAAGGCGGTAAGCATTGAGGTCTCCAGTGAAAGCATCGAAACAAGCGCCGCGGTAAGACTTATTGCTTTTGCCGCCGAAAACAGGGGACTTTCGTACTTTCTATATTTGACTATATTTATGATCGCCATTGTTACTGCGGTGAAGGTGTATGCCGCCAAGGTAATAGTCACTATCTCACCGTGCTCAAAGCCTCGGTTCTGATGAACGATATATGCCACGATGACCGCAAGGGTAATATTCATCGCCACAAGCAATGCGCCGCAGAATCGGTAACGCCGCCATTCCGCTTGCTTTTCCTGTCCCGCCACGATACGCAATGTGTCCTTGAGCAAGAAGAAGCGCATAATTGCCAAAAGAGCGTAATATCCGCACAGAGCGTAAAACCACACCGAGTGATAATAAAATCCCATTCCCAGCTGAAAAAGCGCATAGGCGGTGTTCATTGCCACCGAGCCGTAGAGTGAAAGCTTGACCCGTAGCCGCGCATCGGAGGAATAAAGCTGTATGTACTTATTTTCCTGCTTGAATGCTTTCAGCCTTTTATATGCCATCGGCGCAATAAAACAGACACAGGTAAGTGAGTATGCCGAAAAGAAATAGGCAAAATATGCCACATACGCAATGGCATCCTCATAAGCAAATGAATAAATAAGCAATACCGCCGATACCACCGCCATAACTGCCACCAAGGGCAGAGGCAGACAGAATAGCTTATTCAGGAGTTTTTTCAGCTTCTCCAACGGTCTCTCTCCTCATTTTTACAGTAAAGGTTGAACCTTTGCCCACCTGACTTTCAACCGAAATATCACATTCGGTAAGGTCTACTACCCTTTTTACCAAGGCAAGTCCCAAGCCGTTGCCCTGAGTTGCGTGGGATGTATCTCCCTGATAAAACTTGTCAAATATGCGGGCGCCCACATCTCGGGATATGCCGCAACCGCTGTCAATTACTCTGACGATTGCATGATCGCCCTCCGCTTCAAGCTGCAGGGTCACCTGCCCACCCTCGGGAGTGAACTTAAAAGCATTGGAAAAAAGATTATTCCACACAAGACTGAGCATATCTCTGTCGGAGGCTACCACTATATTTTCAGCTATATCGGTCTCAATGGAAATATTCTTTCTGTCCCATATTTCTTCAAATGCAAGAAAGCACTCGCAAAGCTGCTCACCCAAGTCAAAAAGCTGCTTTTGAGGGGCGATCTGTTGGTTTTCAAGCTTATTAAGCTTTAATATATTTGAAATAAGGTCGGCAAGTCTCCTTGATGCCGCTGAGATCGACTTGGCGTATTCCTCTCTTTGCTCGTCGGTGATATGCGGATTTTGAAGCATAGTTGCATAATTCTGCATAACCGCCAAGGGGGTCTTAAGCTCGTGAGAAACATTTGCGATAAAATCTGTACGGAGCGTCTCGGTGCCCGAAAGCTCCTCCGCCATTTTATTAAAGCAATCAATAATTGGGTTGAAGCTATCATCGCCCATCCTGCCCTTCATAGGCTCAATACGCACCGAAAAATCGCCCTGCATTATCTTGTCCGCCGCGTCGGTTATCTTTTTGATAGGACGCGCCACTGTAAAGCGGCGGCGAAGAAGATCAAGCAGTGTGAATATCAATGACAGCCCGACCACATTTATCAATGTAAGCTTTGCGGCACGATTTATATTCTGCTCGGTAAACTCAAAGCCCAAGCTATCCGACAGTACACTGACAAAAAGCATCGTACAGCAGGTGATGACAAAAGCCACCAGCAAAAAGATTACGATATAGTGATTTACCGCCTTAAGAATCGAGTGGTATCTTCCCTCTTTTTTCATTTGATTACCGCCTTATATCCAAGTCCGTGTACCGTAACTATCTCAAATGAGTCACAGCCTGTCAGCTTTGCTCTCAGCTTAGTCATATACACATCTACCGTACGAGTTGAGGACGAGGTGTCTGCATCCCAAAACTCATCCATAAGCTGAGTGCGGGTAAAGGTCTTTTTCGGGTAGGAAAGCAGCTTATAAAGCAAGCTGAACTCGCGATTAGTGAGGGATATTTCCTCGCCGTTAAGATAGGCGGTGTGCTCGTCGGCATCCATTTCAAAATTGCCTACCTCCAGCTTGCGGGAGGATGCTATCTTAGCACGACGCAAAAGCGCACCGATACGCAGAAACAGCTCGTCAAGGTCAATGGGCTTGACCATATAGTCATCTATACCCACCCGATAGCCTCGTTGCTTTGCGGCAAAGTCATCACGGGCGGTCATAAACAGAATGGGGATATTTTTATCCAATTCGCGGACACTTTTGACAAACTCGAAGCCGTCAATATTGGGCATCATAATGTCCGATACTATCAGGTCAAAAACATTTTCATACATAGCATCAAACGCCTCTTCGGCAGAAAGGCAGCCCACCGCCTCATAGCCGCTTTGGCTCAAAAACGAGCATACAGAACGGTTAAGCTCCCTGTCGTCTTCAACAATAAGTATCTTAAACATTAAGACTTCCTCCCTGATTATTAGCGCATCTTCCCTTCTGATTATATACTATACCACCCGAATGTTAAAGTTTTGTTTCTGTTTTAAAGCTTTGCATAAAAAAAGAGCCGATCGCGGCTCTTTTTAGTTTTATTTGTTGCCCTTTGCGGCACCGATCCGGGCATCAGCCTCTGCCTTGCGTGCATTTGCCTGAGCGATCTGCTCGTCGCGCTGCGCCTGCATCATAGCCTTGCGTTTTTTGGGATCGCCCATTGCCTTGGCTTCTTCCCATTGTGCCTTTGATTCCGCCTTGGCTGCGGCAAAGTTAGCTTTGTCCACCTCGTGCTGTGCCTTGGTGCTTTCCTTCATATCTGCAAAAGCATTTTTGAAAAACTCTTTGATTCCCATTTTATTCACCTTAACCCTTCATTACCTCATCACTGAGAGCGATAATTCTGCTTGCGTACTTTTTACGGCGGGAGGAAAGTATTCCCTTATAGATGGGATAATTGACAATTGCAAAAGCCATGCCTACAACGCCGATGATTATACCGGGGATCATTCCGTTTTCAACACCGATGGTGCTGCCGATATCAGTCATCACAAGGCTCATACCTGCGCCCATAATAATGGCGGAGATGCTGCCGAAGATGTAGGCAAATACATTAGCAGGGCGCTTGACCTGCTTGTCAAGCTCCTTGAGAGCCTCAAGCTGTGTGCTTTCCTTTGCGATGTACTGAGTACGGATCTTGTTGACGATAAACTCTTTTTCTGTGGTGTTCATAAGTGTTACCTCTCTTTTTTATTTTATGTCTGTATTTTAGCCCGCCCTTGTTTAAAAAGTTTTGTTGAAATGTTTATGTTTTGTTAATCTGAAAAATATTTTAAAAATAAAAAGCATATAGCCGCGTCCATCAATGACGCGGCTATATGCCCACACAACACAAAAGAAAGGAGTATAAAAATGAACTTATCCTCAAAAAAATTACTCGCCCCTGATTACCGAAAGGAGCATTGCCATACATTCAAAAAAACCAACTGCTATAAAAGCGTATACCATAACATCTTCTCCTTTTAAACTGTAGATTATTGAAAAGCTCGTTTGTTTCTCTGTTATGGCTATATAATACAACACCTAGAGTCCTATAAAACGGACAGCAACCAATGTTTTTTAAAAAATAGTTCGTGAAAAACCATCTTATTTTATTTTTTTCTGTTTTAAACCGAAAGGATATGGTATTATATAAGTGTCATTATAGTAAAACAACTTTTACCATAAACTCAGATAAAGGAGACGGCTCTATGCCTATGTCTGCAAAGACAACTAAATCACAGCTGGCTAAGCTTAAGCCGTTGATGGGAAGCCTATCACTTAAGACCACCAGAAAGGGTCAGGATATGATAGGCGAGCTTATTGAGCGCCGCTTTAGAAAGCAGGTCATTATAAAAGAGCACGACTTCGGACATTTTAAAGGCTCGTGGATAATTCCCCGCGACGAGAGAAGGCAGGGTGTCTTACTCTATCTCCACGGCGGCGGATTTACTTGCGGAGGCCTTGACTATGCCGAGGGTGTTGGTGCCATGCTTGCAATGCAAAGCGGATGCCGTGTATTTTGTGCCGCCTACCGCCTTGCACCCGAAAATCCGTTCCCCGCAGCGCTTGACGATGCTCAGACTGCCTATGAGTATCTTATTTCAAAGGGCTATACCCACATCACCCTCTGCGGAGAAAGCGCGGGCGGTGGTCTGTGCTACTCACTTTGTCTGCAGCTTAAGGCGCAAAACAAGCCCCTCCCCTGCGGAATTATCGCTATTTCCCCTTGGACCGACCTGACCTCATCGGGTGAATCCTACCCCCTGAACGAAAAGCTTGACCCGTCCATGTCTATAGAGCTGCTTCGTTTCTTTGCCGACTGTTATACCGAGGATAAGACTAACCCCTTGGTCTCTCCCCTCTTTGCCGACTTAGAAGGAATGCCCCCGTCCTTGATATATGCTGCCGAGAATGAGATAATGCTCAGCGATGCCACTGCCCTTCACCACAAACTAACAAACTGCGGCTGTCAAAGCAAGCTTATAACCAAAGCCGACCGCTGGCACGCATATATTGTTTACGGACTAAAAGAGGATGCCCACGATTTTGGATACATCAATAAGTTTTTAAATGCCGTTATGTCCTGCGAAAACAAGCTGCGTTGGATGAAGCTTGACAACGCGGCAAAGATATACCCCGCTGCAAGGCGAAATAACTGGACCAATCTTTTCAGAATGTCCGCAACCCTCAAGGAAGAGATAGATGTCCCCGTACTAAAAAAGGCACTTGATGTAACCGTCCGCCGTTTTCCATCCATTGCGGTGAAGCTGCGTCCCGGTGCATTTTGGTATTACCTTGAGCAGATATCCGCCCCGCCCGAGATCATGGCTGAAAAATGCTATCCCCTTACCTATATGGGCAATGCGGAGCTTAGCAAATGTGCATTTCGCGTTATTGCATATCAAAACAGGATCGCAGTGGAAATATTCCATTCCCTCACCGACGGAACGGGGGGACTTATATTCCTGAAAAGCCTTGTTGCCGAATACCTGCTGCAAAAATACGGCGAGCATATTCCCGCCGAGCACGGTGTTTTGGGCAGACTTGAAGACCCCTCCGCTGAGGAATTGGAGGACAGCTTTCAAAAGTATTCCGCTCCCTCTGCCGCATCGAGAAAAGAAAACACCGCTTGGCATCTTTCCGGCACAGCCGAGCCGGGTGGAAAATTGCACCTGACCTGCTTTACTGCTGATTCCGCAACCATCCTGCAAACGGCGAAGGAGCATAATGTGACCGTTACTGCGTTTCTTACTGCGGTGATGATGCAAGCCTTGCAAACTTTGCAGCAGGAAAAGATCCCCACTCAGCGCCGCCGCAAGCCTATAAAGGTGCTGATTCCCGTTAATTTACGAAATCTGTTCCCAAGCAAGTCGCTGAGAAACTTTGCACTTTATACAACTCCTGAGTTGCTTCCCCATTTGGGTGAATACTCCTTTGACGAGATATGCACCATAATCAAGCATCATATGGGCAGTGATATAACCCCCAAGCAGATGAGTATGAAGATAGCTGCCAATGTCAACAGTGAGAGACTGTTCATTGTTCGAATTATGCCGCTGTTTATTAAAAATATCATTATGAAGATGATATTCGATGCGGTAGGCGAAAGTAAATCCTGCCTGTGTCTTTCCAATCTCGGCGCGGTCAAGCTTCCCGAAGAGATGCTGCCATATATTGAACGAATGGATTTCATTTTAGGCCCGCAGGCATCCGCGCCCTACAACTGCGGCGTTCTGACCTTGGGTGATACAACTTATATCAATTTTATACGCAACATCAAGGAAGCGTCCTTGGAGTCTCATTTTTACCGTGCTTTGCGTGAGCTTGGCATTGATGTAGAGGTTCAAAGCAACCGTACCGATGATGAGAGGTGAATTATGTATTGTGTTAATTGCGGCGTAAAGCTTGCCGACACCGAAAAGACCTGCCCGCTGTGCGATACAAGGGTATTCCACCCCGACCTTAAGCAGGGCGAAGCGGAGGAATTATATCCTCCAAAAGAATATCCCCACGGAAAGTCCTATTTCTTTATTCCTCATATTATTGTCAGCACCTTTTTGCTCATATCTATCATCATTGCTTTGATCTGCGATATTCAGCTCAATGAAAAGGTGGTATGGTCAGGCTATGTTATAGGTGCGCTGGTGACAAGCTATGTTTTCATCCTCCCCGCTTGGTTTAAAAAGCCAAATCCCGTTATATTTGTCCCCTGCGATTTTGCGATTATTGGGGTGTTTTTGCTTTATATCTGCCTTGAAACGGGCGGAAAATGGTTTCTCCCCTTTGCGTTTCCCGTAACGGGCGGAATAATGCTCATCGTCACCGCCTGCGTCGCCCTGATAAAATATGTAAAGCGTGGCTTTTTGTATATCATCGGTGGTGGAAGCATTGCTTTGGGGGCATTTATGCTGCTGACCGAGTTTTTGCTTGTTATAACCTTTGAGGGAGTGAACTTCATCGGTTGGTCCCTTTATCCTCTTGTAACTTTGGGGCTCTTCGGCGCACTGCTTATATTTCTTGCCATCTGCCGTCCCGCCCGTCAGAGTATGGAACGCAGATTCTTTATTTGAGGCGCCATATCTGTCGTATACTCATTTGTTGGCTCAAGCATTTATTCAAAAGCGGTATATTAATAAGCATTAAAAACGGAGAAAGCCTTTTGCTTTCTCCGTTTTTAATATCTATACATAAAACTCTTGCATATCGTCAAGGCGAAGGCAGGCAAGCTTGCCTCCGAATGTTGCACCGCAATCGATGTCGATATTATTACAGCTGTGATATATTTCCGCCTTGCCGTTTACAAGCTGGGTGGGCGTATGTCCCGAAACAATAAAGATACTCTTATCATCAAATAGCTGTCTGTCATAATCGGCGCGCATTTCAGCAAGCTCGTGGAGTTGATACTCTCTCAGCTTTTTTTCCTTCGAAAAATTTCCTAATGTGCTGTGCACAAGAATAAAGGTCCTGTCCCCCACATCTAACGCCTCACAGGTGTTGAACTCGCTCATATAATCCAAAATGTCCAGACGCTTGCTGTTAGGAAGCTTTCTGAGTCCTTTCAGCGTTGTGTCTCCGCCGTTTTCCATCCATTCCATAAGCCCAAGCATAGTCTCCGAGTCAAGCTCCTGAGCATTGCTTTCGGTGACCTCTTTTAAAATCTTCTCCAAGACCGCAATCGCCATAATTTCGTGGTTGCCCACTATTGGATAAACATTGGGGCGGGATGCCATATCCAAAAGCACCTTTATGGGCTCTTCGCCGCGGTCTATCACATCACCTAAAATATACAGCTCATCCTTCTCGGAAAAGCCGATTTTTTCAAGCATTTGTCTATATTTGTCATATTCGCCGTGAATATCACTCATTACATAAATCGACATAGCTACCTCCCTTGGGAATATATTATATACACTATTTTTTGCCTTTTGTCAACTGTCACCATGGCAAAAAAATGCACATATAATGTAATGTGCCGCCCGTAGGCGGCAACACAAGGAGGATAATATGGCAAATTGCTTTGACGACAGCATTTCTTATAGATTCAATCAGGCAAATTACGGAAACGATCACCGTAACAACTGTAATTCAAGCTATTCAAACCTATCCCATCGCAACAGAAATTGCGACTGCTTTAACGATAACGATTCAAGCTACCCCTATATTCCCGCCAATTCTTGCTACCCCTGCCCACCTTATAACCCTTGCGTAAACTGCCCTCCCGGCCCACAAGGTCCCCAAGGCCCTCAAGGTGTAGCGGGACTTCAGGGTCCAATAGGTCCTCAAGGTCCTATTGGTGCTACAGGTCCTCAAGGTGAGGTTGGTCCCGCAGGTCCTATCGGTCCCGTTGGCCCTCAGGGTCCCATCGGCTTGACCGGTGCTACGGGTGCAACGGGCGCTACCGGCCCTCAAGGTCCTCAGGGTGAGGTTGGTCCTGCGGGCCCTATCGGTCCTGTCGGTCCTCAGGGTCCCATCGGCTTGACCGGTGCTACGGGTGCAACGGGTGCTACAGGTCCTCAAGGACCTCAGGGTGAAGTTGGCCCCGCAGGCCCTATCGGTCCTGTCGGTCCTCAGGGTCCCATCGGCTTGACCGGTGCTACGGGTGCAACGGGCGCTACCGGTCCTCAAGGTCCTCAGGGTGAAGTTGGCCCCGCAGGTCCTATCGGTCCCGCCGGTCCTCAGGGTCCCATCG
>JAFQUM010000005.1 GCA_017408485.1 Clostridia bacterium | reverse complement strand
CCAAAGGTCTCAAATTTTACATCTGTTATGATGTCATTTTCTATTTTTAGATAGATCTTCATAATATCGCCGCACTTGGCGTTGCCAACTTCACCGATTCCGTCAGCATCTTCAATCACACCTATATTACGGGGATTGCGGAAATGATCCATTACTTTTTCACTGTATAATGCCATAATAACAGCCTCACTTTATAATAAATTCTTTCTTGCCGTTTACAAGATCTCGCCAAATTGGTGAAATACTACGCAGATATTCTACAACCTCTTTTACGGCACTTATTGTGTATTCAATCTCTTCCTCTGTGTTTTCATCACTCAAAGACAGCCGCAGTGAGCCGTGAGCGATATCGTGTACTCTGCCAATGGCAAGGAGCACGTGGCTCGGATCAAGAGATCCCGAAGTGCAAGCTGAACCCGACGAAGCACAAATCCCCTTATCGTCGAGAAGCAAGAGTAAGGATTCACCTTCAATGCCCTCAAAGCAGAAGTTCACATTGCCGGGCAGTCTCTTTTTTGCATCACCGTTAAGGATAGAATGAGGAATCTCCGAAAGTCCGGCAATCAGTTTGTCCCGCAAAGCTGTTAATTTTTTTGCGTTTTCATCTGTACGGCTGCAGGACTCTTCAAGAGCCGCCGCCATTCCCATAATGGCGGGAAGGTTCTCCGTTCCGGCACGCTTGCCTCGTTCCTGTGCACCGCCTTCAATAAGGTTCGTAAGTCTTATTCCTTTCCTTGCATACAAGATCCCTATTCCTTTCGGACCATGGAATTTATGAGCAGAAAGAGAAAGCATATCTATATTCTGTTCTTTTACATCTATGTGAAGATGTCCTGCCGCCTGCACCGCATCGGTATGGAAAATAACACCTTTTTCACGGCAAACGGCACCAATCTCTTTGATCGGCTGAACGGTGCCTATCTCGTTATTGGCATACATTATCGTAACAAGGCAGGTATCCTCACGGATTGTCTCCGCCACCTGCTCGGGAGTTACAAGCCCGTTTTCATGAACGTCAAGAAGAGTAACATCAAAGCCTTCATTTTCAAGTCTATTCAGGGTATGCAAAACAGCGTGGTGTTCAAACGCAGTAGAGATGATATGTTTCTTACCGCTTTTTTCACCGATTCTTGCAGCGGAAACAATTGCCTGATTATCAGCTTCGCTGCCACCTGATGTAAAGGTGATTTCTCTTGCTTCACAACCAAGCAATTTTGCGATGAGCTCACGAGCATTAAAAAGTGCTTCATTTGCCTTTTGCCCCATAGAATGAAGGCTTGACGGATTACCGTAAATGCTATCCATATAGGGCAACATTGCTTCAATTGCCGTTTTGCTCATTTTTGTTGTTGCGGCATTATCAAGATAAATCGTTTTTTCTGTCATCTCAACAATCCTTTCTTGTTAAACAGTTCTACGAGCTTGCACTTCCAATAAAGTATCATACCGACGATAGCGCCGACACCCGCTTGTAAGATCTGATAAGGCAATTTGAGAACAGCATATTCCGGTGTGCTGTAAATAAACGCTCTGCCGAGAGAATAACCGACTACCATAATAACGGCACCGATCATTACACCGATTCCGGAAGAGAGCACCGGATGCTTTTTAAGTACGTAATGGGAGAATATCGAGATTACTACCGCTTGCAGACCGTGAGTTACGAGGGAAACAAACATTGGAAGCGGATAGAAGAATAAATCGCCTAAAAAGGCACCTACACCGCCGACCATAAATGCGGCGAGCGGATCCAAAATAATGGCAGCAGTACAAATGATAATATCGTTCATATACAGATGACCGCCGGGAACAGGAATACCAAACGAACTCATTGCCACATTAAGCGCCATAAAAACGGCGGTAATGCACAACCAATAGGTTGTACGCTTAATATTTTGATTCTTTCGAGTAGACATAACAGTAAACTTCCTTTCTTCAAAAAGACCGGTGCCTTAGTCTAAGGCACCGGCGCTTTTCATTAGTCTGCAAACAGCGGAGTAGATAAATATCTGTCACCGGTATCGGGCAAAAGAACAACAATGGTCTTGCCTTCGTTTTCGGGGCGTTTCGCAAGTTCGATAGCCGCAAAGGTAGCAGCACCGGAGGAAATACCTACGAGGACACCCTCGCTTTTACAGATGAGCTTACCCGTTGCAAAAGCATCTTCATTGGACACGGGAATGATCTCGTCATAAATGCCGGTGTTAAGAACATCTGGAACGAAGCCTGCACCGATGCCTTGAATCTTATGAGGACCGGCAACACCCGTGGATAGTACTGCCGAAGCGGCAGGCTCGACCGCAACGACCTTGATGTTGGGATTTTGAGATTTCAGATATTCTCCTACACCTGTAACCGTTCCGCCTGTGCCTACACCTGCTACAAAGATATCCACCTGTCCGTCGGTATCTTCATAAATCTCAGGACCTGTATTTTCTCTATGTGCTTTTGGATTGGCAGGGTTTACAAACTGACCGGGGATAAAGCTGTTCGGAGTTTCTGCCGCTAATTCTTCCGCCTTTGCAATGGCGCCTTTCATACCTTTAGCACCTTCGGTCAGTACGAGCTCAGCACCATAGGCTTTCATTAGGCTTCGGCGCTCCACCGACATCGTTTCGGGCATTGTCAGTATAATACGGTAGCCTCGTGACGCCGCTACCGATGCAAGACCGATTCCGGTGTTGCCGCTCGTTGGCTCAATAATAACCGAATCGGGTTTTAGTTTTCCACTTGCTTCGGCATCGTCAATGATCGCTTTGGCAATACGGTCTTTAACCGAGCCGGCAGGATTGAAATATTCTAGCTTGGCAACGATCCTTGCCTTCAGGTTAAATTTTCTCTCAATGTGGGTGAGTTCGAGAAGCGGGGTTTTGCCGATAAGCTCTGTGGCAGATGTATATACTTTTGACATAATAATTACTCCTTTACTGCATCAAAACCACCCTTAAGGTCGGCGATAATATCATCAATATGCTCGATTCCAATGGAAAGACGAATGGTGTTAGGCTTAATGCCCTGATCAGCAAGCTCCTCTTCGCTGAGCTGACTGTGTGTGGTGGTTGCCGGGTGGATTACAAGGCTTTTGGCATCGGCAACATTCGCAAGCAGTGAAAAGATTTTAAGGTTGTCAATAAACTTGTGTGCCTGAGCCTGACCGCCCTTGATTTCAAATGTAAATATCGAACCGCCGCCGTTCGGGAAATATCTCTGATATAACTCATGGTCGGGATGGTCGGGCAAGGACGGATGATTGACCTTTTCAACCTGCGGATGACTCTTTAAGAATTCAACCACCTTTTTAGTGTTCTCTGCGTGACGCTCTAAACGAAGAGACAGGGTTTCAATGCCTTGCAAAAGCAGAAACGCCGCAAAGGGAGAAATGGTTGCGCCCGTGTCACGAAGCAGAATGGCACGAATGTAGGTAACAAACGCTGCTGGGCCTACTGCTTTTACAAAAGATATGCCGTGATAGCTGGGGTTAGGATCGGCAATAGCGGGATATTTTCCGCTTGCCGCCCAATCGAATTTACCTGAGTCAACGATGATACCGCCAAGGGTAGTGCCATGACCGCCGAGGAATTTAGTAGCGGAATGTACCACAATGTCTGCTCCGTGCTCGATGGGACGGATAAGATACGGAGTGCCAAAGGTGTTATCTACTACAAGCGGCAAGCCGTGCCTATGTGCAAGTTCTGCTAATGCGTCGATATTGGGAATATCGCTGTTTGGGTTGCCAAGGGTTTCGATATAGATTGCTCTTGTATTATCCTGAATGGCGGCTTCAACCTCTGCT
>JAFQUM010000028.1 GCA_017408485.1 Clostridia bacterium | reverse complement strand
CAAAAACGAACTGCTCGTAATCTTCAAGGGCGGCATTGAAAAGACAGTAAGGATGGAGTAAGGAGATGGAAAAATGCTCGTGCGTTCAGTCATATACCGAAAAAACGGCTGGGGGTTCAATTTTATTCGCCCCTTCCAAAACAAAGAAGACATCCGACAGGGTGTCTTTTTTGTTTTCGGCATAGATATTTGCAAGGAGGGAGCGAAGCGGAAGAAAACATCTCGTTTATGTTGATTATGCTTTCAAAAAATGTTATAATCAATTTATTATTTTCAAGAACCGCAAAGGAGAAACCTTATGTCTTACGCTGTTACTATTGCAAAAGAGTTTAATGTCCGTGAGGATTATGTGGCAAATATAATTGCCTTGCTTGATGAGGGCAATACCATCCCCTTTATTGCACGTTACCGCAAGGAGCAACACGGCACTATGGATGACCAGACCATCCGTCAGATAGCCGACAAGCTTGAATATCTGCGTAACCTTGATGCCCGCAGGGAAGAGGTGCGAAATCTCATCGAGGGTCAGGGAAATCTCACCGAGGAGATCTCTGCCGCTTTGGATAAGGCTACCACCCTTGCGGAGATCGACGACATTTATCGTCCCTTCCGTCCCAAGCGTAAGACCCGCGCAAGCGTGGCTAAAGAAAAAGGCCTTGAGCCCCTTGCTATAGCTATTTTGGAAGCTCAAAATACCTCTGCCGATCCCGTTGAGCTGGCAGCTGCATACATAGACGAGGAAAAGGGCGTTGCAGACACCGACGCGGCGCTTCAGGGAGCTATGGACATCATTGCCGAGAATGTTTCCGATAATGCGGAGGTTCGCAAGCGTGTGAGAAACCTTACCCGTCTTTACGGATTTATATCCTCTGTTGGTTCTAAAGAAGAAGACAGCGTTTATTCCAATTATTACGAATATACCGAGCCCGTAAGCAAGATTGCGGGACATCGTGTTCTTGCCCTCAACCGCGGCGAGAAGGAAGAGTTCTTAAAGGTCAGCATTAATGTTGACCCCGCCCGTTCCCTCAATACCATTCGCAATCTTTATGTTCAGGGCACTTCTGCCTGTGCTCAGGTGGTACAGACCGCCTGCGAGGATGCTTATTCCCGTCTTATTTACCCCTCCATTGAGCGCGAGATCCGTTCCGATCTGACCGAAGCCGCCGCAGAGGATGCCATCAAGCTCTTTGGTGTAAACCTCCGTCAGCTGCTTATGGCGCCTCCCGTAAAGGGAAAGATAGCCATCGGTCTTGACCCCGGTTACCGTACAGGCTGCAAGCTGGCAGTAGTCGATGCTACGGGCAAGGTGCTTGACACTGCGGTCATCTATCCCACCCACGGTGAGGGTCAGGAGCTGCGCTCAGCGCAGACGCTTAAAGAAAAAATACTCCGTTGGGGAGTTGAGATAATCGCCATCGGCAACGGAACTGCATCAAAAGAGACCGAAATGTTCTGTGCCAAGGTGCTTCGCGAAATAAAGCAAAAGGTTGCATATATGGTGGTTTCCGAGGCGGGCGCATCGGTCTATTCCGCATCCAAGCTTGCCGCGGAAGAAATGCCCGACTTTGACCTTACCTTGCGTTCTGCGGTATCCATTGCCCGTAGACTTCAAGACCCCCTTGCCGAGCTGGTCAAGATAGAGCCCAAGGCTATCGGTGTCGGTCAGTATCAGCACGATATGCCTCAAAAGCGTTTGGAGGCTGCCCTTGACGGCGTAGTTGAAGATTGCGTTAACAATGTGGGCGCCGACCTTAACACCGCATCCCCCGCACTGCTCAGCCATATTTCCGGACTTTCCTCCACGGTTTGCAAGAATATTGTTGCTTACCGCGAAGAAAACGGAAGCTTCAAGTCCCGTGCCGAGCTTAAGAAGGTTCCCAAGCTGGGCGCTAAGGCTTTTGAACAGTGTGCAGGCTTTTTGCGTGTACCCGACAGCAAAAATCTGCTTGACAACACAGGGGTTCACCCCGAATCCTACAAGGCGGCAGAGGAGCTGCTGAAATATTTCGGCGTCAAGGATGTTGCCAAGGATGGCGCTTCCCTTGCCGAAAAAGCCAATGCTGAGGGGCTTGTTGACCTTGCCGAAAAGCTGGGCATCGGTGTCCCCACCCTGCAGGATATTCTCCGCGAACTGAGCAAGCCGGGCAGAGATCCTCGTGACGAGCTGCCTCCTCCTCTTCTCCGCGAGGATGTTTTGGATATGAAGGATCTTAAAGAGGGAATGACCCTTCAGGGAACAGTTCGTAATGTTATCGATTTCGGTGCGTTTATAGATATCGGCGTCCATCAGGACGGACTTGTTCACGTTTCACAGATAAGCGATAAGTTTATCCGCCACCCCTCTGAGGCACTCAAGGTTGGTGATGTTGTAACAGTCAAGGTGCTTGGTGTTGATTTGGGTAAAAAGCGCATCAGCCTGACTATGAAGGGTATCAAATGATTCCTGTATTTTTAGGTATTGCCGCCGCAGTAATTGCGGCGGTAGTGCTTTCGGTAAAAGCACATAAGCCGAAAAACGAGCCGCCCGATGAAATAATTTTTAGCGGCGGTGACGATGAGGGTGAGCCTTGTCACGATATGCTCATCGGTGCGCTGAGCAATATGCCGCAGCTCAGTGTGTGTTTGGAGTATAATTTTTATCATATCCCCGCCAAGCTTGTGCCCGTTGATATAGGCAGTATTCGCTATGTGGCGGTCTATCAATCGAGAAGATTTTTCGGCAGTGAGCTTGCGGGTGTGAGATATTTTGCTCAGGTGGAAAGGGCGACACTTTTGCCGCGATACAAAATTGCCGAGCTGCCAAGACAGTCGGAGGAGATGTATGTCCGCTTTGATGTGAAGGGATGGCAAAAGAAAATCAAGCCTATTTCTCCCACGGGAAAGGGGATAATTGCGGGCTATACCGAGTTTGCAGTTTTTGAGGTAGCGGAGGAATTGCCCCAGCTTTGGCTGAAAAGCACCGAGGATGTGTCGCTTTATGCGGCACTTAAGAGTGCGGCAGCGGGGGATAGGGCGGGCTTCAAGACTCTGGATGTTCGCAAAAAGGGAAGATCCCTGCTTGTGACCGATGGAGGAAAGCTGATTGCAATATGCAGTCTTAAAGCCTTTGAAAGAGCTCCCGTAAGAACAGTGAATTATGTATCAAAACAGATAAAAGAAGCAAAAAGATGACAGAGAGGTAAAGGGCTCTGTCATCTTTTTGCTATTTCAGCTTGCGCAGGTATTCTTTTTGTTCGGAGGTTATTCGATAGCTCTCGCAGGCCTTTTGGATGGCTTTTGCGTGAGTCCAAGCATCAAGCACGCGGTTTTCAATAAAGGGCAAAACAGCATCATATTGCTTTGCTAGGGCGGTGGCAAAATACCAAGCCCGCATCATATTGACATAGTATTCGTCAGAGCGTATAGCCGCCACCCTTTGAGCAAAGCGCAGTTCAAACCGCTCGTCTAAAAAATGCCGCATCAGAACCCCGATCCCGTAGCGGATGGTATAGGTGTGGTCAGAGCAAAGCCATTTTTCGGTATGCGCGAGCAGCTTTTTGGGTTGGGAGATAAGGCATTTTGGATTCATACTGTCGCAGGTAGCCCAATTATCCACAAAGGGTAAAAAAGCATCCAAGGCGGCAACGCAAGTGTCAAAGTCCTTGATATATTCAATCAAAAATGCGTGGAGGTTGTCCTCTTCATAATATCGGTGGGGAAGAATGAGCAAAAAGTCCTCTGCGCCGTCTGAGCCACGCAATTCCTTTGCCAAAGCCCGCAACGCGGGAGTGCGTACCCCGATTATCTTGTTTTTGTCCACTGTGGGCATCAGCTTTGCCTGGAAATCCCGATATTTTTCGTCCTGCAGAGCAAATAGTCTGTGCCTGATATCTGTCATATGATCACCTTCAAAAGAATTATATAGCATACGAAAGAGAAAGTGCAATAAAAATACGGTAAAGACACATTAAAGACATCTTTTTGCATAGAAAATTTAGTAAAAAATGTTATTGACTTTTTTATTAATAGTGATATACTAAATAAGTTCGCGAAAAAAGAATCAAGAGAATCGAGATGTATTAAAATGGAACTTTTACTCAGACTTTCCTTTGCCATTATGGCGGGACTTGCAGTATCACGCTGCACAAAAAAGCTTAAGCTTCCCCACGTTACCGGCTATCTTATAGCGGGTATACTTATTGGACCTTTTTGCCTTGGTCTGTTGGGCATTGACGGAATCGGCTTTAACTCTTTGAGTCAGATCAAGGATCTGTCGCTGTTTTCCGATCTGACACTCGGCTTTATTGCCTTTGCAATCGGCAATGAGTTCCGCCTTTCACAGATAAAGGCAATAGGCAAGCAGGCAACCGTAATTGCCATATTCCAGGCATTGCTTGCAACCATTCTGGTTGATATCGCCCTTATCGGTGTGCATTTTATAATAGGTGACAAGCTGCCTATTTCTGCAGCCATAACCCTTGGTGCTATTGCATCGGCAACCGCACCTGCCGCAACCCTGATGGTCGTTCGTCAGTACAAGGCGGAGGGTAAGCTGACCGATATGTTGCTTCCCGTTGTTGCACTTGATGACGCGGTTGGACTTGTTATCTTTTCCGTATCCTTCGGCATCGCAAAGAGCCTTGAGCTTGGAAATCTTGATATGGTCTCCATAATCGTTTCTCCCATAGTTGAGATCGTATTCTCCCTCATTCTCGGTGCTGTTGCAGGCGTACTGCTTAACTTTGCGGAAAGATTCTTCCACTCCAACAGTAAGCGCCTTTGCCTTGCGGTAACATTCGTTATGCTCACTGTAGCACTGAGCAAGCTGAAGTTCAATATCGGCCCCGTACATTGCGGATTTTCTCCCTTGCTTGTCTGTATGATGCTGGGCACTATTTTCTGCAATCTGTGCGACTATTCCGAAGAGCTTATGGGCAAGACCGACAGATGGACAGTTCCTCTGTTTGTACTTTTCTTCGTTATGAGCGGTTCAGAGCTTGAGTTCAATGTCTTTGCAGATATAGCCATTATCGGTGTAGGTATCGTATACATTGCCGCCCGTTCTTTGGGTAAATACTTAGGCGCTCGTGCCAGCGCCAAGATGGTACATTGCGACAAAAGCATTGTCAAATATTTGGGTATCACTCTGCTTCCTCAGGCGGGTGTTGCTTTGGGAATGTCCCTCACCGCCCTTGAGCTTGGCGCAAGCGGCGAGCTTGTTCGTAACATAACCCTCTTCGGTGTACTCATCTATGAGCTGGTCGGACCCACACTGACCAAGATCGCTCTTACAAAGGCGGGAGATATTGCGCCCAAGCCCTTGCATAAATATAGAAACAGAGAAGAGTTTGCGCCTATAGGAGGAAAGCGATAAGAATGGGAATTTGGGAACTGCTGATCACCGCGGCGGCACTTAGTATGGATGCCTTCGCCGTGGCAATATGTAAGGGCCTTTCGGTCAAAAAGGTAAGACTTGGCAATGCTTTGACCGTGGGTGCTTACTTTGGCGGTTTCCAGGCACTTATGCCCCTTATCGGGTTTCTTCTCGGCAGCGCCTTCAAGTCACTCATCGAAAGCGTCGACCATTGGATAGCCTTTGGTCTGCTTGCCCTCATCGGCGGAAATATGATCCGCGAGGCACTGAGAGGCGACAATGAAGAGCTTGATTGCTCCTTCTGCTTTAAGTCAATGCTTCCATTAGCTGTCGCAACCAGCATTGATGCACTTGCCGTTGGTGTGGGCTTTGCGGTGATAGATGTCAACATCATCCCCGCAGTAAGCTTTATCGGCATCATAACCTTTGTGTTGTCTGCAGCGGGTGTCTATCTCGGAAACATTTTCGGTGCAAAGTACAAATCCAAAGCGGAATTGCTTGGTGGAATAGTGCTGGTGCTTATGGGACTTAAGATACTCCTCGAACACCTTAATATACTGTAAAATTGCGTCTTTCACGCTGAATGCGGCTTAACACTCGCTTGCCGTACACACGGTACTGTCTACGCTCGTGTTAATTGCCTCAGCGCGAAATCCATCAATTTTACGATAGTGAGACGAAGATTGTTTGTAAATTGAATACATCATAATGGCGCCTTGCCGTACTGTAGGAAACTTAATAAAAATAAAACGGATAGCCAAAAGCCATCCGTTTTTGTTTTATTTAAGATCCAGCTTCATATATATGGAAGTGTCCATAGGACTATAGGTGTATTCGTTTGTGACCTCAAAGCCCAGCCTTTGATAAAGCTTGATGGCGGTCTTTAAAAAGGGAAGTGTGTCTAAAATAATTCTCTCATAGCCTATCTCCTGAGCGGAGTCAATGATCTTTTGGACGAGCAACGCGCCGAGATCGTGTCCGCGAAACTCAGGGCGAATGTAAAGGCGCTTTAATTCGCAGCTGCTTTCGTCGCGGGGCTTAAGGGCGACGCAGCCGGCAACCTCATCATCTATAAAAAGAATGAAAAGCCTGCCTTGCGGTATTCCGTACTTGGTCTCCAAATGCTCAAGTTCGTCATCATATTTTTGCAGCTTGAGATAATCGGCAAAAGCCCTGTCATTGTCAACAAGCATCTTGGTGTATTCGGCAAAAAGAGCCTTGATCTCTTGGGCATATGCATAACCCAATTCAATACGAATATTCAAAAACCTCACCCCATACGCGTTTTACAATATTATAATGCAAAATGGCAATAAGGTCAAATACGGGTATTGTTCAAGTCACGTGCAATCAAAAACATAATAAAAGACCACATTCTGACGAATATGGCCTTTTATTATGGAGCTGGTGACGTGACACAGCCGCTACGCGTCTTAACTGCTTGTCGACCCAAACGCTACGCATTTTGGTACCCGACTGCGCACCTCTCGCCTAAAAACGATTATCAATCGTTTTCTTAACGGCTCGAGCACCCTTGGTGTTCAAGTCACGTGCAATCAAAAGCATAATAAAAGACCACATTCTGACGAATATGGCCTTTTATTATGGAGCTGGTGACGTGACTTGAACACGCGACCTGCTGATTACGAATCAGCTGCACTACCGACTGTGCTACACCAGCATATTGAGTTGCTTTATTATATTAGCATATCCCGCTTCTTTTTTCAAGCGGTGTTTTAAACTGTTGCAAAAATGCTTTCTTTTGTGCTATAATTAACTGTCAAGATATGCGTATTTATAGTCTATGAGGAACAAAAATGGAAAATGATATAAAAAAAGACGTTTTAGTGTCGGTTACAGGCCGTCAGGAAGGTGCCGATATGGATACCGAGCCGATTTCTCTGACCTCCCAAGGTAGGCTTTACCGCAAGGGCAGACAGTATTTTGTCAGCTATGACGAAAGTGCCCTGACGGGGCTTGAGGGAACTCACACCACAGTAAAGCTTGACGGGGAAGAGGTCTCGGTCATTCGCACCGGCAAATACCCCTCACAGATGGTCTTCAAACACGATAACAAATCAATGACCGTCTACCGCACCGATTACGGACCATTGACGGTGGTCATCAACACCAAAAAGGTCAGCAGTACCCTTTGCGACGACGGCGGAGTCATCGATGTGCTTTATGAAATTGAAATAGAAAACGAGCCCGCTTATGCAAATCATCTGCTCATAAGCGTAGAAGTTAAAGATTAAGGGAGAAAAGGCTATGATCAATCTTATTGAAAAGGCAAAAAACAGTGCGGCGGCACTTATTGAAAAGGCATATTCCAAGGCAACCGAGTCGGGTGCTCTGCCCGCAGCGGAGATCAAAAAGCCGGTTATCGAGGAGCCCAAGGATATCCGCAATGGTGACTGGGCAAGCTCCTTTGCTATGCAGAATACTAAGCTGGTCGGCAGACCTCCCCGCGTTATTGCCGATGCGATCATTGCAAATATGGATTTTGAAGGCACTTTTTTCAGCTCTGCCGAAGCTGCAGGCCCCGGCTTTATTAATCTGCGCTTAAATCACAGTTGGTTTGAGCAGGTGCTTGAAAGCATTACTGCCGAGGGCGATGAATACGGCAAGACTCAGGCCGCAAGACCTGAGAAGGTTATGGTTGAGTTTGTTTCTGCCAACCCCACAGGCCCCATGCATATGGGCAATGCCCGCGGCGGCGTATTGGGCGACAGCCTTGCCGAAGTGCTCCACCGCGCAGGCCACGATGTGACCCGTGAGTTCTATGTTAACGATGCGGGAAATCAGATAGAAAAGTTTGCTCTGTCCTTAGATACCCGCTTTATGCAGCTTGTTGAGGGCGCAGATAAGCACCCTCTGCCCGAGGATTGCTATCAGGGCGGCGACATCATCGAGCTTGCACAGAAGTTTATCGATAAAAACGGAACAGACCTTGCTTCCAAACCCCAGCGCGAGAGAATGGATATTCTGTCCGCCTTTGGTCTGGAAAACAACATTCCCAAAATGAAGAGCGACCTTCAGCGCTACGGAATCACCTATGATAACTGGTTTTTTGAGTCCGAGCTGCACAACAGCGGCTATGTCAAGGAAACTGTTGCAATGCTGACCGCGGCGGGCAAGACCTACGAAAAGGACGGCGCTCTGTGGCTCAAGTCCACCGATTTCGGTTGTGAAAAGGACGATGTTCTCTGCCGTGCCAACGGCTTCTACACCTATTTTGCCGCAGATATCGCATATCACAGAAATAAGTTCAAAAAGCGTGGCTTTGACCGTGTTATCAATATTTGGGGAGCTGATCACCACGGTCACGTTGCCCGTCTTAAGGGCGCTCTCGATGCCCTTGGCCTTGACGGAACAAACCGCCTTGAAATAGTCCTTATGCAGCTTGTCCGTCTCACACGCGACGGTGAGGTGGTCCGTATGTCCAAGCGTACCGGGAAGGCGATCTCCCTCACCGATCTGCTTGACGAGATAAGTGTCGATGCCGCAAGATATTTCTTCAACTCCCGCGCCAGCGATACCCATCTTGAGTTTGACCTTGGTCTTGCGGTGCGTACCGACAGTGAAAACCCCGTATACTATGTTCAGTATGCTCACGCACGAATCAAGTCCATCCTCCGCGCACTTGAGCAGGACGGGATCTGCACCGCTCCCGCAGGCTGTGACTATAGTCTGCTTACCCACGAAAGTGAGATTGCTCTTATCCGTGAGCTGAGCAAGCTGCCCGAAGAGATCCGCCTTGCATCCGAGTCACGCGAGCCCGCACGTCTGAATCGTTATGCAACCAATGTGGCAACCGCATTCCATCATTTCTATACCGAGTGCCGCATCAAGGGTGCGGAAGATGCCCTCCGTGATGCACGAATCAGCCTCGCCATCTGCACCGCAACCGTAATCAAAAATACCTTATCCACATTTGGAGTAACAGCCCCCGATAAAATGTAAAATTGTGTCTTTTCGGCATATTTACGCTGAATACTGCATAATAGCCGCCTTGCCGTACAAATAGTACTGCCAATGCGGCTATTATTTGTCTCAGCACAAATCTGCTCGAAAATACGATGGTGAGACGAAGATTTAAGGCGAAATAAATGTCTCAGCACGAAATCCATCAATTTTCCGCGCTTCGGACGAAGCTGAATGAAAACCTGAATATAAAAAAGCACCCCATCGGGTGCTTTTTATTTAGTCCTTATACGCGTCGTACATTTTGTTCATAAACTTATCGACCTCGACGATGAAGCGCTCGTGCTTGCCCTTGCCGATAACCGTTCCGTTATCCGAGGTGGCAACCACCGAAAAGTACAGCTTGCGGCGGTCGATATGCTCAAGCTTGCAATCAAAACGCACCTTTCTGCCAACGGGGGTCGCGGCATCGTGGGTGATATTCACCGCCACACCCACTGTTGACCAGCCTTCCTCCAAATGCTCCTGAGCGCAGTTAAAGGAGACGGTTTCCATATATGATATCATCATAGGTGTTGCAAACACTTCCAAAGCGCCGCTTGACATACTTGCGGCTGTCATATGGTCGGCAACGGTAATTTCCATTGATTTGGTGATTCCTTCTTTGAGACCTTCTTTTATCATAGGGGATTATCCTTTCATATTGCTAAAATTGCGGTTGCGAATTGGAAATAAATAAACAAAGTCAAAGTATCTACAATGGTGGTAATAAAGGGACTTGCCATAACTGCGGGGTCAAGACCGATCTTTTTTGCCAGCATGGGCAGAACGCAGCCGATAAGCTTGGAAAGAATGACGGTCACAGCCAGCGTCAGGCAGATAACTGCGATAACGGGAAGGGTGATGTCCTTATTTCCCATAAGCAGATAGTCAACAAGCCATATCTTGATAAAGCTTCCCACAGCTAGCGCAACAGCGCAGAGGAGGGACACGCGGAACTCCTTGAATATGACCTTGAACAGATCGGAAAACTCAAGCTCGCCAAGAGAAATACTGCGCAGAACGGTGACCGATGCCTGACTTCCGCTGTTTCCCGCGGTGCTCATCAGCATAGGGATAAAGGCGGTCAGTGCTACCTGCGCCGCAAGTGCGGTCTCGTAGGACGAAATTATTATACCCGTAAATGTTGCCGATACCATCAATATCAGCAGCCAGGGAATGCGATTGAGGAATATTTCCCACACACCGGTTCTTGTATAAGAACGGTCCGAAGGGGTGATCGCGCTCATCAGCTCGATGTCCTCGGTGACCTCTTCCTGCAAAACGTCGATAGCGTCGTCGACAGTGACGATACCCACAAGACGGTCTTCCTTGTCCACAATTGGCAGAGCCAAAAAGTCATAGTGCGAGAGCATATTTGCCACTTCTTCTCGGTCATCGAGGGTATGGGCAGAAATGACATTGTCCTCCATAATATCCCCGACAATGGCCTCACTGTCGGCAAGCAACAGCTCCTTGGCGGTGACAAGACCGATGAGATGGCGGTCGCGGTCGATGACATAGCAAGTGTAGATGGTTTCTTTGTCAACGCCAGTCTTGCGAATGCGGGCAAAGGCATCGGAAACCGTCATAGTGGGGCGCAATGCCACATACTCGGTGGTCATTATGCTTCCCGCACTGTCATCGGGGTAGTCAAGTATCTTATTAATAATGGCGCGGGTGTCGGAGTCCACCGATTGAAGCATACGCTTGACCACATTGGCGGGCATTTCTTCAATAATGTCAACGGCATCGTCGATGAAGAGCTCGCTCATAACCGCCTTAAGCTCTTTATCAGAGAAAGAACGGATAAGAGCCTCGTTAAGATCGGTGTCCATTTCGGCAAATACCTCTGCCGCAAGTGCCTTGGGCATGGTGCGGAAAATAATGGGCAGAGTGTCTTCGCGGATCTCACCATCGTCCCACAGATCAAGCAGGGCGGCAGCAATATCCGCAGGCTCGTGTTCAGAAAGCTCCGCCTTTAAGGCTGCGGGCTTTCTTGCCTGAAAAAGCTCGAGAATTATCTCGTATAAGGTTTTAGGTTCCATAAAAAGCGCTCCTTTTTGTTTGTTTTACGGCATTCGCCGTCTGCATAGGCAGTGAGCGCAGCTATGATGAGAAGGCTAAATAAAACGGACACAGTATGTGTCCTGATGCAAGCATCGCCCTCCCGGATCGAAGCCGCTACTACTTCCTGCGTCCATTCTTTTCACCTCTGCTTTTCTGTAAAATAAAGAGTGGAGAAGTTCTCCACTCTTTATTTTAACGAATATTTGATTGAAATGCAATAGCTTTGCCGATTATTCTTATTTGCTCCAGCTCGGCGCCCTGATAGACCAAGGGTGAATAGGCGCTGTTTTCGGCGGCAAGCACCATCTTTCCGTCCTCGGGGTAATAATACACTCGCTTCAGGGTTGCTTCGTCACCGATGACCACCGCGGCGATCTCGCCGTTTTCCACCATATCCTGCTCGCGGATAAACACCGTGTCGCCGTCAAAGATTCGGGCATTTATCATACTGTCGCCCTTGCATTTTAAGGCAAAATCCACCTTAAGCTCACAGTCAGCGGTGGCATAAGTGTCAAAAGTGCGGTCGGCGGTGATAGGCTTGCCGCAGGCAATATCCCCGATAAGGGGAAGGGAACGCACGCGGACGGGAATTATATTATTGACACCGCCCCAACCCATAAGCGCGGCGGGAGAGATGCCGAACACGTCGGCAAGCTTTTGAATGTTTTCAAGGGGAATATTGGTGACGATCTCTTTTTCATACTTGAATATAGTCTGAGTTGCAACGCCAATGCGCTTGGCTACCGCTTCCTGAGTTAAATTGGCATCCTCGCGGAGCTGCTTGATCCTCTGTCCTATGGTCATATAACTCACCTCAAGTGCATTTTAACACAACAAGTTAAAAATATCAATAATTTTTTAAAAAAATTCGAAAAAATAACTTGACAAGCAAAAATCTCTGTGATAATATTAACCTCACAAGTTAAGGAAGCGGCAAAAACCGATCCTGAAAAGTTAAAGCAAAGTCCCGCCTCAATAAACAAACAGACGGTGGAAAGTCCATCCGTCATATTTTATACGATTGCTTTAACTTGGCAAGTTAAAAAGGAGGAAATATAACATCTTAATGAACAACAAAACAGAAAAAACGGCATTTATGTGTCCATTTTATAAATGGGAGCATTTTGGACTTATATATTGCGAGGGCGCGCTTTTGCATTTTGGCGACAGAGCGGAGCGGGACGAGCTGGTTGACGGCTTTTGCGCGCACTACGACGATTGGCGAAAATGCACCATAGCAAAAAACTTATTTAAAAAATATGAAAGGCAGGAAAAAGACAATGGCAAAAAATGACACCGCTCGAATGGTGGCAAAGATCAAAAAACAAAATGGTGAGATAAAGCGGCTTAAAAATGAGCTGAAGGCATACATAGAGGGAAGCGTTCAGCTTTCCCGCGCACTGGACAGCATTTTAGCGCAGGTGGCGCTTAAATGGGGAGCAAAAACTCCCGACGGGGCAACAGAAGCCGCGCTTCCGCTTATCTCGGTGAGTGATACCAATGAAAAATACAAGGTTACCGCCCGAGTGGGGGAGGATAATGCAAGCTACATTATCAGGGTGGAAGCCAAAGGCGAGGTCAGTGAGGGATGAGCTTTCCCTCAGGGGTGAAAAATGAGAGGAGCTTATGAAGAAAAAATAAAGCCTCGCCTTCAAGAGATCGCCCAATGGCAAGATCAAAAAATATCCCTGCGAAAAATGGCAGAGAGGATAGGCGTATCGCCATCCACTCTATCAAGACATCTCTCCAAAAAAGCTTCGAAAGAACAGATAACCGATGAGCAAAGGGTCGAGCGGGCGCTTTATAACGCTTGTATAGGCTATACCACTCGATCCATCAAGCATATCAAGGTAAAAAAGGTGGAATATGACGAGGTAACGGGAAAGAAGATAAAAGAGGAAGAACAGCTTGTCCCCGCGGTGGACGAGGTATACGTGCCGCCGAATATTTCCGCACAGAAGTTTTATCTTGTCAATCGTATCCCCGAGCGGTGGAGCAGCCGCCCCATTGCCGATGAAGAGACCGAGGGCAACAAGGCGGGAATTATCGTGATACCGGAAATACTGGGCAATGATGATATGGGCACGCGTGAGCTGTGATGAACCGCTCCCACGCAAAACAAGAAAGGAACAAAATGTCAAATATAATATGGACACCTCAGCCACGGCAGGCAGTATTTATGGAGCGGCCTGAGTATGAGGCGCTTTACGGCGGCGCGGCGGGCGGAGGAAAGAGTGATGCCATCATCATTGAGGCGCTGAGGCAGGTACATATTCCTCATTATAAGGCGCTTATTTTGCGAAAGACCTTTTCTCAGCTCAATGAGCTTATAGATAAATCACTTAAATATTATCCCGCAGCCTATCCCGAGGCAACATACAACGCCACCGCCCACACTTGGACCTTTCCAAGCGGCGCGAAGATAATCTTCGGTGCGATGCAGCACACCAAGGACAGGGTCAAGTATCAAGGTCAGGCATATGACTTTATTGCATTTGACGAGCTGACACATTTTTCCTATGACGAGTATTCTTATCTGTTCTCCCGAAACCGACCCAACGGACCGGGAACGCGATGCTATATCCGCGCCACCGCCAACCCGGGCGGAGTGGGACACGGCTGGGTGAAGGAGCGTTTCATCACCGCCGCGCCCCCTATGACTCCCATCAGCGAGGAGGTAAGCTGGCGCACCCCCGACGGAAAGGAAGAAAAAAGGCTGCAGCAACGCATTTTTGTGCCTTCGTCGGTCTTTGACAATCCCGCATTGCTTAACAATGACCCGATGTATGTGCAGCGCCTCGCGAGCCTTCCCGAAGCGGAGCGAAAAGCCTTGCTCTACGGCGATTGGGATAGCTTTTCGGGTCAGGTGTTTACCGAATGGCGCAACGATAGCGCCCATTATTTCGACCGCAAGAATACCCATGTTATCTCGCCCTTTGCCATTCCCAAGGAATGGCGGGTATGGCGGGCACTCGACTGGGGCTACAGCAGGCCCTTTTCGGTGGGCTGGTATGCGGTGGATCACGACAGACGGCTTTATCGAATACGGGAACTTTACGGATGCACGGGCGCGCCAAATGTGGGCGTAAAATGGGAGCCTTCAGTCGTTGCCCGCGAGATAAAGCGGATCGAGGGTGAGGATATCAATCTTCGGGGCAGACAGATATTCGGTGTTGCCGACCCCGCTATTTGGGGAAGCGACGGCACCGAGAGTATAGCCAGCCTTATGGAGCGGGAGCGGGTATATTTTGACAAGGGCGATCACGCCCGAATAGACGGAAAGATGCAGGTGCATCACCGCCTTGCCTTTGACGAGAACGGTGTGCCCATGCTCTATGTGTTTAATACCTGCAAGCATTTTATCCGCACTGTACCCAACCTGGTCTATGACAGTAAAAACCCCGAGGATATCGACTCGGATGGTGAGGATCACATCTATGACGAGCTGAGATATGTGTGTATGGAAAATCCCATCTCTCCCACACCCAAAAGAGAGGCAGAGATCAAGCCCTATGATCCCCTCAGTACAGAACCGCAATATGGAAGATACGATTGGTATCGAAGCTTTTAAAAGGAGGAAAAATGACATATCTGAATTATAAAAAAAGAAAAAACGGCTTTCCCGAGGTAACCACCGAGGTGATCACTCCTGAAAAGCCAATAAAGCAAACAGAAGATGCGAAGGTCAAGCAATCGGCGGACTCCCTTCCGTACTACACCGAAAAAAACACCGCGGGAACTGTCTCCGCACCGAGAAAAACCAACCCAACCGACCCGCTGGGTATTTACAAAACACCGCCCACATCGGATAAAGACACGACCAAAACTGAGGACACAGAGCCGCTAAAGGAGCTTCCCGAGCCTGATGAGGAGATCGATCTTTCTCAAGACGATCGCTACAAGGTGACCAAAAGAGCCATACCCTATGACCCCGCCGATTCCTGGCTTGAGGGGAATTATACACCGGGAAACGGAACTCGTAATTATATTGAAATGCAGGGCAATCTGCGGGAATACCTTGAAAGAACCGAGAGGGAAATAACCGAGCTTGAGGAGCAAAATGACCAAAAGCTGAAAAGCAATGAATATGTTCAAAGAAGGCTTGGTCAGATAGACAAGATAAATGGTATGATCGACGGGTATTATGACTTTTATGACCGCTTTAAAGATAATATGTCTTGGTGGAAAACCCCCGCAGAGGTAGAGGATGAGCTTGCTTTTTTAACAAGCGAAAAGAATGCTTTGAAAAAGCTGCAGGATCGACTGACCAAGCCTAAAGAGAAT
>JAFQUM010000027.1 GCA_017408485.1 Clostridia bacterium | reverse complement strand
TTAAAGATAATATGTCTTGGTGGAAAACCCCCGCAGAGGTAGAGGATGAGCTTGCTTTTTTAACAAGCGAAAAGAATGCTTTGAAAAAGCTGCAGGATCGACTGACCAAGCCTAAAGAGAATATTGGCTATCAAACCTTGCCTTATAGACCCTCGGACGGACAGCCGCAAATGCAGATGCTGTCCCACACTGCCTCAAGTCCTCAGCCAAGCTTACCAACTTCGGCGGAAGAAAGCACGGCAGGGGCGCCAACTACGGCGGGAACAAGCACGGCGGCACAACCCACAACATCAGCGGCGGGAGGCAAAACTAACCCTTCATCACCGTCCACCGCAAGCGCAACGGGAGGAAAGACCACTCTTACTGCAGCGCAATGTGTGAGAATCATAACCGCTAATTCAAATAACTACAATTTTGGTAATGTGGGAAACTTCATTACTGCCGCATATCAATACCTTAATAATGTGGCAACCGAGCGTAGGGGAATTGACCCCACAAGCTATCTCAATAAAAACACATTCAATGCTCAGGCACAAGCGAGAATAGGACAGATAGACAAAGCCATTGCGCAAACCGATTGGTATCTTGAATATATCGAAGAACACTATGATGAACTGCAGCATATCAACAGCGAGAAGGATATACAAGAGTTTATGATGTCGCTGAAAGAACTACGAGACCTTTTAGACGATGAGAAAATGCAGTGGAGCGGGGAGAGTAAGTCCAGAAGTGCATATACAAGCCAATGGCAGTGGGATGTTTATCAAAACCCGCAAGAGGCATTTAAGGATTATGAAGAAAGTCTTGAAATCCTGTGGGATCTATATGAGCTGAAAGACAAATATTATTATCAGAGTCTGACGGATGCAGAAAACAGAGAAGCATTACAAGCCAAAGTACGAGAAATATATGATCAGATATTTGAATATGAAGAAAAAACATCATCTTTGGCAACATGGCTAAAACAGTACAATACGGAGAAGGCTCTAAGTGATGCCATTGAGCTGTGGTACAATGGGACTTCGTATGAGGAGATAAAATCTGAAAAAGAAAAGATACAAAAAGAAATTTCGGGTTTCAAAGTTTCTCTGGAGAAAGCGATGGATGAGTATAGCAAAAATATTATTATTGCTCAAATTGAGGCATATGAAAACTATGCAGGATACTTGGCGACGATGGAGTACTATTTGGAGGAAATATATTATATGAGATATCCTCAAAACGAGGATTTTGAGCAGCTAAGTCAAGTGGTCATTCCGTCGGGATTATCTGAAAAGCAACGAAGCGAACTTATAAAACAGAATATGAGCAATCCATATTACTACATAAATAATATTTTTGATGCAAAAAAGTTTTATAACACTACGACTTATAACGATATGCAAATGTATGATTTTATGACCGAAAATGAAGTGGCAATATACAACTACCTTTACAACAAAGAGGGAAGAGCATCAGCGGATAAGTATTTGGAGTTTATTTCTGATAAGCTTGCCTTTTATGTAAACTCTTGGGGTGAGTACATTGGCGCGTCGGCAGGGCTGAAGGGACAATACGCAAAGGATACCGTCGATAATGCCAATATCCTTGACAAAGTGGGCATAGCCATAGGAGGCACATTTGAAAACTTTTCAAGTGCAGTAAAACAGATGTTTAGTGATGAAGCAATTCCAAAAAGCGCAATGCAATATGCTTATGATTATCTATATTATGAATCCGGTGCTTTCGGAAGAATATTGTTGAGTATATTGGAGAACGGAGCTAATGAACTCCCTGCGTATATTGTGTCTTTCATTGCGGGCCTTTTGAATCCTGTAGCAGGCGCTGTCGCAGGAATAGCTACAAGTGCTGCTACAGATGCAATGATGCAGAACTATGAAACGATGCAAAATGGAGGGACTGCATTTGATGGATTTAATAATGCGATGCTTACCATTCCCGGCAGTATTGCAATTGGAAGTATAGATGAACTTCTTCCTTCTGTAACAGATGCTATAAGTTCAAAATGGGGCGCGGAAAACACTGGATGGTTAAAATCGTTGGCATTAATAGGGGTAAAAGCTGTTGACGAAGTTACCGAGCAGAAGATCAATGAGATACTTGTTTCCTTATACAATCAAAGCGTGGGAATAGATAAAATGGATGAATATAAGTTTAGACAAATCTCTTATGCAAAGATGAAAGAGATTATGAGCTTGCTTAAAAACGACAAAACTTTCCAACAAAACAAATATGCCGGCTTCCCTGTTTTGGATCAAAAAATGCTTGAAAGCTATGAAAAAGCATACAAAAACGGTCAGTTTACCTACAATACCTTTATTATTGCGCTTGCCAATCTTGAAGCAAAGCTGGGTAGAAAACCGAACGAGTATATTGATTATATGAAGCTGATTGGTGTGATATAAAAACCACTCTGCACTTGGTGCAGAGTGGAAAGGCTCATTCTGATAAGACTTTAAGGTCGGTTCCGTCAACTTTTATTCGGACAGGTTTTGTTGTGTTCCAGTAAATTGTATCTGTACTATTTTGTAATCCACCTGTAGCATAAATATACCCATCTGATGTAAAGGTCATATGCATAAGATGATATTTTTTGCAGAATACAAAGCTTTCATTGGAATCAAGAGATATAGCTGAAGTGCCGTCATACGAAACATAGTAGAGGATTTTTTTATGCTCATAATTGATAGTTGCTTTAACATTGGGAAGATCAATAGTCATAGAGCTTCCGTTTGTAGGATCAACTCTCAATAAGGTTGCACTGCGAGAGTCATCCTGATAACCGTAGATATATCCATCATCAAAGTCGATTACTTTTGAAAACTCCACTGGGATCGAGATGGTTGATATTTCCATATTTGATAGATCCAATATAGTAACCTGAGAATTGCCAAGTTGACGGAAAGCAATGGTAGTATCTGAAAGAAGTCCGCAATCAAAAAAATCTCCGTCAAATGTTGATAAAAGGGTTCCGTTAAAATCTGTAAGCATGCAGTAATAGTGGTCGATAGATCCTTGATAATAGGTGATTATAAAGCCGAGAGATGTTACGAATAAGAACTCATAAGAATACCAGCCATCCGGTTTTTGTGGAAAATCAGCTTCGTCAACGGAACCATCGAGAAAATTGTAACGGTAAATAAAATTATGGTCGGGGTCTAAAAAGTAAAGGCTGTGATCATAAATTGATAAGTTCGTGCCATAAATGGGAAGCAAAGTGGATTTATCGGTAGATTTTTCTATCATTGTAATTTGATAATTGTCACCATAACTATGAAATATATATTCAGCGCATTCTGCAAGAAGACAAATGGGGTCGGAATAATTAGTAATAGAATTTCCCAAACCGTTATGGATGGATTCGGTAGCTTCTTTGGTGAGAACAGGCAGAGAGAGCGGCTCATTATCTGTTGGCTCGTCAACAGATGTAGGTATATTGGAGTTGACCTGTGAGTTCTTTTCGCTTTCCCCGCAGGCGCAAAGGCAGAGACAAAGCACCAAAAGCAGAGCAAAAACCGCAAGCTTTTTCATAGCACCCTCCCGAAGTAAGATTTTCGTTGAGTTCAGTATAGCAGAAACCCCAAGGGATTTCAATCGCTTATGATCTCCGGTACAGAAGACGCGATCAAAAATCTGCTCAGACCCATATTTGAAGAGTGGGAAAAGCCGTGCAACTAAAGGGAAACGATCAATCGTTTAATATCCAATCCAAGGCTTTCTGTATCGATCTATCCCACCACTTCCAAGAATGGTTGCCCTCAGAGGTCTCGAACCTATGGGAAATGCCAAGCTCCGTCAAATGCTGATCGAACAAAAGGTTGGCACTCAGCAAATCATCTTCGGTTCCGCACCAAAGGTAAAGCTTTGGCAATGGCATTTTTTCGCTTTTTACCTTTGAAGAGAGCGCACACAGATCGTGTTTGCTTCCTTTAAGCTCGGTGGCACTTTTAATGTCTAAGCCGAAAATACTCTTCCATTCGCTCAGATCACAGTCGGCGTCCTTTGTTGTAATATCCAATGCACCCGACAACGAAATGCAGGAGCCGTATTGTTCGGGAAAGGAGAATGCGGTCTTTACAGCGCCATATCCGCCCATTGAGAGACCTGCGGCAATATTATCTTCACGCTTGCGGCTCAGCTGGCTGAAGGTTTTAAAGCACAGCTCGGGCAATTCTTTGGTAACAAAAGAAAAATAATTAGTGCCATAGGCGGTATCGGTATACCAACCCCTATCCACATTGGGCATTATTACGGCAAGGTTGTGTGCCGCTGCGTAGCGTTCGATTGAGGTATACCGCATCCAGCTTGTGTGATTATCTTCAAGTCCGTGAAAAAGCCACAGTGTTTTGCACGGTGTGGCAGCTTTTCCGTTGATATCGGGAAGCAGAATATAGACCTGTGTCTGCTTTTTCAGTTGGTTGGAGTAAAAGTTCATTTCTAAAAACATAGTATAAGTCCTCCTGAAAATGATGGTGCTTATTTATATTATAGTACACTATGGCCTGTTTGGAAAGAGTTTATCAAAACGACCCATATTCAAGATGGATGGTTGCGGACAATTATTATCAAAAAGATCGGATCAACCGATTGTGACCTATAGGTCACAATGCATAGGGGAAAAGCCTTCCCCAAAACCAAGAAAGAAAGGAAATATAAATGGCAAAAATTATAAAAACAACCAAAAGCCCTATGGGGAGGGTGTTTGAGGCAGTGAAGGAGCATTATTCCGATAGCCCTGACGATTCCCCCGATGCTGCAGAGTCTTTGCCCATAGGCAAGCAGCAGGTAGACGCGGCGCGTGAGGCTCTGCGCCGTTACAAGGCGGGCAAACAAAACCTCGAAGCCCGCATAATCGAGGATGAGCAGTGGTACAAGCGCCGTCATTGGGATGTTATGCGAAACCGCAATAAGTCCGCACCCCATCCCGAACCCACAAGTGCGTGGCTGTTCAATACCCTTATGAACAAGCACGCCGATGCCAACGATTACTATCCAAAACCAAATGTGCTGCCCCGTGAGGAAAGCGACCGCGAGGCGGCAGAGGTGCTGACTCAGATACTTCCCGTAATTATGGAGCGTTGCGATTTTGAGCAGACATATTCCGACAATTGGTGGGAAAAGCTCAAGCACGGCACCGCGGCATACGGCGTATTCTGGAACCCGTCCCTTGAAAACGGATTGGGTGACATTGACATAAAAATGATCGATCTGCTGAATATCTTTTGGGAGCCGGGAATCACCGACATTCAGCAGTCGGAAAAGCTGTTCATCGTCAATCTGTGGAGCACCGAGGCGGTGGAAAATGCCTACCCCGAAACCAAGGGTAAGGTGGGCGGCGATCAGTCGCTGGTCAAGCAGTACATATATGACGATGCGGTGGATGTTTCTGACAAAACGGCGGTGGTGGATTGCTATTACAAGGTCCGCGACCCCGACGGCAGAACACTTGTGCATTTGATGAAGTTTTGCGGAGAAAATCTGCTTTACGCTTCGGAAAACGACGAGCTTTACCGAAATCGCGGCTTTTATGACCACGGAATGTACCCCGTCGTTTTTGACAATCTTTTTCCCGAAAAGGGCACGCCGGTAGGCTTTGGCTATGTTGCCATAACCAAGGATCCGCAGATGTATATCGACAAGCTGTCGGCAAATATTTTGGAGACCTCTATGATGGCGACCAAGGTGAGATATTTTGCCTTGGGCAACACGGGAATCAATGAGGAAGAGTTTCTTGACTGGAACCGCCCCATTGTTCACGTTGAGGGAAATTCCCTTGAAGATGCCCGCCTAAAGCAGATCAAGGTAGCACCCATTGAGGGAATATACTTCAATGTGCTGCAGCAAAAGATCAATGAAATGAAGGAGACCGCCGCAAACCGCGATGTCAACGCGGGCGCGTCCACCTCAGGTGTTACCGCTGCCGCCGCAATTACGGCGCTTCAGGAGGCGGGAAGCAAGGCGAGCCGCGATATGGTCTCCGCCGCTTATCGCGCCTATGTGAAGATAAACTATCTTTGCATTGAGCTTATCCGTCAATTTTACGATGAGAGCCGTTCTTTCCGTATTATGGGCAAGGATGATTATGAGTTCAAGTCATATTCCAATGCCGCACTGAAGGAAACGGCGCTTGATGAGGCATATCTCGGTCAGGCGCAGGGGGAGGAATATACTGTGCAGTACCGCCGCCCCGTATTTGACATTACCATCGAGGCGGAAAAGCGCAGTCCCTTCTCACAGATGACCCTTAACGAGACCGCCAAGGAGCTTTATAAAATGGGCGCTTTTGATCCTAAAAAGGCTGATGAGGCAATACTTATGCTCAGTATGATGGAGTTCGAGGGCAAGGAGCGTATCATTCAGCAGATAAAGCAGGGCAAGCAACGCGCCGCGCAAGCGGCTCAGACGGCTCAGGCTGCACAGTCAACCAAGCCCGCGGGTGGAGCGTTAAAGCTTCCACAGCCCGCGCAGAGAGCAGGTCAGGCGGCATCTGCACAGCCCGCCGTACCCGCCGCACCGACGGCGGCGGGAGGGGAAAATATGATAAAAAACCTTCAGCGTCAGCTTATGGGTGCAAATGCTTACCCCGCCCAAAAGCTTGACCGAATATAACACGGAGGTCGGCAAAAAATGATCTTCGTCACGGCAAAAAGAGAAAAAGACGTCTATTTGCTCAAGGTCAGCGGTCACGCTGATTATGCCCCAAAGGACGATATAGTTTGCGCGGGAGTTTCTGCAATAGTTGCCGCTCTGTTCGGGTGGCTCAAAAACTGCCCCAATGAGATAAAAAAGGTATTTTCCATGACAGAAGAGGACAAGCTCTGCGACGGAAGCGGCGAGGCGGAAATATACATAAAGGCGACCGAGGTGTTTTGCCCCGCCTTTATGACCGCGGTCATCGGCCTTGCCCAGATAGCGCAGGCATTTCCAAAAAATGTCACGGTAGACCTGCAATTTACACAGATCTGATCCGCGGAAAGGAGAAAAATGAATTACTTAAATATCTTACAATCTTCGCTGAAAATATTTGATGCAAATGCCGCCGCCGAGGGAGCGCAAGGAACAAGCTTTCCCACGCCTACGGTGCAGGAAGCGGCGGGAAAGAAAACCGCTCCCGTGGTGAGCAAAAGGACCGATGTATATGATGCAAAGCACGAGGAGTTTCGCAGGCTGATAGACGGCGAGTATAAGGAAGCTTATACCCGTGAGTTTCAGACCCACTTCAACCGCCGCCACAGAGAGGCTATGGAAAATGCGGAAAAGCTTCAGGCGCAAAAGCCTATAATCGATGCATTATGTGCCCGTTACGGCATAAAGGACGGCGACACAAAGGCTATTCTTGCCGCCCTGCAGCGGGACAAGACCGCCGTAGATGCGCGAAGACGGCAGCGCGAAGAAAGGGCAAGTCAAAACAAGATCGCCAAGCGCGGTCATCGTGAAGAAAAGGTAATGGCACGGCTTAAGGATTGGCAGGGTGAAAGCTTTAAGATCAAGGAGAACTATCCCGATTTTGATATCGGCGAGGTGGCAACGGATAAGCGCATTATGGCAATGGTAAAGGCGGGCTTGTCCTTGGAAGAGGCATACGAGGCTACCCATCTCAGCAGCATTAAGGAAACGATTGCCCGCACCGCCGCCGAAAAGGCGGTAGCACGCACTGTGGAGGGCATACGTAGCCGCGGAATGAGACACCGTGAAAACGGCATATCTTCCCAAAACGCAGTAACGCTTAAAACGGATATATCAAAGCTGACCCGCGAGGAGAGACTGCTCTTGGCACTGCGCGCCGCAAACGGAGAAGAAATATCCTTCTAAGGGAATTGTCTCTGTTAAAACAAAAAATGCCCGAGCCGTCAGCTCGGGCAACAAAAACTTATAAAAAGGAGTAGAATGTCCCTCTTTCTCATTGCCTTTGGGAAACACTCAAACTTTTCTACAGTTTATGGTTCTTCTCGTGTTAAGTATGCAGAGTTTTTTTATAATGAATTTGATGGTTTGCAAAATAATCAATAAGGTAAGTCTGGATTACATCCAATAGGTAATTAGCGGAGGAGTGGCTTCTCCTAAACTGTCCACCCATGCTGTGAACTGCTCCTCGGGGACCTCGTTTCCGTAAAGCATATAAGAATAAACCATACAAACTGAACCATTTTGCACGACTTGATAACCCGAAGATATAGCAACCCTGTTTATCGATACACTGGTTTCTGTGAACTCATAAGTATCGTAGTAAATGTTATCACCCGAGCCGCACACAATTATATGGTCTTTATACACACCACCCACACCGCGGAAACTGAGCGTAGTATGGTATATTTTACCACCTATACTGTATAACACGTCATATCCGTCGAATGTGAAAACGCCTGTAGTAAATATAATTTCAGGTAGTCCGTCAAGATTGAAATCCACTATTGAAACATGAGTTTCATCCCAAATTGAGAAAGTGCTTTCGCCCAGATTAGAAAAAATAGTTTCTTCTTTGGAGAGAATATCAATCATCGTTTTTTTGCCGCGTATTACAGCTTCGTAGGCAGAAAGTATTTCTAAAGCTTCCGGTGAACTCCACTTTTCGGGTGTAGCGGGGGTATCGGGGTCACTCGGCACATCAGGCTCACTCGGAATTTCGGGTTGGGTGGGCTCGTCAGGTTCAGTAGGCTTGCTCGGTTCGATGGGAGTGTCCGGATCTTCGAGCCATGCTAAAAATGCATCAAACTCTTCTTTGGTAACGTTCTCTCCGTTTAGTTGATATATATACTCAAGCTGTGGGGTTCCATCTTCCAAAAGAGCCTGCTTAGCATTTGACATTGCTATTTCATTATATCGAAGACCGGTTTCTGTTAATTCATACACATTGTAGTAATGGTTGTATATTCCACCACTGCTGCAAAAAACATAGTCTTTATATAATCCGGTTGCACTGCTACGCTGTATATGGTCTAAGTATATTTTATCATTTAGGTAGTAAAGTGCGTAAAATGGCATGGAGTCATTTGAAAACTTAACGAGAATTTCAGGAATACCATTTTGGTCAAAGTCAACTATGGTAATCCACGCTCTGTCCCAAACGGTGTCAGGATCATTTTCGGGGTCATCGAAATACTCTTCTTTTTTGGTGGTTGTGTTATAGACCATTTCTTCGCCACGAAGAACTCTTTCGTATTGTGACAAAATGGCCTGTGCATCAAGAGAACTCCATTTTTCATAATTGACCGGTGTATCGGGTTTAATAGGGGTTGGGACAGGGACCATATACAAGTCAGGAATTGTAGGCTCACTCGGCTCGGTTGGCTCATTGGGTATGTATGGTTCAGCAGAATCTTCTTCAAGCCGCTCTAAAAAAGCATCAAACTCTTCCTTTGTGACCTCTACGCCATTAAGTGTATATACATCTCTATATTCAGTTCCAGTCCATTCATCTGTACAACTTGCTATGCGTTTTTGGACTAATCCCTGTTCCGTTAGTTCATAGATATTGTAATAATGGCTGGTCGCTCCACCGCTGCCAAGAAATATATGATCTTTATATATCGCTAAAGCGCCACGTTGCGAAATATAATCTACGTATATTTTTCCATCAAGGCAGTAGAAAGCGGCATATGACATAACAGTGCTTTCCCAACCCATAAGCATTTCGGGAACTCCGTCTTTATTAAAGTCAACAACAGTAAAAGTCGGTCTCTCGGTAATTGTCGCGAGTCCCCTGCCGGGCTCTATGAAGGTGCCTTCTCTTTTGTTGAAGACATCAATTATACTCACTTCACCCCAAACTGCTTGTTCATAAAGTTTAAGTAAAGCTTTAGCTTCGGGGGAGTTACATTTGTCGTTTTCATCAGGCAAAAGGATTTTCTTTTCAAGCTGCTTTTCCGGAGAGGTAATTTTTGAAAAGTTATTGAGATTAAAGAATCGTTCTATATTCTCTTCATTGAAAGCAAGCCATTCAATATTTTCAACGCTGTTGAAATCTGCCATATATTCTTCGTATTCTTCTTTGCTAGATTTACCATTATAATCGCCGTAACTATAATAGGAATCTTGATACGGTGCAATTAAATAAAGCTCTTTACGCGTTGAAACCCATTGACCGTTTTGGTTGTTTGCTTCACGTTCTTTTACACCGTTTGCGATAGTAAGACCACGGAAAGAGTAGCGACCGTCAATCTTTATTTCTATCATCGCTTTGTTGTCAAAGTATTTAGCGAAAACTTGTTCGTTTGCATAATACAGTACCAATTGGCCGTATGTTTCGCGGTCGCCTATAGAGATGACAACGTCGTCAAACCCATCGTAGCGGTAGAAATCTACAATGGCAAACGAAGGAAATTCAAGCTTGGCATTATTATCTGCAGAAAACCGGGCAAGCCATTCGGAGAGTGTCATTGTTTCCTCGGTGTCGGGGAAGTAAACATTTCTATCGTCTGCCATTGCTTGATAATAGCCCTCAAATGCCGCCATATTCTTGGGAGAAATAACGGGCTCGGTGGGCTGCTCCGGCTCACTTGGCTGCTCGGGTTCGGTAGGTTTTTCAGGCTCGGTAGGGGTTTCAGGCTCAGTGGGCTCATCCGTAGCAGATTCCCCTATGCTTGGCTCATCCGCGTTTGGCTCTTCAGGCTCGTCTGCGGTGGGGGTGTCATTTGCAGGGGGAGTTATATCACCATCCTTTGCAGTTGCATCCTCGCCACAGGCGGCAAAGCTCAAAAGGGCACAAAAGCAAAGCACAAGGGAGAGTATACGGATAAGTTTTTTCTTCATTCGGCATTTTCCTTTCTTAAAATGGGACGGATAAAACGGACTTTCTTCTGTTTCTATTGTAAAACATTCCCAAATCAAAAACAACAACAAAAGAGTAACAAAACCCGTCCAAGAAAACTGTCATTTCCACTCAAAATAAAAAATCTTCGCCCAAAATGGGCAACAAAACAAAAATATTTATAAAATAAAGGAGAAAAAACAAATATGAATAACATTTATGAAATCACAACTATACCTGCAATTTCCTTGCAGGTATTCAGCGGCAACACCAATGTGTCTACCGAACCCGGTATGTCAGGTGAAATGCGCACATTCTATTCCAAGTATCTGGTAGATATCGCAGGCCCCAAGCTGGTCCACGATCAGTTTGGTCAGAAGCAGCCCATTCCTCAGGGCAACGGCAAGACGGTTGAGTTCCGCAAATACAGCCCTCTGCCCAAGCTGCTTAATGCACTTACCGAGGGCGTGACCCCCGATGGTCAGAAGCTTAATGTAAGCAAGATCTCCGCAACTGTTGAGCAGTACGGCGGATTTATCGAGCTTTCCGATATTCTGGTGCTGACATCTATCGACAACAATCTGGTTCAGGCTGCCAAGCTGCTTGGCGGTCAGGCGGGAAGAACCCTTGATACCATCACCCGCGAAGTGCTGGTTGGCGGAACCAATGTTCAGTACGCAGGCGGCAAGTCTGCACGTTATCAGCTCGTCGGCGGTGAGGAAAGCGGCAATTGCTATCTTACCGTTGATCAGATCAAGCGCGTCGTTCGTTACCTTAAGGCAATGAATGCAGAGCCTATAAATGGCTACTACGTGGCGATCATCAATCAGGACTGTACATACGACCTGACCAACGATCCCGACTGGAAGTATCCCCATCAGTATGTAAACACCGAGAACATCTATTCAGGTGAGATCGGCGCTATCGCAGGCTGCCGCTTTGTTGAAACCAGCGAAGGAAAGATCTTCCACGCCGAAGACCTTACAAAGGCAGACGGCGAGGATGGCGGCTTCCGCAATCTTACCGTAAAGGCAGCTTCCGGCAAGGATATCACCGTTGCCGAGAAGATCACCGCAGCACAGGCAACCGCACTCGCAGGCAGAAAGATCATCGTTGCCGAAAAGCCCTACACCGTTGTTTCCGCTACCGCCGCAGCCGCAGGCAGCGCAAAGCTGACCGTAGCTGAGGAGCTTTCCGCCACCGCAGGGGATATCGTTTATCCCGGTGAGGCGGGTGCCAAGGGCAGAGATGTCTACGCAACTATCGTTTTAGGTGAAAACGCCTACGGCGTTACCGAGATCGAGGGTGACGGTCTGCAGCATATCGTCAAGCAGCTTGGCTCTGCAGGCACTTCCGATCCCCTTAATCAGCGCGCAACCTCAGGTTGGAAGGCAACAAGGGTGGCAAAGCGCCTTGTTGAAGAGTATATGGTTCGAATCGAGTCCTGTTCCACCTTCAACGATATCGGCGCAAACTAAAATAAACTAACAAAAACCGCAGAGGGTGGTTTTTCACCCTCCGCGGATCATGACAGCGGCATACCCGCAAAAATAAGGAGGAAAAAATAATGTCTGAAAATAAAAAGTATGAAATTGATATCGAAGCCCTCAAGGCTCAGCTTAAAGAAGAGATCGCTGCCGAGCTCAAGCGCGGCAAAACTGCAACCATCGTAAAAAAGGAAACAGACCCCTACCTTGAAGAGTATGTTGAAATACAGCTTTTCAAGGATGGCAAGGACTACAAGGATGATGTATTCGTATCCTGCAATGGTGAAAATTGCCTTATCAAGCGCGGTGTGCCCGTCAAGATAAAGCGCAAGTTTGCCCTTATCTTAGAGCAGTCAGCGCAGCAGGATGTATCCGCCGCAGAGTATGCGGAGGAAAAGAGAAAAGAATATACCAACCAGGTACAGCTTCTCAATATGTAAAAGTAGGGAAAGGGTCACTCCTCCCGCAGTATGGATAATGCTCAGGGTGTAAGCGGATGAGGTGTCATCAAGCCTTTATTGTACATTAAAAAACTAAATATTACCGCGGATATAATTTCGTGACACGGCACGGCAAAGCAGGGGAGAGCCCTTTTTTGCCGTGCCTTTCATATTAAAAATCTAAAGCGTTTGAGGAAGAGCCAAAGGCGCTTCCTCAAGCCACGATCATTATTACAAAAAAGAAAGGAGAAAAATATGACAAATATATATAAACCCCTTAAAAATCCCGATGAGGATAAACTGAAAATGCAGTCTACCGAAACCGTATCGACAGCCGCCCGCCCCGTGGAAAGCTCCATAGCGGTATCGGACAAGCCTGCCGAATATTCTCAAGCATCGATCCAGACAACAACCGAAACCCAACCCGCCCAGCCTGCGCCCGCCGAGACACAGTCTGCGCCCGCTGAACCCGAGCCCACTCAACCTACTCAGTCGGAGCCTTCCGCAGCTTCCGAGACTTCCCCGGCTTCGCCTGCATCGCAGGAGGAAGAGGAGCCTCTTTATGTGGGCGGCTACGAAATGCCTTCCTATGAGGAAAGCCCGTGGGCAGCTAAGGCAAAAGAAGTCCTCGAGCAGTATGACGGCTACACCTATGAGGATTTCTTAGCATCTCCCCAGTATCAAGAGCTGCAGGAGCAATATGCTATGGCGGGTCAGCAGAGTATGAAGGACACCCTCGGTCAGGTGTCGGCGCGTACGGGTGGCATCGCTTCCACCTATGCCACTGCCGCCGCTCAAAAGAACTATGATCAGTTTATGAGGGCGCTTTTCGAAGTGGCAAACCAAATGTACGATGCCGAAAGAGAGGAAATCAAATCCAAATACGGCCTTTATGATGCCGAGGAGGACGAAGATTACGACAGATATCTGGATAGCTTGAACTTTGCGTATAATGTTGCGGTCTACAACGATCAGAACAAGCAGCCTGAAACCCCTGCAACCGATACCGTCCCCGAGCTTACTCCGCAGCAGGCGCAGCGCATCTACGACGAAGCAAACAACACTATGGCTGAGCAAGGCATAAATATTCCCGGAATGCTGAGCTATGAGGATTGGCAAAAGGTTCAAAATGATCCCAATGGCGCATGGCAACCGGGCTATGGCGTAACTCAGATCGGTTATGATATTGCCCGAAACAGCAAGACCTACGAGGAGTACGCGCAGAACTTTATGGATTATATGAACCAAAACTATGCCGCGCCCGCGACCTCCACCACGGAAAACGCCGGTCGATCTGAACTCGTATGGCAGGCGACGGAAAATCTCGTATCGGATAATGCGACAACAGCCGAGATAATGGCATATATCGACAAATGTGGTCCCCAAAATAACGGGTTGATCGATGCAGATACAGTAGCGGCATACAAAGAAAAGGTAATGGAAGCTCTTTATCAAAGAGAACTCGATTATCTAAATGTTGTTCTGAGAGATACCGATACCGAAGAAATTAACAATGATAGCTATGAACGTGCAACAGAGTATCTGGACGATGCAAAAGATAATCTTGGATATGAGTTATATAACAGGCTTATGATATATTGCAATCAGTTGAAATGGTAATATGAGAAAGGGATAGAGAATGACACTTAAAGAATTGAAGAACCAATACTTACCCTCGTATGATGCCACCGAAAAAATAGCTGATGAAAAACCGATCAAGCCAAAAGAAACTCTTTCCCAAATAAAGGAAAAGTATTTACCGCAGAATAATGTAAAAACGGCAAACGAATCCGGGATTGCAGAAAAAGAAAATGCGACCGCAAAGCCTGACATTCAGGTTCAAACTCCCAAAGCTCAGGTAGAAACTCCCAAGGCTACTAAAGTGAAAACCACTGACCCTATCACTGTTACAAGTCAACCGCACACACAAACTGTGACACCTTATAGCACAGCTTCTACCCCTGTGCAAAAGAATGCAGATAACACATTTGCTTACGCTCAGGACAAAGGGAATATCGAGAATACTTCTTTAACAAAGGATGTTCAAAGTGCGATAGAGCCAACGCCGATAAGTGTTCAAAATAGTACAACAGGCGTTGAATCAACCAATTTGTCTGATACAAGTACTGCGTCTTATGCACAGAGTTATAATAAATCTCTCGCGTATGACCCTTTTTCGGAGTGGCTATACAAAGATCCTGCCAAGTTTGGAGGCAAGAATTCATATTTAGCCTTTGAAAAGAATGTAAATGGATTTTTGGATTCTGTAAAAGAAGATATATCGGAAAGAGAAGGAGAGTACACAAACAAAAATAAATATGGCGCCGAGTATGATAAAAGAACCGAGCAATTAAATCTTGTTTTAGATAGGTTGGATTGGTATGAACAATATTTTACTCAGACCAAAGATGGTTGGGAGCATTGGAAAAGCGCTGAAGAAATAGAAGAAATGTTGTTTGCCCTCAGAGGTTACAGAGAAAAAGCAGAGAATCTATTGTACAAGATGAGCGGTGAAAAATCCGAGATCGACAAATACACCACCAAAAATCATTGGCTTACATATACCGACCCTGTTGGTGCTTTGGAAAAGATCAATTCAGCCGATATGGATAATCTTACCGATCAGCAAAAAGCCGACATTGAAGAGCTTACAAAATGGCTCTCTCAATATAACACCGAAAGGGCATTAACAGACGCCCTCAAGTGGATGAGCGAGGGAGGGACCTATGAAGACGTTAAGGCAGAAAGAGATTTAACCAGTGAGCAATTGGGCGTATTGCGAACAGGCAAGGGTATATACAGGAGCGAAACCACAGCTTTCGAAAAGAACCTGATAAAAGGCTATGAAAACTACCTTGCATATCTTGATATGATAATGGGATTTTTTGAGGATGTAAAGTATATGTCCTATAGAAATCGTGAGGATTATTATTCCCTGGGAATTCCTAAAGTTCCGAGAGGATTAAAAGATAGCGAGAAAAAGGGGATTGCAGAGCAAAACTATAATAAGCCGTATTATTATATTAATGATATTTTTGAATCAAGAGATGAGTATAAAGTAAATGCCTTGTTGCAGGAAGAAGATTTGACCAAATACAATTATATGACTGAAGCGGAGATACGCACCTATAATTACATATACGCTACCGAGGGAGAAAAATCTGCCAACAAATATCTTGATTATCTCACTGACCAAAAAAGCTATTGGGTGAATGAGCAGGGAGAATATGTTCTTAGTGAGACAGGACTTAACTACAGAAAAGGCAAAAATATGGCACAAAATGCAAATTGGTTGGATTATATTGAGATAATGGCGAAAAGTGGAACCGATAGTTATGCGAACAGAATAAAACAATTGTTCACGAAAGATCCCCTACCAAAATCTGAATATGAATATGCATATGAATATTTGTACAACAACGCAAGCGAAAATGGGAAGAATATAATGGGTGCGGCCAATGATGTGACAAAGAAATTGCCGATAACTGTAATAGGAGGTGCTGCAGAACAAATGGGTATTCCTATGATAGGAACTATAGCTGGAACTATATATGATTGTTTAGATGCAAACTATAAAGCTGTGCAAGAGGGCGTAGCCCCTATAGAACGGTCAAATCGTATAATATCCGCTGCTGTTAAATCAGTTGGAACATCGGCGATAACAGGCATCGTTCAAAAAATGTTGCCACAAATGAGTGATGAAGTGAAAGAAATGTGGGCTTCAAACGGAAATGACTTCATAAAACTTTTGAAAAAGTTGGAGTTATATGTATTGGATAGTACAACGGAGGATGAAATCACAAAAATTGTGGAAAGTTGGTTTAACGATGTAGACGATCGGAATGTAAACGTAGAAGATGCAGCCAGGTTGTCGTACTATAAAATCATTAAAGCTCTAAACCAAGACCAGACCTTTCAAGACAACAAATACTCCCAATTTAGCCGGCATGAGCAAGAAATGCTAAAATTACTCGAGAAAAGCTATAAAGCGGGAACGATTGTAAAACAGGAATATGAAAGCGAAATCAGGAGATTTGCTCATCACATGAAAAAAGATTCTAAAGAGTATTTAGATTATATAAAACTTCTCGGCATATTATAAAAAACTCGCCGAGACACCTCGGCGAGATTGGAAGTTAATGTAAAAAGAAGAAATTGGTTCCGTCATAATTGGAGCAGCAAAAGTGATCGGGAAAAGTGCTGACAAGTTTATCACCTCGCACTTTAGAGGCTTCACAATACATATATCCGTTGGAAGTGAATGATATGTCAAATGTGTGATATGTTGAATGAATATTGCCTATAGGGTTTCCTGATATGCTAATTGCAGATGTTCCGGATTGAGATGTGTAATAAATGACATTGTCATTACAACTTAAACTGAACCCCTTCAAATCGTCGACGGGTAGCATCTCTGCTTCTCCTGAAAGAGGATTGACTTTCATTATGCAATTATAATCATCAGACTTATAAAAACCATATATGAAACCATCCCCAAAGGAATCATAGTCATAGAATCCTTCGGGGGCAGACACACTCGATTGATCTAATGACGGGAGTGAAAGGGTTATTAATAAGTTCTCTTGCATTGTTAATAAAGTGTTATTGTCTAATAAAAGAACTTTGCCACAGTGTATTTTCTTTTGAAATAAAATGTTGCCATTGAAGTCGCAAACACAAATCATCTCAGTCCAATAGCTTGCTCCATAGACAATTATAAATCCTTTGTCAAAAATGAAGAATTGATCATAAGTATAGCTGTCATTTGGTTTGTCGGGTATATTTGGCTCATAGATATCTCCAGAAACTAAGTCGTATGCATAGATTGTTGTTCGTTCAGGGCAACTATAGTAAAGGGTACTGTTATATATAGACAGATTGATTCCATTAATAGGTAAAGTGGTGACTTTATCCGTTGCTTTTTCAATTAGTGAAATCCTGAAAAGACGATCATAGCAATGAAATATATAATCTTTGCACTCTGCCAATTGACATATGTAATTTGAATAATTTGCAATAGAATTGCCTAAGCTGCCGTGGATGGATTCGGTGGATTCCTTGGTAAAGGTGGGTAGAGTGTCTTGCTGTTTGGGAGGAGTACTTTGAACTTTATCGGATTGGTCGTCTTTGCCCACAAAATAATTACTGATAACAGGGAAAAAATGCACCACCAAAGCAAAAAGAAGCAGGGCAACAAAAGTATAAATAAAAACTCTTACAGGTCTTGATTTCTTTTTTGGAGAAGGCTTATTGGGTTTGCCGCAATAGGGGCAGACAGTGTTGCTGTCATCTATTGGTCTATGACAATATTTGCAATACATAATTCCCTCCAAAGTTTATTGTTGAGTTCAGGGCGTATAACCCAGTTTCTTGCTATCGTAAATAACAAAATCGCTTCCGTCTTTATTGATGCTGAAGTAGTAAACGGTTCGGCTTTTAATATCATCAAGAGTCAAAGCGGGAGTTTTTCTTAAAACGCCGAAAATATGAGTATCGGAATAGGTGATCTGTTCGATGCCGCAGTATTCTGATGATAAAACATTTAGGTTACTTCCGTCGGTATGGCATTTGGAAAATCCTTGCGCTGTAGATATATACAGGCAATCAGCATCACAAGAAACGAAAGAAACAGCAGTATCGGGCAATTTTATGATCTCATGCTTGTCGGTATTGATATCATATTTAACGATGCCTTTCTGTGAGCTTGTATAAATAATTCCGTTGCTGAAACCCTCAATGGATCTAATGGAATATGACGGTGTCTTTTTGGTTACCTCAAGAGTATTCAGATCAAAGAAACACAACTCTTTCACATCAAGATACATATATACTTTTTCCGAAACCATTGTTCCTGAGTTTGAAAGTGATGTAGAAATATCTTTAACAAGGTTTCCGCTGTGATCTATCAAAAAGAAGTTGAAATTCTTTTGAATCAAAAAACCGTAGTCGGTTACGATAAGACCATAAATTGTGGAGCTTGTCGCGTGGCTTTGAGAGGATATGTGCTTTGGGAATATATCTTCTGTGATCGTGCCCGAGGATAGATCATAGGAGCAAAGCTTGGTTTGGTCTGCAGAGATATAATAAAGTTTTTCGTTATAGATATTAGGACTAATTCCGTAAAACCCTAAAGGAGTAGATGTGCCGGTAACAGTGTCATAAGCCATAAACTGCATATCGGAATTATAGCTGTGGTATACAGTGTTGCCATAGGAAACGGTTCTAAAATTGCCGGTGACATAGTTTTCAGGAGTGTTTCCCATTTGATTGGTTATAATGGAAGGGGTATTTGTTGAGCCTGAGCTATCAGGTTGTGTAGGGACATTTGGAGCGGAAGGATCGTCTGCATCGCTTAAATCCTGATAGGGATCATCTGAATCGGATGCAGGGCGAAGCAAAAAGAAAATGACCACAGCCAAAGCGGCAATGAGAATAATAAGTGTGACCAACAGAATTATTTCGGTTTTCTTGGAGCGAGGCTTGTCTTCTAAACAGTAAGGAGTTGACTCTTCTACATAGTCGAATACTGACGAAGTTAGTTCGGGCTCATGATCGCGGTCTTGGGCTTCGTCGACAACATTGCGAGCAAGTGATCTTCCGCAATGCTGACAAAATGTACTGTCGTCATCTATGAACTTACCGCAATATTTGCAATACATACCGCACCTCCAAAGTTTATTGTTGAGTTCAGTATAGCAGAGCAAAAGAAAATAGTCAAATAACAGAGAACACAAAAACATTTTTAAACTATTTCATTGTGACCTAAAGGTCACAATGGTGTATTAATTTGTTGCGCGAGGAACAACACCGCGGCGTGACCGAACCGCAGTAAGACAGGTGATGAGCGTAGCAAAGCGGATGAGGTGGCATTAAGCCTTTATTGTACATTAAAAAACTAAATATTACCGCGGATATAATTTCGTGACACGGCACGGCAAAGCAGGGGCAGAGCCTCTTCTTTCGCCGTGCCTTTTTAATTTTATATCTAAAAAGAAAGGAGAAAATATGAGAGAAATATTTTTAGAAATTACAAACGAATACATAAAGCAAAGCAGTACCTTCGGCGGAGTTCAGGGCGCGGGAAATGTGACGGCGGTCATCCTTTGCTTTGACAAAAGCTGGGACGGCTTTGCAAAGACACTTACTTGGTTCGATGCCTATGGTGAGAATCCCGTACAGCAGGTGTTGGGCATTGACAAGGCGCAGGACGGAGAGGGAAGAGCCTATCGGGTGGCCGTTCCGCCTGAGGCGCTAAAGGAATGGGGCACCTGCAGTCTTGTCATTGATGGCTACAAGGATCACGCTCGAGCCAAAAGCCTTACCGCGCATTTTGAGGTGGAGCCTTGCTCCGATACCTCCTATGCCGCTGAAAGCCAAGACCCCACACCCACCATTGCAGAGCAGCTTCAGGGTGAGATCGAAGACATAAGAGAAACTATCTTTAAGGCGGAGGAAAGCGCCGAGGCGGCAAGCAATGCCGCTGATCAGGCGCAGGGTTATACCACAAATCCCCCATATCCCGCAGATAAGGTATGGTATTTGTGGAATGGCACAGAGTATGTCAAAAGCGCCGCGCCTTCTGTGGGAGAGCAGGGCGAAAAAGGCGACAAGGGAGATACGGGCGATACAGGTGCTGACGGCAAGGACGGTGTGGTCGATTACAGCCTTGTTGCCAATGCACTTAAGGGAAGCACGAGCGGCAATGCTATAGCACTTGATGATGTTTCTCCGTTTGAGCATACCCTTGGAGTAAAGGCGCGAAGTAAGAATATAATTCCTTTACCCTATTATAATGAATCGGGATATGAGGATAACGGAATCACTTATACCTACGGTGCTGACGGAATTATTTACGCATCGGGAACAAGCACGGCGGTATCAAGATTTTATATTACGCCTTATGACCCATATCTTCCTATATCTGTGGGAACATACATTATATCTATTGCGGGAACGGGAATAGACGGAAAAAATATACAGTTGATAGGTAATATTTATTCCCAAAGCAAAAATGAATATTTTGAAATCTATTATGACGGAAGCCGATCTCTAATTAGAAATATTGGGAATGGTGGAAAGTTTAGACTCTATCTGTATATTCCGTCAGGCGTTACTTTGGAAAATGCCGAAATCCGAGTGCAGATGGAAAAAGGAACAACGGCAACGGAGTATGCGCCTTATGTGGAGGTTGAGCAGAGAAAGGTGTTGGCAACGGGGAAAAACCTGGTTGACATTGACTCTATGGTGAATGATCTACTTGCCGACAATGGGAATGGCACTTATACATTTACTGCAATTGCTGATGGACAAGGTTCCAGCGATGTTGCGCAATTGGCGATCAAGCAAGGGAGCAGTATTACTTTGTCTTTCACGATGGTCGCGAGCGGTGGTGAATATAATCCCAACAGTGTCGGTATGATGTTTGATTATGCTGACGGCACTTCTGAACGGCTGAGTGTTTGGAAAGATGCAGGTTACACCAAAACTTGGACGGCAACAAAGGACATTGCGGGGGTAGAATTCCATCATTATGGCGGTAGCTATGGAAAGTGGTTCACTATAAAAGACCTGCAGATCGAGTATGGCGAAGCAAAAACGGCTTATGAAAAGTTTAAGGGCATCACAGAATATTCCGTAAATGCTGACGGCACAGTAGACGGAGTGCAGAGCATTTCACCCAATATGACTTTGCTAACCGACACAAGCGGTGTGGTGCTTGATGTGCAGTACAACAAAGATATAAACAAAACAATAGAAACGCTTACCCAAGCAATAGCAAGCTTGGGCGGCAATGTATAAAGGAGGAAAAATATGTTTAATTTAAGAAATTTTATTAAAAAGGGTCTTATTGATGCAGTAGGCAAGATGGCAGACTATCAGGTGGTGCTTAATGCTGCGGGATGGTTAGAGAAGGGTGTACTGACCGAGGATGATCTTGCAGAACTTGACACATTGATCAGCGCACAGTATGTGACAGCAGATGAGGGCGCTGAAAATGCTGGAGATAATTAAAATTGCTGCAGAGATCTGCGGAAGTCTGAGTGCCGTTGCCGCTTTGGCGGTGTTGTTTATAAAGCCGCTTCGTGAAAGGGTGCTTGGAATGAAAAAGGTTATGGACGGACAGAAATGTCTGCTTCGTGCGGATATGCTCAGGACTTACTACAAGCACAAGGACAGCGAAAAGATCAGGCAGTATGAGTACGAAAACTTTTTGACTACATATGATGCTTATAAGGCGCTGGGCGGCAACAGCTTCATTGAGCATATTTACAGTGAGGTGACCGAGTGGGAAGTAGAAACGTAAAGAAAACCACCACGAAGTGCATTGTGTGGTGTTGTCTGATAAACGGCATTGCCTGGGTGTGGTGCAGTTACATCCTTGCGTTTTTAGGCAAGACCGATATTGCGGAGGGGCTTTCCAAGGTGGCGGTAACTGAGATCATAGGCGTGGTCTTGGTGTATTGTGCCAAAAGCTTATTCGAGAAGCGGGAAGGCTTCGGTTCGGTGGGAAAGGAGAATGTAGGGACAGGCGTCCCCGACTATCCATCTGCGGGCAAGGGTGAAGCTGACAATTCATCCGATGCGGGGGACAAATATACACGAGATCTATAAAGTAAAGGAGAATGAATATGAAAAAGATACTTAAAAAGCTTTCAAGCAGAAAACTGTGGACTGCCATTGTGGGCATTGCCACCGGACTGGGGATTATTTTCGGTATAGATCAGGGGGCGGTGAGCACCCTTTCTGGCGCCGTTGTAGCGGTGCTTTCGGTGGTTTCATATATAGTAACAGAGGGCAAAATAGATGCCGCTTCTGTTGCCGATGCTATCGAAAAGGTTCAGCAGGCGGGATCAGCTCTCACAAAGGAGTGATCTATGATGAAGATCTGTCTTGATGCAGGGCATTACGGGGAGTACAACCGAAGCCCCGCGGTCTCGGAATATACCGAGGCGGAATGTATGTGGAAGCTGCATCTGCTGCTTAAGAGCGAGCTTGAAAAATACGGGGTGCAGGTGATACTGACCCGCACCGAGCAGGCGCGAGATATGTCGCTGACTGAAAGGGGCAGACGGGGTGCGGGATGCGATCTGTTTTTGTCCCTCCACTCCAACGCGGTAGGCGACGGGGTAAGAGAAGATATAGATTATCCCGTTGCTTATGTAGCTATTGACGGAAAAGCCGATGAGATAGGCTTGGCTTTAGCTCAATGTGTGGAAAAGCTTATGGGCACAGAGCAGGCGGCGCGGATAGAAAAGCGCCGCGGCTCAAATGGGGACTATTACGGAGTACTTCGTGGGGCGGCTCAGGTGGGAACGATGGCGCTTATTTTGGAACATAGCTTCCACACCAATACCCAGATGACAGAGTGGCTGCTTATTGACGGAAACCTGAAAAGGCTTGCCGCAGCCGAGGCGGCGGTCATTGCACAATATTTTAACTTAGAGGAGGAAGAAAATATGCTGAGATATGAGCGGCTTTCAGACATTCCCGATAATTGGGATAAGGAGGGAGATCCCCGCGCCACCATCGAGAAGCTGATGAATGCGGGTATCCTCAACGGCGACGGAAGCGACAGAAGCGGCAACGATGATATCGTCGACCTTTCTCACGATATGGTGAGAACGCTTATTCTTGAATACCGCGGCGGCGCTTTCGACAGAGCGCTGATTGCGGCAGGGTTTGAGCCCGCTGTGGAAATATCGTAAAACGCATAGGGAAAATGCGCCGCCGTCGTCAAATATTGTCGGGCGGGATATCCGCCCGACGGAAAGGAGAAGAAATGAGCAGAAAAATAGACAAGCTTCACCCGTATACAGCGGAAGCTTAAAAGAGGATACCCAATCAATAATGAACTATCTTGTCTATCTTCACGAGCAGATAAACTTTATCCTTGCAAAGCTGGACAAGCAGGTAGATTCAATAAAGGAGGAAAAATGACATATCTGAATTATAAAAAAAGAAAAAACGGCTTTCCCGAGGTAACCACCGAGGTGATCACTCCTGAAAAGCCAATAAAGCAAACAGAAGACGCGAAGGTCAAGCAATCGGCGGATAGCCTTCCATACTACACCGAAAAAAACACCGCGGGAACTGTCTCCGCACCGAGAAAAACCAACCCAACCGACCCGCTGGGTATTTACAAAACACCGCCCACATCGGATAAAGACACGACCAAAACCGCAGAGCCGCTAAAGGAGCTTCCCGAGCCTGCTGAAGAGATCGACCTTTCTCAAGACGACCGCTACAAGGTGACCAAAAGAGCCATACCCTATGACCCCGCCGATTCCTGGCTTGAGGGGAATTATACGCCGGAAGACGGAACGCAGAAATATGTTGAGATGCAGGGGAATCTTCGTGAGTACCTTGAAAGAACCGAGCGGGAAATAACTGAGCTTGAGGAAAAGCATGACAGTAGGTTAAAAAACGACGGATATGTATCAAGGCGGCTCGGTCAGATAGACAAGGTAAATGGTATGATCGACAGATACTATGACTTTTATGACCGCTTTAAAGATAATATGTCTTGGTGGAAAACCCCCGCAGAGGTAGAGGATGAGCTTGCTTTTTTAACAAGCGAAAAGAATGCTTTGAAAAAGCTGCAGGATCGACTGACCAAGCCTAAAGAGAAT
>JAFQUM010000026.1 GCA_017408485.1 Clostridia bacterium | reverse complement strand
GTATTTTGTTCCATTTTGCAATAATATGTATGCATAGAAATATCCCTAAACTTCTTGAAAAGGAGAAATCACAATGAAAAAGATTTTGGCATTTGTACTTGCCGCAATGATGCTCATTGGTGCTTTTGCAGGTTGTTCTTCCACAAAGAAAGAAAACGCTGCAGCAGGTTGGGTCAACTCATACTTCTCCACCCTGCCCACCTCTTTGAACCCATTTGTTAACAGCTCAACCGAAGGCGGCGAGGTTCTTGATGCAACCTCCATGTATCTTTATCGTCAGTATCTTAACGATGACGGCAGCGCCTATGTAGGCACTCCCGAGTTTGCAGCCGAGCTCCCCATCCAGATGGATGATGAGGGCAAGGTATGGCGCGTAAAGCTCCGTGAAAACTGCAAGTTTGCCGACGGCACCCCCATGAACGCCGATACAGTCATTTTTTCCTATCAGATGCTGCTTGATCCCGAGCAGGTCAACCCCAAGGCAACCATTGTAATCAACTCTATTATGCTCCCCATTTCGGGTTCGGGCTCTTATTTTGACGGAGATTCAGACTGGGATGAGGTAGGCATCAAAAAGATCGACGAATATACCATCGATTTTTATTCCGATATAGCAACTACCCAGTTTAATGCAAGACGCGGTCTTTCCTTCTGCCCCATGATTCACGAGGCTACCTATCTTAAGACCCTCAGTGACGACAAGTCTTTGACCCTGTACGGCACCAGCTTGGAAAACTATGTTTCCGCCGGTCCCTTCATTCTTAAGGAATGGATCGCAGACAGCAAGGTCGTTCTTGAGCGCAACCCCAACTTTATCCACGCTGACAAAATCAAACTTGAGGGCATCACCTATGTTGGTATTCCCGATGCACAGACCGCTGTTGAGCTGTTCATCAAGGGCGAGATCGATATGGTCACCCTCAGCTATGACCATTGGGCATCCTATGCTGAAGACCCTCGCGTACATAACTACTATGATGACTCTTTGATGTATATGTTCATCAATATGGGTAACCCCACACAGAACAATCTGCTGGGCAAGCTCAACTTCCGTAACGCTCTCTACTACGGTATTGACCGTGTGTCCATCACCAATGCAGTAGGCGGCGAGCCCACCTCCCGTTATATCCGTAAGGCTGTTGTCGGCGATCTGGAAACAGGTGAACGCTTTATCGATATGCCCGGCTCTATGGATTATATCGACGATCCCACAAAGATCTACGATCCCGTCAAGGCTAATGAATATTTCGCAAAGGCTCTTGAAGAGTGCAATCTTACCAGTGCAACTCTGGACCTTATGTATTCTGAGGTCGCTATCCGTACCCGCGCTATTTTTGAGATGTTGCAGGTAGACTTCCAGAAGGTCTTCAACAACAAGCTGACGGTTACTTTGAGACCTGTTCCCGCAAACCAAACTCAGACTCTGCGCCGTTGGAATCCCGATAACCCCACCTCCTTTGAGGCTACATTGGGTTCACTTCTTCCCTCCGCAGATGACCCCTCTGCAAGCTTCGCATTCTTCATTTCTACTTATTCTCCCCCCAGATTCTGCTATGCTAACCCCGAGTTTGACGAGCTCTATACCCGTTCCTGCTCACTTGAAGCAAATCAGAACAACGATCTGAAGGTCGAGCTTTGTCAGAAGATGGAGCAGATCGTTCTGAGAGATAAGATCATCGTTCCCGTATACGAGACCGAAACCAAGATGCTCCTCGCCGACCATGTTCAGCTGCCCACCAAGGACAGTGCATATCTTCCCGGCTTCGGCTTCGGCTATCCTCTGTTTGCAAGCGTTAAGTAAAACACAATACAAGATAACAAAAGAAAGCACCTGCGGGTGCTTTCTTTTGTTTAATGAAAAATGTCGGTCACCGCGACAAAAATTGCAACTATTGAGTATTTAATATATTAGCATTATGTTTTCATTATTCACCCTCTTCTTGGTGGGGAATCGATTGGGTGTGTTTTATAAAATCGGGTCAGTTTATTGTATTTTTGTATACACTGACTGAAAAGCC
>JAFQUM010000025.1 GCA_017408485.1 Clostridia bacterium | reverse complement strand
TTAAAGATAATATGTCTTGGTGGAAAACCCCCGCAGAGGTAGAGGATGAGCTTGCTTTTTTAACAAGCGAAAAGAATGCTTTGAAAAAGCTGCAGGATCGACTGACCAAGCCTAAAGAGAATATTGGCTATCAAACCTTGCTTTATAGACCCTCGGACGGACAGCCGCAAATGCAGATGCTGTCCCACACTGCCTCAAGTCCTCAGCCAAGCTTACCAACTACGACGGGAACAAGCACGGCAGGGGCGCCAACTACGATGGGAACAAGCACGGCGGCACAACCCACAACATCAGCGGCGGGAGGCAAAACCAACCCTTCATCACCGTCCACCGCAAGCGCAACGGCAACTATACAGACGGCAACCAAGAATACCACATATACCCCGCCCAACCAAACGCAAGCGAACAGCTTCATATATTGGATTAACCGAGGTGTAGATACATACAACTTCCGTGATGTAGAAATGATGATCCCCAAGCTGGATGCTTTTGTAGGAACACTTGTGAAAGAATATGAAGACCGAAACGGAAAAGATGAATTCGGAGAAAAAGACGGAAAGTATTATGTATCGACCACATTGAATCACATTGTCAATACCCGAACAGGGCAGATCGATAAAGCCATCTCTATGATAGATTGGTATATCGACTATATAACCAACAACCACGATGAGGTCAATGAGGTCTATGGCGGCGAGGAGATCGACGAGATATTGGAGGAGCTTAGAGGATTAAGGAGCGACTTGTCCAAGGAAAAGGTGGGATTACAGGTAGAAATTGTGGTCAGAAAACTGTATTCCAGTGAAGGAGAATATTTAGCATACAACAATTATGATGAGGCGGTAAAGTTGCTCAATCAAGGTGTGGCAGAAATAATAAGACTTACCGATCTGCTGAGAGATCCTAAATATCTGTATGCAAACTCAGATTATCCTGAAGATGTTGCCCTAAGAGAAGAGAAAAAGCTTATAGAGGAACAAATTGCTGCTTGGAACAAAAGGCTTGAACCTCTCGAAAAGGCATTGACCAGTGTCAACACCGATAATTTCAGGGATAATGTGCAGAAGATGATAGATGAGGGTGCGACCTATGAAGATTTAGTGAGTATGCTTGAGACGATCGAAAAAAATATAAATGCATGCCAAAGAGCCTGCAATTGGGCAATAGGTAAAAATAATCAAGGGCGCCGAAACACTTTTCAAGCACTTGTAAACAAGTACACTAATGATAAGCAGATCCTATTAGCGCAGATGAGCTATATGAAGGATATTGAGTATACTCAATACAGAAAGGCATCCGATTGGAATCAGTTGAGCAAGGCAAAAGTTCCCGAGCTGCAAAATGAGCCGCAAATAAGAGCATTTCTTAAAAACAATGTAAATGATCCCTATTATTACATCAATGACACCTTTGGAATGAGAAAATATTATAAAGTTCAGAGCAAAAGCGGAAGTGATTTCAATGCTAACGGACAACTTCCCAATGCCCATCGCTATGGTGGACTGATGTATACCGAAAGGCGTCCCACAGGTGAGTTTGAAGTCTACGACCATATGACCGAAGAAGAGATCAAGACTTACAATTATATCTATCATAAGTTTGGAGATGAAAAGGCTGATGAATACCTTGATTCTCTTATCAATAAGAAAAACTACTACATCTCGGTAGAAGGAACAGTAAGAGATTATGAGGATGGATTAAATTATCGTTGGGGGTTGGTTGATGCATCCGACGATAACTTCTTAGAGAAGATGGCAACATCGTTTAATGCAGGACTTGCAAGATTTGGGATTGGATTAAGGCAACTATTTGACAGCAAACCAATAGAAACATCGAAGCTTCAATATCAATATCAAGCAACAATTGAAAATGCAGACTCGTTTACCAAAATTTTGTACAAAGCGGCACATAAAATTGGAGAAAGTACACCATCAATATTGCTTGATTCTTTGTATATGGCATCTGGGAGTATAATAGTAAAAGGTTTTTCAAAGTCCATAAGCATAGCTAGTGAAACAGGAAATGCATACAACTCAGCAATAAATCAGGGGTACAATTCAATACAAGCTTTTAATTACGCAACACTTATAGGAGCATCCGAACTATGCTTCGAGTTGATTCCTAAACGAATGAAAGAATTGGGAATAGCCGATGAATCATGGGGCGATGTTATCGCAGAAAGGGTTATTGATATAGATAAAGCATATCAAAGAGTGGTTCTAGAGCTTGGAAATGGTGTTATTGCAGGTAGCGAAACTGTTTTAAAAGAGATGTTAAAACCTCTTTATGAAAAAATGGTTTTTGAAAAGACCTATACAATAGATTTTGAGGAATTGGCATACCAATACATATTGGAAGTATTAACACAGAAAAAATGATATAAAAACTGCTAAACAGATGCTTAGCAGTTAAAAAAGTCAATTTAAGGCGAAAGTCTCGTACTTTTCATCTAATATACGGGTCGTAGTAAAGTCATAGTTTGCCATAATATATTTTTTAATTTGGGAATCGTTATAATCTAACTCCGAGCTATCATTTGTAATAGCAAATATTAATCCATTTGATGTGAAAGTTATGTTGAAAAGTTCAACGTCGGGCATAGCGAGAGCGTAATCAGCTTCCCCAAGTTGAAAATAGTGTGAACAGTCATAATACAGGGAATCTACAAATCCGTAAATCACTCTGTCGTTATGAATTGCAACAGCACGGAGATTGCTTAGATTGCCTTGTGGAAGGGTAATAGGTTTGTACTCGCAGAGATTGGAAGAAAGCTCGAATAGAAGTCTATCATCGGCCGTGACGACATAAAGTCTGCCGTTAGAGGTTGATAGAGTTTTATATATCATATGCTCTGTAGATTTTTGATTTAATTCGAGGGATTTTAAATCAAAAGAAAGTATATAAGACAAACTCATGTCAGTGATGATGACATTTGTATTAGATATCGGAACAACAGAGCAATTATCCGCAGAAACGCCATAACCGAGATAGTGTGACATAATAAGATTATTATTAAAATCCACATGGATAAAATATCCATAAATATGCCCCAGCATTAATGAAAAACCATAGTCGCTAATTAATAGATTGCCGATTTGAGGTGAAAAATAATGAGTCGGGTGTTGGCTTTTTGGGATTTTATTTAGGATCTCCTCGCCGGTGATCCATACAGAATCAATGCTTGTTGCAAGATCAAAAGCGTGAATGGAAAGTTCGTCTTCGGCGATATAGTACAGCACATTTTTGTACACGCTGAGATTGGTGCCGTAAATGCCGAGAGACTTTTCCTTGTCATTGGCGGTGCAGTATTCCTTGATCTCGTGCCTTGAATTATAAGCGTGGTAAATGCGGTTTCCGTATTCTACCAGCAGAGTATCCTCGGAGGAATAGTTTTCATAGCTGTTGCCCAAATGCCTGTCTGCATCAAGAATATTGTGGTCAATATTGGGGATATCGGCAATTTCATCAGGCTTTTCGCTTTCCCCGCAGGCGCAAAGGCAGAGACAAAGCACCAAAAGCAGAGCAAAAACCGTAAGCTTTTTCATAGCACCCTCCTGAAGTAAGATTTTCGTTGAGATAAGTATAGCAGAAAGCATGATCTTTTACAAGTCGTCCAAGTTGACGGTGCAAAACGATCGACCGGTCAACCGATTGTGACCTATAGGTCACAATGGAATAATTACAAACGATCAAACAAAATATTACCGCGGATATAATTTCGTGACACGGCACGGCAAAGCAGGGCATAGACCCTTCTTTTTCCGTGCTTTTTTATTTTATTATTCGAAAAGAAAGGAAGAACAAAAATGACAATAAAAGAAGCTATCCGCAGAGCGGATGAATTAAGACCAAACAGTATAGAGGAAGAAACAAAAAGCGCTTGGGTCTGTACCCTTGATGGGGATATTGCCGAGCTGATGGGCAAGCCACATGAGGAGGATCCATTTCCCCACGACAGAGAGCTGCTTATGCCGTCACCCGATGAGGATATTTACATTTTTTACCTTATGGCGATGATAGATGTGGCAAACCGCGACAGCACCCTTTATGCCAATGATATGGTGCTGTTCAACGAAGGTTACAGAGATGCCCGCGCCCGATTTCGCCGAAACAATCTGCCTGATACTGCGGTTAATTGGAAGGTGATATAAAATGTATTTTCCTAAGCTTACATACTCGACTAAAAAGAAAATGAGACAGATCGGCGGTTTTTTGGGGCTGAATAGGACGGAGAACTTCAAAGAAGGTCAGCTTCGGGACAGCGTGGGGCTGACGAGCGAGCAATATCCAACATTGACACAGAGCAAGCCTTTTGTACCTTACGGTGAGCAAAGCGGCATTGTGGATATGTATGAGCATAACGGAAATCTGCTTACCATAGCCGATGACGGATTGCTTGTCTTTGACGGCAAGAATATCGGCTATGTCACAAGGGGAAAAAAGCAGTTTGCCACGGTAAATACCCGCCTTTGCATATTTCCCGATAAGAAATATATCGACCTTAATACACTTGAGCTGTACGATCTTGCCGAGGGGCTGCTCTCGGCAAGCGGAAGCAATGCGGTAGAAATGGGAGATAATTCTATCTCCTTTGCCACAGATGCGCCTGTGCAAGAGGGACTGAGCGAAAAGATCGGGGATCATTACGGCGAAGATACGGATAAGCTTTGTACATATTCCTACGGCACAGACAGAAATGCCATTGCCAAATGCTGGGACGATGCAAACAAGGTATGGGTCAATCTGCGTGAACTGCAAGAAAAGAAGTCTCTTGTGAAATGGGATGGTATGGTGGGAAGCGGTATATATGGCTTGTTTGCCGGCACGATATTTATTCCGGAGATCACCGATGACGATGGGATGAACATAGTCAGAGGAGATGTGCGTAATGATCCTGATATTTCAAGGTACAATACCCAAGGCATTTATTGCGTGGTAACTGATGTTCAAACTGAATATGAGTATGAATCGGGCGGCACAAATGGACCGGATAATCCTTATGATCCAATCAATTACATCACAAACACATACTTCTATAATGCCTATTCCGCAACCGACGGATCGGTCATCTTTTCGGGAACATTTAAAGAGGGAGACATTGTTGATGTGACGGGAACTCCCCATAGTCTCTATGACGGTGTGGGGATAAGCATTGCAAAGGTTGACGGAGAGACCAATTCTTTGATCTTTGCGCAAAATACCTTTACAGGCGCTTTGAGTTATATTCTAATTGATGAGGATATAAGCGGAGAAAAGATCATCAAGGCGCGGTATTTTGTTTACGACAGTGATACCCCTGAAGATGAGACGATAGTCGAAAAAAGCGGATATTTTTCGGTAACCATTTATGACACCGTCAAGGCGGGAAAATGGCTGTACTTTAAAAATGACGGTTTTATCTATGTGTGGGACAAAACCAAACTGACCACTATAGGCAGGTATGAAGCCACATCTGTTGCGGAGCAAGCTGCGGATATTGAAATGCTACCCTATTCACTTGAGGATGCAAGCGTCAAGGTATCAAGGCATATTCCCGACCTTGATTATATCTGCGAGAGTGAGAATAGGCTTTGGGGAGTCAGCAACAGAACACATACCATTTATGCATCCGCTTTAGGCTTGCCCGGTGAGTTTACCGAGTTTGATGTTGTTTCCACAGACTCCTATGCGGTGGCGGTGGCAAGCGAGGACGATTTTACAGCCATCTGCGCTTATGGCGGCGGTGTGTGCTGCTTTAAGGAAAACCGCTTGCACAAGATGCTTGGCTCATTCCCTGCGGAATACTATATGAACGAGTATGAGATAGCGGGAGTGCAAAAGGGCAGTGAGCGGTCATTGCAGATAATTGACGAGGTGCTTTATTACAAGGGCAAGTATGGTGTTTATGCTTATAGCGGCGGTGTGCCAAAGCTTATATCATACCCGCTTGGCAATGTGGAAAGCACAGCCCGCAGCTCGGCGGCGTTGGGAATGGATTACTACATCAGCCTCGGTGACGGAGTGTATGTCTATGACAAGCTTCACGGACTATGGATGAAGCAGAGTGCTGATGGATTTGACACAATGCTTACGGATAACGAGCATATCATTGCATTGCGGGACGGGGAGATATATTCCAATTCGGGTGATACAAAAGATGCACAGTGGAGTTTGGAGCTTGTACCCTTCGAAAGCGGCACAGCGGGTAAAAGGTGCTATAGCCGACTTATGCTGCGTGTGGATATGAGTGAAAACGCCTTTTTGCAAATATCAGTCAGGGAAGATGGTAAAAGGACTAAAAATGTATATAGCCACAGATCGATCAAAGCCACAAGCTTTGAGGTGCCTCTGCCAATAGGCAGCTGCGACAGATTCTGCGTTACCATAAATGGCAAAGGTAAGGTCGCGCTGCGCTCAATGGCGGTGGAGTATTTGGGTTAAGTCCCGCGAGAAGCAAAGCGACCGCCTACAATTGCAGGCGGCCGCTTTTATCATTCGGCATTATTATCCTTTTCTCGGCGCTGTCTTTTGCGCTCAAGGCGCTTTTCCTTTTGATGTCTGACGGCGGCTTTGAGCCTTTCGTGCATAGCCTTCAAGACCGCCAAGGTCTTTTGGTCGTTGGGGAACAGCCACTTTAGCAAAAATATGGCGATAGCCACCGTTACCAACTTTTCGGGGGAGATGGGCAGCCATAAAAAGGCAAGATAAGCGCCGCCTACGGCAATCATCCAAGGAATGCCCAAGGCGGTACCCACGGCAAAGATCACATAGGACCAGCCGTTTGTTATCATCCAGCCTATGGCAAGGCACAAAAGCAACCGTGGATTGGTCAAAAACAGTATTGCTTTTTTCAAATAATGCTTGATCTTTTCCTTGCTCATCTGTACTCCTCAAAAGAAAAGGTGTCGGTATTTTTATTTTAACACACTTTTAGATAAAATGTGTTAAAAAATACAATTATTTTATTTTTGTTGTACCTGCACTGTCGAGGAAAGTTAACTTGCATCCGCAAAGCTCATAAAGCTCTGAATAGGAAAGGCCGCTGCTTCCGCTGATAAACACCATTGACGGGGAAATATGGGCACAAAGTGATGTAAGCATTCGCGGCGCGGTGGTATAAGCACCGCTGATCACCAATATGTCTGTTTTGGGCACTTTGGGTAGCTCGGTGTACGGGTCGATTGCCGAAAGGTCCAAAAGCGACAGCTTGTCGGTGACGATTCTCGCGGCAGATGTGTCGCCGAGACAAAGGAGCTCTACAGAAAAGCCGTCAAAGTCAAGGCTTCCGCTTTCGGTGTAGATAAGGGAATCCGTGCCTATCAATTCTTTAGGTGAGTATATTTCATCAAACAGATCGGGATCAAGCCCGCCCGATGCAATATAGGAGGTATCCAGCAATATTGCCGTTTGCTTTCTGCCCAAGCTGAGTTGGCTTTTTGCAAAATATGCTCCGTTATATTCGGCAGGAGCTCCGATGTTTACGACCTGTCCGCCATTTGCGATACTGATGCAGACTGCACCGCCTTCACCCCAAATGCTGATCTGAGGAGTAGCGGTGAAATATGCAAAGCACACCGACAGTACCATTGCCGTCAAGGATACGGCGGCAAACATAGCGGGTGAGATCTTTTTGAAATACAAAACGATAGCACCCAAAAACAGAATTACGGCGGTAAGGATAAGCCAAATATTTTCAGAGCTTGACGCAAGGCGCATAGTGTCACCGGTGAGGTGAATTACCCAATTGATATATTTCAGCGGAAGGCCGATTACAAATACCGCAATGCTTTGCGCATAGGGCACATATATGGCAATGGGAAGCAGAAAAATGCCAATAAACATAGCGGGTGATACCGCCCAAGTGGCAAGCAGATTTGACAGTAGTGAGATCAGTGACACCGATTGGAAGAAAAGCATCTGCAATGGCAGGGTAAATACAGTTGCCGAGGCGGTGACTGCGAGAGTGGATATAAGCCAATGGCAAAGCTTGAGAAGAAGCTTGTTACGGGGTAGCTTTTCACTGAAAAAGCCCATAATGCGTGGCGAAAAGAGGATTATTCCCAATGTGCTGAAAAAGGATAGCAAAAAGGAAGCGGAGCATAGGGCAAAGGGATTAAATATTCCAATGACCGCACCCGCGGCGGTCAGCGAGGTGATGGCATCATACTCGGCCTTCATCAAAAATGCCACCGCCAAAAATGAACTCATTATGAGTGCGCGGACTATTGATGGAGAAAATCCTGTCATTGCCGCAAATGCCAGCATCAGCGGTAGCGATATGACCATTGCCGCCTTTTTGGGAAAGATAAAACAGATGATGGCGAGCAAGATCGACATATGCATACCCGATACGGCGGCAATGTGGGACAGGCCGCTTGATCTGAGCGAGGCGTTATAGTCGGGGGTAAATCCGCTTCGGTCGCCGCATATAAGAGCCGCAAGCAAAGCGCCCTCCTCGTCGGGAATAAGAGATTGTATTTTGTCCGAAAGGGTGAGCGAAAAGTTACTTAAACGGGTAATGACCGTCTGCGCCTTGTTGGGACTTACAGTTATTGGCACGGTCTCATTCTGATTAAGGGTCAAAAATGCGCCTTGAGTATAGCGGTTTGCACTGTTTGTTTGAGACAGCTTTCCTTCTGTTATTATTTCGTCACCCGGTTTTATGGGTTGAGGTGAGCCGTCGGTGAGGATGAGCCTTACCTTGACCGATTCGGTCTCTTTGCCATTGTGACTGAGCAGAGTGCAATCCACAGCACCATAGCTGACATAGCTTTGCTCTTGTGAGTCTGCCCGCAGAACAAATCTGCCGCTTGTGCCGCTCAGATCAAGGGTGGGCTCGAAAAAGAATAAAACAAAAACTATAAGATAGATGATTGCCAATGCACAGCCTGCAGAGAGACCGCTTCTGCGCAGGATAATTCCCAAGACGGCAAGGATCAATGCCGCGGCGGCGCATATACCTACAGAAACAAGGGTGGAAACACCGCTAAGATGCAGAAGCGCAAAGCATAGGAGCGCCAAACCAAAGGCTGCAGCACCCTCGGCAAAATGTCGCACGCGGGGCACTTTTATCTGCTCCATACCTTTTTCAGCCTCCTTGCCGCCTCCTCAAGGGTGGCAATATCGGGACCTGCAAAGCCGATAAGACACACTCCTTCGGGACAGCCATCCCCACGCCAATAGCGGGAAAGTCCGCTTATTCCTATGCCTTCGGCAAGGGCAGAAGCCACCATATCTCTTTCACTCATTCGGTGGGAACTTACAAGAAAATGTAACCCCGCCTCGTCACCGCGGATGGTAAGATCGGGAATATCGTTGAGCTTTTCGCGGAGCAGAGCTTGCTTTTGTCTGTAGAGATTGCCTGCGCGGCGAAGATGCCTTGAATAAAGCCCGTCGGCGATAAAACGACAAAGGGTATGCTGCTCAAAGCGTGAAACAGTGGAGGACATATGCTTACTTGCCTTGTCGTACTCGCTTAGCAGAGAAGGGGGGAGAACCATATAAGCAACACGGATGGACGGAGCAAGTCCGCGGCTGAATGTACCTATATAAATGACCTTTCCGTGCTCGTCCATGCCCTGCATTGCGGGAATTGGGCGAAATGCATATCGGAACTCGCTGTCATAGTCATCTTCAATTATATATCTGCCGTCCTTTTCACTTGCCCACTTGAGCAGCTGCAATCTGCGGGCTATGGGCATAGTTATGCATAGGGGGAACTGATGGGACGGAGTGATATATGCCACATCGGCGCCGCTTTTGGCAAGACTTGCGGCACTCATTCCGCTTTCGTCAAGCTCAATGGGCAGGGTTTTCCTTCCGCTTGCCTCAATAACCCCGTAGGTTGCCTGATATCCGGGATTTTCCAAGCCAAAAACAGTGCCCTTGGGCAGCAGACGGAGAATGATGTCTAGAAGATAGTCCATTCCCGCGCCTACGATTATCTGCTCGGGGGAGCACACCACACCTCTGTGCTCGTGCAAAAATGCCTGAAGCTGCTGTCTCAGCTCTAAATCCCCCTGAGGCTCGCCGCGGCTGAGCAGATGGGGATTGTTGTAAACTGTATCCTTGGTCATCTTTGCCCAGGATGAAAAGGGAAAGACAGAGGTGTCTGCACCATTGGTGGAAAGACGGCAAAAAAGCTGAGGCTCAGCACTTTGCGCTTTCTTTATGGGCGCGGCGGTCTTGACGGGCGGGGAGAGGGAAATAAGATCCCCTGCAAAATAACCTTTTTTGGGCAGGGAATAGATATATCCCTCTGCCTGCAATATTCCGTATGCCGTTTCGACAGTGCTTTGGCTTACGCCCTTTAGCGCGCAAAGCTCTCTTTTTGAAGGGAGTTTTGTGTGGGGCGGCAGCTGTCCCGACTTGATATCACTGACAAAGCTGTCGTATATTTTCATATAAAGTGATCTGTCCATAATTCCACCTCTGACCACATTAAAATACTTAAAAATAAATAAAATGATAATGTCAGTTTTAATATAGCAACTATTTATTAAAATGTCAAACACTAAACATTTAGCTAAAATACACAAATTATCTAGAGAAACACGGTATATTTTTAATAATACCTAACAAAAAAGTTGACGGTTTTGGTGTATTATGTTATTATCTTTTTAAGTTTTAGATGGATTCTTTTTTGCCTTTCCACCCTCGGCAAAGAAATGATCCCCCTTGAGCCCATCCGTCCGATAGAGAAACTTTTCGACAAAAAGAAGTTGTTGGAAGTTCTCCCCACCGAACAAGTAGACCAGGAGGAAGAATTATGAAAAAAGACAGAAACCATTCATCGCTGACAAAACTTTTGATGGCATTTTTATGCGTTGCCACATTTTTTGCACTTTACGCATTTGGCGCAAGTGCGGTAAATGTTGCAACCTCGGCTGAACTTATTTCAGCTGTAAGTGCCGCACCAACAGACGGAACCGAATATACGATCTATCTAACGCAAGATGTCACCTTGACATCTACACTTATATTGCCTGTGAATAGCAATGTTACAATAACAAGTGACGGAACCAAGTCGATAAACGGCAGCTTTTCTAACGCCAAATACGGGATGATAGATGTTAATGTAGGCTCCACATTGACCTTGAATGATATTACCATCAACCCCAATGGTAGCGGCAATGTTCCTTTACGCGCCATATATGTTTCTAAAAACGGAACGCTTAATATAGGTAGCGGAACGACATTGACGGGAGCATATTATAACGCAAATGGCGGAGCAATTTATTCGAGTGGCGGTGATGTAAATCTTTGCGGAGGTGTGATCACAGGCAACAGCACTACAAATAACGGAGGAGCTATTTTTGCAACAAGCAATTCGGGTGTTTTGCCTACAGTCAATCTTTTTAGTGGAGAGATCAGCAATAATACCGCAGGAAATGTAAACGGAGGATTGTATGTAAATGCGGGAGAGCTGAACGTATATGATCAAGTTGTATGGGGCGTACAACATAATTCTTCTACGGGAGCAAATGCCAACAATCTGGGTGTATCGTCTGTTACTACCTTGAATATTTATTTTAAGTGGGATCAAGAACGTCAAAACACTCAAAGCATTGCCAATTGGTATGGAGTAGCCCCTGCAGGGTTAGAGTTGACTGCGCCTTCAACAAAGGGAGCAAGGAACGGCGAGGCGGCAATTTTGATTGATGGTACAGTAACATCATCTTCCCCTATAGCTATTCCCGAAGGATATAATGTAACACTGCGAGGTGATGATGGCGGAGAAGCCGATATATTCAGATATGTCGGTTCGTCTAACCGGGCTATTACGGTCAGAGCCGGTGGAGCTCTCACACTGAAAAATATTACAATAGATGTTGGAGATAATGAAAACAATGCTCGTTGTTTGGTGGTATCGGCACCTGATGCTACCAATCAAGCGGGACACCTTATTATAAATGACGGCACATTGCTTACGGGAGGAAGAGTAAGCGGTGGCGGAATATATAATCAGGGAATTGTTGTAATGAACGGGGGAACAATTAGCGGAAACACTACCGACGGCGGCGGTGCGGGAATCAACAGTAATGGTGCAGACAGCAGTGTTGAGATTCTCGGAGGAACTATTACAGGTAATACCGCCGGTGCAGAAGGCGCGGGCGTTTATGTGTTCAATGGCGGGTCTTTGACCTTGGGTGGAGAGGCTGTTGTCACGGGAAATACCACATTGGGTCAGCCTGCAAATATTTGTATATCATCCACGTCCTTTGCTACAACTACAATTAAATCGGATTTCAGCGGCTCGGTTGGAATGCATACACCTTTTTATGTGTTGGGCTCGGTAGGGAATCTATTTGATGTGGCGAATGTGGAGAGTGGTTTTGTTTATACCTCGGATGTAGTCTTTGCGGATGAGCCTGCATTTTCAGTGTCGGTTGCAGGAGGCAAACTCAGGCTTTCTGCAAGTCTGACCGATATTACGATCAAATCTCCCAATGAAAATACGATACTCAATGATATTGCGCCGAGAGGATTCTTTGAATTGCCTGCAGCAACAGCACCTTCGGGGTATACTGAAGATGATTTTGTTGGATATGTTAAGACTATGGCGTATGATACGGCTCAGGCGGAAGCTGTGGCTGTTTATAAAGAAGGAGACCTTGTGTCTGCGGCAGATCTTGAGAGTATTTATGCCGTATGGATAAAAGTCAACACTTTGCCGAGCGGACAGTTTAGGCTTACGACATCCACAGGCTCTGCATTTTATGTGATTACTGAGATTGACACTGCTGTACTTAATGCCGTAGGTATGAAAAGTCTCACGGCTGAGACCGATACAGATATAGGTTATGCCCGAAAGGTCGTTGCCTACACAGGTGTTTCTTCATCGGCAACTGGAGCAACTTTTGTTGTTACGGATACTCTTAATCCTTCGGTCATACGTGCTTCGTATGGGAATATATGGGCGGGTAATCAATATATTTATCCCAATGGAAAACCATCAAGTGCAACAGTCGATGCTTATGCTGTTTCGATAGGTGTCAGCAACACGAATTATGAAAAGGCGATTACCTTCCGTGGATTTATAGAGTATAAGTACGCGGACGGAACAATTGGAAGAATATACAGTGATTTTTCATATGGTCAGCATACACGCTCTTTGAAGCAGGTTGCGGAAGAGTATGTACGCAACGTGCTTTTTGCTCCCGGGGGTGAGCAGCTCACAACGGCACAGTATAATAAGATAATTGAAACAACAGATTATACAGAAAGCACACTTCAGTGGAGTTCAAGATATGGCGCATATGTAGACCCGTACAACCCTACTGCAGAAAATGTTCAGTTTTATCTTTCCCCGCTGGCACGCGGCGGTAGGATCGATGAAAACAACCAAGCGACCCATGTCGTATTCTTTGGTGACGGTCTTATTTGCGGATATAATATGGCAGATCTGATCGAAGCGTTTGCTGTGCAAAGCGGACATAGGGTCGATGTGGATGCTGTAACATCAATGAATCTGGGAACATCATCCAGCTATGCGCTGAGAAGCTTATTTGAGATGTCCGGAAACAGTTATCTTAATGCAAATGGGGAAGTTACAACTGATTACTCTCAGCTTGTATTCAAAAGCACCAGCAATCCCAATAAGATGAGGTCTGTTGTAGAAAATACCGATAATCCGATAGATATTTTCTATATTGTATATAACAGAGACCTTTACAGAGGAACTAACGCAAACTATACCAATGAGATTGTGGCGGCGAAAGCTTTGGCATATAAGGTGAAACAGAATCATCCCAATGCTGAAATTGTTTTGGTGGTTCCACCTGCATATGGAAACAGTGATCTGCGTATCACCTATTCTAATTGGTACGCAAACTCGGCAGAGCACCTTTCAGCAACCACTTCAAATGTTGTGACCATTCAGAACGAGCTTCAAGATATCGGAATATCTGCAAATGTGTTCAGTATGGGTCAGTATTGGATGAATTTTGCGGCTGATGAAATAGACCTGTATACCACAGAGGCCAATGCTGCAACTGGAACTTTTGCGGGAATGACCTTGCACAGACATCCCTCTATTTGCGGAGCATATTTTACGGCGGGTATATTCTTTGCCGATATAACCGGAGAATGTATAAAAGATATTAATGTTTATGGAAGACTTACAGAGAGCGATTGCGTAGTAATTCAACAGCAGATACATGATTTAACGGGCTGTGTGTTGACAGACCATGATCATACTCCTCTTGATCTTGAAATTATGCGAGGAAGCGGAGATTATATTATGGGAAGTGAGCAAAACGGACCGAACCGTGAAAAGCTGAATGCTTTGATTGCTACACTTTTGGCATATGAGGCCCGAGGAAATTGGGTGCAGTATGATCAAAAGGTTCTTAACCGCAATGTAGCAAAGGGCACGCCCGATTATAGAGAGTTCAGACATGAGTCAAATATGGCAAACAGTTTGCCTGAGGATTCATCACCACAGTATACGATGTACACCGACTGCTCTGACTGGGTAAGTGCTGTATTCGATGTAGCTTTTAGCAATTCGCAATTCACAACGAGGAGATCTTGTCAGGCCATATATCAAAACAGATCCACCATTCCGTATCTGTCAGATGTGTTCACATGGACCGACGAGGATAAAAACGACGGTGGCGTAAATAACAATACAGCTACCGATCGGGACGGAATTTATGTTGCGTATGTAAACGGAAGCGCTACACCGTCGGTCAGCATAACTACCAGGGCTCAAGCAAAGACCTATTTGGTGAATAAGGTGTTGCGCCCCGGAGATGTTATCCTATATATCCATAAGGGCTCCTCGTCCAATCCTAATTTTGCTTCGGGCGGTGGACATATTACCATATATATCGGTGACGGCTTGTTTATGCATTGTTCGGGTGACCAGGCCGGCGCAGGCGGCTCGGATTACAGAATAGAAAGTAAGAACGATCTGTACGAATTGCCCGGAGGAATCCAGATAGATCTTATAGATAATCTTCTTGATGAAGGAGCAACGAGAAATATATTCGATGAGGCGGCAATTACTGTTCTCAGACCTGATTATGATTCCCTTGTGATAAGTGAAAATGCGGCATCAAGAATTGCGGGGCTGTGGGGAATAGTAGCGTACAAAACAACATCTGCTCCGGAGGGCGTTACTGTTAGCCCGAATGGAAATGTAACATTCAGTTTTACGGTTAAAAATTATACGGAGTTTTACCGAGACATAAGTATCGCCGAAACTATGCCTGCAGAGGTAAGCTATGTCAGCGGAGGAGCTACAGTAAACGGAAAGAATATTGAGTTTAACTTCACCCTTTCACCTTATGAGGAAAAAACGGTAAGCTATACTGTAAAAGTGTCCTCGTCTGCAAGCGGAACTGTAGAAGTGGATAACGCATATATTAATGGGGTACAGCTTGGCTCAACACCCATCATTGTTGCAGATACCCTGACGACGGCGCAACAAAGCGCATTGGTATCTTATATAAGAAACAACAATGCGTCCTATACCGACGCTTATGATCTTGCAGGCGCTGCCTATAGCAATATGGGAATCAATTTCAAAGCCACATACACCTCGGAATCAAGCCTGCTTGCTGCAGTGTTTGATGAAGAGACTTCCTCGGAACTTATGTTGTATACCCGTAATGATACTACTTCAATAATTCCCGGAAATCTTTTCGGTGGACAAAACCTTAAGAGAACCTTAGGCAGCTCGATCGCAAGAATTAAAGATCTTAATTTTGAGAACTTTGTTGCGGGAGATATCGTAGTTTTGATAGATAGAGAGGATTCGTTGGCTTCAAACGCAAACTTCTCTCAGGCAAAAGCCTATGTCTATCTGGGTGATGGTATATTTGCGGGATATAATGATGAGGGAGAGTATTTTGAGGTGAGCGGTTCGGCAGCGGTGGATTTTGCTGACAGTATTTTAGGTGAGGGATTGTTCTGCGTTGCACGCCCTTCAATAGGATTCTGAATATTATAAACAAAAAACTGCACTTGGATTCCAAGTGCAGTTTTTTTACCGCGTTTTTGTGTTATTTATTCGGTTGCGCCTAAAAGATAATCTGCCAAGGTCTCGGCGAAAAGATATGCGCTTTGCATAGCCTCCGAAAGCTCATTGCCCGCGGTGCCTACCTCCAATATCATACTTGCGGGGGTCAGGTCGTGGTTATAGCTTGAATCGCGGAGAATAAGAGGACGCATAAGTCCGGGATAGCGATTTTCCAGCATATTGTGGAGTCTTGCCTGAAAACCGAGATTCTGCCTCCAATTTTCGTTTCCACCGGTGCCGCTGACTATCATCAGCTGTGTGACGGTTTGTCCGTTTACGGTGGCGACCGTCTTGCAGGGGGTGCCGTTGTTGGTGGAAAAGGAATCGCGGTGAATATCGATGACCATCTGCACATTGGGATATTCTTCAAGGTAATCCTCAATGGTGGGGCGGAGCTTTTTATATGCACTGGCATAGTCCACTTCCTTGCGGATCTGTACAGTGCCTATTCCTCGATTGTTGAGATAATCGGTAACTATCTCACCGATTCGGAGCATATTGCGTTCACTGTCCTCGGTGTGCGCGGTACTGCTCTTTTTATATGTAAGTCCGTCGGAAGGGGTGTATGACTCGTTGTAATGGGTGTGTACTATAAGTATCTGTACCTCGCCGTTTGCCTTGATACTGACGGGTGACTCTAAAGAAAGAGCCTTCTTTGCGGTTATGGGCAAGTCATCTTCATTGCGAAGAACAATATTACCGGTGGTCTTGGTGCTTCCACCCTCTGCACTGTAAGGGGATGTAGTGTAGCCACCGCCATTGCCCACTGTACCCGCATTCTGCACTTCGCTGAGCAGTTTCTTTCCGTTTTTGGTCTTGAGTGAAAGCGCCTGAAGTGAAAGCTCGGCGGCATTTCCGCGGGTGAGCAATTCTTTATAGTCGGCAAAGCTGACCTTGTTTAAGCCTTTTTCGGTAGCAAATGTCAGTGCATCGGTCCACACAAAATCCACGGGAGTGCTGTAGCCCAAGGCACGAAGCAAAAATGTAAGGTACTGTGCACTTGTGGTCTCCTGCTTGCCGCCGAATGTGCCATCGCCCAAGCCTAAAGTAAGTCCCGTAATATGGGCATAACCCACATAAGCCTTTGCCCAGCTTGAAACATCGGGGTAGGGGCAAGCAAAATCACAAGCCAAAGCCTCTTTTTCCTTGCCCAGCAGACGGATGAGCATTACCAAAGCCTCTTCGCGGGTCATGGTACGCTCAAGCTCAAAGACGGGCTTTCCGCCAACATTGCCCGTTCCTTTGAACAGACCTAAGTCATAAAGTTCCTCTGCAGCTGCCTGCTCGCTGTCGCTTGCGGCAAAAATGGGGATACATAATATTAAGGCTGTTATTAAAATACAAGAGATCAGTCTTTTCACTTACAATACTCCTTTGCCGAAAAATGTCGAAAACGACCAAGCGGGAATATTGTAACTCTTTTGTAACTATTTTGTCAATAATTGAGGAACAATAAATATGTACATAACATAAAAATTTACAATATTTAGAAATAGGGTATTGACAATATGATATAGTTCATTGTATCATATAGATATAGTACAATTGAAAATGGAGTACTATGGCTTGAAATGGGCAAAAGATGAGAAACACCCCGTTTTTTAGGGCTATTTCAATGCTTTGCCCAATAAAAAGCCGAACAAATTATTATGAGGTGCAACACAATGGAACAACGCAAAAAAGTACTTGTTATTGGCGTTATCGGCGCCGACGTACACGCTGTTGGTAACAAGATCCTTTACCACGCCTTTACTCAGGCAGGCTTTGAGGTCGTTAACCTTGGCGTTATGGTTTCTCAGGAAGAATACATCGCAGCGGCTATTGAGTCCAATGCAGATGCTATCGTAATTTCCTCTCTTTACGGTCAGGGCGAGCTTGACTGTCAGGGTATGAGAGAAAAGTGCAATGAAGCAGGACTTAAAGACATTCCTCTTGTTGTCGGCGGAAATATCGTTATCGGTAAGCACGACTTCGCAGAAGTTGAAAAGCGCTTTATCGCTATGGGCTTTGACAGAGCGTTCCCTCCCGGAACAGCCCCCGAGACTACCATTCAGGCACTCCGCGAGCTGCTCCATATGGAGGACTAAGGCATGAAGCCTGTCCTTCTGATAGATTTCGGAAGCACATATACCAAGCTTACTGCAGTTGATGTAGACAGCGAACAGATACTGGGCACCGCGGCGGCATATACCACTGTACAGACCGATATCAACGACGGCCTTAACAAGGGACTTGCCATTCTCCGTCAAAAGACGGGAGATATCGAGTTTTCCGAGTGCTATGCTTGCTCCTCCGCCGCAGGAGGACTGAGAATGGTCACATCGGGACTTGTTCCCGAACTGACCAGCGAGGCGGCAAGACTTGCATCCCTGGGCGCGGGCGCAAAGGTGGTTGGAGTTTATTCCTTCCAGCTCACCGAGGACGATATTGAGGATATAAAGGAAACCAAGCCTGATATCTTCCTTCTTGTGGGTGGCACAGATGGGGGAAATACCGAGTGCATTCTCCACAATGCAAAAATGCTGGCAGAGATGAAGCCAAGCTTTCCAATAGTCATCGCGGGCAACCGCTCTTGTGCAAGACAGTGTCAGAGATTGCTCGAAGGCTGTGAGGTCTATGTTTGCGAAAATGTAATGCCCAAGTTCGGTGTGCTGAATATCACTCCCACCCAAAAGAAGATACGAGAGATATTCTTAAACCGAATCGTGCTTGCAAAGGGTCTGTCCAAGATCACATCACTTTTGTCCGATATAATGATGCCCACCCCCTCCGCAGTGCTGCAGGCAATGAATCTGCTTGCTCAGGGCTGTGATGAGGAAACAGGCATAGGCGATCTGGTTGCCGTTGACGTAGGCGGTGCCACCACCGATATTTATTCTATTGCCGACGGTATGCCCAAGGCGGCGAACACGGTCTACAAGGGTCTGCCCGAGCCGTTTTCAAAGAGAACGGTTGAAGGTGATATCGGAATGCGCTATTCCATTAACGGAATCGTGGAAGCCACAAGCATTCAGCGAGTAAGCGAAATATCAGGTCTTTCGGTATCAAGAGCTGAAGAACTTATCAAATATCTGTCGGAAAACACCGACAAGGTTCCCGAAAACGACGGCGACGATCTGCGAAAGCTTGATTTTGCGCTGGCATCGTTGGCAGTGGAGACCGCAGTAATGCGCCACGCGGGAACAATGGAAGAGACCTACACAATGATGGGTCTAACCTATGTACAGGCGGGCAAGGATCTGTCGGGTGTCAAGCAGGTGATACTCACCGGCGGAAGCATTATTCATTCCCCCGATGCCGCAGATATTGCAAGATCTGCCCTGTACAGCCCAATGCATCCAATGTCACTCAGACCAAAAGAGGCAGACATTTGGGTGGACAGAAAGTATATTTTAGCCGCTATGGGTCTTCTTTCCGTTCATTACCCCGGCGCGGCATTGCGAATTATGAAGAAGGAGCTTGAGAAGAATGGATATTCAAAACAAGAAAATCTCTGATGCGGAATTTCACCGTATAAGAAGCGAAGTTATGACCCAGTGGCCCACAGGTAAGGATGTCAATTGGGAAGAGGCTGTTGCATACCATAAGGCAATGCCCGAATCCCGCGACTTCTCCAAAAAGCTTATCAAGGCAAAAAAGGAAGGCAGAACCCTTATTCAGCCCCGTGCAGGTGTTCCCGTTGTTGAAGAGCACATCAAGCTGATGCAGTATCTTGAAAAGCACGGCGAAGCCGATCTGCTTCCCTCCACCATTGACAGCTATACCCGTCAGAACCGTTACACCGAGGCTGAGAACGGCATCAATGAGTCCATCCGCCTTGGCAGAGCAATGCTCAACGGCTTCCCGGCTGTTAACCACGGCGTTGCAAAGTGCCGTCAGGTAGTTGAGAGCGTCAACGTACCCCTTCAGGTCCGTCACGGAACTCCCGATGCTCGTCTGCTTGCTGAGATCACCTTCGCAGGCGGCTTCACCAGCTACGAAGGCGGCGGAATCTCCTACAACCTGCCTTACTGCAAGAACGTTCCCATGGAGCGCACCATCCGCGATTGGCAGTATGTTGACCGCCTGACCGGTATATATGAAGAGATGGGAGTTTCCATCAACCGCGAGCCCTATGGTCCTCTTACCGGAACCCTTGTTCCTCCCTGTATCTCCCACGCAGCAGCCATCATCGAAGCACTGCTTGCAGCAGAGCAGGGTGTTAAGAACATCACTGTTGGCTATGGTCAGTGCGGAAACCTTGTTCAGGACATCGCAGCTATCCAGGTCCTTCAGGAACTGACCGATGAATATATGGCAAAGTACGGCTACAACGATGTAGTCATCACCACCGTTCTCCATCAGTGGATGGGCGGCTTCCCTGCAGACGAAGCAAAGGCATTCGGTGTTATCTCCTCCGGTAGCCTTATCGCTGCACTTTCCAAGGCAACCAAGGTCATCGTCAAGACTCCCCACGAGGCAGCAGGTATCCCCACTATGGAAGCAAATGCACAGGGTCTGCGCTGCACCAAGCAGGTGGTCAATATGCTGGCTGATCAGCAGTTCAAGGATAGCCGTCTTGATGGCGAAAAGGAGATCATTCGTCTTGAGACCCGTGCCATCGTTGACAAGTGCTTCGAGCTGGGTAACGGTGATATCGCCGTCGGTGTTTGCCGCGGTGTTGAGTCGGGCGCACTCGATGTTCCCTTTGCACCCTGCCGCTACAATAAGGGACTTATGCTGCCCTGCCGTGACAACGACGGCGCAGTACGTATCCTGAACACAGGTAATCTGCCCTTTAGTCAGGATATCAAGGACTTCCACGCTGAAAAGATCAACGAGCGTGCAAAGGCTGAGAACAGAGAAGCATCCTTCCAGATGGTTATCGACGACGTTTATGCAATCGGTAAGGGCAGACTTGTAGGCCGCCCCAAGTATTGATCTGACTTTTAATGATAAAGGAGAATATAGATTATGAAAATTAAGAATATTGTCTGCTCTGCAGGCCGTACAGGCTTCTATTTTGACGATCAGCGCGCTATCAAGAAGGGCGCAGGTCACGACGGCGTTTTCTATGTGGGCGAAGCAGTAACCGACGGCTTCACCTCTGTCCGTCAGGCAGGTGAGTCCATCTCTGTTATGATCGTTCTCGAGGACGGTCAGGTCGCTTACGGCGATTGCGCCGCTGTTCAGTACTCCGGTGCAGGCGGACGCGATCCCCTTTTCCTCGCAAAGGACTTTATCCCCGTTATCGAAAAAGAGATCGCTCCCAAGCTCATCGGCAAGGAAGCTGACAATTTCCGTGAGCTGGCTGCATTTATGGAAGCCATCACTGTTGACGGAAAGCGCCTTCACACCGCTATCCGTTACGGCCTCTCCCAGGCTCTGCTTGATGCAGTAGCAAAGGCAACCGGTCGTCTTATGTGCGAAGTCGTTGCTGACGAATACGGCACCACCGTTTCCGAAGAACCCATTGCTATCTTCACTCAGTCCGGTGACGACCGCTACGACAACGCTGACAAGATGATCATCAAGGGCGCACAGGTTCTGCCCCACGCTCTTATCAACAATGTAGCTGACAAGCTTGGCACCAAGGGCGAAAAGTTAGCTGATTATGTTGCATGGCTCCGTGACCGTATCCTCTCCAAGAGAGTTGACGAAAGCTACAATCCCGTTCTCCATATCGACGTTTACGGCACCATCGGTGCTGCATTCGGCAACAACAACTACAAGGAAATGGCTGACTACATCGCAAAGCTTGAAGAAATCGCAAAGCCCTTCCACCTCCGCATCGAAGGTCCTATGGACTGTGACTGCGACCGTGAGACTCAGATCGAGGCTCTTGCAGGCCTGACCCGCGAGCTTGACGACCGCGGAATCAATGTTGAGCTGGTTGCTGACGAGTGGTGCAACACTCTCGAAGACATCAAGATGTTTGCCGACGCAAAGGCAGGTCATATGGTACAGATCAAGACTCCTGACCTCGGCGGTATCAATAATACCATCGAAGCAGTTCTCTACTGCAAAGAAAAGGGTATCGGTGCATATCAGGGTGGTACCTGCAACGAGACCGACCGCTCTGCTCAGGTCTGCGTAAACTGCGCAATGGCAACCAAGCCCGTACAGATCCTTGCAAAGCCCGGTATGGGTGTTGATGAAGGCTTCATGATCGTTTATAACGAGATGAACCGTATACTTGCTCTCCGCGCCGCAAAGAAATAAGTAAAATTGATTCTTTCACACTGAATACTGCAGAATGGCTACTGTGCCGTACACAAAGTACTGCCACAGTAGCCATTCTTTGTCTCAGTGCGAAATCTCTCAATTTTACGCGCTTCGGACGAGGTTTTATGCAAAAACTGAATACTGCATAACCGCTCAAGCGCCGTACAAATAGTACTGTCACTTGAGCGGTTATTTTCTCGCTGCGGCTCGGTCACAGTTCGGCTCTGACTGCCACTGGCAGTCATTCACTACCGAACTGCCGCTTCACTACTCAGCGAAAATCTGCTCGAAAATACGATGGGATTATGTAGCAATATGTAAAACTGTATAAATCGTAATAGCCGCATTGCATTACATTTGCATTACAAATGTAATGCATACTTATACGGCGCAAAATGGTACTCTTTTCATATGAAACCAATGGAGGTCAATATGAAAAGAGAAAGACTAACACTACCTATGTGGAAAAACTTTGCCGATAATATTACCCAATATCGCAAAAATAATGGTTACACAAAAACAAAAATGGCAAAACTGTTGGGTGTCTCTGTAAAAACCATTAATAGATTTGAAACAGGGGAGGTATCTGCATATATTACCACCAAAACCTTGTCCAATGCCTGCGCTTTAACGAATATGTCGATTAAAGAACTATTTAACCCTGTTGATAGAGGATTGTGAAAACAATTTCACCACCCAAGAGGAGTTTAGATTTCGTCGCAAGACGAGTAATGTGAGCGAAGACAGTACTATGTGTACGGCGAGCGAACAATACGATGTATTGCGGCGAAAGATAAACTCCATATACAATATCAAAAAAACAGACCACAAAACTTGTGGTCTGTTTTCAACATTATGCATAAAATCTGTGGCCGCCTATAGTTGCCACCTTTTCACAATGAATGGTAGCATAGCAGCTTTTTACCTTGTCGCTTATAAAATAGATCGCGCCGTTGGAATAATCCTTGATTCCCTCAAGGCAAAGCTTTGCGGCAATAACACAGCAATCATAGGGCTCTAAATAGATGCTTCCATCGGAAATGGGTGTAAACTGCACACCATTGTTTCTGTCAAAAATAACTCCGTAGATGGTGCTGGGGTATTCGCTTGACTTGACGCGGTTTAGAACCACATTTCCTACCGCGATCTGTCCGATAAAGCTTTCACCTCTCGCTTCCGCATTGATAATGCGCGAAAGCCAATACAGATCCTTTTCATTATAAAATGTATCGCCGCTCTCAAGTACACCGCCGCCGCTGAGATCGATCCTGCGCTCATCGCCATTCCATTCAAGGTCAAGTGCAAAAACTGTCGCCATAGCGCGGACGGGCACCATCAGCTCGTTGCCCTGTGCAAAGCATTCACTACCCATATAGATAGCGCGCTCATTGGCAAGGAGATAAAAGTTACCGCTTGTGCAGCTTATTTCAAGCTCCTGACCGCGGATAGCGGTAAAAACACCGCCTTCAAAGCTGATATCGCAGCCCATAACCCTGCAAAAATCGCCAATGGAGACATAGGTTATTCCGTTATTAAGAATTGTGGGGATCGTCAGCGCCATTTCCTCCCCGTTGAGCCAAACCGATACGGGCCAATCGCTCTGCGCCGACTTGACCTCGATTTCGGGCAGAGCTTCAAGCTCCTGCTTGGGTTCTGTCTCGGCTTCAGCCTCGGGTGCGTTCGATTCGGTTTCAACCTGAACCTCCGGCACTAAGGGGGTCGGTGCGTGTGTATAATTGTTTGCCGTAGCAGGCGAAATGCTTGCCAAAACAGTTACGGCACACAACACAAACATTGCGCACTGTTTTATAAAAGACAAGTGGTTCACATCCTCAGGAAAGATTTTGTTACTCTTTTGTAACTATTATCTCCAATATAATACCATAATATTCCTGAATGTCAACCTTATATTCTTAACAAAAATTAAACTTTTTTAGTCGTAAAAATGGTGATTTCCAATAATTTTGCAGAATCTTCTGTTGTTTATTATCCAATAATGGGCGGTAGAAAGCTCAGGATTGAAGAAATAAAGGCAATCAGGAGCCACCTCATAACCGCTGAGACAGAGCTTTGCCGCTTCGATACATTGCTGAGTGGGCTCGTTATAAATTGTGCCGTTTGCAGTGGGTGTAAACTGCACACCAAAGCTTCGGTCAAAGATGACCCCATAAATGGTGTTGGGAAAATCGGGGCTTTCTACACGGTTAAGTATTACATTTCCCACCGCTATCTGTCCTTCAAGGCTTTCACCCTGCGCCTCGGCGCTGATTATCCGTGAAAGCCAATAGACCTCGTCGCTTGTGTAGGGCGAGGAGCGTTGAAACAGCACCTGCCTGTTTTTTCCGTTCCAATCCACACCCAGAGACAGTATCTTTGCAATTCCTCTTGCGGGCGCATAAAATGTGCCGCTTTTAAGTGTGCAAGCCTTGCCAAGCTGTACCTCTGTATTGCGGTCCCAAGCAGATGAGTAGCCTACGTGCAGACGGGCATAAACATCACCGCCGCGTATAAGCACGCTTTTATCGCTTGCCCGCCAGGTGACGGTCATTCCAAGCTTTTCGCATAAGTCGCGGACGGGAACAAATGATGTGCCGTCCTCCACGTATGCCCTTCGCGAAAGCCTTGCTCCGTCAACCAGCACATCCGCTTGCATATCCGCCCCGTGAGCGGGCAGAGCGGGCATAACGGACATACAGATCATCACTGCTGTCAGTATACAGATCAGTCTTTTCATAAATAAAACCTCCTTCGCTTTGATTTTACAGATATGGTAAAGAATATTCAATGCAAAAAATCTTCCATTTTATGTGGCAAATATTGCATTATTCGTCAAAAAGTCTGTAATTTCAGCACTTTTTTATGTTTTTGTAAGATTGCCGTTCTGCCAATTTCACCCTTGGTAATAAAAGACGGACAGGCAGCATAAAATCTACGGAGGTGAAAATATGCAGGCAGAGTTTGATCAAAACGGGCTCAGCGCCCGTCAGGCAGAGGAGTCGAGAAAAAAACACGGCTCAAATGTGATATCCAAGCAAAAACGGCAAGGCTTTTTGTCAAAGCTTTGTATGGCTTTCAGTGACCCCATAATCAAGATACTTTGCGCCGCGTTGGCGGTGAACATCCTATTTGCCTTTCGCGGGCAGGGCTGGTTTGAGACGGTGGGCATTGCGCTGTCCATCTTTTTGTCGTCCCTTGTTTCCACCCTTTCTGAATACGGCAGCGAAAGCGCATTCATAAAGCTTCAAGAGGAATCCTCCCGCATTACCGCCCGAATCAGGCGGGACGGGCAGGTGCTTGAAACCTCCGCCGACGAGATAGTGGTGGACGATGTGGTGCTGCTTCAGGCGGGGGATATGATCCCCGCCGACGGAATAATCGTCAGCGGCAATCTTTCGGTGGATCAATCCTCAATAAACGGTGAAAGCCGCGAGCAGAAAAAGCACCCCGACAGTGATACCGATGCCCGCGAGACCTTGGCAAAGAACACCCTTTTTCGCGGCACAGTAGTAACCTCGGGGGAGGGGGTAATGCTGGTCAGGAGCGTGGGCGATGCCACCGTTTTCGGTGCTTTGGCGGCATCTCTTTCTGAAGTGCCCCGTGAAAGTCCCTTAAAGGCGCGGCTGAGCACTTTGGCAAAGACTCTCAGCAGAATAGGCTATGTAGCGGCATTTTTGATCGCTGCCGCCGACCTTGTGACCCGAATAGTCTTTGAAAACGGAATGGACAAGGCGCTGATGCAAGCTGAGCTGATGAATATTCCCTTGATGGTAGAAAATCTGCTTCACGCACTTACCCTTGCCATAAGCATTATAATTATGGCTGTGCCCGAGGGCCTGCCCATGATGATAACGGTGGTGCTTTCCCGCAATATGTTCAAAATGCTCAAGGACAAGGTCATGGTCCGCAAGCTTGCGGGCATCGAAACGGCGGGTTGTATGAATATACTCTTTACCGATAAGACGGGCACATTGACCCTTGGCAAGCCAAAGGTGGAAAGACTCATTTGGTACGACGGAGAGGGTAGTGCTGACAGCTTGCCCGACACTCTGGGGGAAGTGGTATATATTTCGGGACTTGTTAACACCTCCTCCAAGACCTCCAAGGGCAGAGCGGTAGGGGGAAATGCCACCGACAGAGTTCTTGCGGAATTGGCGCTTTCTATGAAAAGCAAGCCGAGTCTGCCCCAAAGATTTGATTTTGTCCCCTTTGACTCCGATAAAAAATACTCGGTCGCCCGTTGTACTGACCGAGTATACATAAAAGGCGCGCCCGAAAAGCTTATTGAAAAATGTACCCACTATCGCGATAGCTCCGGCATAGCCCGCCCGCTGAAAAGCAACGCAAGGCTGCTATCCCGCATAGATGCAGAGGGTGAGCAGGGCAATCGGCTTTTGTGCATCTGCACCGCGGCGGAGTTTTCGGGAGAGCCAAAGGGACTGTGCTTTGAGGTTTTGGCGGTCATCGGTGACCCCGTGCGGCGGGAGGCAAGACCCTCGGTTGAAAAGCTTCAAGGCGCGGGAGTGCAGGTGGTTATGGTCACCGGTGACAGCAAAGCTACCGCATCCAGCATAGCTCGGCAATGCGGGATACTTACAAAAAGCGATCAGCTTGTGCTGACGGGTCAGCAGCTTTCGCGGCTTACCGACAAGCGCATAGCGGCAATTTTGCCCAACCTTGCAGTGGTTGCCCGCGCTCTGCCGGGTGATAAGAGCCGACTTGTCCGCATTTCTCAAAGCGCGGGAATGGTCTGCGGAATGACCGGTGACGGTATCAATGATGCACCTGCCCTGCGCCTAAGCGATGTTGGCTTTGCTATGGGAAGCGGCACCGAGGTTGCCAGGGAGGCGGGGGACATCGTCATAACCGACGATAATATCTCCTCCATCTGCCGCGCCGTGCTTTACGGACGCACTATCCTTCGTAGCATTCAGCGGTTTATTGTATTTCAGCTGACGGTCAATTTCTGCGCGGTGGGCATATCCCTCATCGGTCCCTTTATCGGCATCGAGACCCCCGTCACCGTGGCGCAGATTTTGTGGATAAATATGATAATGGACACCTTGGGCGGTCTTGCCTTTGCGGGAGAGCCTCCGCTGGAGGAATATATGACCCACCGCCCCGTCAAGCGCAGCAGTCCATTGCTCAACCGCAATATGAAAATGCAGATAGGCGGAATCACCGTCTACACCCTTGCCCTTTATTTGTTCTTTTTGATATCCAAGCAGAATGCGGCATTTTTCCCCACCGAGGGTCAGCTGCTTACGGGATTTTTTGCACTGTTCATCTTCTGCGGGATCGCGGCGGCATTCTGCGCCCGTACCGAGAGGGCAAATGTATTCTTTGCTCTGGGCCGCAACCGCTCCTTTATGCTGATAATGTCGGCGGTTGCCGCGGTGCAGCTTGTGCTTATATACTTAGGCGGTGAAATGTTCCGCGCCTTTGGGTTAAGTCCCGTGCAGCTGGGCATCGTGCTGCTGATGGCGGTCTCCCTCGTTCCCGTGGAAAGCGCCCGAAAACTCTTGCTCAATCGCAGTAAGCGTGATACAATTGAGTCAAACTGATTATGATTGGGGCGAGAAGTATGAAGTATTTTATCGTTGAAGCCTTTACCGACAAGCTCTATTCGGGAAATCCCGCAGGAGTATGCCTGCTTGATGAGTGGCTCGAGCCTGAAAAGATGCAAAAGATCGCGGGCGAAAATAATCTGCCCGAAACGGCGTTTATCGTCAAAGAGCCTGAGGGCTGGCGCATCCGTTGGTTCACCCCTGCCTTTGAGATAGATCTGTGCGGTCACGCAACCCTTGCATCGGGATTTGTGGTGCTGACACAGCTTGAAAAGGACGCTGATAGGGTATATTTCAACTCACAGAGCGGTCAGCTTTGCGTTGAAAGATACAATGACAGATTTATGCTTGACTTCCCCTCCCGCCCGCCTGTGCCCATAGAGATAGACCCCCTGCTTGAAAAGGCGCTGGGTGTTCCCGTTTTGGAATGCCACCTTTCCCGCGATATGATAATCGTTGTCCCCGACGCGCAAAGCGTCAAAAATATGACCCCCGATTTTGATATTATGCGTCAGGTCAAGGGCTGTATGGGCTTTGTTCCCACCGCAAAGGGTGACGATTGCGACTTTGTTTCCCGCTATTTCGATCCCAATGATGCAATAATCGAAGACCCCGTAACGGGAAGCGCCCATTGTACGCTGATTCCCTTCTGGAAAGAAAGACTGGGCAAAACACAGTTTGTTGCCCGTCAACTGTCAAAGAGAGAAGGCACACTGTACTGCAGTGATGAAGGCGAGCGTGTAAGGATCGCCGGAAACGCAATATTGTATCTATCAGGCGAATTGTACGTGCAGTAATTTGAAGTATTAAAAAACAGACCGCTTCGGTGGTCTGTTTTTTTGATGAATTGCGCATTCAGCGCGTGAATTGATTTTCTATCGAAAATCATGAATTGGCTGCGCCATGAATTGCAATCTTCGATTGCATGAATGTGTCGGCTCCGCCGACCTTAATAACAAGTTGCCGAAGGCAACACCTTCATGCAGACTTCGTCTGCAATTCATGAGCTGACAAGCTCAATTCATGACGGTTTACCGTCAATTCATGCAGATTTTGTCTGCAATTCATCTGCTTATTGTCAATTCATGCGCTAAAAGCGCAATTCATAATTTTTTTCCATTTACTGTCTTAACTTGGCGTTTTCGATGGTTTATATTAATAGAAGGGAATATCCCGTGTCCGGAAACGGAATATTTCTTTCAATGATGCATCACATTCTGTTTTACTCAAGGAGAAGCATTATGAACAAACAAAAGCAAAACAGAATACAAAAATTCGAGTCGCTTTTTGAAAGATACTACGCCGCGATGATGGGCGCAGCCTTACGGATACTGAAAAATGACCGTGACGCAGAAGACGCAGTACAGCAGGCGGGCGAGGCTCTTTACAAAAATATCGACAAGATCACCGAGGTAGGCGGTGAGGGATGTTACACATTTGTTATCCTCACGGTGGAGCGCAAGGCGCTTAATATATTAAAATCACGCTCCCGCCGCCGTGAGACCGCCTTGGAGGACATTCCCGAGCAGGGAGTGGAAATGACCGCCCCCTGCGAAAACGCGGTAGAAGAAGCCATCTCAGCCCTTCCGCCCGATCAGCGGCAAGCGGTGCTTCTGAAACACGGTATGGGCTATGAAATAAAAGAGGTGGCAAAAATAATGGGACTTTCCTATTCCGCCACCCAAAAGCTGCTCTGGAGAGCAAAAGAAAAACTATACGATATATTAACCGAGAAGGGAGAGTATATACAATGAAAAGAATGATCGACGACGGAATGCTTGATACCGCCGCAAAGAGCTTTATCAAGCACTACGAAGGAGCAAATGCCCCAGCTGACGCTCCGTCCTCTGAGAATAGTTATTTTACTTCTATAAAGGTCGCCAAGGCAAAGGCAGGCGCACGCCGCAGCATAAACCGCACTATTCGCATCTGCGCCGTTGCCGCAGTAATGATGATAGGTCTTGTCTGCGCACTCTTTATGGGCGCGGAGAATGATGATAAAGAACCCGAGCCCGTAATATTAAATTGTACAATGGACGGGTATATGTGGAAAAATAATGATGCAGACTCGAACGAGAATATGCAGGTGAGGGTAAGGTTTGATTTGGAGCAAACACAGGTGATTTACAGTGAAAATAAGGATAACATACCAAGTAAACCTGCAGACGGAACCAGACTTGGAGCAATAATTGAGGGAAAAATAGTAATCGAAGATACAAACGGAAATGCTATAAAGGTCTATGAAGATCTTAGGTTTACTAAGGATGAGTATAGTAAAAATTACGATGCAATCCTTCCGATTTCTTTCTCACATCAAGAAAAAGAATATACAAAGGAAGATGGAATGAAAACTCACTGGGTAATGGGCATATCCTTCAATGAAGATTATACGGATTTTGAGTTTTTCATAGATGATACCTTTGAGCCCTATTTGGAGGATTTGGGACTAGAGGTTCATATTACAGAAGATGGATCGATATGGACACATCGAGATGCAATCTTTATTACTTGTGGAGCGACAACAAGAGAGGAAGCGGTTGCAAAGCGATATGAGATAGCTGAAGCATATTATAAAAATGAGATAAAAGAAAAAGGGTATAGCCATTTTAATTATGACAGAATAAAAAACCACGCTTGGAATTGAGTTCGACTGATAAATGAGTGGAAAAGGGGTACCCCTTTATGGAGGCTATTAACATAGCCTCCATAAAGAAGATTTAAGAACCTATATATAAGCAAGAGGATAGTCCATTGTGACCTTTAGGTCACAATGGACAAAATTTTTAAAAAATTTTTGATTTTATGTCTTAAAATATCCTTGTCAGTCGTTTATTATAATAGAAGGGGATAAAACTCGCTTCGCTCGCAATGAAATATTTCGCCTTCGGCAAAATATGAAATCCACCATTGGTGGATGAAATCCGCATTCTGCGGATGAAATATTTGCCTTTGGCAAATATCAATGTGGTATCTTTCGGAGAAGTACATCATAATCGCCTGATGTGCCTGTCAATCACTTCGAAAGCCAAAATGGGTGGCATTTACATGCTCCCCAATTGCCGCGATGATGACGAATGCGAAAGACAATGGTTTTAAGCCTCTTGCTTGCGGATATGCACATATCTTGTCGACGGATATATGCAGCCTGCGAAAAGTGATAAACGCATATCACTTTGACCGCAGGTCAAAATATCACTGCGAATGCAATGAGAAACACCCTTCACCTCGAGGTATACCGAATACATTGATGTTTTCCGCATCTTTGCGGTGTGTTTCAGTGTGCTCGGCTATAGAAAGGCGCACTTATGGGCGAACGTGACAAGCAGAGTAAAACGCAGAAGTTCGAAAATCTTTTCGAGCGTTATTATGATGCCATGATGAGCACCGCTTTGCGAATACTGAGAAACGAACGCGACGCAGAAGACGCAGTACAGCAGGCATGCGAGTCACTGTTCATTAACATTGACAAGATCGAGCGGGTAGGAGGGTTTGGTTGTTCCACCTTTGTATTACTTACGGTGGAGCGAAAGGCTCTTGATATACGCAAAGCTCAAATGCGGCGGAGAGAGACGCCCATAGACGATGTTACCGAAATAGGTGCGACAATGTCCTTCCCCGGTGATAACCCCGTAGAAGATGCCATTGCATCACTTCCTCCGAGAGACCGCCAAGCCATTTTACTTCGGTTTGGTATGGGCTACAGTGTAAAAGAAGTGGCGAAAATAATGGAAATGTCATACAGCGCCGCACAGATGCTCATCTGGAGAGCCAGAGAGCAGCTGAAAGAAAAACTTTCTGAGGAAGGAGAGTTTGCAAATGAGTAGAAATCTTACCGATGCTGAGCTTCAGGCAGCCGCGCAGCGCCTGATACTCAAGACCGATGATTCCTTCAAGGCGGATGCAAGCAGATTGCTTGAGCGCAAGACCTATTTCCCCGCCATAAAAAAGGCAAAGGCACGCGGCAGTGTTTACACCGCTATCCGTAACAGCTACCGCGCTTCCACCGCAGCAATACTTCTTATTGCGGCTATGATATGTTGCTTGTTTATGGGCGGCTATATGGGAAAAATATCCTCAAAGGTAAATGCCACCTATGATGCAGTTATGTGGTACAACTTTGACGATACCGAGCAATATAAAAATGTCAAGCTGACCATCGTGGGCGAAAAGGTAAACGTCCATCGCAATGATGTCCGCTATCGCTTTGAGGGTGATCTGACAGTAACCGATGCAACAACGGGAAAGATATATCTTTTCATCGATGATTTCACTATTGAAAACTATGAGGGAGGATATACCATTCCTCTTCGTGAACGCTATCCCAACAAGGTCTACAATATGTATGTTGACCGCTTGCATAAGGATTTCACCCTGAGATACTTTACAAGCCTTATGGGAGAGCGTCAGGAGTGTATGGTTACAGTAAATGCGTATAACCGAGATGAAGCCGTAGACCTGACCAGAAAGATCTGGAGAAGCTATCAGTACGGAGTGATGGACTGTACCGATGAAGCGATCGAAAAAATGGCTCGGGAAAATTGGCAATGATCTCAAAATATGGGAGGTGGTTAAATAACACAATGTTTATCCGTCCGTATAAGCCCGTATTTTTATTAAATGTAAAAAGTTCATTTTCTAAATTGGTCTTCCTGACCAAAAGAAGCGTCGTGCAAAACGGCTACAGAGAGCGTTTTGCACGGCGCTTCTTTTTTTCTTTAGATGGTATTTTGCCCATTGAATAATTGCGTTGTTTGCCGCGATCTCGGCTCCCCTGGCAGGGGAGCTGTCAAAACCAACGGTTTTGACTGAGGGGTTTCAAATACTCTTTTTCTCTATAAGTCGCTCTATCTTCTCACGAAGATACATAAATGAGCCCTCGTCTATATGATACAGGCAGTTTATCAGCGGCTTGCTTTTGCCAAATTGAGCCAGCCTCCGCATTGTGTCGGCTGAGCAATATTGCTCATATCCTTCGGGAAGCAAAAGCGCCGTCTTATCCTTGATATATGCCCCAATATTATCCTTAAAGGTGATGGGCTCAGCCACCGAGTCGGCTTCGGTATAATTGCGGCAAGCGCGATATACCATCTCTCCAAAGCTACTATGAGCGCATATGATTCCCACCCTATCCTCGGGGGAGAGCTTGATTATCTGCTTGGTGGTCTTTGAAGACAGACGCAGTGCGATTTTTGCCAGTTTCTTTTTATCGGGCAAAAAGCCTTCGATGTTTTCTGCACAATGGGCGGTGGTGACCACTATATCGGTATCCTCGTCAAGGGTGTAAGGATAAGCCATAACATTGTCCAGCATAGTGGAATAAAGGTCGATCCTGTCTATCCTGCGCAGGTGGCGGCTTATCTGTGAAAGCAATTCGGGACAATCCTCCACCAATTCAACACGGATATTATCCTGCTTATCCGCAAGCTCGCGAAGCTTTAAGTTGAGAAAAATATTTATTTCCGACAGAGAAAAGCCCATTTCCTCCATCTGCTTCAGCGCCTGATCGATAGCCGCCATAGCTCGGTCCTTGCGGCTTGCGCTGCCCATAGGCTTGTAGCTGACAAAGCTGCCTCTGCCCTGAATAAGCTTGATAAAGCCTTCAAGATTGAGCTGGTCATAGGCGCGCTTGATAGTACCGGGTGCAACATTAAGCTGCTCTGACAGATCGCGCACCGTGGGAAGACGAGTGCCGATGGGCAGATTTCCGTTTTTTATATTGGCGCGCAGCTCGTCCACAAGCTGCTGATAGATGGGTATTTTTAAGCTCGGGTCGATATGAAACATTTTTGTCACAATACATCCCTCCAGAGAGATTGTTATATAACAATTTTAAAGGCTGATACCCAAAATGTCAAGGATGGCAACAAATAAAAAAGACCGCTAAACAAAAGCGGTCTTTAAAAAATATTCACTCAATCTCTGCGGTTGCGCTGGGATAAAAGCAGCAGCCTGAAAAGCTGCAGCAGTGCCGAAAGCACAGCGGCAACATAGGTCATAGCTGCGGCGGAAAGCACCTTTCGGGCGGAAGATAGCTCGCGTCCTTCCAATATTCCGTTATCATTTAAGATCGCCAGCGCTCTTCTTGATGCGTTGAACTCAACGGGCAGGGTAATGACCTGAAACAGAACCACAAAGCAGAATAAGATAATGCCTATATTGGTAAGCATAGGCGCGCTGAAAAGCAGTCCCAAAAGTATGATGGGCCAATAGAGATTTGAACCGATATTTGCAACGGGGACGGCGGCAGAGCGGAGCTTAAGGGGAGAATAGCCCACTGCATGCTGAATCGCGTGACCGCATTCGTGGGCGGCAACACCGATAGCCGCCACCGAGGTGGAGCTATAAACACTGTCGGAAAGGCGCAACACCTTTTCCTTGGGTGAATAATGGTCGGTAAGACTTCCGTTTACCCGCTCGATCCGCACATCATAGATGCCTGCCTGATGCAAAACACGCTCGGCGGCATCACGGCCGGTCATTCCTCTTGCATTATGGATGGAGCTGTAGCGGTTGAAGGTGCTTTTGACATTGATCGCCGCAACGGAGCATATCAACGCACCGATGAGAACCAATATATATGTATAGTCCCAAAATAACATTGTATCGCCTCCAAAGTTTTGTTATATATTATCCTCTATTGTACAGTTTTTATTCCCGAAAATCAATAACTCAGCTTAAAAGTCACAAAAAGTTCGCAGATGTAAAAAAACTCCTTCGGTTGAAGGAGCTTTTTAATATAGCGTTATTTATGCTATTGGAAGCTTGCCGTCTACAAGATCCCGTTCGCAACGGTAGATATCTGTAACATCGAGCTTCTTTGCCTGAGCCAGTGAGATGGCATAGCTGGTGGTGCGATATACATCGGGTTCAAGGAGCATTGCAAGGGCATTGGCGCTTTCCTGATTCATAGTGAACACATACGCGCCATTTGCAAAGGTAGCCTTGCTTTCTTCCTCCAGAGTAGCCTTTTCAACAGTGCCGCCGTATCTGCGAAGCAGAGCGCTTTCCCCTGCGGAAAGCTTGTAATAGCTGATTCCGTTGTAATCCATTGCGTGAAGAATAAACTCAATATCCTTCAGATCGGCAGGAATAACATATGCAGTGGGACGGGTGCGGGTGGCAAGGGGAGTTTCCCAAAATACCACATCACTTGTGTTGTTGGCATCAAGCAGACTTCCGTCGGTCATACTGTAAAGAGGAGTTACAGCCGTCCAGTCGGGTTTGGAGTTCTGTCCGTGACGGAGGGTTATCAGGTCGCTTGCATCAAATACAGCTCCGTTTTCCGCAATAGTCTTGCGGTCAGCGGCAACCGTCTGCATTACCTTTTCACTGTTTTGGATGACATACTCGATAATGTTCTTCATAACTACGAAGTGTGATGCGGTGCGGCGCTCATAATTGTCTTTGGGAGCGCGAATGCCGGGAACTTCGATAAGGAAGCTGACACTGCCACGCAGACCGAAATAGTTCATATCAACAACGGGGTATTGTCCGCTTACATCTGCCTGCTCGTGACGGTCCATTCTGAATCCGTCAGCGGCAGAAAGCTCAATGACCGCTTTCATCATGTCCTTTGAAAGTGCGCAAAGGGGACGGGTGCTGTTGAGGTTTACACTTATATCAAGACCAACATCCATAAGTGTTCCCGAATAAGCCACACCGCCATTGTTTCTTAAGCCTTTTTCGTGGGAGGATGCCACTACCTCGGGCATAAACAGGTTATATACAAGGTGGGTCGCCTCAAGCTCGGGATAATCTACGGAGAGATTATATCTGTTCAGGTTGTCACAACCGCCGGGAGTGCCGTAAAGATATCCCTCAGCGCCGTCGCCGTTTATCCACGGCAGAACAATGACATTAACATCGCCGAGTACTGTCTTGCCATATTCCTCGGCAAGCATCCTGATAGTAGCCAAGGGGCCTTCACCGCCGGAAGGCTCAAGTCCGTGAATCAATCCATATAGACAAATGGTAGGCTTGCCGTTTGCCTTTAAAGCCGCGGCGGCTTCCTCAAGAGTCTTGCCATCAAGGTTTTCATCACTGTGAACAGTGAGATAGATATCCTTGCCGTTTGCGGTCTTTCCTACCGTGTAGACATACATATTGTCAGCCTTTTTGTCAAGATCTGCAATAAATGCTGCCATTTCCTCCTGAGAGGTAAACTGAGCATTGGCCTTGTCGGGAGAAAATGCGGGAGTATCAAGCAGCTTGGGATATTTTGAAAGCAGAGCATCCATACTCATCAGCTCGGAGTTGAGTAGCTCATCGGTGAAAGAGTAGATAACTCTTTCGGGGTTTGCTTCATACTTGCGCTCAGCCGACATCTTTCCGGGGTTGGCGTCTATCTGCTTGCCGCCCTTTTCAAGGTCGGCGGCTGTGAGGATAAAGTTCTTATGGACGGAGTAATAGCCGTCGCCCCTTGCCATATAGTTGTAATTTCCCTCGGGCAGAGCGTAATAATGCTTGACCACTTCGCCCTCAGCCTCTTCGGAGACCTTGCTTATCTCCTCGATCTCTTCATCACCGAAGCCGTTATATACCGCAAGTGTGATGCCCTTGGGCACTGTAAGGCAAGTTATGGGAGTGCTGGTAAGCTGACCTGCGCCGGATGTGTTTTTCAAAAACTTGTTATCAATCATATCGTACATACCGTATTCCAACTCTTTTTCTCCATAACATGGAATGTATTTGTGTATAAGCTTGTCATTTTCATATATTTCAGCGCTGAATATTCGCGCATGGGATGAAAACTTTTCTGCTTGATTTGCGCCGAAAAGATAAATGGACATTTCGCCGTCTGCCGAGGAATATTTGCCGCCGGTAGCGGCTATCTTCACTCCATCAAGGGTGACGGAAGCACTTTTGTTGTCTAAGATGGCAAAATGCCGTTCGGTGTCAAACATCTGATGGGATGCAGCCGCGCCAACGCCGAAGGTCAACTCGTCATCATCCAACGAATAAAATATCTGATGGCGGCTACCCTTGTATTGACCGTAAACACCCATATTGGATTCGGCAGATAAAAGGGTGACCTGAAAATCTACCTCACTGCGTGTGTTGGCGGTGGGAATATATCCCGTGTCGATCCATTCCTGCCCGTGAGCCTCAACAAACTCCACCGCCTTGTAACCCTCGGGAAGAGAGGTGTTCTCCACGGGCGGTGTAACTTGGTCTGTTTTGGGAGCATCATCAACCTTGCCATCGTCACAACCCGAAATTATCAGGCAAAGCGAAAGGACACACAGTGCGGAGACAAGCCATATTCTATTTTTGCGTAAACTCATACCTTTCCTCCTTGAAGATCATATATAATATTATGAATATATTTTACATTAAAAAAATTAAACTGTAAAGAAGGACATAAAACTTTTTCGGTGCCAAGAGTCCGCAGGATCAAGTCCCGTGCCAAGCAAAACAAAAAAGACAGCCGCTCAAAAGAGCAACTGTCTTCACTGGGTAATAACGCAATTTTTAATACAAGTTGCAAGCGGTGCATCGGGCAGAAAAGCGGTGTAAATGTTATTTTTTGAACTGGACCTTTTTATGTAGTCCGGTTCCCGTGGAAATAATTAAAGCAAAATAATAATCAGTTCAAGTGTGATAACAAAGACAAGCCTGAAAGTAGTATAAACCATATTATAAGGGCTGCTATACCAAGTTTCCTCATTAATCTCTGTTTTTTTCTCGTTTTAGCGCGCTGTTTGCGATCGTTATCCTTGACCTCCCTTTTTAGCGCTGCGGCACGGGCTGCTGAGATAGTTTCCGCACGCTCTTTTTTTACTGCTTCTTCATAATCTAGCGATTCTCCCCGTAATACGGTTTTAATGTCTTTTTTCATAAGTTCGCCCAACATAGAAGGAATTCCTGATTCAATATTATCCGACCATGTTGCAAAATTACCATTTACATTTCCATAGTTGTTAAAATCCACAATAAAATTAGAAACGGAACGTTCAGTTTGCGATTTTGCCTGACCAGAGACTCTTGCGCCGCTGACCTCAATAGAAATTATTCGTGGTATACAATGCATAGATTGGATTGCAATAATCTGAAACAACTCTGAGGTGATACCATTGTCGAATTTGCACGGTGTTCTATTCCTTCGAAAAAGTTCATCCAAGGCCTCCCGTTGCCTTTCTCGGCGTTTACGAACATGGGGGTTGTTAACCTTTTCCTCGTATTTATACGCGAAATCAATTAGTTCCTTCGCAAATCGATCTTTCATCCTCATAAATTGTACTCCAATAATTAAGCATTAACATTATGCATGGATTTCCTTATTCTTCTATTATATCACTGATGAAGCATTATTACAATGACACTTTTAACTTTGAAAAGTGTCATTATGATCAGAAATCTGCAGAAAATCTGTACTTTTGTCCTCGGTGGATATCAAGCAAAGCCACGATGACACTTTGCAAAAGAGCTAAAAGTCCGCAAAGCCTTGCGGCACAAGAACTTCTGAATAACAAAAAGAAACGCAAGTATTGTATCAATACTTGCGTTTCAATATGGTCCGAGTGACAGGACTTGAACCTGTAGCCCGGCCGGCTCACTTTGTGAGCCTGGGCTACCTGCGGCCACTGATTGATTAGAAGAGTCCGCAGGTTCAAGTCCTGCGCCAAGCAAAACAAAAAAGACAGCCGCTCAAAAGAGCAACTGTCTTTTATGGTCCGAGTGACAGGACTTGAACCTGCGGCCTCTTGACCCCCAGTCAAGCGCGCTACCAAGCTGCGCCACACCCGGATGCAAGGGTTATAATACCACATTAGCCGTAGGAAATCAAGTCTTTTTTGAAAAAACTTTTTATTATTTTTAACCCAATGCAACATCTAAAACCATCATTACGGTAAAACCGAGCATAACTCCCACCGATGCGAGTATCTTATTCTCCGAAAAGGACTCGGGAATCAGCTCCGAGCAGACCACTGCGATCATTGCACCCGCCGAAAATGTCAGAGCAAAAGGCAACAGCGCCCGCACGCTCATTGCGGCAAGCACCCCTATTACACCCGCAATCGGCTCGACTGCGCCCGAGCATTGCCCGATGAGAAAGCTTTTCATTCTGCCCGCGCCCATCTGTCTGACGGGCAGGGCGGCACACAGCCCTTCGGGAAAGTTCTGCACACCTATCCCAAAGGCGAGCAGCATTGCCGAGACCACTGTTGAACCTTCCAATCCCAAAGCGGCGCTGCCAAAGGCAACACCCACCGCCAAGCCTTCGGGGATATTATGCAAGGTCACCGCGCCAACAAGCATCAATGAGCGTTTATAGCCTTTGCCCTTGCTGCTGAGAATCGACATTTTTGACAATAGAATATCTGATATAATTATAAACAGTCCGCCGCTGCAAAAGCCGATGGCGGCGGTCAGCCAAGCGTTATGCCCCAAGCTTGCCGAAAGCTCAATGGCGGGGGAGAGCAGCGACCAAAAGGATGCGGCGATCATTACACCCGCCGCAAATCCCATCATAAGGTGCAGGGGCGCTTTTTTTACATCCTTAAAAAAGAATACCAATGACGCACCGACTGCCGTTACAAAATATGTGAAAAGGGTGGCAAGCAGCCCTTGAATCGCGGGACTGAGCGCTAAAAACCATTCCATAACAGACCTCCATTCTTTACAGTATATTTACCGAACGTTAGTCGTGTGAATTATGGACAAAAGTATGCTTGTATGATACAATGAAAACGGAAATTAATGCGCCTGATCTAAATACTGCGGGAAATGAGGAAAATCGTAAGCAAAAAGTCCGACCGCGACTCTATTATGAAATCCATTATGGAAAAGGCGGGCGCTCATACCGAAACCAAAGCAATGGTATTCTCTCTCCCTGTAGACTCGGTAGTGGGACTGAGGAGCGTAACCGAAACTGAGGAAGAGTAAAATTGCGGCTTTCGCGCTGAATACTGCAGAACAAATCGCTCGATGTACACACGGTACACCTTCGCTCTTGTTCTTTGTCTCGCAACGAAATTCACTATTTTCTCGATGTGCTCATATAACAAGGCGGTTTAAAATGCGTCGCCCGTCTTGCCGTGCAGATAGCACTGCCACAGTAGCCATTTTTGTCTCAGCGCGAAATCCATCAATTTTACGATAGTGAGACGAGTATGGCAGAGGCTTTAACGATCAAATAAAACCAAACAAAAAAGGAAGGATATACCTTCCTTTTATTTTTATATACGTCTGTATTTTCCTTTTCGGTAGCGCCAATAGATTACGCTGAATATTATCACGTTGCATACAAAGGTGAGTATCCACGATGCGATAAAGCAGATAATGAGAGATGCATAGGACGTGTACACAGGGTAGACTACCGCCATCCAGAATATTCTAAAGCCCAAAACCCAAGCCAAAGCGTTAACAGTACTGAAAATAGGATAGCCAAAGGCTTGAATTGAGTTGCCGAGGATGGTATTCATCATAAGGAAAAATGCGGCAGAATTAAGAATAGCCACTCGGATCATGGCATATTCCATAGCGGCGGTATCCTGACCTAAAAAGATCTGCAACCACAACGGGCCGGAAAGCCATTCCAAAAATGCCAGAGGCAGACAAAATGCAAGGCACATCCACGTGGTATGTATAAAGGATGCCCGCACGCGCTGGGGTTTTTCTGCACCGAGGTTTTGACCTATAAAGGTTGCCGCGGCAGTTCCAAAAGCGTTTCGCGCAGAGGCGGTCAGCTGGTGCATGGTATTAGCGGCGCTGTTTCCCGCAACGCAGGTTACACCGTAACTGTTGATAGCTGCCGAGATCTGAAGATTTGCCAAAGGGAAAACCAATGTTTGAAGCGCAAGGGGAATACCGAACCGCATAAGCTGAGAAAATGCGTGAAGGCTGAAACGGAGTTTTGTTATACGAACCTTAAGACCGTCGCCAAGACCTTTCAGACGAAGCATTACCAAGGTAGCTGCCAAAATTTGCGCCGCCGCTGTGGCAATGGCCACTGCGGCTACCTTTTGAGGAAGGACAAGGCACAGTAAAACGTTAAGAAGTATATTTAAAAGTCCGCTGATTATAGCGTAGTACAAAGGTCTGCGGCTGTCTCCCGAAGAAGTAAGAACCGCGGATCCGTAGTTGTAGATTAATATAGCAGGCGCCGCCAACACGTATATTCGTATATAGAGCGCAGCTCCGTTAAAACATTCCGAAGGGCATTTTGTGAGGTTTAAAAACAAGGGGGCAAGCAAAAACCCTACCACTGCAATTATAACTCCGAAAACCACTGCAACCACAATGGAAGTGTCAATAGTGCGTTTAAGTTCCTCTGTGTCTTTTTTGCCGAACAGACGGGATAAGACGATTTTTGCTCCTCCGGAAATACCTACGAAGGCATCCACTATAAGATGGATTATGGTCGTAGTTGCGCCAACCGCGGCAACCGCCGTGGTATCTGCCATATTTCCAAGCACCGCGATATCCACGGCATTGAACAACTGCTGGATCAGAGTAGTTAATATTAAAGGAATAACAAAGGTAACTATCAAAGGGATAATTGAGCCCTTTGTTGCGTCAACCTTTTTAACACCCAGAGTCATATCTTTACCTCTTTTGCTTTTTATCACACAAGGTAATTATACCAAAAAACATTCATATTGCAATAAAAAGGACGGGGAATATTTTCCCCGTCCAATGATTTTTAAGATCGAATTACTTTCTTGCGATTGCGCGCTTTGCAGCAGCGACAACAGCTGCGGGGGTCAGGTCAAAGCGCTCACGGAGGAATGCTTCTGTGCCGACTTCGCCAAATGTGTCATAAATACCCACCATCTCAACAGGAGCGGGAGCGTTCTTTGCAAGAGCGGAAGCAACGATGCTGCCCAGACCGCCAACTACGTTGTGGTTTTCAGCGGTTACGAATGCGCCGCACTGCTTGGAGTACTTAACAAGTGCTTCCTCGTCCATGGGCTTCCATGTAAATGTGTTGAGAACTGTAGCGGAAATGCCTTCCTTTGCAAGCTCTTCAGCAGCCTTAAGGCAAACTTCAACCATAATACCGGAGCCAACCAGACATACGTCGGTGCCTTCGCGGAGAACTGCTGCCTTGCCGATCTCAAACTCACTGCCTTCTTCAAATACGCCGCAGGCAAGCTTTCTGCCCATACGCATATAATGTACGCCGTATTCGTTAGCAATGGTCTTGATGATGCTCCTCAGCTGAACTGTATCGGTGGGCTCGATAAGAGTCATACCGGGAATGCTGTTGAGAATTCCCATATCCTCGAAAGGCATATGAGTACCGCCGTTATAAGCTGCGGTAACACCGGGGTCGGAGCCTAAGATCTTAACATTCAGCTTTGCATAAGCGCAGGAGAGGAAGATCTGGTCTGCAACTCTGCGGGAAGCAAAGGGACCAAAAGAATGAACAAAGGGAACAAAACCGACAGAGGACATACCTGCTGCAACACCGATCATATTGCTTTCCTGAATACCGCAGTCAAAGCTTCTTTCGGGATAAGCCTTAAAGAAGGGCTTTACACCGCTGGATCCAACCAGGTCAGCGTCGAGCAAACAGATCTTGTCGTTGGTTTCTGCAAGTTCCATAAGGGTTTCTGTATATGCCTTACGCATTTCGACTGTTTCTTTTTCAAAAGTAGACTTAACCTTATACATCTTAAAACCCTCCTTATGCCTTGCGGGCAGCCTCAAGAGCTGCTTCTGCTTTTTCAATGCTGGGAGCGATCTGCTCGGGCTTGAAGTTGATATGGTGGCAGGGGAAGGTGTTCTCTGCCAGCTCGCAGCCGTTACCCTTGACGGTGTCAAGGATGATCATTGTGGGCTTGCCGCTCTGAGCCTTAGCATCTGCAATAGCCTTTACGATAGCGTCGATATCGTGGCCGTTGATCTTAACAGTGTTCCAACCAAAAGCAGTCCACTTGTCAACCATATCGCCCATATACATAACGTCGTCGCAAGCGCCGTCAAGCTGCTGCTTGTTGTAGTCGACAAAAGCGATAAGATGATCAAGCTTAAAGTGAGGAGCAAACATTGCGCCTTCCCAAACCTGACCTTCGTTACACTCACCGTCACCGAGAATGAGGTAGGTATATGCATCGCTCTTCTTCAGCTTATTGCCGAGAGCAACACCGATAGCGGTGGACATACCCTGACCGAGAGAGCCGGTGGTCATATCGATACCGGGGGTCTTGGTGCGGTCGCAGTGAGAGGGCAGATTGGTGCCGCCCTGATTAAGGGTGAGGAGCATTTCCTTGGGAAAATAGCCCTTAAGAGCCAATGTTGCATAAACTGCGGGACCTGCGTGACCCTTGGAAACTACCAGACGATCACGATCTTCCCACTGAGGATCTGCGGGGTTGATCTTCATTTCTCCGCCATAAAGAACGGCGAGAAGCTCGACGATAGACATAGCACCGCCAACGTGGCCGAAGCCGAGGTGTGCCAGCTCATGGAGAGTTTCAACTCTGATCTCCTCCGCAAAAACGCGGAGCTGCTTGTTTTTTTCCATTCTTACACCTGCCAATATAATAATTTATTTGTGTACGTTCATACATTTTTATTTTAGCACTATTATTCCCCGCGGTCAAGACAAAGAAAACAATGATTTCAAGGGTTTTAAACAAAAAGAACGGCCGTGTGGCCGTTCTTTACAGTCGTTTATTATTTCCACATATCGGGGCTTGCGTCCGAGGGGAAGTTGTATCCCGCTCTCGGTGACAGTGAAAAGTCGAACACTGCAGGGCCGTCGGGACAGCAGGAGCGTTTGAACTGCTGTGTGATAAAGCGACGGCAGAAAATGCCAAGCCATTTTTCTATTGTAGCGCGGTCATACTGACCCTTAAAGGCATATTCCGCAAGGTATTTTACCTTTTCGGGGGTAAAGCCGCATTTTGCAATATTCCAGATAAAGAAATCGTGCAGCTCATAGGGGCCAACGATATCCTCGGTCCTTTGGTCACTTTCATTTCCCGAAATGGGGAGAAGCTCGGGACTGACGGGTGTTGCCACTATATCGCGGAGCACCTCACGCAGTGCCTCATCTGCTGTATTTTTTGCATAATACTCAACTATATGACGGACAAATGTCTTGGGAATGTCCCCGTTGACCGCATAAGAGCTCATATGATCGCCGTTATAGGTTGCCCAACCGAGAGCAAGCTCCGAAAGGTCGCCCGTGCCTACAACAAGGGCATTTTGCATATTGGCAATATCCATAAGTATCTGTGTACGCTCGCGAGCCTGAGAGTTTTCAAAAGCCGCATCGGGAGCGCCGCCGTGCTCGATATCCGCAAAATGCTGATTTACCGCGGCGGTAATATTTATGCATTTAAGGGGAACATTCAGCGCCTCGCAAAGCTTTTCGGCATTGCCGCGGGTGCGGTTGCTTGTGCCGAAGCAGGGCATGGTCAGCGCCTGAATATTTGCGCTTGTCATTCCGCAAAGCTCCATTGCACGCACCGCAACAAGCAGGGCAAGGGTAGAATCAAGTCCGCCCGAAATGCCTATGACAAGTCCCTTCGAATAGGTGCAGCGAACTCTTGCGGCAAGTCCCTGAGCCTGAATTTCCAAAGCCTTGGCGCAAAGCTCGTCCTTGCTTGCATAGGAGGGTGCAAAGGGGTCTTTTTCTATAATTCTCGAAAGCGAAGTCTGCGCTTTCTTAAGGCTGAAGGTTGCCTCCTTGGCAGTGCCGCCTATCTTGCAAAGGGATGACAGATATTGCATATCAAGCTCGCTTTCGGCATATTGCGCGCCAAAGGGCTTGCTTTCTGTAAGGATAACTCCGTTTTCGGCAATCAGCTGAGCGCCGCAGCAAACGTAGTCGGTGGTGCTTTCGCCCCTGCCGGCGCAGTTATATATAAATCCGCGATTCTCCGAGCGGGCAATGGTCTTGGCGCGGCGCATACTGTCCTTCATCACCGTTTCGCCCTTTGCACAAAGGTGCACGATAAGGGGCGCGTTTATCTTTTTCTCTTCGCCGATCTCAATGCCAAAGGCAAGCTCGGGCATATCGGCACATCTGAAAACAAGATCACTGTCAAAAGGCACAGCCTTGCCGCCTATAGAAAGGATCTTGCCCTCGCCGCCTGCGGAAAATACGCCACTTGACTTTTGGGTGGGAACGATGCCTATTATCTCACCGCCGCAAAGCACTGCGGCGCAGTTATATATATTTCCGTAAAAGTACAGAGGTGCGCCCACAACGATGGCAGAGTTCAGTCCCTTTGTAGCCTTGGCAATTTCACAAAGAGCCGCGAATGCATTGTCAAGCAGACGCTTTTGTGTGAACAAAGCGCCGCAGGATGCACCGCTGATGCCCAACTCTGAAAATACTATCAAAGCGGCACCCTTGGCAGCCGCATTTTTGGCAGACTGAATAATTGCCTCTGCATTATATTTGCAGTCGGCAAGCTTTAACTGCGGAGCGCAGCTTATTACCTTGACAAATCCATAGTTCATACAAGCAACCCCTTTTTATGAGTTATGTATATAGTATACCACTCTGTTTTTTCATTGTAAATAGATGATATTTTTGTTATACTCATTAAAAAGGCGGTGAGCAAATGGAAGGCTGCAAGCTTTGCCCGCGAAATTGCGGAGCAGACAGAAAAACAAAGGCGGGAGTATGTACCGCTTTAGATAAATTAAAGATCGCCCGTGCGGCTTTGCATTTGTGGGAAGAGCCGCCCATCAGCGGCACACGCGGTTCGGGCACCGTGTTTTTCAGCGGTTGCCCATTGGGCTGTGTTTTTTGCCAAAACAGAGAGATATCCCGCGGCGGCGTGGGCAAAGAGATAACCTCTGCCCGCCTTGCCGAAATATTTGCCGAGCTTGAAAAGCAGGGCGCTCATAACATAAACCTCGTCACCCCCACCCACTACACTCCGCAAATATTACAGGCGCTTGACATCTACCGCCCTAACATTCCCATTGTCGTCAATACGGGGGGCTATGAAAAGACCGAAACTATAAAGCAGTGGCAGAATTATGCGGATATTTGGATGCCCGACCTAAAATGCGTATCAGCAGATATCGGAAGAAAGTATTTTGCCGCACCCGACTATTTTGATGTGGCAATAAAGGCAATTGCCGAAATGCACGCACAGCAGCCCAAGCTTGAATATAACCCCGACGGAACGCTGAAAAATGGACTGATCGTGCGCCATTTGGTGTTGCCGGGACATAGAGATGACAGCATAAGGGTAATTGACGCGTTAAATGAGCTGTTACCCCGCGGAAGCTGGTTGCTTTCACTTATGAGCCAGTTTACGCCCATAGATAATTGTAAAAGCTACCCCGAAATAAACCGCAGAGTCACCACCTTTGAATATAACTCGGTGGCAAGATATGCTTTGTCCCTAGGAATAGAAGGCTTTATGCAGGAACGCTCCTCGGCAAAGGAGGAGTATACACCGCCCTTCGACCTTACCGGGGTGTAAAATTGCGGCTTTCTCCGCGAATACTTCGTAACACTCGCTTGCCGTACACACGGTACTGTCTGCGCTCGTGTTACTTGTCTCGCGAAGAAATCCATCAATTTTACGATGGTGAGACGAAGCGTAGCGGTTAAATACTGCGTCTTTCGGCGTGAATACTGCATCAAAGGCAACTTGCCGTACAGATAGTACTGCCAAGTTGCCTTTTCTTTGTCTCAGCGCGAAATCCATCAATTTTACGATGGTGAGACGAAGCAGGGCGGTTAATGCTGCGGCTTTCTCCGCGAATACTTCGTAACACTCGCTTGCCGTACACACGGTACTGTCTGCGCTCGTGTTACTTGTCTCACACCGAAATCCATCAATTTTACGATAGTGAGACGAAGTGTAGCGGTCAAATAATGTGCCTTTCTCCGCACTTTGCGCATCTTGCCTCCCTCATTGAGGGAGGTGGATTTTTGCCGTAAGGCAAAAAGACGGAGGGAGTTGTCACCCTCAACTTCACATCAATTCATATAAAAAACAGACACCTCTCGGTGTCTGTTTTTTATATCATATTTTCTTACTTAGTGCTTGCAAACAGAGGATAGCCGAAGCCGAAGCCGGTGACATATCCCTGATCCTTGGTGGGAAGAACGATCTTGTCAGCAAAGAGCTTCTTGCTTTCTGTCTCGTATACGGGGATGATGATGAGCTCGTCAAGAACGATCTTTTCCATTTCCTGGCAATACTTGACCTTCAGGCTGCTGTCAAGGCATGCTTCAAGAGAACAGGACTTCTGATAAAGCTCGTCAAACTTGGGATTTGCATAGCAGAATCTGGGGGGAGAATAAGTAGAAATGAAGAATGCGAAGCTTGCAGAGGGGTCGTCAGCGGAGGGAAGCAGTGAACCCAGTGTGGTTTCATAAGCGGTGGGATCATCGGGGTTCCAACGACGGAGCTGCTGGGTCTGACCTGCGGGAACAACTCTAAGGTCGATCTTCAGCTTGTTGTTAAAGGTCTTCTGGAACTCAACCATCAGCATCTCAAAGATAGCACGGGTACGTACTGCGGTCTCAGAGTACATCATTTCCATTGTTGCGCTGGTAAGTTGGCACTCTTCCAAAGCCTTAACGAAGTATTCGTTAGCCTTGACGGGGTCGTAGATCTTTGTGGGATCGTCGATATAATCCATAGATCCGGGCATATCGATAAATGCAGTACCCTTATCCAGATCGCCGACAACAGCCTTACGGACATAACGGGAGGTGGGCTCGCCGCCTACTGCGTTGGTGATGGCAACACGGTCAAGACCGTAGTAGAGAGCCTTACGGAAGTTGAGCTTGCCAAGCAGATTGTTCTGGTTGGGGTTACCCAGGTTGATGAACATATACATCAAGGAGTCGTCATAGAAGTTATGTACACGGGGGTCTTCTGCGTAGGTCTGCCAATGCTCATAGGTAATATCAACAGCATCGATATCGCCCTTGATGAACATTTCGATAGCAGTCTGAGGATCAGGGATGCAGGTGTAGTTAATGCCTGCCAGCTTGATTCTGTCAGCGTGGATAAAGTCGGGGTTGCGCTCAAGAACGATCTTGCTGTCTGCGATCCATTCCTTGATCTTGTAGGGACCGGCAGAAACGTATTTATCCTTGGAGGTTCCGTAGGAAGACAAGGACTTATCGTCGCTGAGTGTTGCAAGGAATGTCTCCTTGTGGAGTGTAGGACAGAAGGACAGACCGCGTCTTGCGCTATTCTGGGTAACAGGAACGGTGGAATAGAAATCGATGGTATAATCGTCGATCTTCTTAATACCTACTGTATCCCAATCAGCTTCGCCGTCATAGTAAGCGCCTGAGCCTTCAATGGGGAAAACAACAGAGTTGATAACAACTGTTGCGTTGACGTTTACCTGCTCGGGGTCAAGCAGCATCTGATAGCTGAAAATAACGTCGTCTGCGTTAATGGGATCGCCGTTTTCGAACTTGCAGTTCTCACGGATCTTAACACGCCATACCTTGCCCTCTTCGTCCTGCTGAATGGGCAGCTCAGAAGCAAGCTCGGGAGTACCAACATATCCGCTTCCGTCCTCAGTGAGGTACTGACGATAGAGGTAAATGGAGGTTGCTTCAACGATAGCTCCATCCTGAGTTGTGTTGGATGTAAAGCTGTTCAATGTGGTGGGGAAGGTGGGGAAGTAGTCGTTGATCCAACCCGCTGCAGCTTTATCTTCCTTTGTAGAAGAACAACCTGCAAAAGCACCAATGAGCATCATTGCGGCAAGTACAAATGCCAAAATCTTTTTCATTGTGATTTCTCCTTTTCAAGAAGTTTAGGGATATTTCTATGCATACATATTATTGCAAAATGGAACAAAATAC
>JAFQUM010000024.1 GCA_017408485.1 Clostridia bacterium | reverse complement strand
GGACAGCTTGATTTCTCTGAGCTTTTTGCACAGATCAAGACTAAGAATCCCAATGCTAAACGCATCGGTTTTATCGGCAGACTGATTTTCCCCGCTATTATAATGGATAAACTGAGAAACACCTTCCCGGACGCTGAGGTCGTTGACTTTGATGACGTTCACTATGAGCAGAGGATCCGCAAGAGTGCTGCGGAAATTGAGATTCTTAAAACCAACTGGGATATGGTCACCAAAACCTTTGAGGCAGTTGTTCCGAAGATCAGTGTCGGTATGACTGAGCGTCATATCGAGGGTATGTTTGAGGCAGAAATGATGAGTCTTGGAGCCGAGAGCTATGTTCAGTCCTTTGCGCCTATGGTTGCGACAGGCGAAAAGAACTCGTACATCAGTATGTGCCGCAATACGCTCAGACAGATCAAAGAGAGCGAGATAATAAACCTTGCTGCAGGAGTTTCATATGAGGGCTATAACGGTATTATCTGCAGTCCCCTCGTTCTTGGCGAGATCCCGCAGAAGATCAAGGATGCCGTTATGTGCGCTTACGATGCACTTAACTACGCAAGTGCAAAGATGAAGGCAGGTACACCCTGTGATGTTGTTCTTAATGCATATACAGACTATCTTACAAAGCGCGGTTATATAGATTACTGTCCCTACGGCAGTCTTCACAGCACCGGTATGCTTGAGTGCGAGGCACCGACGTTTACTGTTTCGAATAAGCGTGTTATTGAAGAAAATATGGCGATCTGCATTGACGCTTATTTCAAGGGAATGGAATGGGGCTCGTTCAGAGTAGAGGATTGCTATTTGATCACAAAGGACGGCGCAAAGCGTATGACAACATACAACGATACCGCTATTCCCCGTATTTTCGGAGGCAAATAAATATAATATATCCCAAACAAAAAAACGGTCTTAAGACCGTTTTTTTGTTTGGGATATTTATTATTTCTTCATATCAGCCTTGAGCTCATCAAAGGTATCTGTGATCTCCTTTGCGGGAGCCTTGGTGATAAGGCTTACAACGATGATGAGAACAAGAGAAAGGATAAATGCGGGAAGAAGCTCATAGATAGCAAAGACACCGCCGAGCTTGGCAATAACGAACTTCCAAACGAAGACCATAACGCCACCGCCTACCATACCAGCGATGATACCGCCCTTGGTAGCTCTCTTCCAAAAGAGGGAACAGAGCATTGCAGGTCCGAATACCGCGCCGAAGCCTGCCCAAGCAAAGGATACAACGCGGAATACAGAGCTGTCAGGGTCGGATGCGATGAAGATAGCAATGATAGAAATAACGATAACAGAAACTCTTGCAAGGATCATAGATTTTTTGGCGGAAAGCTTGATCCTGAAGGTATCGTGGATAAGGTCCTGAGAGATACTGGAGGCAGCCGCAAGAAGCTGAGAGTCTGCAGTAGACATAGTAGAAGCGAGAATACCGGAAAGGATGATACCGCCTGTAAATGCGGGTATAAATCCAAAACCGCTCAGGTACTTGGCGATATCAACGATGATGGTCTCACCTGCGGAAGCGGACTCATATGCAGGGAGAATACCCTTCTGCATAAGAGAGTAACCTACTACACCGATAAGGACTGCAACACCCATAGAGATAACTACCCATATAGATGCAACACGACGGGAGGTCTTAAGCTTTTTGTCATCCTCGATAGCCATAAAACGAAGGAGGATATGAGGCATACCGAAGTAGCCGAGACCCCAAGCAAGAGTAGATGCAACGGGAAGTGCGCCGTAGCTGCCTGTCTCGCCTGTTGCCACGTTGAAGCCTTTGAAGAGATCAAGGAAGCCGTTAAGTCCCTTTACGTTGTCGAATACGTTGCCGAATCCGCCTACGATACCTTCTGTAAATCCGAGCACGACCAGGAGAGCGATGGTCATAATAATACTCTGAATAAAGTCGGTGGTGGAAGCAGCAAGGAATCCGCCGAGAGTACAGTATACGATAATAACCACAGCACTGATGATCATAGCAAGCATATAGTCCATTCCGAACAGAGAAGCAAAGAGCTTACCGCAAGCAGCAAAGCCGGAAGCAACGTAGGGTACGAAGAATACGATGATCATTATAGCGGAAATAAGGGTTATAACGTGTGATTTGTCACCGAAACGCTTTGCAAAGAAATCGGGAAGTGTAAAGGCATCTATCTTCGCGCTGTAAAGACGGAGCTTGCGGGCAACTAAAAGCCAGTTGATGTAGGTACCGATGGCAAGACCGATAGCGGTCCAGGAAGCTTCTGCCAAGCCGCCCATCATAGCAACTGCAGGCAGACCCATAAGCAGCCATCCGCTCATATCGGAAGCCTCCGCACTCATTGCGGTCACGAAGGGGCCGAGCTTACGACCTCCGAGATAGAAATCGCTTGTTGTTTTGTTTTTTTCGCTTACGGCAAAGCCGATGCCCAGCATCATTGCCATATAAGCAAAAATGGTTACAAGAATAATTATACTTGATAAAGACATATGTATCTCCTTTTATGAATAAATTTAAAACAATTATACACTATTTCTTTACCGTTGTAAAGTAGAAAAGAAAAAAATCTGCAAATTTATGCAGATTTTTTTGACTTAATATGAATTATCAATCCCAATATCATTATTACGGGAAAAATTGCCGATACAAGTATGCCCATATTCAGGTTGTCACCGAGAGCAGATGCTACGGTTCCTACCACCAAGGGTCCCGCGCCGCAGCCCAGATCTCCGAAAAGGGCAAGGACGGCAAACATAAAGGTTCCGCCCCGTACTGTTTTTGCTGCTATGCTGAAGGTACCGGGCCAGAGTATTCCCACAGAAAAACCGCATATTCCGCAGCCTATAAGAGATATCCAGGGCAGGGGGCATAGGGATATAACAAAATAGCTTCCGAGACAGAGTATGCTGCTGAAAAGTATCAGCTTTTCAAGCGGGACCTTGATTTTATTTCCTAATGAGCCGTGTATAGCACGGGCACTACCCATAAGCAGAGCAAAGAGCATAGGTCCTGCCAGGTCTCCGATACTCTTACGTACTCCCAATGCTTTTTCCGCAAAGGCGGATGCCCATTGGGACACCGATTGCTCACAGCAGGCGGCACAAAACATAATTACTATCATAAGTAAGAATGTCTTGTTCTTGAAAAGCTTTCCTGCTGATTGCTTTTCATCATTGTCGGCACTCAGCGTGCCGAAGGGTACAAAACAGAAAAGAACGAGATTGATCAAGGGAACGATTGCCCATATGACGGCAAGGGTCTGCCAGTTGTCAATACCGAAAAAAGCGAAGAACAGGGTAGACAGGATAACCACGCCCATATATCCCCAGCAGTAGAAGGAATGTAAGAGACTCATTGCCCCCGCCTTGTCATCACCCGGACAAGCCTCGGTTATGGGGCTTATAAGCACCTCGAGGAGACCTCCGCCAACGGCTGCGAATGAAACTGCAATTATAAGGGCGAGGAATTTATTATCCATTACACCGGGCAATACTGCCAGAAGCACAAGTCCGCATACTGAAAGAATGTGGGCAAGCACCATAGGGATGCGCCAACCTGTTTTTTCTATCGCAAGTGCGGCAACAAGGTCGGTTAAGAGCTGTATCCCGAAGTTTATACCTACGAGAATTCCGATCCGGGAAAGAGGTATGCCGTAGTCCTTTTCAAAGGTAAGGAACAAAAGGGGTACAAAGTTATTTATTATCGCCTGAACTATATATCCGATAAAGCAAGCGGTTACCGTATGTTTATAAGTAAGCTTCATATCTGACTCCTTTTCTAAAATATTATAACAAAAAGGAAAGATTTTTCAATAGGAAGTTGCAAAATAAATGTCTATATGTTATAATATGACAAATAAAT
>JAFQUM010000004.1 GCA_017408485.1 Clostridia bacterium | reverse complement strand
TGGTTAGAACTGCTAATTGAGAGTGGATATTGGGATGATGTGACTATACTTGAGCAATGCATTGAGGTCAAAAAGCTTTTAATTTCCTCTATAAACACGGCAAAGAATAGTGCAAAGTAGATGTCGATTTTTACTTATTACTTCTTCACTATTCACTCTTCACTAAAAGATAGGTCGATTTTTGGAAAGTAATAAGTAATAGTGAATAGTGAAAAAGTAGGACACGAGAGGCACAAAACATTACTGCATTTTGTGCAATATCTTTGATACTATCTGTAATATTATTAACTATTATTACGAAAAGTATAGTGTTCTTTGGCTAATTGCTCTACTAAACTTTCTAACTAAATCATATAAAAACCCCCGAGTTTAACCTAAAACTCGGGGGTTTTGTGTATTATTTTTTGGATTTTCTTTTATCCGCTGTAGCTGAGCTTAAAATACAGGTAGCAAAAGTCCTTGTTGGTAAGGTTGTTTAAGGTGTAGTTCATTTTATGGTCTTTAAAGTATTTTTCAAGACGATTTTGGAAGATGCTCTGTACCTGATTGTGAATAACTCTGCTTTCGGAATAGATGAAAAGCTCCTTTTCACCATTTTTGATTGCGGACTCGATGACCTTGCCCACCTTGTCGTTAATATCATCGCTTGCGGTGAAAACTGCGGTTACCTTTTTGCTGCTTCCCTCAAAGGAAAAAGCCTCGGGAGTATACAGCTTAAACTCTTCTTCGCGGTTATATCCGGCGGCTGAAAGCTTTTCGGTGCTTAATCCAAAGCCGTGGAGATGTGTAACATTGGTAGTGTCGTTGGAATTACATTCGGTGATATCCACATAGGTGTATTTGCCGTCGAGCTGAACAATATTCCATGAGTGAGCCTCGCCCTTAGTGCCGACTACTGTGCCGCATTTGATGCCCGCTGCATTGCAAAGCAGATTAAAGGAGTCGGAAAATCCGTCGCAAAGTACCTTGCCCTCAACAAGCCCGCCATAGACGTTCATTCTGTTTTCCGTGGTCTTGGTATAAATGCAGTTCTGGACAAGATGATCTGCAAAATAGATGGCTTTTTCATCGTCGGACATATCCTTGGTGGCATCGAGAAGCTTGATAAGCTGATTTTCCACCGCTTCCATCTTTTCGGTATATTCTTCCTTGGTCATAACATAGTGAAAACCGATACTGTCGGGCTTGCCGTTTACACTGTTGGTATCAAAGACATTAAAGACCATCATCATTTCGGGAACGCAGTTGAAAAGGAAGTTGTAGCAAAACATAGCGTCAAAGGTCTCTATTTCGCCAACCAGCTTGTAACTCTCTTCAAAGCTGGAAACTGCCTTGTACATGCCCAGAATGTTGGTCTTGATGTTTTCGGGAAAATTAAAAATAGAAATGCGCTCCTCAATTGAAGGCAGATAGGTCAGGCAGGGAGCAACTGCGCGGGTGACGGAATAGCCCTCCAAATAGCCGCAGACGGTGCATTTCTTGTATGCGGTGTGGCCGTTTTCGCGGTCGGTGGCAATCTTTTCGGGAAAACTCTCAAAGCTATGCTCGCTGCAGGAAAAATCGGTTTCGCTGTAGCCCTCGCGGTAGTCACAACGGGAGCATTTTTTATAGGCGGTGTGTCCCTTCTCGGTCAAGGTAGCCGCCTTTTCGGGCACATCAACAAGATCGTGACCTAAAGGCTGAATGACCTCATAGCCCTCGCGGTAATCGCAGGCAAAATCTATGCAATCCTCGTAGGCGGTGTGACCGCGGGTCTCGCAGGTTGCCTCCTTGGCATCGCAATGGATCATATTATGACCCGTTGGTGCGTCACCTGACGGAGCGGCCTCCTCGCCCTCGCCGCAAGCGGTCAGAAAAAGAAGGGAAACCACCATTATGAGTATATAAAATAGCCGTTTTTTCATAAAAACACCCTCTTTTTATGATTATATATTAATAATAGCACCGCATTAACGCTTTTGCAAGGGTAGAAAACCCCTTGCGCTTATAAAGCAGGCACAAGGGGTTTTAAGCAGAAAAAGACGGGAATCAATGCTCTATAGTGATAAGGAGTGCATGTCCGTTACCAAAAGATCCCTCAAAAATTCTTGCATAGGGATAATATCTGCGAATAGCGGCATACATATCAGAGGTGTTGTTTCTCACCTTTAGTAATGTGGCAACATCGTCACAATAAAAGGTGAGAAACCTGACGCCTCTTATCGCAGATTTTTCTGCCACAGATAGCAGTGAAGGCAAATCAGATCCTTTTTCCACAAAGAAAACTTCTCTGTCGGGCATGTTAAGTGTATTGGGAGAGGGAAAAACGATGGATGAATAGTGGGAATAAAGATCGTACCCCATATAAGTCAAGGCTGTATCACTCATACCAAACCTTAGATAGCGTTCGTTCCCAATTACTTTTGTGGAAGATCCGGTTGCATCAAAATAGTAATAAGCTCCGTTAATTAATGCAATATTCCACGAATGGCTTCCTGTAGTTTCCCCAATCACTGTTCCACACTGTACATCCAATGCGGTGCAAAGGAGAGAAAATCCGTCTGAAAAGCCATCGCAAACGGCTCTTCCATCTACAATTGCTCCGTAGGCGTTTCGGTGGTTAGGGGCTGAGCTGTCATAGGTGCAATTATCGAGCAAATAATCAAAAACAAACCGCACCTTTTGGGCTTCGGGCAAGCCTTTGACAGAGGATGTCAAGGAATTGACCGCAGTTTTCAGGATGGACATTTTGTTTTCATATTCAGCTCTTGGCATAAGATAATTGAATTTCATGGTGGAGAACACACCGTTTTTTTTACTCAAACCAACGGAGGTATTAAGCATTATAGCTTCGGGAAAAGTGTATAAAAAGATAGTATAATATGAAGAGGGATTTTTACCGATGCTGGTGTTAAGAAGGCTAAACTCCGAGTCAAAGTACATAACGGCGGCATACATATTAACGAGGTCTGCCTTTTCCGCTTCTGTTAGGTTAAAAATAGAGAGTCTTTCATAAGGAGGGGATAAATATGAAAGGTAGGGAAAAGCATACACAGTTTTGAGCAAGCCCACGGTTTTATCGCAATATTTACATTTTTTGTGGGCATTATGACCTGCTTGAGTTGGGGTTGCCTCTTTAGCGGGAACTGTTTCGTAGGAATGGTCGGTACAGACATAGTAAGTGATTTTTTTGCCGCTTATATAGGGGCACACTGTGCATTGCTGATATGAGGAATGTCCCGGTTCTTCCGGTGTCGGTTGTTTTTCGGGAATGGTTATATATGAATGTCCTGTTGGCTTGATACGTTCTCCTCCCTCTTGTAATTTGCAAAATGAACATGTTTTAATAGCAGTGGTACCGTCGCGTGTGCAACCCGGCTCGACTTGTGGAGTAATTTTCCATGTATGGTCCTTTTTAGCAATGGTTTCGCCGCCCGTTATATATCCGCAGACCGTACATTGCTCGGTCATGGTTCTTCCTTCTCTCTTGCAGGTTGCGGGCAATCCAATAACAGTCACGGTGAAAGAATGAGATGTGGCGGGGATGATCTCTTTTCCTACTGAATAACCGCATTCGGAGCACTGTTTATAGGAGGAATGACCTTCCTCAGTGCAAGAGACAGGCTTTGCTGGTATGCTTTGGAGAGTGTGTCCTTTGGCGACAATGGTCTCGCCACCCAGCTTATAGCCGCAGGCTGAGCATTCTTTTATTTCGGTATGTCCGTTGTCTGTGCAGGTTGCCGCCTTTGCCGGTGTTGTAGTGAAGGAATGCTCCGCAACGGGAAGAACATTTTTGCCCTGCTCAAGTTTACAAGCTGTGCAGCGCTCATAATCGGTAAAGCCTTCGCTTATACAAGTGGAAGGCTGGCCGGATATTTTTTGAAAAGAGTGGCCTAAAGCTTCAATTACCTCGCCGCCGATTTGATAGTCACAATTAAGACATTTAGTTATCGCTGAAGTTCCTGTATCAAGGCAGGTGGCGGGGATCTCCGCAACTTCCGAAAGAGTATGCTCGTGAGCAGTCTCCTTTTCACCCTCACCGCAAGCGGAAATGCAAAAGAGCATACAAAAACAAAACGCGAGAGACAGTGAGATGAGCAGAGATCTTTTCATAAAAACTTCCTTTCTTGAGATGGGTGGGCGACAACTTCTGATCTTATTGTAAGCTATATAAAAGAGCAATTCAACAACAAAATAGTTACAATTTGGCAACGAAAGAGTAACAAAATCCCCTTGAGCTTTAAGCTTAAGCTCAAGGGGATTTCTTAAATTGCTTTTTTCTCTTTTCTGTAGCGCCAAAGTCCTAAAAGGATGCTGGACATAACCAGCACCTCGGTTACAATGGACAGATAGGCGCCCGTATGTAGATCATAGGTCAGCCAAAGGGGTGAGGAGGGAAAGGTTAGCATTCGGGATACCTGCGCGTTTTTTATCCGCAGTGCAAAGTTGGAAAGTATCAACGCTATCACGGGCAAAAGTGAGAAAAAGTCCGCCCAAGTAAATATGGCAAAAATTACATTTACTACCGAAAAAACTATTGGCCAAATTATGCCCTGCGCCCATTTTTTCTCACCATTGGCGTAAACAATATTTCGCACAAGGGACAGCGCGTTCAGTGCCGCTCCCGTCCAAGCACCCAAAAGCAAAAACTGGGTAGTGAGAAATATGCAAGCAATGCTTTGGGTAAATGCGATCTTTATTGTAGTTTTGGCTTGGAATGATATAAACAGACCGATCATTCCGCCGATCCCGCACACCTGTGCGGCGATGAATAAGGGCCCCATAATTTCTCCGTTAGATCAGTAAAAGAGTAATATAAGTGGCATAAACGCCCGCGGTGGCAAGACCTTGTATCTTTCCCGTTTTCTGCCTGATGAGAAGGGGAACGATCGCTACAACTATGGTCAGCAGACAGAAGGGGAGATCCAAGCTCAGCGCCTGAGTGCTGAGGGGCAGAGCCTTGCCTGAAACCAACGAGCAGAGGGGCATTATAAGGGTCAGGTCGATGATATTTGCGCCTAAGATATTGCCAAGACCCAAATTGGTCTGCTTTTTGACCACCGAGGTGACGGTGGTGACCAGCTCGGGCAGGGATGTGCCGATGGCAACAATGGTTGCGGAGATAAGAGCCTCGGAAATACCAAAATGCAGAGCTATCTCGCTGCTTGAATCAACAAGAAGATCAGATCCAAAGACTATTCCCGCCGTGCCGAAAACAAACTTGATGATATTTATAATGACCAGCTTTTTGGTGGGCTTTTCTTTTTCTTCGTCAACGCGGTTTTTCATTGCAGAGGAAACATTTTCCCATACAAACAAGCCGAATATCACTATAAGAACGGCGCTTCCCCAAACAGCAAAGCTTCCGCCCTGACCGGAAACCAGCAAGATGGTTGCGGCAGCGATAAGAAGCAGCGCTTTTATAAGATAATCGGAGCGCTTTGCAGCTGTTACGGTAAAGAATAATGATATAGCAAGAATAAGTCCGGTGTTGACAGTAACACTGCCCACCGCGTTGCCCACCGCCATATCCACCTTTCCGCCGATTGCCGCTATAAGCGACACCAAAAGCTCGGGAAGGGTAGTGGCAATAGAGACCACCGTTGCACCGACGATGAACTTGGGAATTCCCGAAACCTCGGCAAACCAAGATGCCGCGTCTACAAAATAGTCACCGCCCTTGATTATGAGCACTAAACCTACAGCAAAAAAGATAAATTGAAACCAAAAAGGCATAAAAACCCTCCTAAAAAATATCCGTTAAAGATATAGTAAAGAAAAATGTACAAATTGTCAAGAAAGGTCTGATTTTGAGACCGTGTTTTTGTCGTCTGAACCCTTGACAATAAAGGGTATTTTAATATATACTTTATATATAAAATAAAGGAGATTTTTTGTAACTGACGGAAGTGGGGAGTACCCGCGGGGAGCAAAAAATCATATTTATGCCGACCGTCTGGGCAGCCCTATCATTCTTGGTGAGGATAGGTCTGTCCTTTTTTATTTTTGGCATAAGGGAATGAATTGCCCTTCGTGCATGAATTGATTTTCTGCCGAAAATCAATTCATGGAGCGAAGCGAGAAATCATTGATTTTGGAGGACACACAATGAAAAAGATTGCAATAATCATGGGCAGCGACAGTGATCTGCCCGTAGTTGAAAAGGCGGCTATCTGCCTTAAGGAATACGGAGTTCCCTTTGAAATGCGTGTTATGTCCGCACACCGCACCCCCGATGCAGTTCGTGAGTTTGTGGGCAGTGCAAGAGAAAACGGATACGGTGCTATCATTGCCGCCGCGGGCAAGGCGGCGCACTTAGCGGGTGCGGTTGCCGCAAATACCACACTTCCCGTTATCGGCATCCCCGTAAAGAGCTCCACTCTTGACGGACTTGATGCTTTGCTTGCAACAGTTCAAATGCCTTCGGGAATGCCCGTTGCAACAGTTGCTATCGACGGAGCACAGAATGCGGCGCTTCTGGCAATTCAGATCCTCAGCGTAACCGAGCCTGAGCTTGCAGAGAAGCTGGCAGCCTCCCGTGCCGCCGCTGCTGCAAAGATCGCGGCAAAGGATGAAGAGATAAATAAAAAATATAAATAAACTTTATACAAAAAGAGAGGATTACGGCTATGAAAAAGGTTTATCAGGGAAAGACAAAGGACGTTTTTGCACTTGACAACGGAAATTATCTGCTTAAGTTTAAAGACGACTGCACCGGCAAGGACGGCGTTTTTGATCCCGGCGAGAACAGTGTCGGCTTGACCATTGAGGGCGTTGGCGATGTTAATTTGCGTATGTCCATTTATTTCTTTGAAAAGATAAATGCTGCAGGCATTCTTACCCACTATGTCAGCGCAGATCTTGAAAACACCACTATGGAAGTTCTGCCCGCAAAGGTTTTCGGCAAGGGTTTAGAGGTCATCTGCCGTTATAAGGCTGTGGGCTCCTTCTACCGCCGTTATTCCGATTACTGCACCGAAGGTCAGGATCTTCCCGCTTATGTTGAGACCACATTCAAAAACGATGCAAAGGGCGATCCCCTTGTTACCAAGGACGGACTGGTGGACCTTGGTGTTATGACCGCTGAGCAGTATGATTCTCTCAAGGATATGACCCAAAAGATCACCAAGATCGTTGCTGACGACCTGAAGGAAAAGGGACTTGATATGTACGATATCAAGTTTGAGTTCGGTTATGATGCTAACGGAAATGTTATGCTCATCGACGAGATCGCTTCGGGCAATATGCGCGTTTATAAGGACGGCAAGTATATCGATCCTATGACACTGAATACCCTCATTTTCGCATAAATAAATACCCATCGCAAGGGCGGCAGATATCTACCGCCCTTGCGGTATTATTAAAAGAATGAATTGCACCTGCCTCCCTCAATGAGGGAGGGGGACCACGCAGTGGTGGAGGGAGTCTGTCTGCATAAAGGTGTTGCCTGCGGCAACGAAATGTAGGAGTCGGGTTTCCCGTCCCGCGGGAGGCGAAAAGCCTCTCCTACAAACTCTGTCGCGGAACGCGATACCGCAACTCTTCACTCTGTCACTTTTCACTATTTACTATTTTTTCAGGAGGATTCCACACATGGGTGGATTTTTCGGAGCAGTTTCCAAGCGTGATGTGGTTATGGATATCTTTTTCGGTGCTGACTATCATTCCCATCTCGGCACTCGCCGCGGCGGAATGACTGTCTACGACAAGGAAAAAGGATTCCAACGAGCCATACACAGTATTGAAAACACACCTTTCAGAACCAAATTTGAAAAGGATATAGAAGAAATGAGCGCCCATATCGGCATCGGCTGTATCAGCGACAGCGACCCTCAGCCCCTGCTTGTGCGCTCCCATCTTGGACTTTATGCCATAGCGATGGTGGGACTTGTCCGCAATGCGGAGCAGCTTGTGGAAAAGTATTTTTCCGACCACGGCCATCAGTTTATGGCAATGAGTTCGGGCAAGGTCAACGAGGTAGAGCTTGTTGCCGCCCTTATAAACCAAAAGGATTCCTTAGTTGAGGGCATCCTTCACGCACAGGAGGAGATAGAGGGATCTATCACCATACTTCTCCTTAAGTCAGACAGCATTATCGTCGCCCGCGACAAGCGGGGAAGACTTCCCGTACTTATCGGCAAAAATGAGGAGGGACACTGCGTTTCTCTTGAATCCTTTGCTTATCACAAATTAGGCTATGAGGACAGCTATGAGTTAGGACCCGGTGAAATAGTGGAAATAACCGCCGAAAAGGCGACTCAGCTTCACGCGCCCTCCGAAGATCTTAAGATCTGCGCTTTCCTCTGGTCTTATTATGGCTATCCCAACTCAAATTATGAGGGAATAAATGTAGAGCTTATGCGTTGCCGCAACGGTGAAATAATGGCGCGTGACGAAAAAGAAAAGGGCATCTGCCCCGAGGTAGACTATGTTGCGGGCATCCCCGATTCAGGTGTGCCCCACGCTATCGGCTATGCAAACCAAAGCAAAATGCCCTACGCTCGCCCCCTCATTAAGTACACCCCCACCTGGCCTCGCTCCTTTATGTCATCCAATCAGGCGGTGCGAAACAAGGTGGCAAAGATGAAGCAAATACCCGTACACGAGCTTATCGAGGGTAAAAAGCTGCTTTTCGTCGACGATTCCATCGTTCGCGGCACTCAATTGCGTGAAACGGTTGAGTTTCTCTACGAAAACGGCGCAAAAGAAGTGCATATGCGCTCCGCTTGCCCGCCCATTATGTACGGATGCAAATATCTGAACTTTTCTTCAAGTAAATCCGAAATGGAGCTGCTTTCCCGCCAGACCGTCAAAAAGATTGAGGGGGAAGAGGGCTTTAAGCACCTTGACGAATATGCCGACAACACCACCGAGCGCGGCAAATGTATGCTCAAGACCATCTGTGAAGAGTTAGGCTTTGATTCTCTGCAGTTCCAGTCTTTGGATGGACTCTTAGAAGCCATAGGACTTGACCGCTCAAAGGTATGTACATACTGCTGGACCGGCAAGGAATAAAAGGGTAAAATTGCGCCTTTTGCGGCGAATTCATCGTAACATCCGCAATGCCGTACAAATAGTACTGCCATTGCTACTGTTACTCGCCTCGCCACAAAATCCATCAATTTTACGCGAGTGAGACGGAGTAGGGTCGGGCAGTCGCTTGCCGTACAAAAATAACGCGGGGCGTTATTCCAATGAATTGCAATCTTCGATTGCATAAATTGATTCTTAATAAGAATCATGAATTGACTTCGTCATGAATTGCTCTGCGGAGCATAGGAGTAAAAATGAAAGAAAATACTTTGATAGATCTGTCCAGAGAGTTTGCAGTGGATATTGTAAAATTGTGTACGGCTATTCAGAATAAAAACCGTGGCAATGTGCTTATAAATCAGCTACTGAGGTGCGGAACGAGTATCGGTGCAAATATACACGAAGGGAATTATGCCAGCAGTAAGGCAGATTTTATCAACAAGTTCCAAATTGCGCTTAAAGAATGTTATGAAACCGAATATTGGTTGGGCTTATTTAAAGAAGTAGGATATATTTCTGCTGAAGAGCATAACAGCTTTTATTCTAAAACAAGCAAGCTGAGAAAGATCCTTGCTACATCAATAAAGACGGCAAAAGAAAACCTTGATAAAAGCAAAATAAAAACCACCCTTAACAATTAGTTCGCGGAGCGAACACCTTCATGCAATCAAAGATTGCAATTCATGAGCCGAAGGCTCAATTCATAATTTTCGGAAGAAAATTAATTCATGGAGCACGAAGTGCGAAAATTAATTCCAAACGCAGTTTGGTTGTGGAGCACGAAGTGCGAGAAATCATTAACTTTACTATAAGGAGAAAACTATGGAACACAAACTTTCACAGTCTGCCAGCTATGCCGCTGCCGGTGTTGATATTACAGCCGGTTACAAGGCAGTCGAGCTGATGAAGAAGCACGTTGCACGCACCAAAAACGAAGGATGCCTTGATGATGTAGGCGGTTTCGGCGGTTGCTTTGGACTTAATCTTGCGGGCATAGAAGAGCCTGTTTTGGTTTCCGGCACCGATGGTTGCGGAACAAAGGTAAAGATGGCTATCCTTATGAACAAGCACGACACCATTGGTATTGACGCAGTTGCAATGTGTGTCAATGATATCATCTGCGTAGGCGCAAAGCCTTTGTTTTTCCTTGATTATATTGCCTGCGGAAAGAATATTCCCGAAAAGATCGCTGCCATTGTCAGCGGTGTTGCCGAGGGCTGTGTTCAGTCGGGTGCCGCACTTATCGGCGGTGAAACTGCCGAGCATCCCAAGATGATGCCCGTGGAGGAGTACGATCTTGCAGGCTTTGCCGTAGGTATTGTGGATAAGAAGAAGATACTCGACAATACCCGTATGAAGGCGGGAGATGTGGTCATTGCCTTGGCATCCTCGGGCATTCATTCCAACGGCTTCTCCCTCTGCCGTAAGGTTTTTGATATCGACAACAATAATCCCGAGCTCTACAAGCCTTGCGCTGAGCTGGGCGGAAAGACCATCGGTGAGACCCTGCTTACTCCCACAAAGATCTATGTAAAGTCGGTTCTTAAGCTGCTTGAAACGGTCGATGTTAAGGGAATTTCCCACATTACCGGCGGCGGCTTCTATGAGAATATCCCACGCTCCATTCCCGACGGACTTTGTGCAAAGATAGACAAGGCATCGGTCAAGGTGCTTCCCATCTTTGACCTGATTGCAAAGGTTGGAAATATCCCCGAGCGTGATATGTTTAACACCTACAATATGGGCGTTGGTATGTCCATCGTTGTTCCTGCCGAGCAGAAGGATGAGGCTCTTAAGATACTTACCGAGTGCGGCGAGGACGCATACATCATTGGCGAGATAATTGCCGGTGAGGAAAAAATAGAATTATGCTGAAAAATGCGTTTTGGGGCGGTATAGCCGCGGGAATGTTAGTTGGCATTGGCGGAACGGTCTTTCTCTCTTGTGAAAACCGCGTAGCAGGTGCGGTTTTATTCTCGGTTGCCCTGATCTGCATTTGTATTATGGGATTTTACCTTTATACGGGTAAGATCGGTATGTTTATTGAAGCGCCTACCAAAAAGCTTGCGGCGGCGTTGCCCATAGGCTTGCTTGGCAATGCCATTGGCGCGGCGCTTATGGGACTTGCCGCTTCGGTGATAAAGCCCGCTCTTATAGAAAAGGCGGTAGCAAGCTGCAGCACAAAGCTTGAGGGTGGGTTGCTTGTCGGCTTTCTTGCCGCCATATTCTGCGGTGTGCTGATGTACGCGGCGGTCAAGACCTATGCCTTAAAGGGCACTTTGGTGGGCATTATATTTTGTATTCCCACATTTATACTCTGCGGCTTTGAGCATTCGGTGGCAGATGTTTATTATTTCACCGTTGCCGCAATGGGCGGAGTAAATATAGCAAGCTCCATCATTTTTATTCTTGTTGCCGTTGCGGGCAACACCATAGGCGGTTGGCTGTTGCCGCTGCTTACAAGACTTGGAAAGGGGAAAGAAAAGCATGAGGGACAGTAAGGTCCGCGTTGCCGTACTTGTATCGGGCGGCGGAACAAATCTTCAAGCTATACTTGACTATATCGAAGCGGGAAAGATGCCCGACGGCGAGATATGCGCGGTGGTTTCGGATAATGCCGATGCCTATGCTCTCGAAAGAGCAAAAAAACACAATATTCCCGCACTGACCCTGCTTCGCAAGGATTGCGACAGCAAGGAAGACTATGAGAATAAGCTGCTCGCTCTGCTTCGCGATCACGGCACCGAGGTAGTGGTGCTTGCGGGCTTTATGCGTATTCTCTCGGGTGAGTTCGTTTCCAATTTTGAGGATAGGATGATAAATGTCCATCCTTCGCTTATTCCGTCTTTTTGCGGAAAGGGCTTTTACGGACTTCACGTTCACGAAAAGGCTCTTGAGTATGGCGTAAAGGTTACCGGTGCAACGGTACATTTTGTCAACTCGATACCCGATGGAGGACAGATAATTGCACAAAAAGCGGTGCGCGTACATAAAAATGACACGCCCGAAACATTACAGCGCAGAGTTATGGAGCAAGCCGAGTGGAAGATATTCCCCAAGGCGGTTTCTGACCTTTGCCGCAAGATAAGAAAGGGGAAAAAGTAATGAAGATCAACACAATTGCAAACGAGCTTAACTCTCTTGCCTATCACGGCAGAGGCATCATCATCGGCAAGTCTGCCGACGGAAAAAAGGCAGTTACCGCATATTTCATTATGGGCAGAAGTGAAAACAGCCGAAACCGCGTATTTGTCCTTGAAGGCGAAAATATGCGTACAAAGGCTTTTGATGAGTCCAAAATGACCGATCCCCATCTTATCATCTATTATCCCGTCAGGGTGCTGGGCAACAAGACCATTGTTACCAACGGCGACCAGACCGACACTATCTATGAACTGATGGACAAGCAGATGACCTTTGAGCAGGCTCTGCGTACCCGTGAGTTTGAAGATGACAAGCCTAACTTTACCCCTCGTATTTCCGGCATCATCCATTGCGAAAACGGTAATATGAACTATGCTATGAGCATTCTTAAGTCTGCCGAGGGTGACGACAGCTCCTGCGAAAGATTTACCTATGCTTATTCCAACCCCATTGCGGGCAAGGCAAAGTTTATTCACACCTATAACGATAACGGAGATCCTCTGCCTTCCTTTGAGGGCGAGCCTAAGACACTGGAGCTTCCCGATATTTCCATTGATGAGCTGACCAAGCTTATTTGGGATAATCTTAATCAGGATAACAAGGTATCACTTTTTGTCCGATATATTGATATTGAAAGCGGCGAAAGCGAAACAAGAGTAGTAAATAAGAATGCTTGAGGTGTACAAAATGAAAGAGTTTGAACTGAAATACGGTTGCAACCCCAATCAAAAGCCTGCAAAGATATATATGGATAACGGTCAGGAGTTGCCCATTGAAATACTCTGCGGCAGACCCGGATATATCAACTTCCTTGACGCTTTCAACAGCTGGCAGCTTGTCAAGGAGCTGAAGGCAGCCTTTGGCATTCCTTGCGCTACATCCTTTAAGCACGTCAGCCCCACCTCTGCAGCATTGGGACTTCCTATGTCCGATGAGCTTAAAAAGGCTTGCTTTGTGGATGATATCAAGGGCTTAGATGAGTCCCCCTTGGCACTTGCCTATGCAAGAGCACGCGGCACCGACAGAATGTCATCCTTTGGCGATTGGATAGCACTCAGTGATGTTTGCGACAAGACCACTGCACGCATTATCAAGCGCGAGGTATCTGACGGCGTTATCGCTCCCGGATACACCGATGAGGCCCTTGAAATACTTAAAAAGAAGAAAAACGGCAACTACAATGTTGTTAAAATAGACCCCGATTATATTCCCGAGGTTCAGGAAAAGAAGCACGTTTACGGAATCACCTTTGAGCAGGGAAGAAACAATATGGTCATCACCCCGGAGCTGCTGAAGAATGTTGTTACCGCTAATAAAGAGATCCCCGAGGAAGCGGTACGCGACCTGATAATTTCTCTTATCACCCTCAAGTACACCCAGTCTAACTCGGTATGTTATGCATACGACGGTCAGGCTATCGGTGTCGGTGCAGGTCAGCAGTCAAGAATTCATTGCACACGCCTTGCAGGTAACAAGGCAGACCTGTGGCATCTCCGTCAGCACGAAAAGACCCTCAGCTTGCCCTTCCTTGACAGTGTGGGTAGAGCCGAGCGCGACAATGCTATTGACATTTATCTGTCCGATCAGGCAGAGGAAGACCTGCTTGCCGACGGAATCTGGCAAAGCTTCTTCACCACCCGTCCCGAGCCCTTCACTGCGGAGGAAAAGAAGCAGTATCTCCGCTCCCGCAAGGGCGCAAGCGTAGGCAGCGATGCATTCTTCCCCTTTGGCGACAATGTTGAGCGTGCCGCACGCAGTGGTGTTTCCTATATTGCACAGCCCGGCGGCTCGGTTCGCGACGATCTTGTTATTGAGGCTTGCGACCGCTACGGCATCGCAATGGCATTTACAGGACTCAGACTTTTCCATCATTGATTTTTCCATAATTTTAGGAGACAGATATGAAAATAATGGTTGTAGGCGGTGGCGGAAGAGAACACGCCATCATTAAAAAGATAAAAGAAAACCCAAATGTTACCGAGATATTTGCCCTGCCCGGCAACGGCGGCATAGCTCAGGACGCCACCTGCGTGCCCGTGGGCGCAAAGGATATTGAGGGGATAGTTGCTTTTGCAGTTAAAGAAAAAATAGATTTTGCCGTAGTTGCACCCGATGATCCCCTTGTTCTCGGTGCGGTAGACGCACTGGAGGAAAAGGGCATCAAGTGCTTCGGCCCTCGCAAGAATGCGGCTATCATCGAGGGAAGCAAGGTCTTTTCAAAGAACCTTATGAAAAAATACGAGATCCCCACTGCACAGTACGAGGTTTTTTCCGACCTTGAAGAGGCTCTTAAATATCTTGTAACCGCTCCCATTCCTACAGTTATCAAGGCTGACGGACTTGCCTTGGGCAAGGGCGTTATCATTGCCGAAACTCGTGAGCAGGCTTTTGATGCCGTCAAGAGTATGATGGAGGATAAGGTCTTTGGCGAAAGTGGAAGCACAGTAGTCATTGAGGAGTTCCTCACAGGTCCCGAGGTATCGGTCCTTGCATTCACCGATGGTGATGTTGTTGTGCCCATGGTCTCCTCTATGGATCACAAGCGTGCCTTGGATGGTGATAAGGGACTTAACACCGGAGGCATGGGAACAATAGCTCCCAACCCCTGCTACACCGAGGAAATTGCCGAGGTATGTATGGGAACTATCTTCCTGCCCACCATTCACGCAATGAATGCCGAGGGTAGAAAGTTTAAAGGTTGCCTTTATTTCGGACTTATGCTCACCCCCAAGGGACCCAAGGTTATCGAGTACAATTGCCGTTTCGGTGATCCCGAAACTCAGGTGGTTTTGCCCTTGCTCAAGACCGATCTTTTGACCGTTATGCAGGCGGTTGCCGACGAAAAGCTCCGCGAGACTACTGTCGAGTTTGAAGACAAGAGCGCTTGCTGTGTTATTTTGGCATCCTCGGGCTATCCCGGAAAATACGAGGGCGGCTATGAGATAACAGTGGGCGAAATGGACGGCGAGGTTTATTTTGCGGGCGCAAAGATAAATGAAGAAGGCAAGCTGGTCAATGCAGGAGGTCGTGTTGCAGGTGTTACCGCAACCGCTGAAACACTTGAAAAAGCCATCGAAAAGGCATACAAGGCAGTAGAAAATGTAAAGTTTGCAAACGCTTATTGCCGCAAGGATATAGGACAAAAGGCACTTGCCGCAATCAGGGAGGGTTAAGCTATGGTTTATAGAATATATGTAGAGAAAAAGAAAGAGCTGGCAGGCGAGGCGAAGGGACTTTTATCCGACCTTCGCACGCTGCTGAAGATAGAAAATCTTACAGGTCTGCGTGTCGTCAACCGCTATGATGTTGAAAATATTACCGAGGAGCTGTTCGACTATTGCGTGGGCACAGTATTTTCCGAGCCTCAGATAGACATTGCAAAGAGAGAGATCGATCTTTCGGGCAATGTATTTGCGGTCGAGCCCCTGCCCGGTCAGTTTGATCAGCGTGCAGACTCTGCCGCACAGTGCGTTCAGCTTATTTCTCAGGCAGAGCGTCCCTTGGTCAAGACAGCAAAGGTGTATATCCTTGAGGGCGAGCTGACCGAGGCTGATATTGCCGCTATCAAAAAGTATGTTATCAACCCCGTTGAGTGCCGCGAGGCATCCTTGGAAAAGTATGAGACCTTGGCAACCAAGTTTGATCTGCCCGAAAGCGTAGAGACCCTTGACGGCTTCTGCGATATGGACGATCAGGCTGTTGCAGAGTTCCTTAAAAAGTACGGACTTGCAATGGATAATGACGATCTTAAGTTCTGCCGCGACTATTTCCGCACAGAACAGAGAGATCCTACCATTACCGAGGTCAGAATGATCGATACATATTGGTCCGACCATTGCCGTCATACCACCTTCCTTACCACTGTTGACAGTGTTAAGTTTGAGGATGAAACACTCTCGAAGGCTTGGGACAGATATCTTGCCACCAGAAAAGAGCTTGGCAGAACCAAGCCCATCAACCTGATGGATATCGGCACCATTGCCGCAAAATATCTTAAAAAGACGGGAGAGCTGCGTAATCTTGACGAATCCGACGAGATAAACGCTTGCACAGTTAAGGTAAAGGTCAATGTTGAGGGCGAGGAGCAGGATTGGCTGCTTCTGTTCAAGAACGAGACCCACAACCATCCCACCGAGATAGAGCCCTTCGGCGGCGCGGCAACCTGCATCGGCGGCGCTATCCGCGATCCTCTGTCGGGCAGAGCATATGTTTATTCCGCAATGCGTGTCACCGGTGGCGCAAACCCCTTGGCACCCGTTGAAGATACCATTCCCGGCAAGCTGCCTCAGCGCAAGCTGGTAACCACCGCGGCGGCGGGCTATTCCTCCTATGGTAATCAGATAGGTCTTGCAACCGGTCAGGTAGACGAGCTTTATCACGACGGCTATGCCGCAAAGCGTATGGAGATAGGCGCGGTCATCGCTGCCGCTCCCGCGGAAAATGTACGCCGTGAAAAGCCCGTGGATGGCGATATCGTCATTCTTCTTGGCGGCAGAACAGGCCGTGACGGCTGCGGCGGTGCAACAGGTTCAAGCAAATCCCATACCGCACAGTCCCTTGAGACCTGCGGAGCAGAGGTTCAAAAGGGTAATGCTCCCGAAGAGCGCAAGCTGCAGAGACTTTTCCGCAACAAGGAAGCAGCTCGCATTATCAAAAAGTGTAACGACTTTGGCGCAGGCGGTGTTTCGGTTGCTATCGGTGAGCTTGCCGATGGCATAATCATCGATCTTGATGCAGTACCCAAGAAGTATGAGGGTCTTGACGGCACTGAACTTGCTATTTCCGAATCTCAGGAGAGAATGGCGGTTGTTGTCGAGGCAAAGGATGCCGACCGCTTTGTGGAGCTTGCCACAAGTGAAAACTTAGAAGCCACCCGCGTCGCTGTTGTTCAAGAGGATCCCCGTCTTGTTATGAACTGGAAGGGAAAGAAGATAGTTGATATCTCAAGAAAGTTCCTTGATTCCAACGGCGCTGAAAAGCATATCGATGTAACCCCCTTAAACCCCGAAAAATATACAAAGACCATTCCCGCAAGCTTTAAAGAGGGAATGAAGGAATACGCAACCGACCTGAATATCTGCTCAAAGAAGGGACTTTCCTCCTGCTTTGACTCCACCATCGGTGCGGGCACAGTGCTTATGCCCTTTGGCGGTAAGCATCAGCTGACCCCCATTCAGGCAATGGTCAACAAGATCTCTGTTGAAAAGCAGGACACCGACTCCTGCTCGCTGATGAGCTGGGGCTATAACCCCTTCATAAGCGAAAAGAGCCCCTATCACGGCGCATATCTTGCCGTAGTCGAGTCGGTATGTAAGCTTGTTGCTACAGGCGGCAAGTTTGAAGATGTATACCTGACCTTCCAGGAATATTTTGAAAAGCCTCTCCGTGACGGAAAGCGCTGGGGCAAGCCTCTTTCTGCATTGCTTGGTGCACTGGAAGCACAGCTTGATCTTGGCATCGCCGCAATCGGCGGTAAGGACTCTATGTCGGGTAGCTTTGAAGACCTGCACGTGCCTCCCACCCTTGTTTCCTTTGCGGTAACCATGGGCAAGACCTCTGAAATTATTTCAGGTGAATTTAAGGCAGCAGGACACAAGGTGGCTCTGCTTAAGGCTGAATATGACCAAAAGGGTCTGCCCAAGGCAAGCTCCCTTAAGGCAAACTTTGAAAAGGTGACCGACCTGATGCGCGCGGGCAAGGTTGCCGCCGCATACACCCCCACCTATGGCGGTGTTGCCGAGGCAGTGCTTAAGATGGCACTTGGTAACGGCATCGGCTTTGAGTTTGACAAGAATATTTCTATGGAAGAAATATTCGGCTATAACTATGGCGCATTTATTCTCGAGTTGACCGACGATACCGATATCGGCATTACCCTTGGTAAGACCCTTGCAGAGGGCAAACTGGTATATGGCAGCGAAAGTGCTTGCCTTGATTGTCTCCGCGATGCTTATGAGGATAAGCTCGAATCGGTCTATCCTTGCAATATCAAGACCGAAAAGCAGGATATCCCCGCATATTCCTATGAGGCTACACAGCGCGCCGCATCCATCATTAAGTGCGCTCGTCCCAAGGCGCTTATTCCCGTATTCCCCGGCACAAACTGCGAATATGACACCGCAAAGGCTCTGTCCCGCGCAGGCGCGGATGCCGAAATAATCGTTATAAACAACCTGAGCGCACAGAATGTTGCGCAGTCGGTTGAATATTTTGCTAAGAAGCTTCGTGATGCCCAGATCGTATTTGTGCCCGGTGGCTTTAGTGGTGGTGACGAGCCCGACGGAAGCGGAAAGTTTATTACCGCATTTATGCGTAACGGCGCCGTCAAGGAGCAGATAAACGAGCTGCTCAACACCCGCAAGGGACTTATGGCGGGTGTATGTAACGGATTCCAGGCAATTATCAAGCTGGGTCTTGTTCCCTATGGCGAGATAATCGACACCACCGAGGACGATCCCACCCTGACCTTCAATGTCATCGGTAAGCACCGCTCTTCACTGGTCAGAACCCGCATCGCTTCCAACAAGTCACCCTGGCTTGCCGCAACCAATGTGGGAGATATTTACACTGTGCCCATTTCCCACGGCGAAGGACGTTTCCTTGCATCCCGTGAGCTTGTGGAGAAGCTTGCCGCCAACGGACAGATCGCAACCCAGTATGTTGATCTTGACGGAAAGGTATCAAACGACATCCGCTTTAACCCCAACGGCTCGGTTTGTGCTATCGAGGGTATCACATCTCCCGACGGCAGAGTATTCGGTAAGATGGGTCACTCCGAGCGTATCGGCGATGGCTTGTATCAGAATGTGCCGGGAACATTTGATATGAAGATGTTTGAGAGTGCGGTTAAGTACTTTAAGTAAAAATTAAAAAATCACCTTTCTTCGCAATACCACGCCGCCTCGCCTTGCCGTACACAAAGTACTGTCTGCGGCACGTTGGCTCGTCTTGCGGAGAAATTTGATTTTTACCATGGTTAAGAGGAGAGACGACTCACCGCGAAATCTGCACTTTTACCGAAAGTTAAGGGGAGAGATTTCTCAAGAGGTTTTAACCATAATCAACTATGCAAAAAGGAGACAATATGAAAAAAAGCATAATAATTGCCGCAATTATTACGGTAGTAGCGATAATTGGAGTGTTGATCTACCTTTTTATGCCCAAGGATGTGTCCTACACCTTCGAGGGAATGATCAGCCGAGGCGTATTAGACGAATATCACCCCGCAACTCTTGAAATCTGCGGAACACAAAGGGGTAAAACCTTTGAAGGCACAGTGGTATACACGGCGGAGGGGAAGACTCAAAAGGTTGATGCAACAGCAGAGATAAGAGATGGCATATGGGGAATAACAAACAAAGACGCAGATAAGAATGGTATCGTATTTGATTTGGTTCTAATGCCCGATTTCCGCAAAGGAAAATGTGTTGCAATAGTCACGATAGCGGAAGAGTACGATATGGCAATCTTTGCGGCACCCGCTACAGATGAAGACCAGTATTATGATGTTCTGGACTACATCAATAAGAAGTTTGAATAAGAAAAGCGATGACCCAAAAGGTCATCGCTTTAATTTTATTATTTTATGTACAGGTTCAATTAATTAAACAAAGCTGAACAGTGCGCTGGCGCCATAGCTTATAAGGCACATTACTATTCCGGCGGTCAGTACACCTGCAAATACGGTGGGAAGAAGATGTTTAAGTCTTATATCTAACAATGCGCCAACCAAAGAGCCGGTCCACGCGCCCGTTCCGGGCAGAGGAATGGCGACGAGAATATATAAACCTAATAGCTTATATTTTTGAACTGTTTTAGCCTTTTTATGAGCGCGCTCTTCAAGTTTGGTTATTATATCGTCAAGCCGTCGACTTGTTTTTCTCATCCACGCAAAAATTTTCCGTATAAATAAAGCAATAAACGGAACAGGAACCATATTTCCCAATACGCTGACAATCAACACCAAAGGAAGCGGCAAACCAAATGCGAGACCATATGGAATTGCTCCGCGCAATTCAATTACAGGGACCATTGAAATGCCAAAGGTCATCAGACAATGGAGCAGGGTTTCGTTCATACTTCATTTTCCTTACCTTTTAAAGATTTAAAAGCCTTCCGCTTTTTTCCATAATTGCAGAAATATTTTCTTTTCCTATTATCTTAAGAGCTTTGTCAAAGCCCTTGTAGCCGGGCTCGAGATCGTGAATGTCACTGCCTATAGCAGAAATATGCCCGCCATTTATCCAGTTCAACAGCCTTTTTCTGCCGAATAGCGGTAAAAGTGAGTAAAAATTGATCTGACCGGGGATATCGAGAGAAAAAAGCGCTTCTATCTCCTTGGGGTCATAGCGGTCGACGTGGGCAAGAATAGGGTTGAGATCAAGCTCATACTTTATACTATCCAAGGTCTCGATCAGCTTGTTGTCCCACTTTGTAAAGGGCATTTCGATCAGGATGCAGTTTGTTCCTTCAATACACAACCTTTCCAATCCATCCATTTTATCCAGGCCCGAGCAGAGGGTGACCTCGGTACCTATCATTACCTTGGGCAATTTGGGGTTGCTTTCGCACAAGGAGAGAAGCTCTGCTTTGGCTTTTGTCTGCCGCTGCAGATAGCTTTCAAGCTCTTCTTTAAGGGGGTAAAAATGGGAAACAGACACAACAACCTCTACCTCTGACTGAGAAGCGAGTAGGAGCTGATTATGAGACATATCAAGGTTTTTGCAACCGTGATCCGCCCCCGGCTGAATATGTGCATGAAAATCAATTATCATTTTTCGTTATTCTTTTCAATGTTGCGTTCTGCACCGTATTGATAACGGTTACCATAGTTGTAATAGCTGTATTTCTTGTAGTACTTGTCGCCGTAAGCGCCGGAGCGCTTGCGGAGTTTACCGTCGGAATCATTGCAGACAAAGCCGGAAATATGAGCGCCCAGGTTTTGGAGAGAATCAACGCCGCCTTTCAGGTCGCGAAGATCAGTGTGACCGGGACGAACAACCATAACAAAGCCGGTAACCTTCTGTGCGAGAATGGTTGCATCAATGACAAGTCCTACAGGAGGAGTATCAATAAACACATAGTCAAAATGCTCGCGCACCAGCTTGAGAAGCTTGTCAAACTGTTCGGAATTAAGAAGTTCCGCGGGGTTGGGAGGCAATTCGCCTGCGGTGAGGACCGTCAGATTTTCCACATTGGTGGATTTAAAATTGATTGAATCGGAAAAGCCTGCCAGAATCTCGGAAAGTCCGTTGCCGCAGGAAAGAGAGAACATCTTGTGAATGGTTGGGTTGCGCATATCAGCGTCGATAATAAGCACGCGCTTATTAAGTTGGGCAAAGCTTACAGCAATATTGATACAGTTAAGGGTCTTTCCGTCGCCGGCAGTCATACTGGTAACGGCAAAGACGGGGCATTTTTCGTTGTTTTTGGAGAACATCAATTGGGTGCGGATGGCACCGTAGCTTTCCTTGACTCCGAAAGGACTCTTCTCATTAAGTATTTTCCTCAAGGATTTCTTGGTAAAAACAGAGCTTTTAGTAATGGAAGTCTTGTTCATTTTGCGGCACCTCCGTAAGAAGAGTTGGATATTTCATCAAGGGGAGGAACTGTGCCGAGAAGGGGAATATCAAAGGTTTTGACCAGCATATCCTCGTCACGAACGACGGTGTCAAGAGCCTCATAAATAAAGAAACCTGCATAACTGAGTATTATACCCAGCAAAAATCCGATTATAACGTTAACTATCAGGTTGGGAGAAGAGGGAGAAGTGGGAAGCAATGCATAGTCGATGACCTCAACAGCACCTGCCTTAGCTTTTTCTACGATAACATCGGGAGCAATATCAGCAATGGTATTTGCAATATCCATCGCAACCTGAGGATCGGTATGCTCAACAGAAACCTTTATTACCTGAGTTTCTCCAACACCCTCAGCGGTGATCATTGAGCGGATCTTGCTTGAAGAATACTCCTCACCAAGCTCTTCGGCAACCTTATTGAGAACAGCGTCGCTCTTGAGAACCTCAATATAGGTGGGAACAAGGTAGTTTGAAGCCACCAACTCGTTATACGAAACATTGGTATTATCGCGGTCAGTGAAGCTGGTAGCTACCAGCGAGGTGGTGGTGGTGTATTTTGGGGTTATCAGCACAAGTGTTATAAAGACCGATGCGATAACTGCAAAAGCAGTGATTATGGCGATCCACTTAAGTCTGCGTATAAACAGGTCCAGTAGATCCTTCAAGGTGATCTCAGTGTTCAAATCAAATACCTCCCAAATGGCAAAAATCTATAATAAAAAACCACGACACAATACACATATGTATTATATCATGGTTTTGATCGTAAATCAATACTATGTTCGGGTACCGAAGTGCATAATAAAGCGTCGAAAAATGGGAAAAGCGGTCCAAATTGCGCAATAAATGCGATATTTTTTACTGTTTACAGAATAAGCCTTACCCTTTCTGACAAAGCTTTTCACCACGCCCACTATCTGAGAATCGGTTATATCCCTCTCAAAAGTGACGGTACAGTCTCCTCGTGTGACGTAACTGTCGGGCAGCACCTTTACAACGCGATGGAGAACAAATGCCCCGTCGGGTCTACGGAAAAGGGGAAGATCATATTTTTTCAGTCTGCCCTGAGGTTTTACGATGGTCACCTGATCCCGCCTGCCGTAAAGCATGGGACGCATACTGTTTCCTCCGGGGATAAAGGTAAACTCACCACCTGAGGAAAGAACTTCCTCCATCAAGGGGAGAAGCTCAGAAAGCTCTACTCTCTCAGACAAGCAGATCAGCCGCCTTCAAAACAGAAACAAAGCTTTCCACATCGGACAGAGCAACATCCATAGAAATGCCGTACTCGGCAACCAGCTCATTAGCCAGATCCTCAGCGGTTATATCACAGCTGAGTCTGCGCCACAAAAATGCGGCGCTGTCGTTGAGTTTGATCATTTTGTTAAAGCTTTCACTGTTTTTTCCTACCGCAACAACGATATGTGTGTCGGCAACAGTGCGAAGAATAAATCCGTCTTTCAGTTTCATAACTCGTCTCCTATTATACCTTTGAGCGCAACCCTTGCCGCCTCGTGATCCGGTCTGCAAAAAAGTGAATACAGCGGCAAGCGTGTAAGCATTTTATCTAACAGAGCAAGAAGTCTGCTCATATATTCGGGGTCGGATGTGCGGGGTACCTGATCAAAAATAATATTCAGCGCATCGGCGGCGCTCATAGGTGAAATGCGATTCTCCTCGCCGCGGAAAATAAAGCATAATGCCGCTACGGGAACCTTTGTGTTGGTGCTGAGATGATGCTTTCCGTCCCAAGGAGAGCCGAAAACACAGAGGGTGTCACCCTCAAACCGCAAAAACGGCTTATCATCGTTGACCATAGTGACCTTATCCCCAAACTCTTCCCGCCACATTCTTGCGTGGGTGCTTTTTCCTACACCTGAGTGAGCGGCAAAGAGGATGGCTTTTCCCTCGTAGCTGAGAGCCGAGCAATGGAGAAGAAAGGTGTCCTTCTTGATAAGCTCATTTGATACCGCCCTAAGCAGCTCGATGCTTTGTTCAATAGGCTTGGTCTCGGTCAGCGTAACAGTCAGCTGAGGCTGGGCATCGGGAGTGAGATAATCGCGGTGTGTCCTGAGCAGATAAGGAAGTGGATTCTCTGCCTTGACCGCCAGATCTGCAACTGTAAAGATCACGCCCTCACCTCCAAAAAACACTCTGCCTTGTAATTATAATACTATAAAAAAGGTAATAAAGCAAGGGCATTTGTTGCTCAAAACCACCCTGACAGTACTTTTTGCTGCTCTCTTACCCAAAGCACAGTAGCATTGCTTTGACATATTTTCCGCGGTGTGTTATGCTTATTCTGTATAATTATGTTTTAATATATTAATCTGAAGAGGTAATTATGAAAAACACCGCTCTCGATTGGATCAAAAACCGAATAGCCCAACAAAAAGGCTCGATCCTTGCCTTGTGTCTGTGCAATGCTCTTCATTCGTTGAGCCTTGTGCTTTTTGCGCTGTCCACCAAGGGGTTTTTAGATGTTGCCCTGTCCTCGGGTATCAAAGCGGCGCTGCCTCGAATGATAATTATGATCGCCTTGGTGTTTGTGCAGGTGGCAATGAGATACATCTGCGGCACCCTCTCCGAGCGGGTCTCGGGCAAGATAGATGTGTCCATAAAAAATCGGGTATTTCGTTCTATAATGAGCGCTTCATATAAGGATATCTCCGTCTATCACAGCGGTGAGTTGATAAACCGACTCTTCTCCGATGTTCATGTGATTGCAAGCGGAGTGGTAACCATAATCCCCAACACTGTGGCAATAGCCACCCGCCTTGTCGCCATTTTTATAACTCTTGCGGTATTTGATGTATATCTCATTCTTGTTTTTGCCGCGGTAGGTGTACTGCTTTTCGGTGCAAGCCGCATTATGCGACCCAAAATAAAGGCGCTTCATAAAAATATGCAGGAAAAAGAGGGCAAGGTCCGCGCAGAGCTGGGCGAAAGCCTTGACCGCCTCAGTGTTATTAAGGCATATAATGCCCAATCCAAGCGTGCAGACAGTGCGCTCAGCGCTCAAAATGAGCATTTCAAAGCCAAAATGGAGAGGGCAATGCTTAGCATACTTACGGGTACGGGATTTATTTTCTTCTTCCGCGCCGCCTATGTTGCGGCAATGATCTATGCCGCAATAAGACTCGGTCAGCCCGACAGTGCTATGACGGTGGGTACTCTTACCGCGTTGCTACAGCTTATAGGTCAGGTGCAGCAGCCATTTTCCTCTCTTTCAGGAATTATGCCTGCCTATTATTCAGCCATTGCCTCGGCAGAGCGGCTTATGCAGCTTGAGGAGACCGGTGAGCATCGTCCCGATGAGCAAGTCAGCTTTGAAAAGGAAATAAATATAGACAATGTCACATTTAATTACGGCAGAGAAAAGGTGCTTGAGGGCGCATCATGCCATATAGAAAAGGGAGATTTCACCCTTTTAAGCGGCGCGACGGGCCAGGGAAAGAGCACTCTGTTTATGTTGCTTTTGGGCCTTTATGACTATGAGGGCGAGATAAAAATTGACGGAACAAGGGATGTATCCGCCGCCACCCGCCGACTTTTTGCCTATGTGCCTCAGGGAAATATGCTTTTTTCCGGCACTGTTGCGGAAAATGTCTGCTTTGGCGCGGCGCTTGATAGTGAAAAGCTTGCCGCCGCACTGAAGGTCAGCCGTGCCGAAGAGTTTGTTGCCCGACTTCCCGAGGGTGTCAACACACAGATAGGCGAGGAGGGCTGTGCCCTTTCAGAGGGTCAGGCGCAACGCATAGCGGTTGCCCGCGCGGTCTATTACGGAGCGCCCGTTTTGCTTCTTGATGAGGCGACTTCCGCCCTTGATGATGAAACAGAAAAGCAGATGCTTGCCGCACTTAAGGACTTGGGCAAGACGGTGGTTATGATCTCCCACAAATCTGCCGCAAGAGAGCTGTGCGGCAGTGAATACTATCTTGAAAAAGGCAAGCTGACCAAGGTCAAATAAAAAGGAGGTGCCGCAATGGCAGAAATAATGGCGCCCGTTGGCGCACAAGAGCAGCTGCTCGCCGCAGTCCGTTGCGGCGCCGATGCGGTATATTTGGGCGGCAAGGGCTTTAATGCCCGTCGAAATGCCGCCAATTTTGACGCGCTTGATCTTGCTGAGGCGGTAAAATACTGCCATCAGCGCGGAGTTAGGGTCTATGTGACGGTAAATACTGTTATTACAGATTCCGAGCGTGAGGAGCTTGAGCGGGAGGCGGACTATATTGCCGCCGCGGGAGCAGATGCGGTCATCATTCAGGATATGGCGACCCTCAGGCTTTTCAGAGAAAAATATCCAACCATTGAGCGCTATGCCTCCACCCAAACGGCAGTGCATAATGTGGACGGAGCAAAATATCTTGAAAGCTGCGGCTTTCACAGTATAGTCCTTGCCCGCGAGCTTTCACTTGCCGAAATGGAAAAGATATGTGCCGCCACTCCCCTTAAAGCAGAGGCCTTTGTCCACGGCGCTCATTGTATGAGTCTTTCGGGCGGCTGTTATCTTTCCGCAATGCTTGGCGGCAGATCGGGAAACCGCGGTCTTTGCGCCCAGCCCTGCCGACTTGATTGGCATTGCGGCGGGGGTGATCACGTGCTGTCACTTAAGGATATGTCGCTGATTTCCCATTTGCGCGAGATGATAAATGCGGGGGTCACCACCCTAAAGATAGAGGGCAGAATGAAGCGCCCCGAATATGTTGCGGCGGCGGTTACCGCTTGCAAAAATGCCCTTGAGGGCAAGCCTTATGATCTGAAAACACTTGAAGCGGTATTTTCACGCAGCGGTTTTACCGATGGGTATCTTATGGGTAAGCGGGACAAAAGTATGTTCGGCTATCGCACCCGTGACGATGTCACCGCGGCGGATAATGTGCTGAAAAGCCTCGCCGAAACATATAAAAACGAAAATCCTATTATTCCCGTAAATATGCATTTTGACTTGAATGCAGACGGGGGAGTGCTGAGCATCAGTGACGGCAAAAATGATGTGGATATCAAAGCGCCCACCCCCGAAAAAGCAATAAACCGTCCCCTTGATGAGCAGGGAGCCCGCAAAAGCCTTGAAAAATGCGGCGGCACACCCTATTTTGTTGAGGAGTTTTCTGCAGAGATAGAGCAGGGATTGATGCTTTCCGCGTCCTCTCTTAACGCATTGCGTCGTGAGGGGCTGGAAAAGCTTTCTGAGCTTCGCGGGAAAAAGCCTGAGCATAAGGCACACCCCTTTGCTTGGGAAAAGAGGGGAGCATTCCCACTTAAAAGAATGCGTCCTGCCCTTTGGGCAAGATTTTATAAAGCCCGTCAGGTAGCAGGCGGGGAATATCTTGAAAAGATAATTCTGCCCCTTGGCGAGATAGGCGGTTCCATCATAGAAAAATACGGCGAAAAGCTTGTGGCACAGCTGCCCACCCTGCTTTTCCCCGATGATGAGACTCGTTTAGAGCAAAGGCTTAAAGAACATAAAGCCCTCGGCTTAAAGGCAGTCTGGACGAATAATATCTACGGAATCGCCCTCGGCAAAAGGCTTGGACTTGATATCCACGGCGGCTTCGGATTGAATGTGCTTAATACTGAGAGCCTTGTCCATTATGAAAAGGACGGACTCTGCAGCCTGACCCTTTCCTTTGAGCTTGCGGCGGCAAAGATACGCGATCTGGGCGGAAGCCTTCCCCGCGGTGTGGTGGCTTACGGCTCATTGCCCCTTATGCATTTTCGCAACTGTCCCGTCAAGGCTTTTTCAGGCTGTGAAAAATGCGGTGAAAAGGGTGCGCTTACCGACAGAACGGGAACGGTTTTTCCCGTAGAATGTGGTGAAAAACGCTATTCCACCCTGCTGAACAGTATTGAACTTGATATTGCCGACAAAGAGATAAGCGGTATTGACTATAACCTGCTTTACTTCACCCGCGAAAGCGCCGTTGATGCCAAACGGGTTATTGAAAGGTTTGTAAAAGCTGAAAAGGCAGATAAACCCCATACAGGTGGTTTGTATTTCAGGAAACTGCTGTAAAATTGACTCTTTCGCCGCGAATACTGCATCAGCAATCGCTCGATGTACACACAGTACACCTTCGCTCTTGTTCTTTGTCTCGCGACGAAATAGCCTAATTTTACCCGAGTGAGACGAAGATTGGCGGAGAAAAATTGACTCTTTCGCCGCGAATACTGCTTAATACTCACTTGCCAACGCTTGCGGACGAGAAATGCTCGCCCCTACGACCTCGTCGCGAAATCCATCGATTTTATTCAAGTGAGACGAAACTGCCATTGCCGATATGCGCCGCTGTGACGGCGCGCGATATGTTTGCCTTTGGCAAACTCGATATGCAGGCTTTGCCTGCTCGATATATTGTCACCCTTTGTGATAATGAGAAAAGGAGAAACCTATGCCCACTTGTCCCGTTTATAAAAAATGCGGCGGTTGTCAGCTGCAAAATATGGAACATGCCGACCAGCTTCGCTATAAGCAGGGCAAGATCATCGGTCTGCTTGGCAAGTTTTGCCGAGTTGGAGAGATAGTGGGAATGGAAGACCCATATCACTATCGTAACAAGGTTCAGGCGGCATTCGGCAGAGACCGCCGCGGCATTATTTCGGGGGTATATCAGTCCTCATCACACAGAATAGTACCCATAGATTCTTGTCTTATCGAAGATAAAAAAGCCGATGCGGTCATCGTCACCATTCGCAAGCTGATGGCAAGCTTTAAGCTTGAGCCGTTTAATGATAATACCCTTCGTGGCTTTATGCGCCATGTGCTTGTAAAGCGCAGCTTTTCCACCGGTCAGCTGATGGTGGTGCTTGTTACCGGCACAGCGGTGTTTCCCTCAAAAAACAATTTCATTGAAGCGCTGCTTAAAGAGCATCCCGAAATAACCACCATCGTGCAGAATATCAATAATAAGTTCACCAACCTTGTACTTGGCAGCCGAAGCATAGTGCTTTACGGCGAGGGAAAGATCGAAGACGAGCTGCTTGGTTGCAGATTCCGTATTTCGCCAAAGTCCTTTTATCAGATAAACCCCGTGCAGACCGAAAAGCTCTATTCTCTCGCTATGGAGTACGCGGGACTTACGGGCAAGGAAACGGTGCTTGATGCCTATTGCGGTACGGGAACTATCGGCATAATTGCCGCCAAAAAGGGCGCGAAAAAGGTTATCGGTGTTGAGCTTAATGCCGATGCGGTGAAGGATGCCAAGGAAAACGCCGCACTCAACAATATTGAAAATATTGAGTTTATATGCGCCGATGCAAGTGATTTTATGATAGCCCTTGCCCAAGAAAAGGTGCATCTTGATGCGGTAATTATGGACCCGCCCCGCGCGGGAAGCACCGTTCAGTTTATGCGCTCGGCGATCAAGCTTGCACCCGACAGAATAGTGTATATATCCTGCAATCCCGAAACGCTGGCTCGCGATCTCGGATATTTTACCAAGCACGGCTATGAGGTCAAAAAGCTCCGCCCCGTAGATATGTTCCCTCATACGAGCCACGTAGAGTGTGTTGCACTGCTTGTGCGAACAGTTAGTACAACTAAGCTTGCTCTTTCGGGCAAGTGAAATTGCCTTGCGGCAACGAGAAAAGGGGAGATAAAATGCTCAAAAAGAAAGCACCCGCGGCGGCAAAGGTGATTTTTACCCTTTATTGCCTTATTCTTGTATGGGTAGTATTATTCAAGGGCACATTTTCTCTTTCGGGCATTAACTTTTTAGACGGCTATCGCAGTGTGAATCTGATCCCGTTTTACTACGGCGGTCAGGCGGTAAGACATCAAATAAAAGAAACGATTATGAATATTATCGTTTTTGTCCCCTTTGGCTTATACCTAAAAATGTTTAGTTTGTTGGCTAAAAAGACCATTCTTTATGGGGCAGCGATAAGTATTTCCTTTGAGATCATCCAATTTGTCTTGGCAATGGGTGCAAGCGACATAACCGACATTATAGCCAACACTGCAGGCGCGGCGCTTGGTGCCTGTGTGTATTTGTTGGCACAAAGGCTTTTTGGCAAAAAGACAAACAAAATAATAAATATTTTTGCGGGAATTGCCATAGCTCTGCTGATTGCACTGGGCATATTACTGTTTATAGCTAATAATTAAACGAGGATATTTATGAAAACTCAGGTTCGCAAAAAGTACATAGCCATAAGAAAGGGCATTTCGGGCAAGGCTGAAAAGTCTGCTCTTATTGCCGAGCGGCTTTTTGAGCTTGACGCGTATAAAAATGCCCGCACCATTGCCGTTTATAAGAGTATGGCGAGCGAGGTCTGCACCAACGGCATAATTTCACGCGCCTTGGCAGAGGGAAAGACAGTGGCATTGCCCAAAACTGCGGGCAGTGAGATGAACTTTTACGCGATCTCAGCCGACGAAAGCTTTGAAAAAAGCCCCTTTGGTGTGCTTGAGCCTGTGGGGGATGCGGAAAAGTATGTTCCTCCCGCGGCGCTTGACCTGATAATTGTTCCCGGTGTGGCATTTGACCGAGATAAAAACCGTCTCGGCTTTGGCAAGGGCTGCTATGACCGCTTTCTTGCAGGGACAAAAGCAAGGACAATTTCCTTGTGTTTTTCCGAGCAGATAGTAGAAAAAGGTGAAATACCCACCGATGAGTTTGATATAAAAATGCAAAGCATAATCACCGAAAAAGAGATAATATAAAACCTGTCATCCTGAGCGGAGGGCGCCTGAGATTCCGCCTTGCGGCGCTGCTGCGCAGTTAGACTCCGCTAACGCTTCGCTCAGAATGACGCGGGCGCCCGCAGTCGAACCCGTAGGGCGATGCGAAGCATCGGGATCTGCAAGGTAAACGGCATTGCCGTCGTGATGTTTTTTGAGATATATAGCAGTGGGAATACATTGGTACGGTTTTACAATAGGGGGATCACTATGAAAAAGCACAAGCCTTCGGGGCCTGCAATATTTATGTATTGCGTTATAGCTATAGCGCTTATAACCGCTATAGTTTGCTTTGTGCTTCATTACGCGGGCATTGCCTCTGCAGCCTTCGTTTTATGGACGGGGGTCACGGCTTTTACGGTTATGTATCATCTGTGGCTGCGGCTTATTATGGGAAATGTGACCAAGTTTTTTCGCCATAAACTTAACCACAAGTGCTGGTGGTTTAAAGAAAAACGGGGCGAGAGCGCTTTTTACAAGCTTATTCGCGTGAAAAAGTGGAAGGCACACGCGCTGACCTACGATCCTACCCAGTTTTCGTTACAGGACAATACTTTAGAGCAGATAGCCAACAACATGACCAAGGCAGAGACCGATCATTGGATAAATGTGGGAATATCCCTTACCACCTTGCTTTTTGCGCTGTTGTGGGGCGAGCTTTGGATATTTGCCATCACCGCCTTTGCCGCAATAATCTTTGACGGACAGTTTATTGTCATTCAACGCTATAACCGCCCCCGCGTGGTAAAACTGCTCAAAAAACAAACAGTTTGAATAAAAACACCTCATTTTCCGTACAATGAAAATGAGGTGATATTTTTTGAAGATAAAATGGAGATCGCTCATAATTTCTCTGCTTATCCCATTGGGCATAGGCGGACTTGCCGCATTTTTGACTCGTGACAGTATGCAGACATTTGAAAGCCTTAACCAACCGCCGCTGTCACCGCCCGGTTGGCTTTTTCCCGTGGTGTGGACGATACTTTATATACTGATGGGAATAGCTTGCTATATTATTTATAATTCAGACTCCGAGCTTAAAAAATTGGCGCTGGGCATATATGGAATACAGCTCTTTTTCAACTTTTTCTGGTCCATAATATTTTTCAATTTAGAGATGTATTTCCTTGCCTTTATATGGCTTGTGGTGCTATGGATAGCGGTTTTTGCAACCATATTTTTCTTTTGGCAGATCAATAAAAAGGCAGGATATCTGCTGATTCCATATCTGCTATGGGTAACCTTTGCAGGATATCTAAATTATATGATATTTTTGCTGAACTGAAAAAAGAGAGCGAAATGCTCTCTTTTTGTCTTTATATATCGCAAACTCCATCAGGAATTTATATCACTGTATCGCCTTGCAAAGTAATGCAATACTTTCAACATTGGCGGTTCGGGGAAACATATCCCACGCACTGACCGATTTCAGCTCATAGCCGCGCAGGCAGAGATATTTACTGTCACGGGCAAGGGAAGCGGGGTCGCAAGCCACATAGATAATGCGCTCGGGCGACATACTCAGCACTGCATTGAGTGCGGTCTCGTCCATTCCCTTGCGTGGTGGGTCGCAGACTATGGTATAGGGTTTAAAGCCTTGTGCGGCGATCTCTTCTGCAGCCTTTCCCGCATCACCGCAGAAAAACTCCGCGTTGTCTATATTATTTCTCTTGGCATTCTCGCGGGCATCAACAATTGCGCGTTCAACTATTTCAGCGCCCAAGACCTTGCGGCACAAGGGGGCAAGTGACAGAGTAATAGTTCCCACTCCGCAATACAGGTCCAAAGCGTCCTTGGTCTTGTCGAGATTGGATAGCCGCAATATCTCTTTATAAAGCTGCTCTGCCTGAGGGTGGTTTACCTGATAAAATGACTCTACCGACAGATCAAACTCCTTGCCCAAAAGGGTATCGCGAAGTCTGGGCTCACCCCAAAGATAATATGTCCGGTTACCAAGGGCGAGATTGGTTTTTAGGGTGTTTACATTTACGGCTATTCCACAAAGATCGGGACAGGCGGAGCGGCATATCTCAATAAGCTTGTTATACTCGGGCAGCTTGCGGGATGTGGTGACTATACACAAAAAGTCACCGCCCGCGCCGTGACGGGTAAATATCTTGCGGAGCAGACCGGTATGGCTCTCCTCATCATAGATGGGCACATTGTACTCGGTTGCCCACTGTGCAACAGCCGAGGCGAGAGCTGATGCGTTGGGGTGGTTTATCAGACAGTCGCTTGTGGCAATTACCTGATGTGAGCGGCGGCGGTAAAAGCCGAAGATCACCTGATCCCCGTCCTTTTCAACGGGGAAAAGAGCCTTGTTTCTCGAACGATAGACCTCGGGGGAGGGGGCGCATTCCACTTTTTCTATATCAAAGCCGCCCAATTTGACCATACAATCGCGGACACGACGGGCTTTAAGAGCAAGTTCCTCGTCATAAGAAATATGTAAAAAATCACAGCCACCGCACTTGGGAAAAGCGGGGCAAGCAACCTCCTGACGGGCGGGAGATGGCTCGATGATCTTATGGATTATGCCAAAGGCATGGGTCTTAAGCACCTTGACTATCTTGACATCAAGAACATCTCCCCGTGCGGAAAAGGGGACAAAAACAACAAAACCGTCGGCTCGGGCAATGCCTGAGCCGTCGGAAGTGTAACCCTCAATAGTGAGGCGGTATATTTGATTTTTGATTATTTTGTTATCCATTGTGCATCAACTATGTCGGCAATATCTGCCAAAGGTATTGAAAACTCTTGAATTCCTGCGGCATAGGGGGCGATGGAATAAGCCTGCCAGATAAGAACAAGGCTTTCATCGGTCAGGTAAAAATCATCGGTCTCCCACATACTGAAAAGCTCTTGCTTTGCGTTTTCATAATATGCGTTATCAAGTCCGTTTGCGGCGGTGAAGTCGTCCATCTGCTTGTGAATGATGGGGGTAAGCTTTGCCACTGCCTCGTCATAGGTCACTGTAAAAACATCCTCAAAAAGAAGCTTCGCGCCGTCGGAAATGCGGAAAACATCGCCCAGCTTTGCACCCATAGGATGAGCGCCGCCGGTATTTTCGTAGCTTTCACGGACTACCGAGAAAAGAACTCCGTCGTTGCGTACTACCTGATAGCTTGTTTCGATGACTACGGGGGTAAAAATGCCGATTCCGTCCTGAGCAAGATCATAATTTCCGCGGGCAATATCAAGATAGTAGGTCTGTGCAGACTCCTTAAGACGGTCGATGACATTGTCATAATAGAGGGTAATATCCTCGTTGCCCTCCACCTTGGGCAGGGTGATGTTCAGTGTGACCAAAGCCGCGCTTGTCAGGTTCTCATCGGTGTAATTTCCTTTAAAAACATAGTCGCTCCACTTCAGCGAGCCGTCGTCGGGAGAGGCATCGGGAGCGGAAGGGTCGGTTACAGAGGGTGTTTTGCCGTCGGGGTCGCCACTGTTTTTGGGCGCTTGCCCGTCAGCCTCACCGCAAGCAGCTAAGGTGAGAAGTAATATACATAATAAAAGGGCTGTTAATCTTTTCATATCAATACCGCCTTTCGAAAAAAGCATCTGTCTGTATTATTATTTTAAACTCTTTTTGCTACTTATGCAATAACAAAAGGGTTACAAAACAAAAAACCGTCGAAAAATGACGGTTTTTTTGAAATATTTTGGGATTTTATTTGTCTTCGCTGACATTCTGGTTGACCACAGTAATGGTGTTGAAGGGGATAGTGATGTTCTCTTTGACAAGAGTATTCTTGATATTTTCGATGAGCGCGGAGCGGATCTCCCAATAATCAGAGGGCTTTGTCCATACGCGAACCATAATATCAACAGAGGAAGAATTAAGATTCCAAACGCGAACAAAGGGAGCGGGGTCTTTAAGGATGCGCTCGTCGTCCAAAATAGCATTGTAGATAGCTTTCTTTGCCTGAGTTGTATCGGTATCATAGGATACGGGAATGGTCAGGTCAAGACGGCGGGTGGCTTCGGTGGAATAGTTGGTAACAGCCTCGCCCGCAAGATTTCCGTTAGGAATGCAAATGAGCTGATTTGTGGCGGTCTTAAGAGTGGTGTGAGTCAAGCCGATCTGTACGACCTCGCCCTCACCGCTGGGGGCGGCGATCCAATGTCCTGTAAGGAAGGGCTTGGATACCATAATGAAGATACCGCTGGCAATGTTGGCTACAACGCTCTGTACAGACAGAGAAAGAGCAAGACCGAAGGTGCCAAGCAGAGTTACAAGTGAAGAGGTTGGGATGGACAGCATTTCTGCACAGACAAGCAGAACGATGAATGTGCCCGCTACCTTGATGACGGTAACGATGAGCTTTTCAACACTGGGATCGAGGTGGCTATCCTTTTTAAAAGCCTTGGTAAGCAGCTTTGCGATGGCTTTAACAAGCAAAAAGCCTATAACAAAGACAAGAACTGCACCAACAAAGGGAGCAAGAGCGCCAATACCGAGGTCGGCAAGATGATTGACAAGTTTGTCGAGCATAAAGAATCCTCCTATAATTTACTGAATTGAGTAAATTATAGCACAACCTGCGAATCTTGTAAACTTTTGTAAAGTAATTTCAACAAATTACGGCTATTTGTTGGTTTTTTCCTTTGCAAATAGCTCACGGATGCCTGCGATTATAAATAGCGCGCCGAATATTTTGCTCAACGCGCCCTCCTCCAGGGTCTGGGCAAACAGCGCGGCGGGAATGGCGGTTGCAACGCCGCATAAGGTGCAGATAACAGTGGCGCGCCACTCTATCAGCTTGTTTTTAATGTGGGATACAAGTGCGATCACCGCCGTAACGGTGAAAAATAGCAGATTGATCCACTTTGCATCGGCAAAGCTTACCCCGCCGAGGGCGGTCATATACAAAAGCAGCAGAGTTCCGCCGCCAACCCCACATCCCGCAAGAGCGCCCGTAGCTATTCCCACTGCAATGGGCAAAACAAACTCACTCATAGAAATGTTTTCACTCCGCCTATTATTAAAAGTGCGCCGAAAATGCGCCTGAGCCAAAGGGTGGGTAGCTTTTTAAGCAGCGTGCCCGCGATGATTCCTCCCACACCGCCGCCTATAAGATAGGGAAGTGCCTTTGAAAAGGAGGGTATATTTCCGCCGAAAAAACAGACTGCCATAGTGGCAAGTGACATTGGCAGTGTCACCGATACCGAGGTGGCGAAGGCTTTTTTGCCATCCAGCTTTATCCAAGACAAAAACAGCGGAACTAAGATTATCCCGCCGCCTGAGCCTAAGAGACCGTTGACTATACCTGCCATAGCCCCAGAGGCTGTAAGTTTTGTATTAGTTTTGATGTAAAACACACCCTTCACGCTGAATACTGCGCCGCACCGCTGCTCAGCGAAAATATCAAAAAACTACCCGCTTATGCAGGTAGTTTTTGCAATTCTTCTTCAATTATTCAGCGGGGGTTGGCATCTAAAAAGCTTTGCAGAATTATGCTTGCGGCAACCGCATCCACCTTTTGTCTTTGCTTGCCACGCTTTTTACCCGCATCTGAAAGCAGTCGGTTTGCGGTCACCGAGGTGCCCCGCTCGTCCCACATTACAACGGGCAATCCGCAAGCGTCGCGGAGTATTTCGGCAAAAGCCTTGGCTTTCAGCGCGCGGTCACCCTCGCTTCCGTCCATATTAAGGGGTAGACCTACCACCACCTTTTCGGCGCGTTCCGCCTTCAGCTCGGCACATATCTTTTCCACAAGCTCTGCTCGGGAATTGGCGGTAAGGGTAACCGCTCTGCCTGCAATAAATCCCGTCAGGTCGGAAAATGCAAGACCTGTACGCACATCACCAAGATCAACAGCGGCAATCTTCAAACAAAACACCGTCCTTTTAGTTTATCGCCTTGTCCACATAAACCGTGGACAGTATATATATTTTCATTGCCTGCATAAAATCGTCAATGACCATATTTTCATCGGGCTGATGGATGGCTCCGTGACCTAAAGCGGGGCTATATACTCTGTTAGGGAAAGTGGGACCGCAGACAAAGGCATTTTTGACCCGTCTTGCGTAGGTGCCGCCGCCCATAGTGTAGGGTTGTGCATCCTTTTCTCCCGTTACATCGCGATAAATATCCATAATGGAGGAAATTATCTCTCCATCGGGGTCGATAAAATATCCTTCACTGATATGGCTGTATATCTGCTTGTATCCGCCCCTTTCAAAGGCAGATGTGACCCTTTGCAGCATCTCATCGCCGCTGATAGAGCAGCATACGCGCATATCCACCTTGACGGTCAGTATGCCGTTGTTTGTTTCGGCAATATCGGGGGAAAGTGTGGTCTTGCCCATTTTCTCGTCGGAATGTGCCACGCCAAGCGCTTCGCCGTAGCAATCCTTCAAGGATGTATTCACCACATTAAGAATGCTGCGGTCATTTTCGCAAAGTGACTTGCAGTCATAAAGGGCAGAAACCAATATTCCCAAGGCATTCTTTCCCTTATGAGGGTTGCTTGCGTGGGATGAAAGTCCCGCCGCGGTCAATGTAATAATGCTTTCGTTTTCGGTAATGCTCAGTCCCTCGCGGCAAGCGCACAGCTCCTCGAGCTCTGCTTTCAGTGCGGGAGTGCTCTTAATTTCGGCATTTGCGGAGGCGGGCACTGCGTTGATAACTGTACCGCCATTTATGGAAATTATCTGCTCAAATGCCTTATTTGCGGTAAAATGCCCATAAACGATGTGCTTTTCACCATAACAGACGGGGAAGCTTCCGTCGGCAACAAGGCAAACATCGGGAGCAGGCTGCTGAGCGGAAAAGTTGTCCATATCCTCCATTCCCGTTTCTTCGCAGTTGCCCACAACAGTGAGAAGCTTTGATTTGATGGGCAGATTAAGGTCGCGGGCGGCTTTCATCACATAATAGCCGGCGGCAACACCCGCCTTATTGTCCATAACACCCCTGCCGTAAAGTCTGCCGTCAACTAACTTAGGCTCAAAAGGCTCGCTCATTGTCCAGCCGTCGCCTGCGGGGACAACATCGGTATGTCCCAAAAAGCCTATGGTCTTGTCGCCATCACCATAGGAGACCAGGGCGTAGCCCTGAGAAACATAGCTTTCGGTCTTAAAGCCCATCTCCTCGCCTATCTTTACCGCAAGACGAAGGGCATCGGCACAATCCTTGCCGAAGGGCTCATCGGGCAGAGCCTCACCGCGCACCGCGGGAATGCGGCACATTCTTGTTATGTCATTGATTATATTATCACGATTTTCCTCTAAAAACTTGTCAACCTTTTGCTCTAAAAGCCTATCCATAGTAATTCACCTCAAATATATTATAACCATCATAGAGATATAAATCAAATAAAATCGCGCCTTTCGCGTCGGATAAGGATGAATTGCGTTTACGGCGCATGAATTAACACAAAAAGCCGATGAGATTACTCATCGGCTTTTGTCCTATTCACTTTGCGGAAGAGTCGCAATAGATGCATCTGTAGATGCCCTTTTCGCGGTCTGCCAATCTGAACTCGTGGTGGAGTGCGGGCTCGGTGCTTGTTATGCAACGGGGATTTTTGCACTTGATAACATCGGTTATCTTTTCGGGAAGCTCCAGTCGAGCTTTTTTGATTATCTTTCCGTCACGAATGATGTTGATGGTGATATCGGGATCGATATATCCAAGCACATCAAAATTAAGGTCGATAGCATCGTTTATCTTTAAAATGTCTTTTCTGCCCATTTTCTCGCTGGGAACATTTTTGATAAACACTACCTCGCACTGTGCCTGATCCAGATTGAGCAGGTGGTATATTTCCATTCCACAACCCGAGGGGATATGGTCAATGACTACGCCGTTGGTAATTGCTCCTACAGAAATCATTTATTCCACCTCCAAAAGCTTGAGGATAAGAGCCATACGGATATATTTTCCGTAAAGTGCCTGTCTGAAATAGCAGGCGCGGGGGTCGTTGTCTATCTCGGTAGATATCTCGTTTACACGGGGCAGGGGATGAAGGATGGACAGATCGGATTTTGCGTTTTGCAGCTTTTCGCTGTCGAGAATATATGTATCCTTCAGGCGGATATAATCAGCCTCGTTGAAGAAGCGCTCCCGCTGAACCCTTGTCATATACAGAATATCCAGCTGGGGAATTGCCTCGTCAAGCTTTTGCACCTCTACAAAATCAGCGCCTGCCTTCTGAAGCTCGTAGCGGAGATAATCGGGGATGCGAAGCTCCTCGGGAGAGATAAACACAAACTTGATGCCTTGATATCTCTGCAATGCCTTGACCAAGGAATGCACCGTTCTGCCGAACTTCAGGTCGCCGCAGCAACCGATGGTCAGGTTATCGAGAGTGCCTTTTTCCTTTTTGATGGTCAGCAGGTCGGTAAGTGTTTGAGTGGGGTGATTGTGTCCGCCGTCGCCCGCATTGATGATGGGCACATTGGAAACAAAGGTTGCCGCCAAGGGCGCGCCCTCCTTGGGATGGCGCATGGCGATAATATCGGCATAGCCGCTTACAACGCGAATGGTATCGGATACGCTTTCGCCCTTTGCGGAAGAAGAGCTGCTCGCCTCAGAAAAGCCAAGCACGTTGCCGCCCAGCTCGTACATAGCCGCTTCAAAGGAAAGGCGGGTACGGGTGGAGGGTTCAAAAAACAGTGTGGCAAGCTTCTTGCCGCGGCATTTCTCTGCATATTTAGAGGGGTTTGCCATAATATCCTGAGCAACGGCGATAAGCTCATCTATTTCCTGAGTGGACAGATTTACTATGTCGATAAGACTTCTCATTTAGCGCCCCCGATCCAGCTTTCGTCGGAGGGGTTGTTTCTGAAAGCTATAAGGCGGGCAATATCTTCCTGCTTGATGTAGCCTTCTTCAGCGGCTACCTGAGCGATGGTATCAAAATCGGTGATAGAAATGTTCTTAACATTTGCAGCAGCCAGCTTATCCAAGCCCTTTTGCATTCCATAAGTAAAGATGGATGCAATGCCCAGCACCTCGGCACCTGCCTCGCGCAGAGCCTCGACTGCCTCAATGGCGCTTCCGCCTGTGGAGATAAGGTCCTCGATGACAACGACCTTTTGTCCCTTTTCAAGCTTGCCTTCGATGCGGTTCTGTCTTCCGTGATCCTTAGCACCGCTTCTGACGTAACCCATGGGCAGATCAAGTATTGCGGCGGCAATTGCTGCGTGAGCAATACCTGCGGTTGCAGTGCCCATCAGTACCTCTGCATCGGGATAAAAATCGTGAACTACTGCGGCCATTGTGTTCTCTACCTCGGCACGAACCTCGGGTGCGGTGAGAATGAGACGGTTATCGCAATAGATGGGACTCTTGATTCCGCTTGCCCAGGTGAAAGGCTCATCGGGACGGAAAAATACAGAGCCTATCTTGAGCAGATAGGTTGCGATCTGCTTTTTGGATTCGGGGTTATACAGCTTTGCTCTCTTTGCCATTTTATTATTCTCCCTTCACAAACTCGTTTACGCAGCGGCGGTATGCGGCTACGGGGTCGGCAGCCTTGATTATAGGTCTGCCCACTACTATATAATCAGAGCCGATCTCGCGGGCGCGGGCGGGGGTGGTAACGCGGGACTGATCGCCTACATCGCCATCGGCAAAACGGACACCGGGGGTTACTGTAATAAATCCGTCTCCGCAGTTTGCGTGGACGGTTGCGGCTTCAAGGGGTGAGCATACTACACCGTCAAGACCTGCCTTTTTTGCATTGCGTGCATAGTGGGCAACAACATCCTCAATGGGTGCGTTGATGAGCAGATCCTCACGCATTCTTTCCTCGCTTGTACTGGTCAGCTGAGTTACTGCGATCAGCAGGGGGCGAGTGCCGTCGGGTCTTGTAAGACCTTCAATGGCGGCTTCCATCATTGCAACTGTTCCGCTTGCGTGGAGGTTGGTGATGTCAACATCCAGATCGCGAAGCACCGCCATAGCGGACTTTACTGTATTGGGTATATCGTGAAGCTTAAGGTCGAGGAATATTTTGTGGCCCCTTTCCTTTATCTCGCGGACAATGGAAGGTCCTTCGGCATAGAAAAGCTCCATACCTATCTTCACAAAGGGCTTTTCCTCGGTGAAAAGATCGAGAAATTTCATTACATCAGCCTTAGAGGGGAAGTCGCAGGCTATAATTACATCTCTTGCCATTAGTGTGCGCCTCCTATTATATCTGAAAGATCATCAATTCTATACTTTTTCATAACGCGGGGAAGATCCTCGATTATCTTCTTGCAAGCAAAGGGGTCAACAAGGTTTGCCGCGCCTACCTGAACAGCGGTAGCGCCCGCCATCATCATCTCGATAACATCCTCGGCGCTTGATACGCCGCCCATTCCGATGATGGGTATTTTTACTGCGTTATATACCTGCCAAACGCATCTGACTGCAACGGGAAATACCGCGGGGCCTGACAGACCGCCTGTGGTATTGGCAAGCAGAGGCTTGCGCTTACGCAGATCGAGACGCATTCCCAAAAGGGTGTTGATAAGGCTGACACCGTCGGCACCCGCACTTTCGCAGCCCTTGGCTATTTCGGCAATATCGGTAACATTGGGGGTAAGCTTCATATATATCGGCTTGGTGGTGACCGCCTTGACGGCTTTTGTGACCTCCGCGGCGGCTTGGGCAGACGCGCCAAAGCTCATTCCGCCATTATGCACATTGGGGCAACTTATGTTGACCTCGATAAGTCCAACCTGCTCCTGCCGGTCAATAAGACGGCAAGCGGTGACATAATCGTCAATGGAAAAACCGCTGATATTGGCAATTACCGGTTTATTAAAGCACTTTTTCAGCTTGGGAAGCTCCTCGGAGATGACCTTTTCAATACCGGGGTTCTGCAGGCCTACCGAATTGAGCATTCCCGAAGCGGTTTCGGCAATTCGGGGCGTGTCGTTGCCGTAACGGGGCGAAACGGTAGTGCCCTTGAAGGAAAAGCTGCCTAATATATTAATGTCATAAAGCTCGGCAAACTCATAGCCGAAGCCGAAGGTGCCGCTGGCGGGGATTATGGGGTTATCAAGCTCAAGGCCGCTTAAATTGACCTTTAAGTTAAGATTATCGTTTACCATATTATTTCCTCCCTGCACAGCACGGGGCCGTCCTTGCAGATGCGCTTGTTGCCGTATTTGGTCTTGCAGGTGCATCCTACGCAAGCGCCAAAGCCGCAACCCATTCTCTCCTCAAAGGAGAAATATGCGGGGCAATCGGTGGCGTTATATATGGCTTTCAACATAGGCTCGGGACCACAGGTGTAAATACAAGATACATCCCCTGCCTCAGCTATAGCATCTGTGACAAAGCCCTTGATGCCTGCGCTTCCGTCAACTGTGGTGACAAGCACCCTTGCGCCCAAGGCCTCGAACTCATCCTTGTAGAAAAGCTCGTTGGATGCATTGAAGCCCATAATAACTGTGACCTTTTTGTCCTGAGCAATAAGCCTTTTGGCAAGATTATACATAGGGGGAACACCTACACCGCCGCCGATAAGCAGAGGGGAAGAGCCGCTTTTTTCAAGGGCGTAGCCATTGCCAAGTCCTGTGAGAATATCAAGCTTTGTGCCTGTGCTCATATGTGCAAGCAGATGGGTGCCGTCGCCTACTACCTTATAAATAATAGTGAGCACCTCGCCTTCCACATCGCAGACAGAAATGGGTCTGCGCAGGAAAAAACCGTCAAGCTTGATATTTACAAACTGACCCGCTGCGGTGATAGCGGAGGTATCGCCCTGCAGCTTCATACGGAAAACATCGCGGGTCAGAGCGACATTTTCGATTATTTCAAAATATCCCTGCTTCATGAGTTGATAGTAGAGATAGAAAGGGTGGTTTCTTCCAAAACATCCAGAAGAACGCGGACAGTATCAAGGGATGTGAACATTGTAACATTGTTTTCAACTGCACAGCGACGGATGTATGCGCCGTCGGACTGCTGACTGTCACTTCCTACCTCGCGGGTGTTGACAACATAGGTCACATAGCCTGCGCGGATTGAGTCGGGAATCTCGGTGCTGCCCTCGCTGAGTTTTTTCTTGATACGGGTACGAATGCCGTGTTCCTTAAGGAATACAGCAGTGCCGTGGGTTGCTTCGATATTGAAGCCAAGGTTATAGAAGCGGCGAACAAGTGGCAGAGCCTCTTCTTTATCCTTATCGGCAAGTGAAACGAGCAGAGTTCCGTAATTTGTTACCCTTGTTCCGCCTGCCTGAAGTGCCTTATACAGTGCGCGGGTCAGGCTGCGGTCGTAGCCGATTGCCTCGCCCGTGGATTTCATTTCGGGGGAAAGATATGTATCCATACCTGTCAGCTTAGAGAAGGAGAAAGCGGGAACCTTGACGTACCAACGATCCTTTTCGGTGGGATAGATGGATGTAATGCCCTGCTCCCTAAGGGAAGTGCCCAGCATTGCAAGAGTGCCAATGTCGGCAAGCTGCCAGCCGGTAGACTTGGAAATAAAGGGAACTGTACGGGAGGAGCGGGGGTTGACCTCGATGACATAGACATTTTCTTCCTTGTCAACGATGAACTGAATGTTGTACAGACCTACGATTCCTATACCAAGACCCAACTGCCTTGTGTATTCAAGTATGATCTCTTTGACCTTTTGGGACAGGGAGAAGGTGGGATATACGCTGATGGAGTCACCGGAGTGAACGCCTGTGCGCTCTACGTGCTCCATAATTCCGGGAACGAATACATCACGCCCGTCGCAAACTGCGTCGACCTCGCACTCCTTACCGGAGATGTATTTGTCGACCAGAACGGGCTGATCCTCGTCGATGGCAACAGCGGTCTTAAGATAGTGACGCAGGCTCTGCTCGTCGCTGACTATCTGCATTGCTCTGCCGCCCAAAACATAGCTGGGACGAACAAGAACAGGGTAGCCGATGCTCCTTGCGGCGGCAACACCGTCCTCAATATTGGTGACGGCAGTTCCCTTGGGCTGAGGGATCTGCAGCTCTTCCATTATCTTTTCAAAGCTGTCGCGGTTTTCGGCGCGCTCGATAGCCTCCATACCCGTACCGATAAGCTTTACGCCGCGCTCGATAAGGTGGGGAGCCAGGTTGATAGCGGTCTGACCGCCTAAAGACGCGATAACGCCTTCCGGCTTTTCAAAGTCGATAACATTCATAACATCCTCGGTGGTAAGAGGCTCAAAGTAGAGCTTGTCCGAGGTGGTATAGTCGGTAGAAACCGTTTCGGGGTTATTGTTTATGAGTATAGCCTCATAGCCTGCCGCCTTGATGGTCTTGACGGCGTGAACGGTGGAGTAGTCGAACTCAACACCCTGACCGATACGGATGGGGCCTGAGCCGAGAACGAGAATCTTTTTCTTGGGTGTGACGATAGAACGGTTCTTGCCGCTATAGGATGAGTAGAAATAGGGGATATAGCTGTTTTCATCCTTGGCGCAGGTGTCGATCATGCAATAGTCGGGAGCAATGTCGTTATCCTTGCGCAGCTGCCATACCTTAAGCTCGCTTGTACCCCACAACTTTGCAATAAACTTATCGGAAATACCCATGATCTTTGCTTTTTTGAGCAGGTCAATATTGCCCGCATCAGCGACAAGGGCTTTTTCCATATCGATGATGTTCTTAATGCCTTCAAGGAAGTATGCAACTATCTTGGTTTTGTCGGCAATGGTTTCAATGGGAGTGCCGCGGCGGATAAGCTCAGCAACCGCAAAGATGCGGTCATCGCTTCCGTCCTTGGAGTACTCAAGCAGCTCATCGGTGGGGGTGTTGTCAAACTTTGCCATCCACAGATGATAAACACCGGTCTCAAGGGAGCGTACTGCCTTAAGCAAGCTTTCTTCGTAGCTATTGCCGATGCTCATAACCTCGCCCGTCGCCTTCATCTGTGTGCCCAGCTTGTTGGAAGCGTCGGCAAACTTATCAAAGGGGAATCGGGGCATCTTGGTAACGATATAATCAAGGGAAGGATCAAATGCGCCGTCGCGGTCGGTAATAATTATCTCGTCAAGGTTCATTCCTACTGCAACCTTTGCGGTTACGCGGGCAATGGGATAGCCGCTTGCCTTGGATGCAAGAGCGGAGGAGCGGGAAACGCGGGGGTTGACCTCGATGAGATAGTATTTACTTGTAGCGGGATCGAGAGCATACTGAACATTACAGCCGCCTTTGATCTTCAGTGCGCGGATTATCTTCAGCGCGCTCTGACTCATACGGGTATTTTCTTCCTCGCTGATGGTCAGGCAGGGAGCAACAACGATGGAGTCACCTGTGTGAACACCGACGGGGTCGATGTTTTCCATATTACATACTACGATGGCTCTGTCCTCGCCGTCGCGCATGACCTCGTATTCGATCTCCTTGTAGCCCTTTACGCTCTTTTCAACAAGGACCTGATGTACCGGGGAAAGGTCGAGAGCGTGGATCATTATCTCCCGCAGCTCTTCTTCGTTATCGGCAAAGCCGCCGCCGGTACCGCCAAGGGTGAAAGCGGGGCGCAAAACTACAGGGTAGCCGATCTCTTGAGCGGCAATGACCGCCTCGTCGACGGAGTGGGTAATGATAGAGGGCAGAACAGGCTCGCCAAGCTCTTCACAAAGCTGCTTGAACATCTCGCGGTCTTCCGCTTTTTCGATGGATTCACTGCTTGTGCCAAGCAGCTCTACCTGACATTCGGCAAGAACACCCTTGCGAGCAAGCTGCATTGCAAGGTTAAGTCCCGTCTGACCGCCGATTCCGGGCAAAATTGCGTCGGGGCGCTCGTAGCGAAGCAGACGTGCCATATATTCAAGGGTAAGGGGTTCCATATACACCTTATCCGCCATAGAAACATCGGTCATAATAGTTGCGGGGTTGGAGTTAGCCAAAACAACCTCATAGCCCTCTTCCTTCAGGGCGATGCATGCCTGGGTTCCTGCATAGTCAAACTCGGCGGCCTGTCCGATAACGATGGGGCCCGAACCGATGACTAAAATCTTCTTAATGTCTTTACGCTTTGGCATAATGTCCTCCTTTATATTGAATGAACGGTTTTGCCGTTCACGATTGTTAACTTACATCTTCCAAAAACCCTTCTGCCTGCAAAGGGCGTGGCTCTGCCTGCACCCTTGAAGGTGGCGGGGTCTATTTCGTATTCTTCCTCAAGGTCATAAACGCACAGGTCGGCAGGGTTTCCCACCGCCAAGGGCGAGCCTAAACCGAATCGGTTTGAGGGATTTGTGTGCATCAGCTCAATAAGCTTTTCAAGGGTGATAACTCCCTTTTTGACCAGCTCAGTATAGAGCACGGGAAAGGCGGTCTCAAGTCCCACGATTCCCATTGCACTGTTTTTCAGACCGCGGCTCTTTTCCTCCTCGGTGTGGGGTGCGTGGTCGGTGGCTATCATATCTATAGTGCCGTCCTTTATGCCCTCTAAAAGTGCCAGTCTGTCGGATTCCTCACGAATTGGCGGATTCATCTTGAATCTGCCCTCGTCAAGCAGGTCGCCATCGTTAAAGACAAGATAGTGGGGCGCGGTCTCGCAGGTGACATCCACACCCGCCGCCTTTGCCTTGCGGATAAGCTCAACGCTTTCCTTGGTGGAAATGTGACAAACGTGGTATTTACATTTGGTTATATCTGCAAGCACAAGGTCGCGCTTTATCTGGCCCCATTCGCTTTCGGAGCAGATACCCGGCAGATCGTGGGCTTTAGCAAACTCGCCGTCGTGTATGCAGCCGCCGCGAACAAGCGCCATATCCTCGCAATGTGCCGCGATTATCTTGCCCAGCGATCGTGCCTTAAGCATAGCCTTGTGCATAAGCTCGGCGGTCTGTATGCCGCTTCCGTCATCGGAAAAGCCTGCAACCTTGTCCGCCATACCTTCTAAATCGGCAAGCTCCTTGCCCGCTCTTTGCACCGTAATAGTGCCGTAGGGGACAACCTTGACTAGTGCGTCCTTTTGAATAATGTCAAGTTGCTCCTGCAGGGTAGCGGGTGAGTCGGGTGCGGGCTTTAAGTTGGGCATGGAGCAGACGGTGGTGTAACCGCCCGCCGCGGCGGCGGCAGTTCCACCTGCGATGGTTTCCTTAAAAGAAAAGCCCGGCTCTCTGAGATGAACATGAACATCAATGAGACCGGGAAAAATAACACAATTATTAAAATCAAGAACCTGAGCGTCACTACAATCAACAACGGGAGAAATATCGGCAATAAGTCCGTCATGCATCAGCACGTCGGCCTTGGAAAGATGATTATTTATATAGACTTGAGCGCCGCGAATGACCTGCTTCATAATCCTACTCTCCCATCTTAATTCTTCAAATTATTATACTACTTTAATATATGCAGTGTCAAGATTTGGAGAGGGAAATTAATGCACAAAAATGATCTGATCCACTGAATAATTTTTGTGTATTTGGAGTTCATCTTTCTCCGTGAATACTGAAAAAGTCATTACCGCTGACTGTCGGTAATGACTTTTTTGTCTTAGAGCATTTTCAATTTTTGGCTGACAACAATGTGAAATACGCTTTCGTCGTGAACGATAACATCAAAGCTGTTTTCCTTGTCGTTTGAAATAATATCCTGCACATTGAAACAATCGTCATCGTTCAGCATATCCCAAAGGTGATCTTTAAAATAGTTTAAGTCCATATCTTTTCCTCCTGACAGATAGTTTTACGCATAATGCTTGTGTATGTAGAAATGATAGTAAGAGAACAAAATAATTTTAGGACAATTAGTCCTAAATGTCAATAGGACAAATTGTCCTGAGTTATGCTTATTTCGGTGATAAGTATGAAATTACGAATAAAGGACCTGAGAGAAGATAAAGACCTCACCCAACAGCAGGTGGCAGATCATCTGATGTGCGATCAATCCTTGTACTCAAAGTACGAGAGAGGGGAGAGAGCGTTGCCCCTCGAGCTGGCAGAAAAGCTCGCAGACTTTTACGGAGTCAGTGTGGATTATCTGCTGTGCAGAACAAATACAGAAAAACCCTACCCAAAGAAATAGAAAGATGACCAACAATTGTTGGTCATCTTTTTTGATGGGTTGAAATGTTGGATTGTGACAAATATATCACAATGGGGAAAGTTTGTTTGAGTTGCGGGGCGTCGAGGACGCCGATTCCTACAGTGAACGGCGAGCATTCGCTGCAAGAGAGTAACAATGATTAGGAGGAGTTTAGATTTTGCGGTGAGACGAGTAATGTGAGCGAAGACAGTACTCTGTGTACGGCGAGCGAACGATACGACGTATTCAACGCAAAAGATAAACTCCAAAGAAAAGGTGACCAACAGTTGTTGGTCACCGACATATTTTTTTATCTTTCCTCAAAGTCTTCGGCGCCGTGCTTACACCACGGGCACACAAAATCCGCGGGAAGGCTTTCGCCCTCGTGGACATATCCGCAAATGCGGCAGACAAAGGTCTTTTTGTCGCTCTTCTTTGCCTCGGGCTTGGGCTTTACATTTGCGTGGTAGTAGCTGTAGCTCATAGTCTCTTCCTTGTTTATCACGGCGCTTTCGGTGACATCGCAGATAAACATTCCGTGGGTGCCGAGATCTATATATTGGAAGACCTTAAGGGACATAAAGCAGTTTATATTTTCGCTGAGCACGGCAATTCCGTTTTCCGAACGGAAATATTTAAGACCTGCAAGCTTGTCGGTATCTCTTCCGCTGGAAAAGCCCAACGCCTTGAACAGATCAAAGGGTGCAGACTGAGAAATGCAGGATATATTCATAACTCCCGTATTCTTTATCATATCGTGGGAATAGTTATCCTTGTTGATGCAGACCGATACCCTCAGGGGCTCGCTTGTCACCTGAACCAATGTATTTACAATAAGTCCGTTATCCTTGTCGCCCTCCTTGCAGGTGACGGCATAAAGTCCGTAGCCGATATTTCTCATTACCTTGCTGTCGATGCTCATATTGAGTCCTCCATTGTTATGTAATCTGTTTATGATACTATTATACCCCGTTTAAAGGAGATGTACAGTGATTTTATCACAAAAAAAGGAGATAATTGCCTGACTGATGTTATAAAAATCTGACCCAAAATATTATGGTTGGCAAAGGGTTGCATATTTTATAATAAAGTTGTATACTTACAGTATATCATCACTTTAAAAAAAGGAGAAGAATCATGAAAAAGATCATTGCTCTGCTTTTAGCACTCATTATGTGTGTTGCAGTATTTGCAGCTTGCGGCGAAAAGCCCGAAGAGCCCGCATCTCCCGACAACACCCCCGAAAACCCCGAAGAGCCCGGCAAGCCCGAAGAGCCCGAAGAGCCCGGCAAGCCCGAAGAGCCCACTGTTGATTACAGCAAGCCCGGCCTCGCAGCTGACGGCAAGACCTTTGTTGGCGTTCTTGATATGACCGATTACTACACCCTCGTTATCGAGAAGGTTGGTCAGTCCGGTGATGCTCGTATGGGCGTCAGAGCTGCCGCAGGTAAGGTTCAGATCGGCTCTTACAATTCTGCTGCTACAAAGCGTAATAAGAACTTTGAGATCGACTGGTCTCTGTTGGGCCTCGAGGGTCATCCTTGGGAGTACCTGGGTGCAACCGTTGTTCTTGATGTTTCTGACGAAGCTAACATTAAGGTCATCAAGGCTCCCGAAAAGAAGACCGCTTACTGCGTAAAGCTTGACGAGATCACCTTCCCCGATGCAACTCATATGAAGATGCCTGATGGCACAGAGTTCGACATCACCGCTACCAACTGGGGCGGCCTCACCAACACCTACCTGCTCAACGAGGGCGGCTGGTTCATCCCCAAGTGGAATGATACCTCCATCACCGGTCAGGACAGCCTGATGTTCACCAGAGAAGACTTTTCTTCCGGTTGGTACTTCATCGTTCGTTGCGACCTCTACAATGAGTCCGTAATGTTCGGCGGAATGAAGTATAGCCTCCACGAGTATCCCACCGAGGCTCCCGCACAGTAAGAAATACTACCCATTACGAGGGACGGATCTTCCGTCCCTCGTTTTTTATATATCAGCAGAAAATCTTTACAAAAATGTTAAGCTATGCTATACTGAAGGTGCAATTATAATTTTTATAATATGCGGGTATAGTCTGTATATTATGGAAGAAAACAGGAGGAAAGATTATGAAAAAAGCGTTGGCGCTTATTCTGGCGGCTATTATGTTGGTTGCGGCTTTTGCGGGCTGTAGCAGCACAAAAGATCCCAAGGCCACTTACGGAACCTACCGTGACTACATCAATGCATCGGTTCCTACACTTAATGTTGTAGTTAAGAACGATGCTCTCAAGGTTGCAAAGCCCCTGCAGACCGTTCTTTACAAGAGCTTCATCAATGAGACCGGTGATGGTTATGTAAAGGATTGTCAGCTTGCCGCCGAAAAGCCCATTCAGATGGACGAAGAGGGCAAGGTTTGGCGTATTCCCATTCGTCAGGATTATTATTGGGCAGATTACGGTCCCACCGCAGGCAAGAATGCTCAGATGAACGCAGATACAGTTATGTACACCTTCAAGATGTGTATCGACCCCGATCTGCTGAATGTTAACGCCTCTATGATCACCAACAGTAACTATCTGCGTATTGTCAATGCTGATGAATATCAGCAGCAGTATATGACAGGCATCGAGGTTGCTTGGGAGGATGTAGGTATCAAGAAGATCGACGATTTCACGGTCGAGATCACCACAGTTGCTCCCGCAAGACAGGATGCAGTTATGGACTTTATGGGCCATCAGTCCTGCTTGTATATGGTTTATGAGCCTCTGTACGAAGCATGTATGGGCGACGACAGAAGCTGGTGCGATTACGGCACAAGCTTTGAAACCTGGGCAAGCTCCGGTGAATATATCCTTACCGAGTGGATCCCCGACGGAAAGATCACTATGATCCGTAACCCCGATTATGTAAAGGCTGAGGATATCAAGCTTGGCAAGATCGAGTATTATGTTGTTCCCGACTCCAACACCGCTCTTGAGCTGTTCCAGGCAGGTCAGCTTGACCGTCTTGATCTGCTCTATCAGCAGTGGGAGCAGTTTGAAGAAGACCCCCGTGTAAATCTCTACTACAATGACTCTATTACATATACCTTTATCAACAACGGTAACCCCAAGTACAACACCATTTTGGGCAATCTGAAGTTCCGTGAAGCTATCCATTACGGAATTGACCGTGTTGAGTTTGGTAATATGCTGGGCGGCTTCCCCAGTGTCCGTCTCTACCGCCGCGGCGTTATTGCTGAGAAGGCAACAGGTAAGTCCATACTAGATGTTCCCGTAGATTGGGCAGATGATCCCTACACTGTTCACGACAAGGCAAAGGCAACTCAGCTTATTACTCAGGCTAAGGAAGAATGCAAGGTCACCGACAGTGTTATGACCTTTGAGACCTACTACAACGAAGCAGGTACACATACCCGTGCTTCCGTTGAAATATTCCAGAAGCAGATGGACAGCCTTGACGGAATCGATATGACATTGCGTGCCGTTCCTTCCAATGTTGCATACACATTGCGTAGATGGGATAAAAACAACCCCACCTCCTATGAGTTCAACCTTGGTTCTCTGTTGCCCTCCGATGAGCCCATAGACACTATGGCATTCTGGGAGCCCGATCGCTCCACAGGACAGATATTTGTTTGGGAGACCCTGCCCGAGGGCTCTACCGAAAAGTTCCGTCAGCTTTACAAGCAGGCTCAGGAAGCTATCCAGACCGACGACGAGGCTAAGCAGGTCGAGGTCTGCCTTGAAATGGAAAAGATGCTCGTCAAGGATACATATATCCGTATCCCCATTTACGAGCTGCCCTCCAAGATGCTGTTCTCTTCAAGAGTTAAGCTGGCAGTTAAGGAATATATCAACGGCTACGGCTTCGGTGAATACTACGCTGAGATCGTTGAGTGAGATTTAAACTATAAAAACGGACTTGCGTTACGCAAGTCCGTTTTTGCTTGTAAAGTGAAAGAAATGGTGTTATTATACAGAAAATAGCAGCATTGAAAGGACGTTTTATATGAACTATCGAGTTCTCTTTGTGGGAAATAGCGGAACCCATGTCAACGATATGCCCAAGATATTTGAGCATATAGCTCAAAGTGTGGGGATAGACTGTTTATGCGAGAAAGAAGCGCCCGATTCTATGCGACTTGTTCAGCACTCCGATCCGCAAGAAGAATGCGGCAAGGAGCTTATAAATAAGCTTGCAGAGTTTAGGCCCACCATAGTTTTCTTTCAGGAAAACGGCAATGTGCTTTTGGGGACGGACGGCAGATATCCCCAAGAAAATGCCCGAATAAAATGTGCCGCCGCCGCAAAAAAGCTTGTTGAAATGGCAAGGCAAGTGGGCGCAAAGCCGTATTTTTATATAAGGACTGCCTATGAATATGAAAAAAAGGGTGCCGACCGCAAGCTGCAGGGGAGGATATTCCGTGACTTTTTCGGCATTTTGGGTGCTTTGCTCAATGTGCCCTGCGCCGATGTATCAAGGGCATTTGATCTGTGCATAGAAGAGTGCCCAACTATTGACCCATACGGTCCCGATCGTGCCCATCATAGCAAGGCGGGAAGCTATTTGGTTGCCTGCACCTGCTTTGCAAAGGTGTTCGGCACAGATTTTGAAACTGTTTCACCTTGGGAATTAGATCCCGATACCGCCGCAACGCTTTGGAATATTGCCCGCCGCGCCGCCAAAAGTGAAATATTAGAAAAATAACAGAAAGAATAGTATAAGCTATGACCGAAGTTTGTCGGTCATAGCTTATTTTATACAAGCAGTGTCAAAAGGGGAATGGTCAAAAAGCACAGCAGGGTGCTTACAAGAACGCAGTTGGCGCTTAGCTCGGTCTCGCTTTTGTGTATTTCCGCAAGGCTGAGAATAATATTGGCGCAGGGAGTGGCTGAAAGGATAAGCACACTCGCCTTAAATGTCAGCGGCAAGGGGAGAAAGTACACCGCGGCATAGCTTACAATGGGAAAAATAAGCAGCTTGCTCAGGCAGGTGAGATAGACAAAGGGTCTTGCAAACAGCTTTTTAAAGGACACGCTTGCCAGCCTGATTCCCAAAATGAACATACAAAGGGGAGTGGACATATTTCCCACAAAGGTGATGGCATTATTGACTATTTCGGGCAGATATGCTGTTGCGCCCGTCACAAAGAAGGGGAGCGCAACGGCAAAGCCAATAGTGGTGGGGTTGAGCAGTGCGGGCTTTATGGACATATATTTTTTGTCACGCGTCAGGCAGAAAACACCCACCGTGTAAACAAGCACATTCATCGACACCACAAATGCGGCAGAATAGGTCATTACCTCGGGACTGTCGGGAAACAACGCACGAATTACGGGAAGACCAAAAAAGCCAACATTTCCCATAACCGTTCCCATAGTAAATATGCGATACTTGCTTTCTTCATATTTTTTGCGGAAGATGAGAAATATCACCGCCATGACCGCCGCCTGAAGCACCAGCGTGACAAGGAAAAACAGACCGAGGTTAATAAGGTTTTGCTTAGAAAACTCAAGCGCCGTCACCGAAACGAAGGTAAGGCAGGGCGAGCAGACATATAAAAGAATGGTGGACAATGTGGGCAGATGCTCGGCAGTGACCTTTTTCGCCTTGCAGAGCAAAAACGAGGGAACTATATAAGCCAACATCAGCAAAACGTTTGTCAATGAAATTAGGAACATAGTTGGAAACACACCTTTCACGAAATTGCGCCTTTCACACCGAATGCATCGCCGTCCATCAGCATTCACTATATACTTTTACCATAAACTTTACAAAATTGCAAAAAAATCTCTGCCGGATATCCGACAGAGATTTTTGTTATTAAATTTAAGCTGAAGCTTACATTGTGCCGAATACGAACTTTGCAACAAAGAGCAGAGCAATGATCGTAACGGGGATGTCCTTCTTGGTGTACTTGCCGGTGAAGAGGGAGATAAGAACATAAGCGATAGAGCCGATGCCGATGCCGTTTGCGATGGAGTATGTAAGGGGCATCATAGCAAAGGTGAGGAATGCGGGAACTGCACTTCTCATATCGTTCATATCTACCTTGGCAAAGTTCTTCATCATCAGAACACCGACGAAGATAAGAGCGGGAGCGGTTGCTGCGCCGGGAATGATGGAAGCGATGGGGGAAAGGAAGAGGCACAGAGCAAAGCAGATAGAGGTTACCAAGCTGGTAAGACCGGTTCTGCCGCCTGCCGCAACACCGGAAGCGGATTCAACGAAGGTGGTAACTGTGGAAGTACCGCAGACAGCACCTGCAACGGTTGCTACGGAGTCACAGGTCATAGCCTTGTCAACATCGATGGGGTCGCCGTTTTCGTCAAGCATATCAGCTTCGGAAGCAGTGCCGTAAAGGGTGCCGATGGTGTCGAACATATCAACCAGACAGAAGGTGACGATCAGCATAATTGCAGAGAAGATGCCGCCGATAGCTTCGCCGGTGAATGCATTCTTCCAAGAATCGATCTTGAATACACCGGTGATACCGATCTCAGCAAAATCTTTGAAGGGCTCTGCGAAAGAAGTCATATCAAAGCTGGGAAGAGTCCATGTTGCAAGGTAATAAATAACAGAGGTGGCAAGGATACCGATAAGAACGGAACCCTTAACGTTAAGCTTTGTGAGAACAGCAATAATAATAAAGCCGATCAGAGCAACAACGGGAGCGGCAACGGCTGCCCAATCAACGCCCTGAAGCTTAACAAACTGAACAAGGGTATAGGGGTTGTCCTGAACGATACCGACATTCTGGAAGCCGATAAACGCAATAAACAGACCAATACCTGCGGGGATAGCTTTCTTAATGCAGTCGGGCATTGCCTTTGCAATGTAGCTGCGTGCGCCGGTGATGGAAAGAACCAGGAAGATAAGACCGGAAACAAGGATAATAACCAGACCTGCCTGATATCCGCCGATTACATCGCCTTCAGCGCCCTTGATAACTTCGGGAAGAACGAAAGAAGTAAAGAAGAAGGAATTGAGGCCCATACCGCAAGACTGTGCAAAGGGAAGCTTTGCATAGAATGCGTAAAGCAGTGTACCGATTACAGATGCAATAATGGTTGCAATGTAAACAGCATTCCAAACTTCATCAACACCGGGAACACCGAAGCTGAATCCGACGATCTGATTGGGGTTAACTACAAGAATGTAAGCCATAGCGAAGAATGTAGTCAGACCCGCGATGATCTCAGTTCTGACGGTTGAACCGCGCTCTGAGATTTTGAAGAACTTGTTCATTTTTTCATCTCTCCTATTTATTTTTTGGAAATCGCTGCCTATATATTACCACAAGCCATAGTAAAACTTCAATACCTATTGTGTATTTTTATGCCGAAAATTGCTAATTAATACAATATGTACGGGCTTATTGTAGAAAAAAGAAGGCCGACAAGTGTCGGTCTTCCTAAAAGGTGTGTTTATTTTTCTGTGGGTATTTCGGTGATGGTTATGCGGAAAACACTTCCGCCGTATACCTCAACCTCGAACCAGTTTTCCTTGTCGTTGGAAATAATGTCCCGTACATCCAAAGTGTCATCCTCATTGATCATATCCCAAAGATGATCCTTGAAAAAGTTTAAGTCCATATGTATCCCCTTTCTGTCATTGTTTATAGTGCGTATAAGCACAATATTATTATATCTCCTCAAAGGATAAAATACAATAGTAGGGAGGAGATTATTATGATTAGTTACGCTCCTTTATGGAAAACAATGAAAGAAAAGGGTGTAAGCCAGTATAAGCTTATAAAAGATTATGGTGTAGACCCCGCCCAATTGCATAGGTTGAGAAAGAATATGGTAATAAAGACCGTAACCATAGATAAGCTTTGCTCCGTTTTAAATTGTAAGGTTGAAGACGTAATGGAATACATTCCCGAATAAAATACATCTTGCGGGGCAAGGTGTATTTTTTGATATTGATTACCGGAAGTTTGATAGGGTTGGTGGTGAAAAAATGAACAATTATTATCCAAGGTTAAGAGATTTAAGAGAGGATCACGACCTGTCACAACAGCAGGTTGCAGATTACCTTGGAATGAAACAATCTCAGTACAGCCGATATGAGCGCGGGCACAGGGATATACCCACCGATGTGCTTATTAAGCTTGCCGAGCTTTATAAGACCACTACCGATTATTTACTTGGAATTGAAAAATAAAAGGCGGGAGTTTGTATGATTAAGTTTGATAAGCTTTGGAAAACTATGGAATCAAAGGGCGTAACGACCTACCGCTTGCGCGAAAGATGTGGGCTTGACCGAAAGACCATTCGCAGACTTAAAGAAAATGATAATATAGAGACAAAGACACTTAATAAGATATGTGCCGCTCTTGATTGTAAGTTAGAGGATATTGCGGAGTACATTCCCGAATAAAATACATCTTGCGGGGCAAGATGTATTTTTTGATATTGAGTATATAAAGATCAAAAACTGACCAACAATTGTTGGTCAGCTTTTATAATGGTATTTCTTTATTATGCTCCGAAAGATTTTGGATTTCTTTGCGAGACGAGCCAACACCCCGCAGACAGTACTTAAGCTGCGGCAAGGTGGGGCGGCGTGGTATTGCGGAGAAATCCAAAATCTATAGATCAAGGTCTATTAATAACCTTCGCGCCTTCGTGGGGGATGTCGGTCATTATAGCATCCGCGCCGATAGATTGCAGGCGCTTCATTTCATCGGTATCATTTATTGTCCAATACTGAACGGCGATATTATACTTATGAGCGTAGTTTATGACTCTTGATGTGCCGAGATTTACCACATAATCGGTGGTGGGTATCTGCAGTGCCGAGAACTTCCAGGTGTCGGGGTCGGCATCAATATTGAAATAGCAATAGAGATAGAACTTTATACACTCGTTAAAGCCTGCGCTGCGGAGCATATCGGGATAGGTCTTGTCCATATAGTCGGTTATCTCGTTATGGAATGTGCCTATCACGGCGCGGTCAAGCAGATCCATATCCTTCAGGGTGTTATAAAGTCTGTCCGCAGTCTTTTCGCCCTCAGCGCCCGAGCTTTTTATCTCGATTATGTAACGGAAAGAGCCCTTGCTCTCCAAATATTCAAGCGCCTCAGAAAGGGTGATTATTTTCAGGTCGGCGGGAACTGCGTCACCGGTAAGTCCGTCATAGGGGTTGTTTCCGTCGGCATCGGTGAAGCCCTCGCCCATATTAAGCTGCTTAAGCTCGGCAAGGGTCTTGTCCTCGGGGCGGACTCCCTCCGCGCCGAAATGCTGCTCGGAATTGCTTGTTCTGTCAAGGGTATCGTCGTGGAGAAGTACGCAGTCCCCGTCCTTTGTCAGGTGAATATCAAACTCAAAGATATCGACCGTATAGTCGGAGCCTTCGATTATATCCTTAAATGCCTTCATGGTGTTTTCGGGGGCGAAATCACCGCCTGCGCGGTGGGAGGAAAGCATTGTTTTTCCAAGAGGAGTGATAAGGGGGTTGGTGCAGTTTTCTGTGGAAACAGGCTTATTGGGGGTATCGCGGGTCACATCCCAGAATATGAAGCCTGCAACAAGTGCGAGAGCCAGCAGAACGCAGCCGATAATGATAAGGGTCTTTTTGACCCATTTTTTCATAGGGCAGCCCTTTGCGAACCATTTAAAGGTAAGAGGCCATACGCAAACCGCAAAAATAACGATGCAGAAATATCTCAAAGCATTTGCCGCAAGGTGTCCGCCAAAAATGGCATTGAATATGGGCTTAAGGCCTGCTTTGATGCCTAAAACAAGAACAAGACCTAAAACCACCTTGAGGATCTGACCTGTCAGGGGTGCTTTGGTGTCAAAACGGATAAATCTGTCTTCGATCCACAGAGCAAGAAGCATTGCACAGCCGCAGCCGAAAAGCAGATAGCCGTTTTTGATTCCGTGTTCAAGATTATGAGGGTCAATGTCTGCGGGCCAAGTGTGCAGCTCGACAAAAAGCACATAGGCAAGGCATAATGCGGTCAGAGCGCCTATCGTACCATACAAAAGAGCAGGGTTTTTGTCCGATTTTTGGAATATGGGATAAAGAGCGAAAACCAAAACTATGCCTATTCCGAGAGAAACCAACACGTCGGCGGGAGTATGTACGCCGAGATACATTCTTGAAAGCGCCACCAAAGCCGCCAACACAATGCAGACAATGCGTATCCATTTGTTTTTTGAAAAACGGGCGGTGCAGCCCATGGATGCGGTGACGCTTTGCGTGTGTCCGCTGGGGAATGAATATCCCGTTGCATCGGCGCGGGCGGACTCAACAATGGTGAAATTGGGGTCTTTTACCCAAGGACGGGGAACCTGACAGACCAGCTTTAAAAACTGATTGATAAGTGTGCCGAAAAAGCCGGTGGCAAGCAGATAGAGTCCGTCTTTTTTGCTGTAGCACCAAAACACCGCAATGGCAATAGCCATAAACAGAGTTTCACTGCCCAAATGGGTAATGGCAGAGAAAAAGAAATCAAGTACGGGATTTCTGATACTTTCAAGAAAATACAAGAAGCTCATAATCTAAATCCTCCTAATTGAAAATCGCGTTTTTTGCGTTGAATCCATCGATTTTAGCTTAATTGTGTTGCGCCTTTCGCGCGCTTTATTTACGCGCCTTTGATTATTTCTTTATAAAAATCTACGCCGTCTGGGATAGCCGCAACAGTGATGTTCTCGTCAAGTCCGTGAATGCCCGACATCTGCTGAGCGGTCATATAAATGGGTGAAAATCTTATTGCGTGGTCGGTGACCTCATTATAGAATTTGCAATCTGTACCGCCCGTCATGGGATAGGGACAAACGCCGATGCTTCCGTAGACCTGCTTGACCGCCTTTTCAACAAGGGCGAATTGTTTGCTTGTGTGATCCACGATGGGGCAGGGGTAGTCCTTGTAGATAACTTCTGTCTCGAGATCATATTTTGCGGCGCGTTTTTTCATTATTTCGATGCTTTCATCGGTGGGCTGATGGTGAATAAAACGCATATTTGCGGTGACATAAGCCTCCTGAGGCAATACATTCAGTCCGTCCGCGCCCTTGCAGGTGGTAAAGGCGCAGGTGGTTTTCAGCATTGCCGCACCTTGCGCCGAGATCGCGGGCATCAGCTTGAGCAAAAGAGGCTTAAACAACCACAGATTTGAGAAAACAAGCTTCATTCCAAAACCCATATAGGGGGTCATTCTGCGGAACATTTCTGCGGCGGTGGGATGAAGCTTGGAAACAAAGGGGTCACTTTTTTCTATATCGCATACAAACTTAGAAAGGCGGGCAATGGGGGTGTTCTTTTTGGGATAGCTTGCGTGACCGCCATTGGAGCGGGCGGTAAACTTAAGGTCGGCATAGCCTTTTTCAAGCACACCCAAAAGGGCAAAGGTGCCGTTTACACCGCCGATTGGCTTGTTTAAGATCGCACCACCCTCGTCCAAAAGCAGACGCAGATGAATGCCGTTATCCTTAAGATGCTTTGCTATCAGCGGACCGCCCTCGCCTGAAAACTCCTCGGTGCAGGATGATGCAAGATAGATATCGCAAGCGGGAGTATAGCCGCTCTCAATAAGCTCCTCAACAGCGGTCAAAAAGCAAAACAGACTGCCCTTGGTATCCTGAGTGCCTCTGCCCCAAAGCTTTCCGTCGGCAATATCACCCGAAAAGGGCTCGTGCTGCCACTTGCCCGTAGCTTCCACCACATCGTGATGGCTCATCAGCATTATGGGCTCGCCGCTTTCCTTGCCCGACCATTTAAAGAGCAGATTGCCGTTTAAGACGGTCTTTTCGCAAATGCGGTGAATGTTGGGGAAGTGCCTTTCAAGCACCTTGTGAAACTCATAAAACTTGCTTTTATCATCGTCGTAGCGGGAGGAAACCGTTTCGCAACGGATAAGCTCTGCCAGCGTTTCGGCATATTTGCGTGCGCGGTCGGTCTCTTGCTGGTCTAAAGTCAGCTTGGCATCTGCGGGGGTCTTGCACAAAAGGGTGCGGATCAGGCAAACGGCAAGCAAGGCAACAATAAGTGCCACGACACCTAAAATGATATATCCAAACATTACAGATCACCTAACTTGCCTTTCTTGTCAAGGAAAGCGCCGATTCCGATGCACATCAGACCTGCGGGGATGATGGCAATGGATGTGTTGCTCTGTACAGCGGGGACAAATATGCAAAGCAGAGTCATTATAATAAAGGGAACGACTGCGATCTTGGGGCTTTTTAAGTAATACTTAAGCCCAAAGGCGCCAAACAGAGCGGGAACAACATTATTGAATGCGGGCTGCATAACGGGTGCGCTGAGTACCGGCTGCAAGGGAGTCATAAGCAGAACGCCCGCCGCAAGAATTATGGTGGTCACGATGGCGCTTGATGCAATGGAAAGGGTGGAGATGACCTCGTTTTCCGGTGTGCCGGGCTTTACGCCCGAAAGCTCACGGGCACTCATAGCGCAGGGTATCTTCAGATTGGTAAGGTTACCGGTAAGGAAAGCAAGGTAGCTTCCCCCCACACCCAGCATAGGCGCATAAACCAAAAACTCAACTATGGCAACGGGGTAATAGATGATACCCACATTCAGCAGACCTGACAAAAAACCGCCAAGGTCGGGCATTGCATTGAAGATGATTCCCGCAACAAAGGAGAAGCCGATCATTGCAATAAAGGAAACTGCCAACAGAACTTTACCTAAAATATGAAGCTGACGATTGTATTTGTCAAAATAGACCTGTTTTTCCATTTCGTTCATAAGGCACCTCCTTTAAAATATGTAAGCCGCAAGCACCGCGGAAGCCATTGCAATAAGCATACTCAAGGCAACATCAAAGTTTTCAAGCCATTTAAGCTTTTTGGAGAGAAGCGTAAAGACCGCCATTACCGCGGCGGCAACTCCTGCGGTAAGCAGGGGCAGATAGTTGGATGTATCGTTGGCAAAGCCGCCTATATAAGAAGAAATGTAAGCGGTGCAAAGACCGATAAACATTGCAACCATCGCAATATTGCCAAGATTTGACTTTTTCTTTTTGGGAGCATCGGGTGCAGACTCTGCGGATTCTGCCTTTTTGGGTTTATTGCTGAATCTTTTAAGGTATCTGCCAAGCATAAATATGCACAGCAGACCGCCGCCCAAAATGCCCACCGTCATAACCAGCGAGATGGTAGTGTAAGCTTCGATGGTAAGGTATTCCAAGGCAAGCTCCTTAAGACCCAATGCCTTTGCGGCAATGTCTGCAACGTTCAATTCGTATTGCAACGCGCCGACCACCGACAGACGCATCCACGAAAGGGGAGCGCCTAAAACACCCGACAGCGCAAGAACGCCGACCAGAATGCCCACCGAGGGCAGAATGGTGAAAATTGCGCTGTTGCGTATGGTCTTTTTAAGCACAGCCTTGTCCATACCGATGGCAATTCCCACCTTGTAGCTGCGTACAAGGAAAAATACGCACATAACGGTGACGAAAGTAAGTATTGCGCCGACCATAAGATATAGAGTGGGCGCATTGACTTGGGATAAGTAGTCCATGGTAATCTCTCCTAACAAGATGAATTGCGCTTTCAGCGCATGAATTGACGATAAGCAGATGAATTGCACCAAAGGTGCATGAATTGATTTTCTACCGAAAATCATGAATTGGCTGTGCCATGAATTGCAATCTGCGATTGCATGTCGGTGTCGGCTCCGCCGACCTTAATAACAAGTTGCCGAAGGCAACACCTTCATGCAGACTTCGTCTGCAATTCATGAGCTGACAAGCTCAATTCATGACGGTTTACCGTCAATTCATGCAGATTTTGTCTGCAATTCATCTTCTCGCGAAGCGAGAAAGCATTTATAAGTATTTGTTGATTAAAACGCCTTTTTCGCGGCAGACCTTTATAAAATAATCATAGCTTTCGCGGATAAGACGACGGCACTGCAGCTGATAGGGGCAACGGCTTTCGCATCTGCCGCAGTCGATGCAGTCCTTAACATGGGACATTTTTTCCTGCCAAGCCTCGGTGGTGTACTCCTTCCAGGGAGCACGGTTGAGCATGGGGATCATACGCGCCGCATCACGCAAGGGTACTCCTACGGGGCAGGGCTCACAATATCCGCAGCCGCGGCAGAAGTCATCCTTGAACCTTTCGCGGTCATCCTCGATGATCTTTTTGAGCCTTTCGTCCAAGACAATCCCCTTTTGGGCATAGCCTAAAAAGTCGTCAAGCTCACTTTTCTTCTGTACACCCCAAATGGGCACAACATTGTCATACTGTGTAAAGAATGAATAGGCTGCTTCAGCGCTTGAAATGATGCCGCCGCTCATTCCCTTCATAGCGATAAGACCGATGTTGTGCTTTTTGCAGATGTCTATAAGCTCAAGATCGCGATCGGCGGACATATAGCACAGAGGGAACTGCACAGTGTCATAAAGTCCGCTTTCCGCGGCGGCAATGGCAAGCTCCAATCGGTGGGTAGTAATGCCGATAAAGTGGCATTTTCCGCTATTTCGTGCCTCAATAAGTGCATAATATGAGCTTTCGGGGTCGTTTATATCGGGCAATTCGGTAATATTATGTAGCTGAAAAATATCCACATAGTCGGTTTTCAGGTTGCCGAGGGATATTTCCAGATCTGCCAAAGCGGAGCTTTTTGTTCTGCCCATACTCTTGGTGGCGAGAATGATATTCTCGCGGACATTGGACAGTGCAAGCCCGATTTTATGTTCACTGTCAGTGTAAAAACGGGCAGTGTCATAAAAATTTATTCCGCTGTCATAGGCATAGCGCAAAAGGGCAACGGCATCCTCGTCGGGAATGCGCTGAATGGGCAGCGCGCCGAAGGAGTTTTCGGTTACCTGCAGCCCCGTTCTGCCCAAGATCTTCATTTTCATATTTTTTCCTCCTTCAGGAAAGCAAGGCTTTAATAGCATCGGTCAGCGCCTTTGCCTCAAAATCACGGGCAAGGGCGTATATCTTTATCTTGGGCTCGGTGCCCGAGGGACGGATAAGCAATCTCGAACCGCCGCTGAGCCTGAACTCAAGCACATTTGAACCGCTGATATGGGTGTTTTTTCCTGTCAGGTAGTCACCCATAGACTCTACCTTGAGTCCTGCGATGGCTTTTGGAGGCTGATTGCGAAGCGTTTTCATCATTTCGGCAATTTCCTTTTGCCCCGAAACACCATAGCGGTAAAGGCTGACGGTATGCTCCTCAAATCTGCCGTAGCGGGTATATAGGTCGTTCAGTACATCGAGCAAGCTCTTGCCCTGCTTTTTGTAATATGCCGCCATTTCGCAGACCATCAAAATGGCGGAAATGCCGTCCTTGTCCCGCACGTGGGAGCCTATCATATAGCCGATGGATTCCTCGAAGCACATAGGGCAATATTGGGTGCTTTCGATCTCTTCAAGCTTTTCCGCCATATTTTTAAAGCCGGTAAAGGTGCTGTAGCACCGAGCGCCGTAATGATCGCATATATCTTCAACAAGGGGCGTGGAAACGATGGTCTTTATGATCGCCATAGGCTTTTGGCTGCTTGTCTGTGAAAGCAGATAATCGGTAAGCAGTGCGCCTGTCTGATTGCCCGAAAGGGCAACATATCCACCCTTGCCGTCAGCTACCGCAATGGCGGCGCGGTCGGCATCGGGATCGGTGGCACAGACGAGGTCAGCACTCTTTTCCTGTGCAAGCTTTATAGAAAGAGCCAGTCCCGGTGTGTGCTCGGGGTTAGGGTTGTCAAGAGTGGGGAAGTTTCCGTCGGGAATCATCTGCTCAGGCTGAAAATATACATTTTCAAAGCCTGCCCGCTTGAGCACTTGGGGCATAATGCTTCCGCCTACGCCGTGGAAGGCGGTATATACGGCACTTAGCTTACTTTCTGCCAAAGCATTGGCATTGATGCGGCAGTCAAGCACCGCTTGGATGTATTCCTCATCGCACTCGGCATAGGTTATCTTGCCCTCTTGCAAATATTCGTCAAAGCTTTTTTCGGGCATTGGCGCGAGCATTGGAATGCCCGCCATTATCTCGCTGATGCGGTCGGTGTCGTCGTTGCCCAGCTGAGCGCCCTTTTCGTCGTAAAACTTACAGCCGTTGTACTCCTTGGGGTTGTGACTTGCGGTGATATTCAAGCCGCCTGCCGCCTTAAAATGCCGCACCGCAAAGGAAAGCTGAGGGGTGGGACGGGCATCCTTGAAGAACAAAATGGGTACGCCAAGCTCGGCAAGGGCACAAGCGGCAACCGTGGCAAGCTCAGATGAGGATAGGCGCGCATCGCGGCAGACTATCACGGTGCCCTTGCCTGCAAGATGCTTGCCAAAGGCGCGCACCGCCTGACAAAGGGTAAAGCGGTTGAGACGATTGAGTCCCATCTCCGCGATTCCGCGCAAGCCCGCAGTGCCAAAAGAAAGGGGGGCGCAGAAGCGATCTTCTATAATTTTTTCGTCGGTGAGAGATAAAAGCTCGTTTCTTTCAAGATCCGACAAAAAATGGGATTTTTTCCAAGTATTATAATGGTCGTTATAATTCATTGCATAACACCTCAGTGTAAGTATAACCTAAAATGGCAAATTATACAAGAGGAATGGCAATCTGCACAACAAAATCAGGATGGGATTGGGGTTAATTGGGCAAAATTCACAGATTTCCCACGGGAAAAGATATGGTTTTAGTGTATTATTTGTTGACTCTAATGGTATAGGGTAGTATAATAAAAATGTATGATTATATATTTAATAGGTGAAGTTTGTGAAAAAGTTCGAAAATCGCATATATCTTTCCTCCCCTACAATGCACGGAGAGGAGCTCAAATACATAACCGAGGCATACGAAACAAATTGGATGTCTACGGTGGGCGAAAATATCAACGAGGTGGAGCGCATTACCTGCCAAAAGGTAGGCTGCAAGCATGCGGTCGCCCTTTCCTGCGGCACTGCGGCACTGCACCTTGCGGTCAAGCTGGCGGGGGTAAAGCCCGACGATAAAGTCTTTTGCAGTGATATGACCTTTGCGGCAACACTTAATCCCGTGGTCTACGAGGGCGGAATCCCTGTATTTATTGATACCGAGTATGACACTTGGAATATGGATCCTGTGGCACTGGAAAAGGCTTTTGAGCTTTATCCCGAGGCACGGGTGGTGGTTATGGCAAATCTTTACGGCACACCCGCAAAGCTTGATGAGATAAAGGCTGTTTGCCAAAAGCATAGCGCGATTCTGATCGAGGATGCCGCGGAATCTCTCGGCGCCACCTATAAGGGTGTGCAGACGGGCACTTTTGGAAAATACAATGCCATATCCTTTAACGGAAACAAGATTATCACCGGCTCCAGCGGCGGAATGTTGCTTGCCGACGATGAGGCTGCCGCAAATAAGGCGCGCAAGTGGTCCACACAAAGCCGTGAGAATGCCCCTTGGTATCAGCACGAGGAGGTTGGCTACAACTACCGTATGAGCAATGTAATTGCGGGTGTGGTAAGAGGACAATATCCTCATCTCGAAGAGCATATCGCACAGAAAAAGGCAATTTATATGCGCTATAAGGAGGGTTTTAGGGGGCTTCCTGTCAAGATGAATCCCTATGATGAAAGGGTTTGCGAGCCTAATTTCTGGCTGTCCTGTATGATCATCGACAAGGATGCTATGTGCAAGCAGGTCAGAAGCGACAGTGATGCATGCTATGTCAAGGAAAAGGGCAAGAGCTGTCCTACAGAAATATTGGAAAAGTTGGCGCAGTGCAATGCGGAGGGCAGACCTATCTGGAAGCCTATGCATATGCAGCCCATTTACAGAATGAACGGCTTTGTCACCCGTCAGGGCGACGGCAGAGCCTCCACCAATGCCTATATCGCGGGTGGAGTTTCGGATGTTGGAATGGATATTTTTGAGCGCGGTCTGTGCCTGCCCAGCGATAATAAGATGACGGCCGAGCAGCAGGACAGAATCATTGAGATAGTAAAAAGCTGTTTTAAGGAAAATTAAGTATGTACAAAAACTTTTTAAAGCGCGTTATAGATTTTGTTTTATCACTGGCTGCTCTTTCGGTGCTTTTACCATTTTTGCTTATTCTTGTGATAGTCGGAGCAATTGTTATGAAGGGCAATCCGTTTTTTACCCAGCTGCGCCCGGGCAAGAATGAAAAAATATTCCGCCTTATCAAGTTCCGCACAATGACATGTGAAAAGGACGAAAACGGCGAGCTACTTCCCGATGAGCAGAGGCTTGTGCCTTACGGAGAGTTTTTGCGCTCCACATCGCTGGATGAGCTGCCCGAGCTTGTGAATATTCTCTTGGGACATATGTCCATTGTGGGACCCCGCCCCTTGCTTGTAAAATATCTGCCTCTTTATAACGAGGAGCAGCGCCGCCGTCACCAGGTGCGTCCCGGTCTTACCGGCCATGCGCAGATAAACGGCAGAAATGCCATATCCTGGGAAGATAAGTTCGCCCTTGATGTGGAATATGTGGACAATATCACCTTTGTAGGAGATGTGAAGATAATCTTGGGCACTGTCAAGGCGGTGCTCAAGAGAGAAGGAATATCTTCGGAGACCTCTGCAACTATGGAGGATTTTCAGGGGACGGCTTCAACACAAGAAGAAAAAACAAGTGTATGATTTGGACATACTGAGCCAATTTCCTATATTTGGCAACAGAAAGGACAACTTTTATGAAAGAAAAGCTTATACTTATCGGTGGAGGACAGCACTGCGGCGTTGTTTTATATAATATCGAGGAACAAGGCAAATATGACGTTATTGGAGTGTTGGACAGCGATCCTTCAAAAAAGGGGCAAATGACTTGCGGAAAGCCTATTTTGGGTGATTATAGCAGTGATAGCCTGAAAGGTCTGCGCGAAATGTACGGAACAAATAAGTTTTTTATTGCCTTCGGGGCTATGAAATATCGCAAAAAGGTGTTCGAATATATGCTGGAACAAGGCTGGGAAGCGGTGAATATTATTCATCCCAACGCAGTGGTTTCACCCACTGCAAAAATAGGCACGGGCGTGCTGATCGAGTGTGGATGCCTTGTAACACCGAGTCCCGTTATAGGAAATAATGTTGTTATAAACACGGGGTCTCAAGTAAACCACGACAACATTGTGGAAGACCATGTATACATTGCATCGGGTGTTGTGCTGTCGGGCGGTGTTAAGATCGGCGAAAACTCATTGATAGATGACGGTGTTATCGTTACCCTGGGAAGCAAGGTGGGAAAAAACACTATTGTCGGCGCGGGAGCAGTTGTTACAAAGGATATTCCTGACGGTGTGGTAGCTTATGGCAATCCATGCAAGGTAGTACGGGATAATGACAAGTATTGAGTGAAAGGCAGATGCAGATGAAGGTTTTGATTGCAGCCAATCATGACGCAGGCCTTTATAAGTTTCGAAAAGATCTCATAGAAGAACTTCTAAAAAAACACGAGGTATATATATCGCTGCCTTATGGAGATTATATTCCCGAACTTGAAAATCTGGGTTGCAGGTTTATTGATACACCCATTCAGCGCCGCGGAATGAATCCTATAAAGGATCTTGCTTTGCTTAAAAAGTATTGCAAGATGATGAAAGAAATAAAGCCCGATTATGTAGTGACCTATACCATTAAGCCAAACATATATGGTGGTGTGGCGGCAAAATTGGCAAAGAAGAATTATGCCGCAAACATTACCGGTTTGGGAACGGCTTTTCAAGGCAATGGAATAATTAAAAAGCTGGTTGTGGTAATGTATAAGATTGCCCTCAGAAAAGCAAAAAGAGTTTTCTTTGAGAATGTTGAAAATATGCAGATATTCATAGATCTCGGCATAATTGAAAAAAGTCAGGCTTATCATCTTAACGGCGCGGGTGTTAACCTGAGCGAGTTTGATTTTAAGGAATATCCCGCATTGGAAGAGGAAACAAGATTTTTGTTTATGGGCAGAGTTATGGCTGAAAAAGGTATCGACGAGCTTTTGACAGCTATGGACAGGCTTGTTGCAGACGGTATTTCCTGCAGCCTTGATATATTGGGCGATTATGAGGAAAATTACGCAGATATAATTAAAGAATACACCCAAAAAGGCTATGTCAGATATCACGGATTTCAAAAGGATGTAAGACCTTTTATAGAAAATTGCCATTGCTTTGTGCTTCCTTCGTGGCATGAGGGAATGGCGAATACCCTGCTTGAGTCGGCGGCAATGGGTAGACCGCTGATAACATCAAATGTTCACGGATGTCTTGAAGCTGTCAGGAATGGAGAAAGCGGCTTTTTGGCAGAGATAAAAAATGCCGAAAGCCTTGCCGGTGCAATGAAGAGCTTTATACTTTTGAGTTATGAAGAAAAAATTGCAATGGGTAAAAAGGGAAGAGAACACGTAGAAAGAGTGTTTTCAAAGGAAGTTGTTGTATCTGAAACCATAAAAGGTCTCGGTATATAAATGAGGTGCGAAAATGAAAGAGAAAAAGTTAATGATTTTTCTCGGCAGTCTTGGTAGAGGCGGAGCTGAGAGAGTGATCTCAATATTATCCGAGCATTTCAGACAGCTTGGCTGGAATGTTCAGATAGGTCTGCTTTTATTTAACACTGTGGATTATGATATTCACCCTGATATTGAGATAATAGACCTGACGGGCAATACACAGTCACGAGCCAAACGCGCACCTATGTGGATTCGTGAGATACGCAAGCTTGTAAAGCGCGAAAACCCCGATATGATCCTTTCCTTTGCGGCGCGTATAAATGTGCTTGTTATGCTTGCCTGCCTGGGACTTAAAAAGCAGATCGTAGTCTCGGAACGCAACGATCCCTACTGTGACGGACGTTCCAAGGGCGTAGATATGCTGACTAATTGGCTTTATCCTAAAGCCAAAAAAGTGGTTTTCCAAACCAAAAGAGCTCAAGGATACTTTAAAAAGCTTAAGAACGGCACTATCATCGGTAATCCTATTGTCGTAAAGACAGAGGCGTCTGAGAATTGCTCTGAAAAAATAGTCACAATGGGAAGGCTCACGCCTCAAAAAAATCAAAAAATACTTGTAGATGTATTTTCCCGCATTTCAAAGGTATTCCCTGAGCTTACTCTCGAAATATATGGTGATGGGGAACTGAAAGAGGATTTGCAAAAGCAGATAGACTCTTTGGGATTGACCGAAAAAGTGTTGCTTATGGGTAATCACCCCGATGTTCATGATAGAATAAAGGATGCAAAGCTTTTTGTTTTGTCCTCGGATTACGAAGGCTTATCCAATGCTCTTTTAGAGGCTATGATGATGGGCTTACCCGTGGTTTCTACCGACTGTGCTGGCTCTGACGAGGCTATAGAAGATGGCGTCAGCGGAAAACTCGTTCCTGTTGGTGATGCAGAGGCATTGACAAAGGCTATAAGCGATGTTTTAAGCGATGAACAGAAGCGTAAAACTCTTGCGGATGGAGCTAAAGAGGCATCAAAGGCCTTTACGACCGATGTTGTTATGACGCAGTGGGAAAAGGTTTTGGATTAAGGTGACAAATATGGGATTAAGAGACTTTTTGGTACAAGGCGTGGGAAAACTGATTCCCGATAAAATCTATATACAAATAAAGTTTTTTCAATATTTTCACAAGTTTGCAAATTTAAAAAATCCCAAAACTTTTAATGAAAAGCTACAGTGGCTTAAGCTATATAACCGTAAGCCTGAGTACACCACTATGGTTGATAAATACGCCTCAAAAAAGTATGTTGCCGACCTTATCGGTGAAGAGCATGTAATCCCTTGTGTAGGCGGACCTTGGAAAAGCGTTGATGAAATAGATTTTGATACACTTCCTGACAGATTTGTGCTTAAGACCAACCACGACTGCGGTGGGGTGGTGATATGTAAGGATAAAGCAACTTTTGACCGCGAAAAAGCAGGAGAGTTTTTGGCTAAGCATCTCAAATACGAATATTATCTGATTTCGAGGGAATGGCCTTATAAAAACGTGGAACGTTGCATTTTTGCGGAGGCTTTTATGCAGGACGGGAGCAACGATTTTCTGCCCGTTTACAAAATAATGTGCTTCGGCGGCGAGCCCAAAATAATTCAGACAATACAAAATGACAAACAACCCAACGAAACTATAGATTATTTTGATACCGAGTGGGAAATGCTTCCTTTTAGACAAAACTTTCCCAATAGTCAAAAGCCTTTAGAAAAGCCGGCTAAATTAGATGAAATGCTTTCCATTGCAAGGAAACTGTCAAAAGGACATAGTTTTTTGCGAGTAGATATTTACGTCATAAACGGAGAGGTTTATTTTTCCGAGTTTACATTTTTCTCGGACGCAGGACTTGCGGCATTTGAACCGAAGCAGTGGGATCATACACTGGGAGATTGGATAAAACTATCCCAAAAGGAGAACTAAAATGAATAGGTACATTCGGTTGCTGGTTGATAGGAAGTTCAGAGTTTCTGTCTTGGCAGCAAAGGGAGTATATAGACACATGTCCGATGAGAAGTTTTTGAAGAAAGTGTTTAAACTTCGTTTGGGCAGAAAACTTGATCTAGAAAATCCGCAGACATTCAATGAAAAATTGCAGTGGCTCAAGCTTTATGACCGCAAGCCTATCTACACCACAATGGTGGATAAGTATAAAGTTAAAAAATACGTAGCGGATATTATCGGTGAGGAGTACATAATTCCCACAATTGGTGTATGGAATAACTTTGACGAGATAGATTTTGACGCACTTCCCAATCAATTTGTGCTTAAATGCACCCATGACAGCGGCGGACTTATAATCTGCCGTGATAAGAGCAAACTGGATATTAATGCTGCCCGAGAGAAGATCAACAAAGCCTTACGGAGAGATTATTACCTTTACAGCAGAGAATGGCCTTATAAGGCTGTAAAGCCCCGAATAATTGCGGAAAACTATATGGAAGATACAAAAACCGCAGAGCTGCGTGATTATAAGTTCTTCTGCTTTGACGGCGAGGTAAAAGCTATGTTTATAGCTACAGACCGAGCAAGCAAGATAGAGGAGACAAAGTTTGATTTCTTTGATGAAAACTACAATCATCTGCCTTTTACCAATGGGCATCCCAATGCCGACGTGCTGCCTGAAAAGCCGGAAAAGTTTGAGCTGATGAAGGAACTTGCGTCAAAGCTGTCCAAAGGAATTCCTTATCTGCGTGTTGATTTTTACGAGGTTGACGGAAAGATATATTTTGGTGAACTCACATTCTATCATTGGAGTGGATTTGTACCATTTGAACCAACACAGTGGGATTATACCTTGGGTGAGTGGATTACTTTACCCGAAAAAACGGAGGAAAAGTAATGAAAATGTCCGGAATTATAAAAACAATAAAGGACCCGTGGCATTTGGTTATTGCCTTGTCTCAGCGGGGGTTATTGGATCATTTGAGCGATAAAACGTATCTTAAGCTGAACTACAGAGCGCGTTTGGGCAGAAAACTTGATCTAGAAAATCCGCAGACATTCAATGAAAAAATGCAGTGGCTCAAGCTTTATAACCGCAAGCCTATCTATACCACAATGGTGGATAAGTATGAAGTTAAAAAATACGTAGCGGATATTATCGGTGAACGGTACATAATTCCAACCTTGGGCGTATGGGATAGCTTTGAGGATATTGACTTTGACGCACTGCCCGATCAGTTTGTTCTCAAAACCACCCATGACAGCGGAGGAGTAGTTGTCTGTAAGAACAAAAATTCTCTCGACAAGGGAAAAACAGAGGAAAAACTTAAAAGTTCGCTGAATAGAAACTATTATTATCACGGTAGGGAATGGCCTTACAAGGATGTAAAACCTCGCATCATTGCGGAAAGGTTTATGCAAGATCGTGATTTTGAGGTTCTGAACGTTTTTAAAATATTCAATTTTAACGGAGAACCCAAAATAATTCAGGCGATACAGGGCGACAAGACTAAAGATGAGAGTATAGACTACTTCGACACAGCGTGGAATAAACTTGTTCTCCGTCAAAATTTTAAAAATAGCGCAAAAAAACTGCCTAAACCCGAAACACTGGACGAAATGCTGGAACTGGCAAAAAAGCTTTCCAAAGGACATCCGTTTTTACGCACCGATTTTTATGAGGTGAACGGAAAGGTGTATTTTTCTGAGTTTACCTTCTTTTCCGATTCAGGAATGGCAAAGTTTGAGCCTTCCGAATGGGATATAACACTTGGAGAGTGGATAAAATTGCCGAAGCAGAATCAGAAAGAAGGTACTTAAATGACATTAAATGGCTTAAAGTCAATAATCAAAAGACCATGGAATATCATTTATGGACTGAGTTGGAGGGGCATGCTGGATTGGATGAGCGATGAGGCACACTTCAAGCTTTTCTACAGAGAGTATATGGGAAAGCGATTAAAGCTTGATCCTCCTCGCAGTTTTAATGAAAAGATCGTATGGTTGTCACTTCACGACCGCAGACCAGAATATACCATCATGGTTGATAAACATAAGGCAAAGGAATATGTGGGAAATATTATCGGGCACGAGCATATAATTCCTACCCTTGCCGTCTACGATTCGGTGAATGACATCGATTTTGACGCTTTGCCCGACCAGTTTGTATTAAAGACAAATCACGATAGTCAAGGCTTGGTTATATGCAGGGACAAGGCAAAGCTTGACAGAAAGACGGCAATAGAAAAGCTTAATAATGCAATTCAGAGGGACTTTTATAAGTCAACGAGAGAATGGCCGTATAAAGATGTAGAAAGAAAGATCATAGCTGAAAAATATATGGATGACGGAAGCGGAGGATTGCGTGATTATAAGATCTTTTGCTTTAATAATGAACCTAAGTTCCTATATATTTCAGAAGGATTGGAAGATCATAGCACAGCAAAAATGGGATTCTTTACATTTGATGGAGAGCAGTTGCCCTTCTACAGAGCGGATTATAACAGATTTGAGCAAGCACCTCCTATGCCTGAGGGATTAGAAGAGATGATAGCTATTTCGGACAAACTTGCAAAGAAGATCAACAGACCTTTTGTAAGGTTGGATTTCTATTCTGTAAAAGGCACCATATATTTCGGGGAAATTACTCTTTGCCCTGCATGCGGGAAAAATAAAATTGAACCTGAAGAATGGTTATATACCTTGGGAGAGTGGATTACTTTACCCGAAAACATGGAGGAAAAATGAAAAAGATAATGATTGCAATCACCTCTTTTTACGGAGGTGGAGCTGAAAGGGTTGCCACGGTATGGGCAGGTAGATTAAGTGAACTTGGTTATTCTGTCAGTATGCTTGCGTTCGCAAAGGTTGAGGGGGAATATGAAACCTCTTCAGCGGTGACAAAGCACTATCTGGCAGAGAGTGTGGAGGAGTATAAAAAACTTCCGTTTTTAGCAAGGCTAAAGGCCATCCGGGGAGTATTAAAAAAAGAGAACCCAGAATGTGTCATATCCTTTTTGCCCTCTATGCAGGTTTGGATCATGCTTGCAAGTATTGGATTAGGAATTAAAAGGGTGGAAACCATCAGAGTTAATCCTTGGCGGATAAGTGTCAGCAATCCTATTTACAGAGCGGGCTGGCATATGTGCTATCATACATGCGATAAAATAATTCTCCAGACCGAGGATCAGGGGCCTTATTTTACCAAAGCGGATCAGAAAAAAGCTGTTGTAATACGAAATCCTTTGGCTGAAGTCTATAAAAATGCAGACAGCAGAAAATATGGTAAAGGGGTCAATCGCTTTGTTGCCGCAGGAAGAATAGATCCTCAAAAAAATTTTCCTATGCTGATCGAGGCCTTCTCCCGCGTGGCAAAGGATAACGACACAATCTCCCTTGATATATACGGCAACGGAAGCGATGAATACACCGCATATCTTCAACAGTGCATCGACAAAACCGGTGTATCTGAGCGCATTATCCTTAAAGGTCGTACCAATGATATGTGCACTGCGCTTATGGAGCATGATTGCTTTATTATGTCCTCCGATTATGAGGGAATGCCTAATGCATTGGCAGAGGCTATGGCAACTGGAATGGTCTGTATTTCCACCGATTGCAAAACCGGTCCCTGCGATATGATAGAAAACGGCAAAAACGGATATCTCTCTAAAACAGGGGATGCCGACGATATGGAGAGAGTCATAAGACAGGTGCTCTCAATGTCAAAGGAAGATATTGAAAGTATGGGCAAAGCGGCTCGAAGCAGCATATTAGACCTTTGCGATGATGAAAAGAATATAAAAAAGCTTATTGAGGTTATAGAAGGTTAAAATGATAGGAACATTGGCCAAAAGAGAAAATGTAGAACAAAAAAAGGGACACAAGCTGTTTATTGCGCTTATGTGTCTGTTTGTTGCTATGTTTTTCGTGCGTAATGCCTTTAAAATAAATTTCCCAGTGGTTGTTTTTTTAGGATTAGCTGCAGTGATTGCAGTAATCAGCGACAGAGAAGAGTTAATTTCTTTGATAGTATCTTTTATTCCGTTGTCGGTAGGATTTCAGTACAAGTACGCTATTCTTCTGTGCATAGCCGTGTATTTTATGAAGTTTGCAAAAAGCATCAAACGACCCAAGTACGCTTTTGCTATTGTGGCGTTGTTTGTATGGGAGCTTCTGCATACGTTTACGGGTGTGTTTTCACCGGTTGAAGCCCTGCGAGGCTTTTCTGAATTGATATTCTTTGCAATCATACTGATGGCGGATGACTTTGATTTCAGTGATGGCTTGCCTATGCGAACTTTGGCATATTGCTCAGTGGCAGCCATCATAATAGTTATGATAATCAGTTTTTCCAGACTTGGATATAACTTTAAGGAGTTCTTAGAGTCGGGAATCCGTTTCGGAACAGCCGACAAAGGAATAGTTCAGTTCGGGTTTAACTTTAATCAGAATAATATGGGATTTATGTGTAACCTGAGCTTATCTGGGTTATTAATTCTTGTAAGGGATAAAAAGGCTAAGCTTTTGGACTACCTCGTAATCGGATTTTTAGTATTTACCGGATTTTTGACTATGTCAAGAGCATTTATCATTTGCTTTATCGGAATAGTCTTGGCGTATGCTTTTATGCAAAGGGGATCCCTTAAGAAAAAGGTCGCCGGATTTATTGCCACCATAGCTTTTTTTGTAGTTATTATTTTGCTTGTCAATGCAATAGCGCCCACGGTAGTTGAAAATGTAGGTGAAAGATTTGAAGAAGAAGACATAACCAGTGGACGCGATCAACTGTTTGAGTTTTACAATAAACATATTTTTTCAAATGGCAGATACTTATTGTTTGGTGTAGGTTTACAGAATTATGGTGACAAGGTCAACGAAATATATAGGACTAATATGAGTGTTTGCCATAACGGATATCAAGAGATCGTAGTAGCCTGGGGTATTATAGGATTTTTACTTGTAGCATACTTGGTATATATGGTTTTTGATAGGACTCGTCATATTCATAAGTGGAAGATAAGCCTTAAATGGTTGCCGTTAGGAACATTATTGGTATATATTCTTTCAAGTCAGTTTATAAGCCAAGGCTTTCATTTGATGTGTTTTATTTTTGCTGCGGTGTGCATGTGGTATACAACTGAAAAGGGCGTATCAGAAGGTGAGAAAAATGAAAAGAGTAACAGCGATAATCACAACACATAAAAGAGAACCGAATATTTTAAAAAGAGCCATACTGAGTGTTCTGAATCAGACCTATGGCAATCTTGAGATTATTGTAGTTGATGACTCTCCTGCGGAATATCCCAAGAGAGAAGAGGTCAAGGCGATGGTTGCAAGCTTTGGAGACAAGGTGCTTTATATTCAGCATGAAGCATGCCGTGGAGCTTGCGCAGCTCGAAATACCGGCATAGAACATTCAACAGGTGAGTTTATAGCTTTTCTTGACGATGATGACGAATGGCTGCCTGAAAAAATAGAAAAGCAATATGCTAAGTTTACAGATGATGACATTGCCCTTGTTTATTGCGGAGAGATATGTATAAACGATGAAACCGGTGAGAAGACGCTTCTCGACAGATCTTACAGCGCAGAGAATCCGTTTCATAGACTTATGCTGAGTAATTTTATAGGTTCTACATCAATGCCTTTGATAAGAGCTTCCGCTCTTAAAGGAGTAGGCGGCTTTGACGTGCTTATGGAATCTGCTCAGGATTATGATGTATGGGCGAGATTGGCGGCTAAATATAAAATAGCGTGTGTGGCAGAGCCCCTTATTCTTTTTCATAACCATGGCAACGAAAGAATAAGCAAAAGTACACAGAGGAGAATAAACGGACTTGAGCGTTTTTACAGTAAAAACAAGGAGTACATTGATTCTCACAGGGATGCATATTGGAATTACAGTATAAGATTGTCTCCGATATATGGAGCGAACGGACAAAAACTGAAAGCCCTGCGTTATTGGGCCAGAGCTGTTATTAAGCAGCCATTGGAAATCATAGAAAACATCAGGTATTTGTCATATATAGTCAGGGGACTCTATTAAGATATTGGAGCTTGTAGAATGGGAAAAGATAACATAGGCAGTCAAGTCGCTAGCGGAGCGCTCTGGATGTTTGCAGAAAGAATAGGCGCACAGCTTATATCTTTTGTTGTTAGTACCGCAATAGCTAGGTTTACTGCACCTGAGCATTATGGAACAATAGCCTTGATAAATGTTTTTATAACATTCGCCAATCTGTTTGTAGTCAGCGGTTTTGGAAGTGCATTAATACAGAAAAAAGATGCCGGATCGGTTGATTTCTCATCTGTTTTCTATACTAATTTGGTTTTTTCTATAGCTATATATGCAGTACTGTTTTTGAGCGCTCCGTTAATAGCAAAAGTATATAATTCTCCGGAAGTCGTTTTAATTATTCGCATATTAGGCTTTAGAATTATCTTGGCTTCGGTAAATACGATACAACACGCATATGTGTCAAAAACGATGCAGTTTAGAAAGTTCTTTTGGTCAACCATCATCGGAACACTTATATCAGGCGTAGTGGGATTTGCTCTTGCTTTTTACGGATATGGTGTATGGGCATTAGTTGCGCAATATATGACAAATACATTGATAGATACGATAGTTTTATTCATTACTACCAAATGGAGACCGACCTTGGAGTTTTCCTGGACGAGAGTAAAAGAACTTGTGTCCTATGCGTGGAAATTACTGGTATCCGAACTGATAAATACCACTTATATAGAGGTAAGAGCATTAGTTATAGGGTTAAAATATAGTTCTGCAGACCTGGCTTATTACAATCGAGGGCAAAGTCTACCCAAATTGGTGTCAGATAATATTAACTCTGCGATGCAAAGTGTTTTGTTTCCCGCAATGTCAAAGAAGCAAGATGATATCGAAGCCTTCAAAACTATGGCGAAAAGAAGCATTCAGGTCGCGGGATATACTATTATGCCGATGGTTTTAGGATTAGGACTGGTAGCAGAGCCGTTGATCAGGTTACTTTTGACGGAAACTTGGATATCTTGTGTGCCATATCTTCAGCTTTTTTGCTTGTTTTATTGCTTAAAACCTGCTCAATCCGCTGGACTTCAGGTTATCAGGGCTTCCGGAAGAAGCGACATTTATTTAAAACAAGAAATTATTAAAAAGTTAGTTGGATTTGTGGCAATACTGGCATCAATACCATTTGGTCCGTTAGCCATATGCGCAGTGAGTGTGATTGTTCATATTTTTGAAACACTACTTACATCATTTGCAACAAAGAGAATATTAGGGTATCCCGTCATAGAGCAATTTAAAGACATATTTATTGGGTTTATTCCCCTATTCTGTATGAGCGCTGTTGTCATTTTGATAGGCTTTTTACCGATTGGTGATTTTGCTATGATATGTCTTCAGGCATCTATGGGAGCGATGGTATATCTTGGGGTATCCGTTGTCACGAAAAATGATGCATTTGCGTATTCGCTTACTGTTGCGCGTGGCTTTCTGAAAAAATAGAACTGCAAAGGAGCATAACTATGCTTTGCGAAAATATTTTTACAAGTATATATAAGCGCGAGCCGGACGGGGTGGCGTTTTGTCCATACCGCGTCTGTCCCTTGGGGGCGCATTCCGACCATCAGTTTGGCAAGGTAACCGGTTTTGCCCTTGATAAGGGCATACATATTGCATACGGCGCCAAGCAGAACGGAATAATCGAGCTTAAGAGCCTGCAGTTTGACAAGCGGGCGCAGTGGCATGTAAACTCAGTGCCCGAAAATCGCGAGTTTGACTGGGCAGATTATCTCCGCGGCGCAACTATGATGCTTTCTAAGCGCTTTAATCTTCGCGTGGGTCTGTCTGGTGTTATTGAAGGCAGCTTGCCCATCGGCGGACTGTCTTCCTCTGCGGCGGTAATTATTGTTTTCCTGTCGGCGCTTTGCAAGGTCAACGGAATCAAGCTGACCGAGCGTGAGATGATCGATATCGCCCTTGAGGCAGAAAATAAATATGTGGGTGTTTCCTGCGGTAAGCTGGATCAGAGCTGCGAGGTGCTGTGCAAAAAGGATCAGTTGCTCTATCTTGATACAAAGGATGACAGCTTTGAGCTGATTCCTCAGCATCCCGACATCAAGCCCTATAAGATCGCTATTTTCTTCAGCGGAATCGAGCGTAACCTTGCGGGAAGTGCCTTCAATATGCGTGTTGACGAGTGCAAGAGTGCAAGCTACGCACTTAAAGCCTTCGCGGGTATGGAATATGGCAAGTATGAGGACAGCCGCTTGCGTGAAGTGCCCCGTGAAATATTTGAGCAATATAAAGATCGTCTGCCTGAAAATTGGCGTTTGCGCGCCGAGCATTTTTATGGCGAGTTTGAGCGCGTCGAAAAGGGCGCAGAGGCTTGGCGGCGCGGTGATATAGAGACCTTTGGCAAGCTGTGCTTTGAAAGCGGAAGATCCTCGGTTGAGCTTTATCAGACAGGCTCGCCCGAGCTGAAGACCCTTTATGAAATAATGACACAGACCGATGGTATCTACGGCGGCAGATTCTCCGGCGCAGGCTTTAAGGGCTGTTGCATGGCACTTATCGATCCTGCCTTTGAAGAGAGCATAATCAAGACTGTCACCGAGAGATATCTTAAGGAATTCCCCGCCCTTGCGGATAAATATACCGCTACCGTTTGTGTTTCCGCAGACGGTGTAGAGTTGTAAGGCTCGCAGGCTTCGCAATGAAATATTTTGCGTTTTAGATCCTTCGACTTCGCTCAGAATGACAAAACGCAAAATATGAAATCCACCAAAGGTGGATGAAATCCGCATACTGCGGATGAAATATTTGCTCTGCAAATGTGAAGGTGTCGGCAGAGCCGACGATTGATTAGGAGAGTTTGGCGCATGAAATGTCTTATACTTGCCGCAGGCTACGCCACACGGCTTTATCCTTTGACCGAAAACTTCCCGAAACCCTTGCTTAAGGTAGGGGACAAGACCATTCTTGATTGGCTTGTTGACGATATCGACAGTCTGGGAAGTGTTGATCAGTACGTGGTTATTTCCAACCACAAGTTTGCACACCATTTTGATGAGTGGGCAAAGACGAAAAAACAGAAAATCACCGTTGTTGACGACGGAACAAATACCAACGAGACCCGTTTGGGTGCGGTGCGGGATATTCAGTTTGCTATCGACAAGCTTTCTCTTGATGACGATATGCTTGTTATAGCGGGGGACAACGTTCTTGATTTCAGTCTGACCAAGTTCATCTCCTATGCAGAGAGCAAAAAAGCCTCTTGCATTATGAGGTATTTTGAGCCGGACGATAAAAAACTGCTTAAATGCGGTGTCGTTACAATAGATGAAAGAGACAAAATACTTAATATGACGGAAAAATCCCCAACCCCAGCAACCCATTGGTGTACACCGCCCTTCTATTTTTACAGCCGCGAGGATGCAAAAAAGATAGAGTCTGCAATTGCCGACGGATGCGGTGTGGATGCACCGGGAAGCTATATCGCGTGGCTTTGCAAACAGACCGACGTTTACGCAATGGAAATGCCGGGCAAACGCTACGATATAGGCAACCTTGAAAGCTACGAGCGTGTGCAGAAGGAATACGGAGGAATAAGATGATGGAGCAAACAAACAAGCTGTCATTTAAAGAGTATTATGAAGCCGACATGCACCGCTATGGTAAGTTGATTGAGCTTGGAAACTATACAAAAAAACTTCATAAGGCATTTAGAAAATGTCAATACGGTAAAAGCAAGTTGATACGGCTTTATTACACCTATAGATTTATGAAGCTACGGGAAAAGCACGGACTGGAGATTTCCTATCGTGCAAAGATAGGAAAGGGCTTGTATTTGGGTCATTGCTATAATATTACAATAAATCCGGATGCTGTTATAGGTGAAAACTGCAATATCCATAAAGGTGTGTTGATTGGGCAGGAAAACCGAGGAGCAAGAAAAGGTGTCCCGACCATTGGAAATAAGGTGTGGATAGGTGCTAATGCTGTTGTGGTTGGAAAAATTAATATAGGCGATGATGTTTTGATTGCTGCAAACTCGTTTGTGAACAAGGACGTGCCTTCTCACTCCATAGTTTTTGGAAATCCCTGCATCATCAAACCTATGGAAAATGCAACTGAAAATTATATAAACAGAACAGTATGAGAGGAATAAAATAATGCTGACACCAAACGTTAATTTAAATGGTGCAACCGTGCTTGTTACGGGCGCGGCGGGTTTTATAGGCTGTAATCTTGTAAAAGAACTGCTTAACACCGTAGAAAATATCAATATCGTAGGCTTTGACAGTGTTAACGATTATTATGACGTGTCCATAAAGGAATACCGCCTTGCCGAGCTTGACAAGCTTGCCGCGGAGAAAAGCGGCAGCTCATGGACCTTTGTCAAGGGTAATCTTGCCGATAAGGCACTTATCGATTCGTTATTTGAAAAATATCATTTCTCCGTGGTGGTCAACCTTGCGGCTCAGGCGGGAGTAAGATATTCCATTACCAATCCCGGGGCATATATCGAAGCTAACGTCGTAGGATTCTTCAATATTTTGGAGGCTTGCAGAAATTACCCCGTTGAGCATCTGGTTTATGCATCATCCTCATCGGTCTACGGATCTAATAAAAAGATACCATACAGCACCGAGGACAAGGTGGACAATCCCGTTTCCCTTTATGCCGCGACAAAAAAGAGCAATGAGCTGATGGCACACGCATATTCCAAGCTTTACAATATTCCATCAACGGGACTGAGATTTTTCACCGTATACGGACCTGCGGGAAGACCCGATATGGCGTATTTCGGTTTCACCAACAAGCTTATACGCGGACAAACCATCGAAATATTCAACTACGGCAACTGCAAGCGTGATTTTACATATGTTGATGATATAGTTGAGGGCGTCAAGCGTGTTATGACCGCTGCTCCCGAAAAGAAAAACGGAGAGGACGGCTTGCCCGTGCCGCCCTATCGTGTATATAATATCGGTAACAATAACCCCGAAAACCTTCTCGACTTCGTGCAGATACTCAGCGAGGAGCTGGTGGCGGCAAAGGTTCTGCCCGAGGACTTTGATTTTGAGGCACACAAGAAGCTTGTTCCCATGCAGCCCGGTGATGTGCCCGTAACCTTTGCCGATGTCAGCGATTTAGAGCGCGATTTCGGCTTTAAACCCCAGACCTCACTTCGTGAAGGTCTCCGACGCTTTGCACAGTGGTATCACGAGTTTTACCAGAAATAATTTTACCGAAATCTCAGGAAAGGAGGCAGGGTGAGATATGGAATACGCAGTACAGAAAATAATGCTTGCTCTGCTGAAAAACGCTGTAGACGGAAGCGTTTTGACCGAAGATCAAAAGGCGCAGATAGACGAAAATGCGGCTGAAAGACTTTATGTCCTTTCTGCCAAGCATGATCTTGCTCATATTGTGGGATATAGCCTTAAAAAGCAGGGAATAAAGGTCAGTGACAGAATAGCGCTTGCCTTTGAAAAACAGATAATGCTTGCTGTTTTTCGCGACGAGGGTATGAGCTTTGCCATTGCTGAGTTGAGTGCGTTCCTCGAGGAGGAAGGCGCTGACTTCGTCTTGCTTAAGGGCTCGGTGCTTAAAAAATACTACCCCGAAAAATGGATGCGTACCAATTGCGACATAGATGTTTTGGTCAGAAAGACCGAGATGGATCGCATTACAAAGCTTGTTTGTGAAAAACTCAACTATACACCCAAGGGAAGAACCTCCCACGATGTATCCTTTACTGCGCCGAATGGCGTAAGTGTGGAAATACATTTTGATTTGGTAGAAGAGGATATTCATCCTGAGGGAAAGGGACTTGCCGACAGAGTATGGCTCAGCGTCCGTCCCAAAGAGGGATATAAGCACAATTTAGAAATGTCCGACGCGGCAATGTACTGCTATCATCTTACCCATATGGCAAAGCATTTCCGCGAAGGAGGTTGCGGAGTAAGGTCTTTTATTGATCTGTGGCTGCTGTCCAATATAGATACCGCAATGCCTGAGGAGCGGGCAAAAATGATTGAGGAATCGGGACTTGTGAACTTTGAAAATGCCACCCGTACAGTGGCAAAGGTATGGTTTGAAGGCGGTGAGCATTCCGCCTTGTCCGGTTATGTTGAGGAATACATCCTCAACGGCGGCGTGTACGGAAGCTATGAAAACAGAGTTTATTCACAGCAGACCCGTCAGGGCGGCAAGCTGAAATATCTTTGGAAAAGAACCTTTTTGCCAATGGAAAGCCTGAAAAACAGATATCCCGTTGTCAGAAAATATCCCATACTTGCGCCCATCTATCAGTTTGAACGGTTTTTCACTATGGTCCGTGAAAAGCGGCTCGGAAAAGCCGTCAAGGAGTTCAAGGTCAATGCAAAAATGTCCAAGGAAAAAATCGAAAGCGGCGCCGACCTTATAAAGAAATTAGGCTTATAAAATAAAAAGTGTGTGTAACCGAAGCTACACACACTTTTTTGCTTTATTCTTTTTGTTTTTTCTTGAAGCTCAGCTCGCTGGCAAGCATTGCGCCCAAAAGCAATACGGCGCCGATGATGCCAAACACGGTCATTTTTTCGTTGAGCAAAATTGCCGATAAAATGATTGCCGAAACGGGGTCGATATAACTTAAAATTGCAGAGGTCTGAGCGGGCAGATCTTTAAGTGAGGAAAAATACATTGCATAGCAAATGCCCGTGTGAAAAACACCGAGAATAACAAGCAATACTACACCCTTTGCCGAGAGGTCGAGCTTATTTCCCCACTCAGTAATAAGAACATAGGGGAGCAGTGCTGCTGTGGCTGAGCCTAATTGCACAAGGGTGCGGTCAAAGCCACCTATATCGGGCATTTTTTTATTTATCAGCATAACGCATGCATAAAGTACCGCGGCGCCTGTGCCGAAAAGGATGCCCCTTATTCCGCTTATTCCTCCGCTGTCTGCAACACCCGAAACGAAGACCATTCCCAAGAGAGCGGTGAAAACGCAGATACCCTTGCGAAGGGTCAACCTTTCCTTGAGTATCAAGGGAGAAACAAGTATTACAAAAACGGGGGCAAGATAATAGCATAGGGTAGCAACTGCCACGGTGGTATAGCGGTAGGCTTCAAAAAGAAGTATCCAGTTAAAGCCGATACAGCACCCCGATATCAGCAAGGGGGCAATATTCTTTTTTATTGCGGCAGTGTCGAGGGGAGATTTTCTTAATCGGCTGAAAACAAATAAGAACAATGTGGCAATGCCGCCGCGCACAAGGGCAATGATGCTTGAAGGCATATTTATCCCCTTGACAAAAAGTCCCACAGTGCCAAATGCCAGCATAGATATTATAAGCTTGGCTTTATCTTTCACATTACACCTCTTAAAAACGCCCGACAGTTTTATGTCGGGCGTAAACTTTATGCGTTAGAGCCCCGATCAGACTGTTTCGTAGCCGCAGAAAAGAATAGCGGCACGAGCCAGTGCATAGGTGGGGTCGGCAAAATTGTAGGGCAGCTTCAACTCGTCGGCGGCGATGGGAAGCTCGGTGCAGCCGAGAATGAAATAATCAGCGCCGTTTTTGATTCCTTCGGCAATTACAGCCTCAAAATCAGCGCGGCACTCCTCGACCGGCTTGCCTGCCTTGACTACATCGTAGATAATACGCATCAAAGCCTTTTTGCCTTCCTCTGAGGGGGTGACATAGGGAACGCCCTTTGTCTCCAATGCCTTGTCATAAAGCTGCATTTCCAAGGTTGCGGCAGTGCCCAATATGCAAGCGGTCTTGCCGGGGAACATTTCCTTGCAGTAATCGGCAGTGGACTCTAAGATGCTGATAAAGGGCACGTGTGCATCCTTTTTCAGCTCGGGGAGGAAATAGTGCGCGGTGTTGCAGGGCATAATAATGCAATCGGCGCCGCAGCTTTCCAGCTTGCCGAGAGAATCACGCATATAGGGCAGGGGATTTTCGCCGCCGCGGAGGATGCAGCCTGTGCGGTCGGGTATGGACGAATTGTCGTCTATATAAATTCGGATGTGGTCGTTATCGCACTCCGCCTTGGTCATCAGGACTATTTTTTTGAAAAGATCGGCGGTGGCAAGGGGACCCATTCCACCAAGAATACCAATAGCTTTTTTGCTCATTTTTTAAAGCTCCTTTGTTATTAGACACTTAAAAAGATACCGAGCCGTTTTCGGAATTATCCGTAAACGGCTCTAAGTACTTATTTTAACGCTGGAAATTAGCCTTTGATGGCATCAACGGGGCACTGAGCTGCGCAAGAACCGCAGTCGATGCAAGTGTTTTCGTCGATAGCGTAAACACCGCCGTCTTCCTTGATAGCGTCAACGGGGCACTGAGCTGCGCAAGAACCGCAACCGATGCACTCTCCACCAATTTTGTAAGCCATTTAGGGCACCTCCTTTAGTATAAATCTACAAGTCTATTTTAACAGAAAAAATAAAAATTGCAATGGTAATTATCAAATATTCTGACAATCTTTGAAAACAATAATAAAAAGCAATGAAAGGAAGGTCGTTTTATGGATAAAAAAGAGTCACATCCCATGCAAATGCCTCTCAACCGACAGTCGATCAGCAGTCCTCACGAGGGTAGATTCAAATCAAAGGAGAAAAAGAAGTGAGTGACCCAATCTTTGCCCAATCGGCAAAAAGTGCCTTGGTGCTTGCCTATTCTGCGGCGCGGCGGCTTTGCCACAGCTGTATCGGGTCGGAGCATATTTTGTCGGGACTTGTCTTTGAGGGCAGCGGAAAGGCTTGGAGTGCGCTTTTTGAAGAAGGCTTGCGGGCTGAAAAGCTTAATGCACTGCTGGAGGATCACTCGGCTAAGAACGGTTTTTCATCTGCGGATATCTATCTCGGTGATGATGCGCTGAATATAATCAGTATCGCCTCAACAAAGGCAAAGGGCGGTGTTATAGGTGACGAGCATTTGTTGCTTGCTATGCTCGATCTGCCTGATTGCGAGGGGGTGCGGCTGCTTAAAGAATGCGGTGTTGACACTTCAAAAGTATGCGCGCGGCTTTTATCTTATGACGAAAAGGACAAAGCCGCCGAAAAAGAACTCAAGTTGACCCTGAGCCACGGGGTAGATATGACCCAAAAGGCTCGGCTTGGGGAATATGATGCGGTATTGGGAAGAGAAGATGAGATTGCCCGCACCTTGAATATCCTGTCGCGGCGGCAAAAAAGCAACCCCTTGTTTTTGGGCGAGCCGGGAGTGGGAAAGACCGCCATTGCTGAGGCGGTCGCTTGCGCTATTATTTCGGGAAATGTTCCCCGCACTTTAAAAGGCGCTCGGCTCATCTCTCTCGATGTGCCTTCGGTGGTTTCAGGTACAAAATACCGAGGTGAGTTTGAGGATAAGCTGCGAAAGATAATCCTTGAAGTGAAAAAGGCGGGTAATGTCATTTTATTTATAGACGAGATGCACACCCTTTGCGGAGCGGGCGCGGCGGAGGGCGCTATTGACGGTGCCAATATTTTAAAGCCGTCACTTGCCCGAGGTGAAATAAAGCTTATGGGAGCCACTACACGGGCGGAATATAAGAAATATATATGCCGCGACGGGGCGCTTTGCCGTAGGTTTCAGACGGTGGATATAAAGGAGCCGGATATTGCACAAACTGAAAGAATACTGCAGGGGCTAAAAGGGGGATATGAGCACTTTCACGGGGTCAGTGCACCCGACGAGATGGTGAAAAAGACGGTGGAGCTGACCGAAAGATATATTCCCGAACGATGCTTGCCCGACAAGGCGATAGATCTGTTTGATGAGGCATTAGCCTGTGCGGCATCAAAGGGGGAGGGCGAGCTTACCAAAGAGACCCTGCTGGATTGTGTTGCCTGTATGTCGGGAATATCACCCGCCAATCTCAGACAGGAGGAAAAAGACACTCTTTCCGCTCTGCCTGAAAGGCTAAAAGCGGCAGTGATTGGTCAGGATAGAGCCGTCGACAGCCTTTGTGCCGCCTTTGGTGCGAGCAGAATAATGGGCGCAAGGGGCAGGCCGAGAGGTGTGTTTTTGTTTTGCGGACCAACAGGAGTGGGAAAGACCTTGCTTGCCAAGGAGTTTGCTAAAGCCATTTCTCCCCGCCGCGATCATTTGCTTCGCTTTGATATGAGTGAGTATATGGAAAAGCACTCGGTCTCCCGTCTTATCGGATCACCGCCGGGATATGCGGGTTACGGCGAGGGCGGTCTGCTCACAGAGGGGGCGAGAAAATACCGCGACGGGGTACTGCTTTTTGATGAGATAGAAAAGGCGCACCCCGATGTGCTGAATATTCTGCTTCAACTGCTCGATGAGGGAAGGGTCACCGATAGCAGCGGCGCGGTGGCGGATTTTCGGTCCAACATCATCATTTTGACATCAAACTTAGGCGCTGAAAAAGAGAGCTGTAATCCTGTCGGCTTTGGCGAAAAAGGGAATAGCAAAAGCGATACTCTTAAGGCGGTAAAGCGCGTGCTTCGACCCGAGCTGCTGGGCAGGATCGATGAGATCATTGTGTTTGACGCTCTTAAACGGGAGCATTTTGAAAAAATTGCCGAAAAAGAAATAAAAATCTTGCAAGGACTTTTAGAAAAGGAAAATATTACCCTTTTATGCGACGAAAGACTTCTTGAGCAAATTGCTGAAATATGCGAAAAGGAGCATAAAAATGCTAGAGATGCCCACAGTTTGATTGCAAAAAGTGCAAAAACCGCATTGATATCTGTGTACCTTGATCCCGCTTTTGACGGCAATGTTTTTCTCTCGCTTCACGGGTCGAGTTTACAAAAAATCAACACCTATTAACATTTTATTTACTGTGTTTATATTGATTTTTAATAATTTTCAGGCATAATATAAGCATAGACTCAACCCCTCGTGACGATAGGAGGAAATCGATATGTACGGCGAAAACGAAAACAATTTTATAATTATAGGCTCGGATCCTTCTTTTGAATGGCAGCGCAAGCCTGAAAAAAAGAAAAAGAAGGGCGGCAAGATATGGAAAAATATCATCAGCCTTGTGCTTGTGGCAGTTATTTCTGCAAGCGCCACCGCAGGTGGACTTTGGTATTATGACACCTATGTACGGGAAGATTTTGTTCCCGGCAGCGTGGTCATCAATCAATACAAGCCCGACCCCATGCATACGGGAACAAATAAGAACGAACCTACTCAGGGCGCGGTGGACGATTCAAGCGGTTCATCTGACGGCTCGGCAGGCGGCGTTATGGCTGTTCCGCAGATCTACGACCAGACGGCGGCATCCACCGTACTGTTCACCTGCAAATCACCTGTAAACAGCTCTTTCCCTTCTTACGGGTTCCCCAGCTTCGGCGGCTCTCAGCAACAGCCTCAGTACAGCGTGTCCTACGGCTCGGGCATTATAATGTCGGAGAACGGATATATTATCACCAACGCACACGTGGTCGATGGTGTTTCTGAGATGGTGGTCACACTTTATGACGGCAGAGAATATACCGCGACCCTTGTGGGAAGCGATACCAATTCCGATATCGCCGTTGTAAAGATCGATGAAAGCAACCTGCCCGCCGCAAAGTTCGGCGACAGCTCCACCCTGAAGGTGGGCGACGAGGCTTATGTTGTGGGAAATCCCTTGGGCGCAGATCTGGCATTTACCTTGACTGTAGGTTATGTTTCTTCTCTTGAAAGAGAGGTAAACATTGAAGATACCCTTATGACCCTTATGCAGATAGACGCGGCAGTCAACCCCGGTAACAGCGGCGGAAGTCTGGCAGACAAGAACGGATATATCGTAGGCGTCATCAACGCGAAGATAGCCGACGAGAATGTTGAGGGTATAGGTTTTGCGATCCCCATTAATACTGCCCTTAAGGTAGCTTCAGACCTTATTCAGCACGGCTATGTTGCATCCCGCCCAATGCTTGGTGTTACGGTACAGAGCGTTACCAAGGAGCAGGCTATGATCTATAACCTTGAGGCGGGAATCACCGTTACAGAGGTTCAGGAGGGCAGCTGCGCGGATAAGGGCGGCGTAAAGGTGGGAGACAAGATCACCCACTTTAACGGTGTTGCAGTTGCAACCGGCGGAGAGCTTAACTTCCAAAAGGAGAAATACTCCATCGGCGACACTGTTACTATTACTGTTATCCGTGACGGAAAGAGCATGGATCTCAGCATTGTTTTGTCGAATTAAAGGTAATTTTTAAAGTAAAAAGCGCTTCGGAGATCCGAAGCGCTTTTTTTGCATCGTTTTTATTGTTAATTATTTAATAATTTGCTTGCTTATATATTGTATAATGTAATATAATGATACTATGAATAGGTATAATTTGAAGTGGGTCTTACCCCTGATCTTAATGATTTTTACCCTTTGCGGCTGCACCATGGAAATGGGTGACGGTCTGTTTGCTTTGCCTAATCTGCCCACACGGTATGTGCAGCTTCAAGACCAGCTTGAAAGGATACTTGCAAGCGGCGCGGAATACACCTATGCCGAAACGGGTACGGACAAGCAGGCGGTGCAGATGATAGATATTGATGCCGATGGACAGGACGAGGTCATAGCCTTCTTTATGACAGAGCGAAGCTCCTTCCGTACATACCTCTTTGAGTACGGACTTGAAGGCTATTACGAGGTGGGTTATATAGAGGGCTACGGCAGACGGCTTCGCGAGGTAAGCTATCCAGTGGTGGATGAAAGCGGAAAAAGGGCGATAGCCCTTTCATGGAACTATGATAATACGGTCAACTACGGTCTTTCGGTCAGCGGATATGACGGAGTGAGCCTCCACTCAATGCTTGAAACTCAATATACCGAGTGTCTTTTTACCGATGTTGACAGCAACGGAACCGATGAGCTGTTTGTTACTGAGGCTGATTCGGTTACGGGCATATACACCGCATCGGCATATATGCTTGAGGACGGGCAATATACGGTATGGGGACAGACCAAGCTCGATGAGGATGTCCGCGGAATCGTAAATATGCAGATAAACACCAATGCTCAGAGTGAGGTGCTGTGGTATATCGACAGCGCCGCTTTGGGAGGAGGATATGTAACCGATGTTTTGTCGGTAAAAGAGGAACTTATCAATCTGGCATCATCAGAGCTTGATGATACCCGCCGTGTTTCGGCGATATATTGCACCGACATTGATAATGACGGTGTTGTCGAAGTTCCCCGCGATCTTAACGGAAAGTTTGAATGGTACGGCTACAGCACTTCGGGAAGGGTATTGGAGAGTGTTACCTACCACAATTTGACCGACGGATGGTATATTTTCTGGCCGGAAAGCTGGGGGGATGCCGTTCAGGCACAGCGAACACCTGCCGACGGAGTCATAACCACCACATTTTATGTGCCCTCCTCGGGCAGTGCAATGGGCGAGGTGCGAAACACTCTGCTGAATGTGTATATCTTTTCAGGTGACGACAGCGACCAGCATTTTCAGACATACCCCAATGTGCGTAGTATATTGGAGGTAGGCAATACCATTTACGGCTGTATGATAGTAGAAAACGATTATCCGCAATATGCGGTTACCACAGATAGAATAATCGGCGCGTTTAACCTTATGGAAGCCAGCTGGATAAGGGAGGAAAAATGATATGATCAACAAAAAGGTACTGGTCCTTGAGGATGAAGAAAATATCCGCAGCTTTGTTGCCCTCAATCTTAAAAGAGCGGGATATGAGACCGTTGAGGTGGGCACGGGTGCAGAGGCAGTTGAATATATGCAAGAAAACAGCGATGTTACAATCTGCGTGCTTGATGTTATGCTTCCCGATATGACGGGCTTTGAGGTCTGCCGCAAGATCCGCGGCATGGGATCCCGTGCGGGAATCATTATGCTCACCGCGCTCGGTCAGGAAAACGACCGAGTAACGGGTCTTATGACGGGTGCTGACGATTATGTAACCAAACCCTTTTCGGTTCCTGAGTTTGTTGCACGAGTGGACGCTCTCAATCGCCGTGTACAGGGAGGATCTTTTACCGAAAATAAGATAGTGGTGGGCGATTTTTCATTGGATACACGCAGCCGCGAGCTTACCCACGAAGACAGAAAGATCGAGCTTACTCAGGTTGAATTTCTTATTATCAAGGCATTTTTCGAAAACCGCGAAAAGGCGCTTTCCCGTGATGATATTATGACCCTTGTTTGGGGCAAGGATTATCACGATGATATCAAGGTGGTCGATGTTAATATCCGCCGCCTGCGCCTTAAGGTGGAAAAGGATGCCGCCGCCCCCGAGCATATAGTTACTGTTTGGGGTTATGGCTATAAGTGGAAGGAGTAAAGCTTCTTTATGGCGGACAAAAAACTGAAGAGAAAAGTTCCGCCTGAAAAGAAAAAATCCGGCGGAATAAGAAAACGCTGGATAACCAACAATATTATCATCGTTATGGCGATAGTTGCCGTAATTCTGATAGTTATCGGCGTAGTTATGCACAATTCCTACTACGAATCGGTCAAAAATAACTTGGAGATCCGCGCAAATACACAGGCAAGATATATCAATACCTACAGAACATCATCCTATAGTGATTTTTATGAATATTCCCGTCAGGCGGTACAGACCTTCAGTGATTCCGACAAGCTGGAAATGCAGATTCTTGACGAATACGGCAGAGTAATGTTTTCCTCAACGGGAATCACCGCAGGCTATCTGCCTACTACGGGTGAGGTGGAGGAGGCTTTCAAAAGCGGAAAGACCAAGACCTATACCGGCTACGATACGGGCATAGATGATGATGTGGTGGCAACCACTGCGCTTATTGTTTATTCCGATGACAGTATTATAGGCGGAGTGAGATATGTTTCCTCCACCCGCGTGCTTAAAAGCCAGCTGAGTCAGCTTTATATCGTCCTTGCGGCGGCGGGTCTTGGAATAATGCTGCTGATAATGCTTATCAATACAGTATTTATCCGCTCCATTGTTAACCCTATTCTTGATATCAACCGTCTTGCACGAAAGATAGCGGGCGGACAGCTTGGCGCTCGACTTGATGCAGAGTATAACGACGAGATAGGTGAGCTTTGCGAGACTATAAATGAAATGTCCCGCGAGCTTGCAGCCAGCAATAAGATGAAGAACGAGTTTATTTCCTCCGTTTCTCACGAGTTGCGCACACCTCTTACTGCCATAAGCGGCTGGAGCGATACTATTTCCGCAAGCCTTGATGACCCCGAAACGGCAAAGCTTGGCTTGGGTATCATAAAGAACGAGACGGCTCGTCTTTCTCAGATGGTTGAGGAGCTGCTTGACTTCTCCCGCCTTGAATCGGGAAGAATGAAGCTGCAGATGGAGCTTTTTGATATCCGCGGCGAGGTTTATGATGCGGTATTCACCTATACCGAGCTGCTTCGCAAGCAGTCTCTGTCGGTGCATTATGACGAGGCGGAAGAGCCAATCCGCGTTCACGGAGATAAGAACAGACTTAAGCAGGTATTTTTGAATATACTGGACAATGCGGCAAAATACGGCGCTGACGGTGAAAGCGTGGATATTTCGGTCAGCAAAAAGGGAGAATGGTGCATAGTTGTTATCACCGACCACGGTCAGGGCATTCCCGCCGAGGAACTGCCCCACGTTAAAGAAAAGTTTTTCAAGGGCTCTGCACGAGGCAGAGGTGCGGGCATAGGCCTTGCAGTATGTAATGAGATCCTCGCCCTTCACGGCGGCGAGATGGATATAACCAGCGAAAGCGGAAAGGGGACATCGGTTACGGTGCGCCTACCTTCCGTAAAGGAGTAAAGAACTAATGAGCAAAGAAAAAAAGACCAGCATCGGCGGTCAGGCGCTTATGGAGGGCATCCTGATGCGCGGCCCCGAAAAGTCGGCTATCGTTGTACGCAAGCCTGACAAAACACTTGAAATAAAAGAAGAGCCCATCGGCTCAAACAGCCACAAGGCATTTTGGAAGCTTCCCTTTATTCGCGGACCTGTTATGTTTTGGGATTCTATGAAGCAGGGCGTTTCGGCACTTATGTATTCCGCCGAGTTTTTTGAGGTGGAGGGTGAAGAGACCGAGCCCGGCAGATTTGAAAAATGGGTCGAGCGCAAGATCGGGATGGAAAAATTCGAAAAGATAATGATGACCTTTACGGTCATTTTGGGAATCGCAATGCCCATCGGTCTGTTTATTCTGCTCCCCACCCTTTTGGCAGGATTTTTCGGCGAGATGCATTTTATGCTTCGCAATCTGCTTGAGGGAGCAATAAGAATACTGATTTTTATCGGCTTTGTGTGGAGCACATCGTTGATGAAGGAGATAAAGCGAACCTATATGTACCACGGCGCGGAGCATAAGACCATAGCCTGCTATGAAAAGGGTATGGAGCTGACGGTGGAAAATGTCAGGCAGTGCTGCCGCTTCCATCCCCGTTGCGGAACAAGCTTTCTGTTTGTGGTAATGATAATCAGCATACTTGTTTTCTCGGTGGTACAGTGGAGCAATCCTTTAGTGCGAATGCTGCTTCGTCTGGCGTTGCTTCCCGTAGTTGCGGGGATCAGCTATGAGATCAACCGCTTTGCGGGTAGATATGATAATTGGTTTACAAAGATACTTCGTGCCCCCGGTGTGGCTATGCAGAGGATAACCACAAAGGAGCCTGACGACAGTATGATAGAGGTGGCTATTGAGGCGCTGAGCAGAGTTATTCCCGAAGATAAAGAAAAAGACAGGTGGTGAGGAAATGGTAAGAACGGTCAACGATGCTTATCTTGACCTGCGCAATGAACTTAGAATGGCAGGTGTTGCCGGCTTTCAGGTGGAAGCTCAGGAGCTTGTTTGCTATGCACTTAACATTCCCCGCGAGGAGTTTTACAGCAAAAGGACTAACCTTGTTTTTGAACGCGACGAAATGCGAATTGAGCGACTGCTCAATCAGCGCCTTTCAGGTATGCCCGTTCAATATATTACGGGACATTGGGAGTTTTACTCCCTTGATTTTGAGGTGTCCCGCGATACCCTGATACCCCGTGCCGATACCGAGACCTTGGTGGATGCGGCTATAGATGAATTGCAAAGCAGAAGCCGCGGCAGGCTGCTGGATCTTTGCACCGGCAGTGGCTGCGTGGGTATTTCGGTGCTTAAAAACCTTGATTCGGGAATTACCGGCGTATTGGCTGACAAGTCAAGTGCCGCAATGCACATTGCCCGAAAGAACATTATGCGCCATTATCTTACCAGCCGCGCTTACCCTGTTTGTATAGATGCACTGCAGCCTGCTCCGGATAATATAGGCAAGTTTAATTTTATAACCTGCAACCCGCCGTATATCCCCACTGAGGAGATAGAAACTCTCGATAGGGAAGTCAGGCAAGAGCCTCGAATGGCTCTCGACGGCGGTGCGGACGGACTTGATTTCTACCGCGTGATCCCCAAGACATTCCGTTCTGCTCTTGCCCCCGGCGGCACTTTGGCATTTGAGGTAGGTCTCGGTCAGTGCTATCGCGTTATGGACATTCTCGAACGGGAAGGCTACATAAATATCCGCACAAAAAATGACCTTGTGGGAATTGAGCGTGTGGTTATGGGTTCTGTACCCTCAGAGTCTGATTAAAAAGGAATTATTGTCCAAGTAATAGTACAGCAATTTGAAATTATCGAACAAATGTTTGCATTTTGTTCGACCATATGGTATATTGTCATTGTAGGGCATACCTGCAAAATGAAAATTACTTCAATATGAGGTGAAGATATGGAACGCGAAAAAGCTTTAGAGACTGCCATAGCGCAGCTTGAAAAACAATTCGGAAAGGGTACTGTTATGCGCCTTGGCGAAAACAGCGCAGCCGTAGAGGTTGAGGCTGTTTCCACAGGCTCACTTTCCCTTGACGTGGCTCTTGGAATAGGCGGTATGCCCAAGGGCAGAGTTGTAGAAATATACGGTCCTGAGGGCAGCGGTAAGACCACCATTGCTCTGCATATAATCGCATCGGTACAAAAGGAAGGCGGCACAGCGGCATTTATCGACGCTGAGCATGCTCTCGATCCCGTTTATGCCGAGGCATTGGGTGTTGATGCCGAAAGTCTGCTTGTTTCTCAGCCCGATAACGGTGAGCAGGCTCTTGAGATCACCGAAGCATTGGCACGCAGCGGCGCCGTTGATGTTATCGTTGTTGACTCGGTTGCGGCACTTACCCCCAAGGCAGAGATCGAAGGCGAAATGGGTGACAGCTTTATGGGTCTGCAGGCAAGACTTATGTCTCAGGCACTGCGTAAGATGGTAGGACCCATTGCAAAGGCAAACTGTCTGCTTGTATTTATCAATCAGCTTCGTGATAAGATAGGCATCGTCTACGGCAACCCCGAGGTCACCACCGGCGGTAAGGCACTGAAGTATTATTCCAGCGTTCGTATCGAGATACGCCGCATCGAGCATCTTAAGAACGGTACTACCCTTATCGGTAGCCGCACCCGCGCAAAGGTAGTCAAGAACAAGATCGCGCCCCCCTTTAAAGAGGCGGAGTTCGATATTATGTACGGCGAGGGTATCTCCAAGATGGGCGAGCTTGTTGACTTGGGTGTCAAGTTTGGCTTTGTTCAAAAGGCGGGCGCTTGGTTCGGTATGGGAGATATCCGCTTAGGTCAGGGCAGAGATGCCGCTAAGGAATATTTTAAGAATCATCCCGACGAGGCTGAAGAGCTTGAACGCAAGATCAAGGATAAACTGATGCACAAGGATGAAAAGGAAGAAAAGGCTGCTCCCGCTCCCGCAAAGGGAAAGGCATCTGCCAAGGCGGCAGTCCCTGCAAAGACCGCAGGCGGCAAGGACGGACTTGAAGTTTTTGCCGATGATTTTGAAGATGACTGATGAGTGAAGAGTCCCGAGCAAAGGCATTGTCGGTGGCGGCTGCGGCGCTGAATTATAAAAACCGCAGCAGCCAAATGCTACTAGAAAAGCTTTTGGAAAAAGGAATAGAGCCTGATGACGCGGAGTATGCCATAGAGCGACTTCGCGGCTTTGGCTATCTTAACGACAGTGAGTATGCCGCATCTGTGGTACGATCGGGAGTCAATAAGGGGTGGGGAAAGTCCCGCATCCGCCGCAAGCTCATTGAATATAAATTGGACGAAGAGATCATTGAACAGGCGCTTTTGAGCTATGAGACCGATGAGGATAGGCTTGACCGTTTCATAATGCAGAATATGACCGACCTCAATGACAGAAAAGAGAAAAAGAGAATAACCGACAAGCTTTTCAGGCGGGGTTATTCTTGGGAGGAGATCGGCGCCGCAATGCGCCGATGCAGCGTAGAATATGAAGAAGAATAAAGTTTATTTGCTGGCCTTAGGCTGTCCCAAAAACCTTGTCAACTCCGAGCAGATGCTCTATCTGCTTGAGCAGGCAGGCTATGAGATAGTCACAAATGCCGCATCAGCCGATGTTGCAATAGTCAACACTTGCGGATTTATCGACAATGCAAAAAGCGAAGCTATAGAGTCTATTTTAGAGCTTGCCGAGCTGAAAAAGGACGGAACGCTTTGCGGACTTATCGTTTGCGGCTGTCTTTCTCAGCGCTATGGAGATCAGTTCGAGACCGAGCTGCCCGAGGTGGATGCAGTGCTTGGAACAGGCTCCTATCACGAGATAGTTCAGGCAGTAGATCAGGTCTTAAATGGCAAGCGTGCCGAGTATTTCGCACCCATTGAATGCGCGCCCTTAGAGGGCGGCAGAAAGCTGCTTACCCCCGCGTATTCCGCATATCTGCGGATAGCCGAGGGCTGTGACAACCGTTGCAGCTATTGCGTTATTCCCTATCTGCGCGGTCCGTTCAGAAGCCGCAGTATGGAGGATGTAATCGCCGAGGCAAAGCTGCTTGCCGCAGACGGTGCGAAGGAGCTCTTGATAGTGGCTCAGGATATAACCCGTTTCGGCACGGATAATTACGGAAAAAGGATGCTTCCCGCACTTTTGCGAGAGCTTTGCAAGATAGACGGCGTTGAGTGGATAAGACTTCACTATCTCTATCCCGAAGAGATGGACGATGAGCTTTTGCTCACCTGCGCCGAGGAGGAAAAGATACTTAATTATTTTGATATTCCCATTCAGCACATAAGCGACAAGGTGCTTCGTGATATGAACCGCCGTGGAACGGGCAAGGAGATCAGGCAAAAGATAGATAGGATACGCCAGCTTATGCCCGATGCGGTGATAAGAACAAGCCTTATTGTAGGCTTCCCCGGTGAGACCGAGGAGGATTTTGAGGAGCTTTGTCAATTTTTAACCGAATACAGACTTGAACGTGCGGGAGTTTTCTGTTATTCTCAAGAGGAGGGCTCTCCCGCGGCAGAGTTTGATTGCCAGATAGACGAAAATGTCAAGGAAGAGCGCCGCGCCATACTTTACGGCATTCAGGAACGCATTATGGATGAGGCATCCCAAAAGTATGTGGGAAAGACCCTCAAGGTGCTCTGTTGCGGTGCTGATGAGCGCGGAAAGCTTGGCAGAAGCTTTATGGATTCACCCGATATTGACGGATTGGTCATCATCGACGGAGATGCCATCGAGGGCGAGTTTGTAAATGTAACCATAACCGCTTATGACGGTTGCGATCTTTACGGAAGGATCAAGGAGGAATAAAAATGACAACTGCAAATATTATTACCCTGGTGCGAATCGCTATGATTCCCGTATTCTTGGTATTCGGCACAATGGGACAGGAATATGCTCTAGTATCGGCAATAATCTTTGCCGTAGCAAGCCTTACCGACTCCCTCGACGGATATATTGCCCGTCATTACAATCAAGTCACCGATTTTGGCAAGCTTGTTGACCCCCTTGCAGATAAGCTGCTTGTTTTGTCGGCACTTTTGATCTTTGTCAGCAACGGCATTATGCCCGTTTGGGTTGCAACCGTCATCGTGGGTCGTGAGTTTGCCATCTCAGGTCTTAGAATGATTGCCGCATCCAAGGGAATCGTCATAGCCGCAGGAAAAAGCGGCAAGGTCAAGACCTTTGTTCAGTGCCTTATGACCATCCTGCTTCTGGTCTTGGGAACAAAGATCATAGTAATAACCTCTTGGTTGAGTGTTCAGGATATAGCAGTGTATTTGATGCTTATTGTAGGCGTATATTCGGGAGTGGAATACTTTATCACTAATCGTAACGTGCTTAAAGGCTCTATGGGCAAGTAAAAGGCACAAGAAAAGGAGAGATCGCATATGAAGCTTTATAACACATTAACAAGAAGAAAAGAAGAGTTTAAGCCCATAGAGCAGGGAAAGGTCAAGATGTATTCCTGCGGTCCTACGGTCTATAACTATTTCCATATAGGCAATGCCCGTCCTTTCATTATGTTTGACGTGCTTCGCCGTTATTTTGAGTACCGCGGCTTTGAAGTAAGCTTTGTGCAGAACTTTACCGACATAGACGACAAGGTCATCAAAAAGGCAAACGAGGAAGGCACCACTTATGATGTGATCGCCGACCGCTATATTAAGGAGTATTTTACCGATGCTCAGGGCTTGGGAATCAAAAAGGCGACCGTTCATCCCAAGGCAACCGATAATATCGAGGAGATACTTGATATCGTTAAGACCTTGGTTGACAAGGGTCACGCTTATGATGTAAACGGCGACGTTTATTTCCGCGTTCATTCCTTCAAGGATTACGGAAAGCTTTCCCATCAGCCCTTGGAGGACCTTGAAGCAGGTGCAAGAATTGCAGTAGGCGAGCAGAAGGAAGATCCCGTTGACTTTGCATTGTGGAAGGCGGCAAAGCCCGGTGAGCCCTCTTGGACTTCTCCTTGGGGCGAAGGCCGTCCCGGCTGGCACATTGAGTGCTCTGCAATGGCAAGAAAGTACCTTGGCGAGACCATCGATATCCATAGCGGCGGTGTGGATCTGTGCTTCCCCCACCACGAAAACGAGATCGCACAGAGCGAAGCCTGCAACGGCAAGCCTTTTGCGAATTACTGGCTGCACAATGCATTTCTTAACATAGACAATCAAAAGATGAGCAAGTCGCTGGGCAATTTCTTCACTGTCCGCGATGCTGCCGCTGTTTACGGCTATGATGCTATCCGCTTCTTTATGCTGTCCGCTCATTACCGCAGCCCCCTGAACTATTCTCAGGAATCTCTTGAGCAGGCAAAGGCAGCCTTAGAGCGCCTTAATACCGCATTTAAGAATCTGCGCTTCTTGGTTAAAAACGGCGCAGAGGGCGATATGACCGCAGCAGAAGCCGAAACAGTTGCAAAGTTTGAAGCACACAGAGAAAAGTTCTGCACCGCTATGGATGACGATATGAACACCGCCGACGCGGTTGCCGCCATCTTCGAGGCAGTTCGTGAGATAAACTCTGCCGCCGCAGGCGCAGGCGTTACCAAGACTTATGCTCAGAAGGCACTGGAGTTTATGACCGAACTTTGCTCCGTTTTGGGAATCGGTGAGACCGAGGAGCAGGGCGGTGATGATGCCGAGATCGAAAAACTTATCGAGGCGCGTCAGGCAGCAAGAAAGGCAAAGGATTTCAAAGAAGCTGACCGCATTCGTGACGAGCTGAAGGCTCAGGGAATCATTCTTGAGGATACACCTCAGGGTGTGCGTTGGCACAGAGCATGACAATTTTAAAACGGGTGGGGAAGCCCACCCGTTTTTAAGTAATAGTGGGGGCGACCATCGGTCGTTCATTGAAGAGGTAATGGACACTATGACCGACGATTATTCCGTTGAGCGTCTGCAGGGCAGAGTGGTGGATATCGTTTTCAAAAGCGATGAGACCGGCTACTGTGTTGCACGCGTAAAGGACGACGAGGACAATTTAATAACCATCGTCGGCAGTATGCCCTTCCTCGGCAACGGCGAGTGCATTGACGCCGAGGGCGATTATGTCAGCCATCCCCAATACGGACGGCAATTTTCCGTGCGCTCATATCAGCGCTATATGCCTACAGACACTGAGGGCATTTTTGAATACCTTGCCAGCGGCGGTATCAAGGGAATCGGCGTAAAGACCGCTCAAATGATAGTGGAGCGATTTGGCGAAAGCGCCTTTGAGGTAATTGCCAACGAGCCTGAAAAGCTGGCGAAGATACGGGGCATTTCTCTTGAAAAGGCATATCGCATACAGAATAGCTTTCTCCAGGCGGGCGCTTTGCGTGCGCTTATTGAGTTTTTGGCTTTTCACCGTCTGCCCGCCTATTTTGCATCCCCCTTGCTTTCTCGGTTCGGAAGCGAGGCGATAGACTTTGTCACCCGTGACCCCTATCTGCTTTGTGCAGAGCCTTTCGGGGTGGGTTTTTCCGCCGCCGACAGCTTGGCAAGCGAGTTTGGCATAGATCAAGAGGCGGCGGTGCGGCTTGACGGAGCGCTTATCTATGAGCTGAACTTCAATTTGCAGAACGGACACGTTTTCATTCCCGCGGACAAGCTTGTGGCGGTGACAGCGTCCCTTGCAAAGGTGTCCAATGATGCCTTAGAGGAGCGGCTGGTCTATCTCGAGGAGGATAGAAAAATCGTCCGCGTGCAAAACGGAGATATTGACGCGGTATATCTTGCCTGCGCTTTCCGTTGGGAGACAGTAACTACCGAAGAAACCAAACGGCTTGTAAAAATGCCGGTCAAGAGGCCTATAGGACTGACTAAAAAACTTGAAAAAATAGAGAAAAACTCCGCGCTTTCCCTTGTCCCCTTGCAAAAGGAGGCTATCTTGAGCTGTTTTGAAAGCGGCATTTCAATAATTACGGGTGGACCCGGTACGGGAAAGACAACAGCCCTTCTTGCCGCCATAGAGCTGCTCGAAAGTTGCGGCTTTACATATCTGCTTGCCGCACCTACGGGCAGAGCGGCAGACCGAATGAGCAAGGTCACCGATCGCGATGCATCCACCTTGCACAGAATGTTGGAGTCCGTTCCCGATGAGTGGGGCGGAATGAGCTTTAAGCGCAATAAATCAAATCCCCTTGATGCCGATGTTATCATTGTTGACGAGGCATCCATGATAGATCTGAATATGAGCGCATCGCTCCTTGATGCACTTCGTCCCCACGCAAGACTTGTGCTGGTGGGTGATGTGGATCAGCTTCCTCCCGTTGGAGCAGGCAGATTCTTTAAGGATCTGCTTGACAGCGGCATTGTGCCTGCGGTGCGTCTTACCGAAATATTCCGTCAGGCGCAGGACAGCGACATTATAATGAATGCTCATATGATAAACAAGGGCGAAATGCCGCCCTTGCAGAAAAACAATAAGGATTTTTATTTTTCCTCAAACCGCACCGCGCAGGGTGCATCTTCCGCGGTCTGTGAGCTGATCGCAAACCGCATTCCCGAACGATTTGGCATTGATCCTGCCGATGTTCAGGTCATTTGTCCCTCCCGCCGCAATACCTGCGGTACCGAGGAGCTGAATATGGTTCTTCAGGCGCGGCTCAACCCTCCCGAAAATGGAAAGGGCGAGCTGCAGGTCGGCAAACTGACCTTTCGTCAGGGGGACAGGGTAATGCAGACCAAGAATAACTACAACCGCACCTGGCAGGATATACAGACCCGTGAATTGGGCGCGGGACTGTATAACGGTGATACGGGTGTTATCGAAAGCGTGGACAGCCGCGGAAAGATATTGACCATACGCTTTGATACCAAGGTTTCGGAATACGCTTTTTCCGAGCTTGGTGAGATAGAGCACGCCTTTGCAATTACCGCCCACAAATCTCAGGGCAGTGAATATCGGGCGGTCATAATTCCGATCTTTGATTGTCCCGCCCGTCTGCTCAGCAGAAATCTCCTCTATACCGCCGTCACCCGAGCTAAGGAGCTGTTGGTAATAGTGGGCAGGGAGGATATGACGCGGCAGATGGTGGTAAACGGCAACCCTGCCAAACGCTACAGTGCCCTGAAAAGAAGGCTGAAAAATGAATATTAAAAGATTGCTTTTTCCGCCCAAGTGTGTATTTTGCAGCAGAATTCTTACCGATGATGAGCAGCATATCTGTACATCTTGTGCAGAGGATCTCCGTAAGCAAAAACCGCCAAGCAGGCGCTCGGGTGCGTTTTTCGATGCAGCCTATAGCTTTTTGACCTATTCGGGGACGGTACGCAGGGCGATCCATCGGTATAAATATTACGGCAAGATACACTATGCCGACTATTTTGCTTCCCTTATGGCGATACGCTACGGCAGAGAGGAAAAGACTCTGCCCGATATTATAACCGCCGTGCCTTCCCACAGAAGGAAGGCAGCAAAGCGTGGCTTTGACCATTCGTTTTTGTTGGCGCAAAAGGTGGGAGAACGATTGGGGATAGAGCCGTCCCGCTTGCTGAAAAAGCTGGAAGCCACCCCTGCGATGTACGGACTCAAAGCCGAACAGCGTCGAGCAAATATTCGGGGAAGCATTGGATTTATGGGTGATGCTGAGCAGATAAAAGGAAAGCATATTTTGCTTATCGATGATATATTTACCACGGGAAGCACCGCCGCCGAATGTGCCCGAGTGCTTAAGAACTTTGGCGCTAAACGGGTGACTGTGCTTGTGGCGGCAATGACAGTAAAGAAAAAATAGGAGGACGGGATATGGTATCAAAAATACATTCCTGCGGTCTGTTGGGACTTGACGGATATATAGTTGAGATAGAGACCGATATCGGCAGAGGATTACCTCGAATCGATGTAGTAGGTCTGCCCGATGCATCGGTCAAAGAGTCTAAAGACCGAGTATATTCTGCAATCAAGAACTGCGGCTATAACTATCCCGTAAGCCGCATTACTGTAAATCTTGCTCCCGGTGAGCTGAAAAAGGAAGGACCAATTTACGATCTTCCTATTTTGGTGGGTATTCTTTGCTCCTCGGGACAGCTCCCCGTGCCTGAGAGCGATCTTTGTATGATAGGAGAGCTATCCCTTGAAGGCAAATTGCGCCCCGCTAACGGCGTGCTGAGTATGGCTATCCACGCTAAAAAGGCGGGAATGCGCGGCATCTTTGTCCCCGAGGAGAATGCTCCCGAAGCCGCAATGGTTGACGGACTTCAGGTCTATCCCGTGCATAACTTGACCCAGCTTGCCGCCCACCTCAAGGGCGAGGCTCTGATAGAACCTGCAGAGCATAGAGCGTTTGTACCCCGCGAGGCTGAAAGCCTTGATTTTGCCGATGTTATTGGTCAGGAGACCGCAAAACGGGCACTAATGATTGCCGCGGCGGGCTCTCATCACGCTCTGCTTATTGGACCTCCGGGCAGCGGAAAAAGTATGCTTGCCAAGAGACTGCCCTCCATTTTGCCCGATCTGACCGAGGAGGAGGCGTTGGAATGCACACAGATACATTCCGTAGCGGGACTGCTTTCCCGCAGTGAGCCTATGATGACCACCCGTCCTGTGAGAGCACCCCATCATTCTATTTCGCCAAACGGAATCTCGGGCGGCGGTACAAAGCCCAAGCCGGGTGAGATATCTCTCGCTCACAACGGAGTGCTTTTCCTTGATGAGCTGCCTGAGTTTCAGCGTGACACCCTTGAAAGCCTCCGTCAGCCTATTGAGGACGGAAAGGTTACAATTTCCCGAGTGTCGGCAACCTGCACCTATCCAAGCAGATTTATGCTGATCTGTGCTATGAATCCTTGCCGTTGCGGCTTTTACGGACATCCTACGAAAAAATGTATCTGCAGTGAAAATCAGCTTCGTGAGTACCGCCGTCGCATTTCGGGACCGCTGCTTGATAGAATAGACATTCAGGTCACCGTGTCTCCCGTGCCATATGATGAGCTCGAGAACCGTCCCCGCGGCGAAAGCTCGGAATCCATCCGAGCAAAGGTAAATGCCGCCCGCGCCGTACAGAGGGAAAGATATAAGGAATACGGCATTTCCTCCAATGCACAGCTGACCCCTGCTATGATGAGCGTATTCTGTCAGCCCGACGCTCAGGGTCAGGCAATTCTCCGCGCCGCATATGATAAGCTCGGTCTGTCTGCCCGCGGCTATGACAAGCTGCTCAAACTTGCCAGAACAATAGCCGACCTTGACGGAAAAGAGCAAATAAGCGGTGAGCATATCGCCGAAGCGGTACAGTATCGACTGCTTGATAGGGATAAATTTTAGCATATCGCCAATAAAAAGCGCTTGTAGCGGCAAAAACTTCACCTAAAATAACGAAGAGAGTTTTGAATATACAAAACTCTCTTTTTATACTCTTTGTAATCAGTTTTTTGAAAGTATATTGCATTAAAATACACAGGCAGTTGTGGAAAACCTTGTGGAAAATGTGTAAAAGTCTTGATATTACTGCATTTGCGTTTTTTCGACATTGCAAAAAAATAGAATTAAAAAACTATGTGCCGTAAAGGGGCAAATACTGTCTGTTTATAGCGCTTTTTGTCGGTGGTTTTTCTGTCGATAAAGGGCGCTTTTTATATTGCGGTAAAATCCGTCGGCAACGTGTAAATTTTGCCTGACGGCCTGTATATACTGATAAAAGGGAGGTGTATACATTGAATATTAAGGCTGAAAAAGCACCTGAAAAATGGATATTATGGGGAATTCCTGCACTTTTTACTGCGGGAAGCGCCACCCATTTCATATATAACGCATTGGGCAAAAATCCCGTGGTGGGAGCGCTTGCTCCCGTTAATGAAAGCGTATGGGAGCATACCAAAATGGTCTATGTGCCCACCCTCGCTTGGTGGGGTGCATATTGGCTCAAAAAGCGTAAGAGATTGCCCGCCCGCAAATGGTTTGGAGCAGCCTTGGCGGCACTTGTTACTGCAATTTGGGTTATCCCCACAGGATTTTATCTATACACAGGCTGTATCGGCAGGCATTTTCTCATAGCCGACATATCACTGCTGCTCCTTGCAAACGCCCTGGGGCAGTTTATGGGCAAGCATATTTATAAGCATTCCAAAAAGGGTATTCCCTTGGCTATCTCCATCGGAGCAATGATATTGATCGGACTTCTCTACATTCTGCTGACCTTTTTCCCGCCAAAGCTTCCGCTGTTTATCTCGGGGGTATAGTGCTGATTGTGGAAAAAGGCGTATAAACAAGGAATTCTTTCTTTTTATTTGTACTTTATTGACAAAATATCCATTGTATTCTATAATTAAGACAAGCTTTTAAAGCTTAGATTTTAAGGAAACGAGGAAAAAGATTATGGTATGTCCCAAATGCGGCGCACAGGTAGAAGATAACGCTACCGTTTGCCCCTCTTGCAACGAGGCTTTACAGCCCGCAGCTCCCGCAGCAGAGGAGAAAAAGGCAGAAGCAAAGAAGATCGATCTTAAGAACATCGATTTCAAGAGCCCCAAGACTTGGCTTGTATTGGCAGGCGCAGTTGTAGCACTGGTTATCGTTATTGCTATTATCTGCGGTATCGTTAACGCTCTCAGCACTCCCGACAGAATTGCTGAATCTTATGCAGAAGCTTATCTTGACGGTGACCTTAAGGCAGTTTTAAAGAAGTCTGCTCCTTGGGTCGTCAGAGATGTTGCTGTTGACCTCGAGCTGAAGGAAAACGCAAGCGCAGCTAAGGTTGCAAAAGAGTTCGAAGAGTATGATGAGTTCGAAAAGGCAGAAGGTAAGGTAGAAGTCGTCAGAAGTGAAGTCCTTGTATGGGTCGACAACGAATACGACAATGCTTCTTCCGCAGTTTTCAACCAGGCAAGCGGTATGAAGTTCAAGGAAGCAAAGAACATTCAGGAATACGCAAGAGTTAAGGTCTACTACACCCTGACCCAAAAGGGTGAAGAACCCGACGAGTATGATCAGACCATCCATCTGGCAAAGGTCAGTGGCAAGTGGTATGTCATCAACGAGCTCGACTGATAAATACTGAATACATAAAAATAACGCTCACAAATGTGAGCGTTATTTTTTATCTGTTTATAACAGGGTTGTCAGATACCTCGAGAATATAGTCAGTGGATACATTATAAAATGAAGAAAGCTTTATTAAAACATCGGTGGGAATATCACGCTGCCCCAATTCGTAATTACTGTAAACTTGCTGTGAACAGGATAAAATTGCTGCAAGCTCCTTTTGTGTAAGATCTCTGTCCTCTCTAAGATCACGGATTCTGCGATACATTAAATCACACCCTTTTTAGGATGTAATTATTATATCCAACCGCAATTTGCGGTATTGACTTTTACCGCAAATTGCAGTAAAATTACAATAAATATTAAAGAAAGAGGGAAAAGATATGTTTGATAACATCGGCGGAAAAATTAAAAAGCTAGCTACAATTGTGACTATAGTAGGAATTGCTGCGAGCATAGTTGTTGGTGTTTGTTTATATGCTGCTATTCCTACCAAGATAGTGGAAATAATAAGTTTAATTGTGATAGTAGTTGGATCAGTAGTTTCATGGATAGCAAGTTTTGCTGTTTATGCATATGGTCAACTTGTCGAGAATAGTGATAAGGCTGTACGTCTCTTGGAAAGGCAGGAAAAAGTGGTTGCTCCGACAGATGCTAAAATAGGTGAACCTGCAAAACAGTATGTAAAAGAACCTGAAATGGGAGCCACGGAGGAAATACCATCACCTCCCGTCAAAGAGGTCAAAAGGGCATTTTTTGAGAGAAAAGATCCCAATACAAGAGTTATTTGTCCCCACTGCAATGTTGTGCAAAAAGGTGATAATGACCATTGTACATGTTGCGGAGCAACATTTATTTATCGCCACATGTCTTGAATAGAATAAATAACGCTCACAAATGTGAGCGTTATTTTTATTCTTCCATTTCTTTTTGGATGCTTTCGTCATAGGAAAGCATGGGGGAGACCTCTTTGCCCTTTATCTTGCGGTTTATATAGTTGCGGGTAAGCTTTGCCACCAAGGGGCAGAGGGCGGCAACACCGATAAGGTTGGGTATCATCATCAGTCCGTTAAAGGTATCTGAAATATCCCAAGCCAAGGAGGATGTCATAACCGCACCGGAGATTATCATCAGCACAAAGATTATCTTATAGACCTTGACCGCTTTGTGTCCCATAAGATATTCCACCGCCTTTGCGCCGTATTGTGACCAGCCCACAATGGTGGTAAAGGCAAAAAAGAGAATGGCAAGTGCGATAAACATTTCACCCGCTTTGCCAAATATGCCGCCGAAGACCTGGGAAACAAGGGTGGCATCATTAAGATTTGGGTCAAAGGGAAGTCCCGTTTGAAGATTTATCTCTCCCGATGAAAGAACAACGATGGCAGTCATAGTGCAGACAACAAAGGTGTCGAAGAATACTTCGAATATTCCCCACATACCCTGCTTGACAGGCTCTTTTACATTGGAGGAGGCGTGTACCATTACCGAGGAGCCGAGTCCTGCCTCGTTTGAGAAGATGCCGCGCTTGCAGCCTTGGGTTATTACCTGCGAGATTGCCACGCCTGCCGCACCGCCTGCCACCGCCTTGACACCAAATGCAAAGCGGAAGATGGATGCAAACATAGCGCCTACGTTTTCGATGTTGACAAAAAAGACGACCAAAGCGCCGATGATATAGGCAATCGCCATAATGGGCACTACCTTTTCGGCAAAGGCGGCAATTCTCTGCAGACCGCCGATAACAATGAGTGCGGTAAGTGCCATCAGGGCAAAGCCGATGATGAGATTGATAACGGGAATGCCACCCAAAGTGCCCAAGTCTACGCCCTTAAAGAATGCCGATTGCAGATTGAGGGTTATTTTGTTGACCTGTCCCATATTTCCAATGCCGAATGAGGCTAAGATAGCGAAGACCGCAAAGAGAAAAGCCAGCGCCGCGCCGATAAGCTTAAAGCCCTTTTTACTGCCCAAGCCGTCGCGGAGAAAATACATAGGACCGCCCGACCATTCGCCGTCGCGGTTGCGGCGGCGGTAGTATATGCCCAAAACCGTTTCTGAATACTTGGTCATCATTCCCAAAAATGCGGCGATCCACATCCAAAAGACCGCGCCGGGGCCGCCGATAACGATGGCGGCGGACACACCTGCGATGTTTCCTGTACCGATGGTGGCTGCAAGGGCAGTACACAACGACTGGAATTGAGTAATGGTCTTTTTGTCGGTCTTTTTGGTGGCTTCGCTATCCTTTTTAAAGATTGAGCCTATGGTCTCTTTCCACCAATGACCTATATGTGACAGTTGAAAAACTCGGGTGACAAGGGTCATCAAAAGCCCACAGCCTAAGAGGATGATAAGGCCTATTTTGACCCATACGAACTCGTTTATCACCGAGTTTATATCTGCAATTTTCTCCATTAGCTTTTCCATAAAAAGCCCTCCTGAAAATAAAAATACGGATCACACCCAAGGCGCGATCCGCAAAAGCCAAATAAAACCCTTGAAAATACCTGCAGGTATTTTCAAGAGAATGCACTTTGTCCTTTTGCCTGAGAGATTAACGCTTGCGCGCTTTGCACCTTCGGCACCCAATTTAATGGGGTTCTCCAAAGCTCTGTCGGTCTACAGTCTCCATCCTTTCGGACTCCTGAGAGTGTTACTCCTTCGGCAGCTCGCTTGCGCGGGCACTTTTCTGTAAACGTCACACAGATATTCAATTGGTGATGACCATTATAACTGTAGTTTTTATAAAAATCAAGTATTTTTTGAAAAATATCGCTCAAATAGCAAAGTGTAGCCTAATAATGCACTATTAGGAGGGATGTGTTGTTGTCGTATTGACCTTTGTTGCAAATTGCGGTAAAATACAGACAAACTTAAAGGAAAGAGGAAAAAGATATGTTCGAAAATATTGGAGGAAAAATTAAAAAAGTAGCTGAAATTGTTGCTTGGACAGGAATTATCTGTAGCATAATTATAGGTATAAAAATAATAGGAGATGCAGTAGGCTCTTTAAAATGGGGAGTAATTAAAGGTGTATTCTATGCGGGTGTAGGTGCGCTGAGCTCTTGGATTGGAAGCTTTGTTCTTTATGGATTTGGCACATTGATAGAAAATAGTGATAAGGCTGTTAGCCTCTTAGAAAAACAGGAAGATTGTGCTAATGTGATTCTGGAATCTTATAAAAGCGAGACTATAAAAAGAGCAACAGAAAATGCCGATGACCATTCTGAGGGTGAGACTAAGAGAGCTTTTTTTGAAAGAAAAAATCCGGATATAAGAGTTCTCTGTCCACATTGTAAAACAATGCAAAAAGGTGATAACGACTATTGTGAATATTGCGGTGCGACGTTTATTTACCGCAAAATGTCCTAATAAAACAAATATGTAAAAATTCCCGATGACCAATATTACGGCCATCGGGAATTTTGTATATGGTATACCTGTATCAGTAAACTTAGAGGAAACGCTTAATCCTCAAATAAGAAAACCTCTTCTACTGTGGTTTTGAAGATTTGCTGGAATGCAAACATAGAATGAGTTTTCACTTGTTGGGATTTAGCTTTTAGGATTGTCCGCTGCTACATCCGTCTGCCCATATAGTTGCCTATTTCGGGAATAAGAAAAGTGGGGGAGTCTCTATCGGCGGCGGGAAGATCGTTTTCAAGATTATCCCGCGCCAGATCATTATCCATCTGTGAATAGATTCCGTCGGTAAATCTATGGGGAGTCAATGCGCTTGTAAAGCGCTTGGGATTATTTGTTTTATACATTTTATTCACCGGGGCAATCGGATGCGGGGCAACGCTTACGCTTTGCTTGATTCAGTAGGGTCTTGTTTTTTATCCTAAATGCTTCGGGGCGGTTATCTTTTTCTTTTGACATTTTTATCACCTCAAGATTATTTTGCCGCAGTTTAAAGAGGCTAATCTTGGAAGTTTTTTCAATAAAATATCCGCTTGCTTTTGGCAAGCGGGAAAAATTATTCAGCGTAAAGCTCTGATTCCTCAACGGGAATGAGAGATATGAGGGTGTAGGTTTCCCAAGTTTCGCCTTCTTTAAGCTCACCAAAAAGGGGATAGGGGTCGTGATAGGTCAGCACATCTTCGGTATCTTCAAGGCTGATATAGAACTTTTCCTTGTGGTTGGCAATGTCCCAAGGTGAGCGCAGTGGGCAGAACCCGATAAGTTTGCCGTCCTTGATAACGCAATCGGTGACGGGGATATCCTCCTCGTCCTCGTTGATCGTTACGCGGTCACCGTAGCTGCTGCCGCGCCATTCCATATGCTGCTCGGTGAAATAGCAAAGCTCGGCGCAAGCCTTTTCAAGCTCTGCCACCTGCTCGTCGGAATAGGGCTTTTTGGTGAATACGGTTCCGTCTTTTAAAATGACCGAGCCATCCTCGGCGATAGGTGTAATTGTCCATAACAAATTCATTGTATGCTCTCCTTTTTAATACAAAAGTGGAAATAATAGCCTTTAAGTTATCCTCGAGCCTATATAAAATAGGATTATTTTGTGTAACCGGCAAGATGGTCAAACGGTTCAAAAATACTTAGAAAATCAAGATAAATCACTGTTTTATATATATTATCCCATATTATATATTCGGCTCAAATAATGCTGCAAAAAAATCTTATCAGTTTTTATTGATTATGTCAACTTTTTAAGTTAAAACTATTGACAATTACATAAAAATATAATATTTTTATTATAAAGAAAAAAATAAAATATAAAATAATATATATTTATTGATATATTATTTATACGATTTTTGATATATTAGTATATGAGACGGCTAATACATCATATGTCGAGTTTAAAATAGGGGAGGATCATTATGAGCGGATTGTTTACCAGAAAGGACCTGGTGTACACAGTCTATCAGGAGCAGAGCATTTCAAAGGCAGCAAAGAAGCTGTTCATATCTCAGCCATCGCTTAGTGTTATGATAAAAAAGATCGAGGATGACATAGGCTTTCCTCTCTTTGACCGTACCTGTAAGCCTTTGCGTATGACCGAAGCGGGTGTTGAATACATCCGTGCTACCGAAGAGATCATGCATATCGAAAAGGCTTTTGAAAATTATGCAAATGCGTATAAGGATCTTGAGACGGGATCACTTAATCTGGGAAGTAATCAGCTTTTGACCTCCATGGTAATTCCCGAGATCGTTTCCGCATTTATGAGCAAGCATCCCAAAATACAACTTGGATTGATGGATGATAATTCCTCTGTGTTGGAAGCGGCAATCATAAGCGGTCAGCTCGACCTCGTTATAGACAATCATCATTATGAAGAAGAGTTTTTTGAGAATAAGCTGATCACACAGGAGCATCTTGTTATGGCTGTGCCCGGCTCCTTTGAGTGTAATAAGGGTCTCGAAGAATACGCTATGAATGATGATGATATTATCAATGGCGTTCATCTCACCGATAAGGTCAAGCCTTTGCCGGAGGGTGCGCTTGACAACATCACCTTTGTTGCTATGACAAGAGAGAACGAGACCCGCCGTTCTGCCGACGATATTCTCAAGGAACTGAAGATAAGACCTAGCACCATTCTTGAGATAGATCGCCTTGTAACCCTTTATAGATTCGTCATTATGGGAACAGCGGCATCCATCGTCAGCGACACATTGATCCGTCATACCCGTCAGCGCGGTAATGTTGTATTCTATCGCTTAGATTCCAAAAAGGCGACGAGAGACATATTTATCTCCTATAAAAAGAATAAGTACTATTCCAAGGCTATGGAAGCATTTGTGGATATGGTCATAGGAATGGGAGAGTTTATTTAAGAGCATATTTTGGAGCAGATACGGTATTCCGTATCTGCTTTTTTTATAAAAAAGAGAAGTATGTGCTGTATCTTATGATTATCATAAGATATATATATTTGACTATATAATGCAAGGGAAATATACTTAAATCGTAGGATAAATACGGTGCAAAGCACCTGATTTTACGGGAGATGTAGAGTATGAAAGATAATGAGATGATCCTTACCCGCTTAGAGTCCGATTCCATCGGAGAAAAGCAGGTTCCTGCTGATGCATATTACGGCGTACAGTCGATGCGCGCTATGGAGAACTTTTCCATTACAGGTGCCCGTCTGCATACCGAGATGATAAACAGCCTTGCCACACTGAAAAAGGCTTGTGCTATCGCCAACAAAAAAGCCGGCGTTATAGACCCAAAGATCGCCGATGCCATTTGTGCCGCTTGCGATAAGATACTTGCAGGTGAGTTCCACGATCAGTTTATCGTTGACCCCATTCAGGGCGGTGCGGGCACTTCCACCAATATGAATGCCAATGAGGTCATCGCAAATGTTGCAATTGAGATCCTCGGCGGCAAGCCCGGCGATTATTCCATCGTTCATCCCAACGATCACGTGAATTACGGTCAGTCCACCAATGATATCATCCCCACTGCGGGCAAAATGATGGTGCTTACACTTCTTGAGGGACTTGAGGACAGCCTTAAGCTGCTTCGCGATGCACTGAATAAGAAGGCAGAGGAGTTTGACGGCATCCTCAAGATGGGCAGAACTCAGATGCAGGATGCAGTGCCCATCCGTCTCGGTCAGGAGTTTTATGCTTATGCTACCGCTGTACAGCGTGCTCGCCGCCGCATCAAGAATACCAAGGCTGAGCTGTATATGATCAATATGGGCGGTACTGCTATCGGAACAGGTCTTAATGCCGATAAGGAGTATTTTGGCACAATAGCGGATATTTTGGCATCTCTTACCGAAATGCCCTTTAAGCAGGCTGCAGACCTTATCGATGCAACTCAGAATATTGACAGCTTTGCTGCTGTCTCCGCCGCGATCAAGAATGGTGCTATCGCTATTTCCAAGATCGCCAACGACCTGCGCCTGATGTCCTCAGGTCCCAAGACCGGCTTTGGTGAGATCAATCTGCCTGCAAGACAGAACGGCTCTTCCATTATGCCCGGCAAGGTCAACCCCGTAATCCCCGAGGTGGTTTCTCAGGTAGCATTCAAAATTACCGGTAATGATGTGGCTATTTCTATGGCAGTCGAAGGCGGACAGATGGAGCTTAACGCTTTTGAGCCGGTAGTCTTCCAGTGCCTGTTTGAGTCCATCTCAATGCTGAAGAATGCAGTTGAGACCTTTATATATAATTGTATCAACGGAATCACCGCTAACGAGGAGCGTTGCCGCGAGCTGCTTGACCAGAGCGTGGGAACCATCACCGCTCTTTGCCCCCATATCGGCTATGCCCGCTCAGCAAAGCTGGCCAAGGAAGCACTGGCTACGGGCGTTCCTGTTAGAAAACTGATACTCGACCACAAGGTGATGACAGAAGAGGAGCTTGACACTATACTTAATGCATATACCATGACCCGTCCCGGTATCTCCGGCAAGGAGCTTATCGGCAAATAAAACAGATTTTATCAGCAAAAAAGCCTCGGAAACATATCCGAGGCTTTAATTATGGTTAAAAGTATGATATAATGCATCTAACGGAAGTTTGAAATGCCTTTAGGGAGGCAAATTATGAAAAAGAAGTTATTTTTGCTATCATTGATATTTGTAGCGTTGCTTTGCTTTGCCGCCTGCGGGCATAAGCATAGCTATGGGGATTGGGTCACTGTCACCGAGGCAGGCTGTGAGAGCAGTGGTTTTCTTACCCGCACCTGCAGTGAGTGCGGCGAGGTTGAAAATGTCCGCCCTGCACCCTTGGGACACGATGAGGCGATCCTTGAGGGAGTAGCGGAGACCTGCGATACCAACGGAATGACAGAGGGCAAATATTGCACTCGATGTAATATCATATTGGTTGAGCAGAAGGATATATACAGTACGGGGCACGATGTGGTCATTACCGCAAGGGTGGAGCCTACCTGCCAAAAAGAGGGAACCACCGAAAGCCGCATTTGCTCACGTTGCAACAAGGTCTTTGCAGAGGCATTACCCATTGAAAAAGTGGATCATAAGGCGGTTACCGTAGTGGGTAAAGCTCCTACTTGCACCGAAGGCGGCCTTTCCGACGGAAGCAAGTGTTCTATGTGTAATAAGACTATTATCGAGCAAAAGACCCTGCCTGCTTTAGGACATAACTATGTAAGGACTGTTATGGTCGCGGCAACGAGCAGTCAAAGCGGAACATATAGCTTCAAATGCTCTACTTGCGGAAAATCCTACACTGAAAAATACACGCTGAGCAAGCTCACTTCTGAGCAGATCGCCGCCAAAGCGGCAAAGGCGGTTGGTACGATCTCTGTGTATGATATTAAAAACAATGAGATAAGTACCCTCAATTGCTTTGCAATTTCCTCAGACGGAAAGATAATTACAAGCTATGTGGCTATGGAATATGCGTACAGCGCAAAAATAACCCTTAACGGCAAAACCTATACCGATATAAAGGTATGTGATTTTGACCTTTCCAATGATCTTGTGTTACTTAAGATAAATGCAAATAATCTTACTTATCTGCCCGTTTGCTCAGAAAAGGCAGTAACGGGAAACACCGTCTACACGTACAGTTATTCGTCGGTGGTAGGAGAAGCCTTCACCGAGGGAATAATATCCTATGCTTATCGTGAAATAGGCGGCACTTCATTCTTGCAGCATGACGCTGCAGTTTCTGCCCGTTCAAGCGGAAGTCCTGTTTTGAATGAATACGGAGAGGTTATCGGAGTAAACTCCTTCTATATTACCAACGCGCAAAACCTCAACCTTGCCACCGCGTCTAAATATATCGGCGAGCTTAGCTCAAGCTCAGCTATGAGCTTTGAAGCATATCATCAAAAGCAGAGAGATATTGCTCAGGGCGCACTTGCAGTGTGGATGGCAAATAACGGATTTGTGGGCTCTGATACTATAGATTATATGGAAGCATCCCCTATGGGAGCAATAACATTTACATACAGCAGAAAAACGGGAGCCCTTACTATCTCCTGCACCAATGTGTATAGCAGTGGGGTAAAGTGTTATTGGGAAATAAACTTTGGCAATAAAAACGGTGTGTATAAATATAGATCATCTATCAAATATCCTTCCTACTCAACCGTGGAAGCAACCGGACTTTTCCCCTCTGCCAGCTACACATTGGGCAGTGGGGTGGCGATAGGGACTTATGATGGACCTTCCGGCTTGAGAGACGACGTGAAGGCGCTTAATGACAGTGCTTTTGCTGTGCTTATTGGGTGGATGGATAAGCTTCTTTATGAAAATATGGGAATAACTATGGCGTATTTTGGCTTTGGCTTATTCTGGATGTAATAAAGGCTATAGCATCACTAAGTAAAATCCTTGTGATGTTTGCTTTTATTTGGGAAAGGTGCTACAATAGGGTAAAAAGGATATTCGGGTGATAGATATGAAAAGAAAACTTGCTGTTTTTTTATTTGCTCTTGCAATGCTTTTGCTTCTTTGCGCTTGCAAGCACGAGCACACATATTCCGAGTGGGAGATAGTGGTCAATGCCACCTGCACCGAAAGCGGATTTATTACCCATTCCTGTACCGATTGCGGTATGGCGGAAAATAAGACTGTTGCCGCATTGGGACACAAAGAGGAGGCTATTCCCGCAAAAGCTGCCACCTGCACCGAGGAGGGACTCACTGAGGGTGTGCTTTGCTCGCGTTGCGGAGTGATCCTTACTGAGCAAAAGTCCGTTGCAAAAATTGACCATACTACGACAGTAATTGCTGCAAAAGCTCCTACCTGCACCGAGGATGGCAATAAAGAGGGTTCTTCCTGCTCTGTTTGCGGAGAGGTATTCTCAGAGCCGGAGGTGATTCCAAAGCTGGGCCATAGCCTAAAGACCGTTAAGGGCAAGGCGGCTACCTGCACCGAGGACGGCATTTCCGATGGGCAGCAGTGTACTGTTTGCAATACTGTTGTCACTGAGCAAAAGACCATTAATGCGTTAGGACATAAGTATACATCAAAGGTTACAAAGGCGGCGACTTGCTTAGAAAAGGGAGTCAAGACCTTCACCTGCTCAAATTGCGGAAAGAGTTATACCGAAGCCCTCAGCCTTACTAAGTATGAGGCAAGCGATCTGTACAAGAAACTGGAAAAATCGGTTGGCGAGATCCTTATCTATGACGCAAACGGAAAGGAGCTTGGCATTGGAAGTTGCTTTGTTATATCTGCTGACGGAAAAGTAGTTACTAACTATCACGTCATAGATAACGCATACAGTGCCAAGATATATTTGGGAGACAAGACCTATAATGTTACCTCGGTTCTTGCCTTTGATGCCAATAAGGATCTGGCTGTTATTAAGATCAATGCAAGCGGACTTACTCCGCTTACCACCTGCACCTTGACCCCTCAAACGGGAGCAACAGTATATGCAATAGGTAGCTCCAGAGGACTCACATCAACCTTTACAAAGGGAATCGTTACCCATGCTACCCGAGTACTGGGTGGAGTTACCTTTGTTCAGCACGATGCCGCCATTTCCAACGGAAACAGCGGCGGTCCCCTTGTCAATGAGTATGCGGAGGTCATCGGCATCAACACCCTTTTTATAACCGATTCACAAAATCTCAATTTGGCGGTATCTATCAAGGAGCTTAACAGCCTTACCTACGGAACACCTATGACCTTGGAGCAGATGCAGCAAAGCAAGGGGGCTTATGCACGACAAAAGGTTATAAACTGGCTCAAGGTAAATGGCGAGGTCAACGACGAGTATTTTGACTATTACGACGAATATCAAGGCTATCTATTCAATCTGTACTACGATACAGAGATAGATTCATTGGTTATTTTTATCGTCTACGAAGCTGATGACGGTGCTAAGGCATATCATTTTATCAATCTTGATGAATCGCCCTATGAGTTTGATCTTACTCTTGAGTTTAATAGTGATACCTCGTGCCGCGGCACTGGATATATCAACCCTAAGACCTTTACCACAAGCACTAAACTTACGCTCAGTTACTTTGATAGCTATGACGAGGTCAAAGCGGATTTTGCTGAGCTTGCGTCAAGTATTTCAATGATAGGTGTTGCATGGTTTGATCTGTTCCTTATGGAGGGCTTAACAGGTCTCAGCATTGCAGACTTTGGCTTTACAGCATTTGAGTATTGATAAACATATCCAAGGAAGAGCATAAAAGACTTGAAATTTGGCTGATAGTGACAAAAACAGCAGAGAACAGCTTGGTTCTCTGCCGTTTTTATTTTTAAAGAAAGCCGCGGATGTCGTGAGCCAAGCTTTCTTCAAGCTTTATAAGCCGCTTGGTGATGTCCTTGGAGACCTCGTCGGCAGCCTTGTATTCGTTGAGATACTTGTTGAGGGATTTGACACCCATATTGCATCCGTCGGTCATCAGGTCGGCTATGGTGCTGTCCGATTCATTGAGGGTAAGCTTCATAGATGTCTTCATTTTTGACATACTTGATGCTATGGGACTTGGCTTTTTGCCGTCGTCGCGGAACTTGACAAGCTGAGCTTGTATCTCCTTGTCGAGAGAAATATGCTCGTCCTTGCATCGGTTGAGATATTTTTTCAGGGCGGGGGAGGAAACATAATCATAAACATCGTTTATGGAGTCCACGCCCATTTTGACCCCCGCGTCGCATTCGCGAAGTAGTTTTATGGTATCCGATTCGATCATTTGCCGCCATCCTTTCGATATGTTTTAAGAATATTATGGGCAAAATGCAAAGGAAATATGCGAAAACATCGGCAGCAACCGATGTTTCAGTGGTGTTATTTGAGAGGATAATGGTTTTTTTCATCGCTAATGCCTGATATGTAATCCATACTTACATTATAGAACTTGGCAAGAATAATCAAACTATCTACAGGGATTCTTGTTTTTCCAAGCTCATAATCACAATATGTTCTTTGACCTACATTTAGAAGTGCTGCGATGTCAGTTTGTGTTTTGTTAGTATCTTCTCGTAATATTCTAATGCGCTCGGTATATTTCATAATCTCACCTCGACAATAGAATATCATAGAATAATAAACTCTATTGACATTTAGAGTTATAAACTCTATAATAACCTTGAGGTGATAAAAGTGAATGAGCTAAAATGTGAAAACTGCAAATACTTTTTACAACATTATGTTATGAGAAATAATAAGCTCTCATATGTGTATTGCGGACATTGTACTTTTGACAGGGTAAAACGCAGATACCCCGATCGCCCGGCATGCGAACACTTTATTCGAGGAGAGCTGGATAAAGAAAGATTCGCAACGAAGGAGTTTTTGAGTAAAGAACTTTTTAAGTATATCCTTGATCTTGACCTTTTGCCGAATATTGAAGAATATATTCTTGAAACTAAGAAAACACCCAAGAAAAAAGCTCGAAAAAATGGGGACATCAGCATATTATAAACTCTTTTTTGAAATTATTATAATTTTTCTTGCATTTTTGAATAAACTATGGTAGTATATTTAATGCTGACAATTTAACATTGGTTTGGAGAAGTACCCAAGTGGTGAAGGGGCTCCCCTGCTAAGGGAGTAGGGCGGTAACACGTCGCGAGGGTTCAAATCCCTCCTTCTCCGCCAAAAGGGTTGCATAAAATAGATGCACCCACAGAAAACCCCGATTTTATCGGGGTTTTCGCCGTTTTTACGGTCAAAAAACACAAAGGTAGAATGACAGATGAAAACCGCCTAT
>JAFQUM010000003.1 GCA_017408485.1 Clostridia bacterium | reverse complement strand
TGTTTAAAGCTTTCATGGCCGCATCCCGCCTTTCGCAAGGTGTATTCTCTCATTATCAGTATAGCGGAAAACCCGCACCACAGCAATCACCCGTACATACAAAAACAGGGCGGCTTTCGCCGCCCCGTCCTTATGGTCGTTTTTTTACTTATCTTCGCCGGATCCCATGCTGTCCAGCGCATACTGCAGGCATTGCTCCACCACAGAGGTGAAGGTCACCCGGTTTTCCCTGGCGATGCGCTCAAGCTCCCGCACCATATCCTCCGGCAGGCGCAGGGTCTTTGTAACGGTATCGTAACCGGGTTTTATCTTCAGCATGGGTAAAACCGCCTTATAAAGTATTCTTAGAAGCCCAGAAACTCAGCTACGGCTGCCCAAAGGGACGCATCGCCGGTCTTGGGTATCTCCACCTCGGCAAAGTAAGCGCCGTTAGGGGTGAAGTTGGTGGTAACAGAGGTGGAGTTCCACCTTACGGTGACCCACTTGGCCCCTGCGGGGATGCTGTTCACGGTAAAGAGCTTGCCGTCGCCTGTGAAACCTACGGCCACGCCGTCGATCTCAACGGAGGTGGGCACAGCGGACTTGGAAGTGGAGAAGCTGTTGCCGCCGTTGTAGGTCACCTTGATGCCGGAAGAAGCGGGCTTCTTGGTGGGCTCATCCTCGGGTACAGGAATAGTTTCAGCACCATCTTGAATGATATCGCCATTCTCAACATGATATACAGTCTCACCGGGCTTAGCGTCAGCTATCGCCTTATCCCAACTGTTATAATATGTATTGGTAGTGCCATTCATAGCGACAAAGTTGTCGGTGTATGTCACTTTACTGCTGTCTTCGATATTTACAGGGGATTTACCCTCTCCAACAGTAAATACATTGCCCTCTTTTGCAGTCAGATCATAACTACCTGTATTATATCTCACTATAACAGGCTGCTCGGCATCAATTTTAGTGTCTTTTATGGTTGCATCGCCGCTGCCGTCAGCATTGACACGCACACCATAATCTTTTGCAGTTATGTCACATCCTTCAACGCGAACAACTGTGCTCGCAAAAAGGTTTAATCCGCCTTCTGTGGCATTTTTGATTGTTGTATCCCGTACAGTAATGCCTGTGTTATTGGTGTTCTGCATCAGGCTATGGCCGCTAGTCATTTCGCAGCCAATAACATTGATATTGTAACCCTGCCTGATCCTTGTACCTACAATAGCATCACCGGTAAAAGTACAATCCTTGATGAATACATTATGGGCATAACGCTTGTCCCCATCAGTTGAATCTGACCAAATAGCATCGCCGCTGTCTTTTTCAAACGCAATGTTCTGAATAGTAAGGGTTTCAGCGCCAGTATACCTAGAATCACCATAGATATTAATCGTGCCGGTCATCTTATGGTCATCGCCGTCAATAACAAGGTTGAGATTCTCTTCCTGTTTAATGGTAACATCCTTAGAAACATCAGCAAGAAGCTTGATTGTAACTGTTTCAGGCTGAGTTCTTGCCGCATCCTGAGCCGCATTGATAGCATCCTGCAGGGAGGTGTATTTGGTGTCTCCGATCTGTGCTACAGCGGGATTGATGCACTTGCCGTTGACAAAAACGTTGTCGAAACCAAGATTACTACTCCGAGACTTGCATATGTCATCGGTAATATTTTTGCAATCACTACTATAAGTGAATTCCGCACGAGTATTCATGCCCGCTGCCGCTGGATCGCTAATGCCAGAATTAGGCTTTGTCTCCATTTCAACCGTATCGCCCGAGTCAATGGTTACCCCTTTAGCGTTAACAGAAGCTGTAATATTATCTTCGAAGACATCATTACCACCGGCATCCTCAACACAATTTATGCTCTCGACAAGGATCACAGTAGTGCCCGGGTTCGTCAAGGTTACATTTTCCAGATTCACTGCGGTATCTCCCTTGACATAAATGGAATGACCCCAAGAGTGCAGGCTCTCAATCGTCATGTTCTTAATAGTGAAATCAACATGGTTGCCAGCGGTATTCTGAATCACCAGGCCGTACTTCTCTCCTTTAAGGGTAGTAACTCCCTCTCCTTCGCCAACAAGCGTTACAGACTTGCCGGCAATTCGGCTGGTCTCGCCATCAGTAAGCTCATAAATACCGGCTGGTACCTTGATTGTATCCCCATCTGATGCTGTCATAATGGTATTAAACAGGGCTTTGCCATTTACAAGTGCTGTGTTGCTGGCATTGTAAGGTACGGTTTTTTCCGCCGCAAGTGCTACACTTGACACTGATAGTACCGCAACCAGTACCAGAACAAAGGTTAAAAACTTTTTCATTGCAAGTGAAGTTCCTTTCAAATAGTTTTTTTGTATAACAAAAACACCGCCCCCGTTACCGGGTGCGGTGTAAAGTTATCCTGTTGTTTTCGGAATTTACAGCATCACAAATAAGGCAGAAATTATCCTGCCTGCCTGCCTGCCTG
>JAFQUM010000023.1 GCA_017408485.1 Clostridia bacterium | reverse complement strand
GACCTGCCCCTGCTGTATAATCAGTGGTGCAGCGTTGTTCGTTGGGAAAAGACCACCCGTCCCTTCCTGCGCTCCCGTGAGTTTTTGTGGCAGGAGGGTCATACACTTCATCTTACCGAAGAGGACGCAAGAGCAGAAACACTTCAGCAGTTGAATGCGTATGAAACTTTGCTTCAGGAGTACCTTTGTATTCCTGTTATCAAGGGAAGAAAGACCGACAGAGAAAAGTTCGCAGGCGCAGAAGAGACCTACACTGTCGAAGCAATGATGCACGATGGAAAGGCTCTGCAGAGCGGAACCAGCCATTATTTCGGTGACGGCTTTGCTCGCGCTTTTGAGATCCAGTATGCGGATAAGAATAACAAGCTTTCCTATCCCCATCAGACATCTTGGGGTATTTCCACCCGTCTCATCGGCGGTATCATAATGACCCACGGCGATGATAATGGTCTTGTTCTGCCTCCCGCAGTTGCACCTGTTCAGGTGGTCATCGTTCCCGTTGCTCAGCATAAGCCCGGTGTTCTTGAGAAGGCTGATGAGCTGAAGACTGTACTTAAAGCTGCAGGCATCCGTGTTCTGGTGGACAGCAGCGACAACTCTATGGGCTGGAAGTGCGCCGAGCACGAAATGCGCGGTGTTCCCGTTCGTCTTGAAATCGGTCCCCGTGATATCGAAAACGGTCAGTGCGTACTGGTAAGACGCGATAACGGCGAAAAGACCGCAGTATCACTGGAAGGTCTTGCAGATACAGTTAAGACTATGCTTGATGATTTTGCAAAGGCTATCTTCAAAAAGGCGAAAGATAACCTTGATAATAATACAGTGGATGCCGAAACTCTCGACGAGATGAAGGCGGCACTTGTTGGCAGACCCCGTTTTGTCAGAGCACCCTGGTGCGGTGATGAAAAGTGCGAAGAAGCCATCAAGGAGCAGACAGGTATGCCCTCGAGATGCATTCCCTTTGAAGGCCAGCGTGAAGGCGGCGTTTGTCCCATCTGCGGCAAGCCTGCAAAGCATACTGTTGTATTCGGCATTGCATACTGATGTTTGGAAAAGGCTGCGCCTTTACAGGGCACAGACATGTTGAAGATGCCGACCGTGGCAGACTCAGGCAAAGGCTCAGCGAAACGGTAGAAAGCCTCGCCCTTGACGGAATAGAGATATTCTATTGCGGCGGTGCGGTAGGCTTTGATGCCATTGCTGCCGAGGTGGTGCTTGAAAAACGGGAGCGGTTGGGAATAAAGCTTTGTATTGTTGTCCCTTACTCCGGTCAGGAGGATGGCTACACACCCGATCAGCGGAGACAGTATGAAAGAATACTTGCCGCCGCCGATGAACGGGTTACAGTGAGCACAAAGTCCGATCGCAATGCCTATCATATCCGCAACCGATATATGGTGGACAGAGCGGAGGTCTGTGTTGCATACCTTGCTTTTGAACACGGAGGAACGGCATATACGGTAAAATACGCCGAAAAAAAGAGTATTCCCGTCATTAATATAGCAGACAGTATATAAATAAAGCCTTGAGCGGTCTCGCTCAAGGCTTTTGCTTATCTTATATCATTGATTCGATTGATCGGTGTAGTCCACACTTCGATTTCCAGTAGTGAAAGATTGATCTCGGTAAAACTGTCATATACCGCAGGAAGGAGCAGTACCGCAGCCTCTGATGCGGGAATGGAAATGACTGCTGTAGTGTCAAGCTCAACTATCTGTTTAGCAAGGTCCTCGACAGCAGATAGAGAAGAAATATCAAGCGATACATTACTGTCCCAAAGTCTGGCGCCGCATTGGATAAGTCTGTCGATATCCCCTAAGTCGGCTGAATCGGCACCATCTTGTATTGTAACAAGATGAGCGGGGGAGCAAGCTTGCAGCCGCAGTTTCTCGTTGAGATCATAAAACTGTTCGACAAGAGATATATCGGACTTCGGGTCTAAAGCAAGTCCTATTTCGTGACCCTTGGCAATAGCGTAGCGGATAAGGCTGCCGCTATTGTCTATATCGTCAGAAGAAAGGAAAAATACTGTGCCTGCGGACATCGCCTTAACGGAAGCAATGTGTATACCGCTAAAGGTGAGATAACCCAACTTTTTGGTAGGAACGGGGATATCCGGCTCGGCAGGAATTATGGGTGTGTCAAGCTGTCCTGAAGAAATGTAATCATCATAGGTGCTTTTAAGAAGTGTATTGAGCTGTTTCGAAAAATCTTCGTCAGAGGCAATCAAAGCGCCTTCGTTAATTCTGAAAAGCGGTGCTATATCCGTATAGCTTGAAAGAGCGCAATAGATGTCAAACTTTTTACATACAACATCAAACGGGATATATATTCTGCCGTCAATGTGCTTGTGAGTAGATGGGTAGGACACACCGCTTTCATCATAAGAGCGGTTGTTGGCAAGGTCATAGGTCAAGCGCTGCTGGGTGTCAAATACATATATCTGTTCAAGGTCTTGATTATAATAGTATTTTATAGTCGTCAGATGGGAAAGCATCTCGTAGGGGAGATATATATTATCGTTGATTCGCAGAGGCATAATGGAGTTACTCAGCGGACGTATTACAGAATTATTGATAACCAGCAGAATGACCTCGTTCTCTGCCTTCACCCTTGAATAGGTGGGAAGGAGACACAAAAGCATACAAAAGCATACGAGCAAACACAAAAGAGCTTTCTTTTTCATACACATATCTCCCTTCACAGTATATTATAATGGTAACATATAAGAATAATATTTGCAATAAGGAGGATTTCCCATTTTTTCTATTGACAGAATGTGGTTATTTGAGTTATAATACACATTGCGGCATTGGTAGCGGTATGCCCTTTTATGAGGTCATATCGGTGCTAATGACAGCTTTTTCAGGAGGTGTAATGCTATGAAACGTACTTATCAGCCCAAGAAAAGACAGCGCAGCAAGGTTCACGGCTTCAGAGCCAGAATGCAGACTGCAAACGGCAGAAAAGTTCTTGCACGTCGTCGTGCTAAGGGCAGAGCTCGCCTTTCTCACTAAGAAAAGATTGAAGACCGCCTCCCGCGGTCTTAATTTTTAGAACGGCTTATTATTTTTGTTTAATAAAAAGCACCTATAAAGCAAAAGGAAGAGTCGAAACAGAGCGGGAGGAAACAATGAAAAAAACCGAGTCAATAACACAGAATTATGTGTTTCGCGCCGCATATAGGCGTGGCAGGAATGTGTCCTGCAAAAATATGGTGGTTTACGCTTGGAAAAACCGCCAAAAGACGGTAAACCGCTTGGGTTTGACCGTTTCGACAAAGCTTGGATGTGCAGTTGTGCGCAACCGTATAAAACGCCGCCTGCGCGAAGCCTATAGGCTTTTAGAAGATGAATTGTGCGTAGGTTATGACATCATTATAGTGGCAAGAGCGAGCTGTGAGTCGGCTGATTTTAAGCAGTTAAAGAGCAGTATGCATGAAGCTCTTGAAAAGCTGGGTGTTGTGCAATGAAACGTTTTTTTATATGGCTTATCGGGCTTTATCGAAAATATCTGTCGCCTCTTAAACGCTATCCCACTTGTCGGTTCAGACCGACCTGTTCGGAATATGCTATAGAAGCGATCGAGCGCTTTGGCGCCCTTCGCGGCGTAGCGCTGGCATTCTGCAGAATATGCAGATGCAATCCATTATTCAAAGGCGGGTACGATCCTGTACCCGAAACCTTTACCTTTAAAAGAAGGAGATAACCAAATGGGTTCTATTTTTGGAATAATAGCTACTCCCTTCGGCTACGTTATGAGATTCATATATGAGTTCGTTGGCAGCTACGGAGTGAGCATTATTTTGTTTTCCTTGTTAGTTAAAATAATAACTTCTCCATTGCAGTTCAAGCAAAAGAAGTCAATGCTTGCAACACAGAAACTGCAGCCTAAAATTCAGGCTATCCAAAAGAAGTATTATAACAACAAGCAGAAAATGAATGAAGAAATGACAGCCCTTTACGAGCGTGAAGGGGTCTCGCCTACAGCGGGTTGCGGAACTATGCTTGTCACCCTGCTTATCATTATGGGATTGTATTATGTCATTTCTCAGCCCTTGTCCTATTTCTTCCAGTTGGATGCAGATCAAATAACTGCACTCAAGGATGCATTTAAGGGACTTGGAATTACTATCGAAAAAAGCACAAGCCAGATTACCATTGCAGGCTATATAAAGGAAAACTTCGAAGCTATCAAGGGAATCTCCGATACCCTTATGCCCGTTGATTTCCATTTCCTTAGTATGAATCTTGCAGAAGTACCCAGCATTGGTAAGTTTGGTCTTGTATGGATCATTCCCATCGTATCGGCATTGACCGCATTCGGTCAGGGCAAGCTCAGTCAGATACTTCAGGAAAAGAAGACAGGAGTTCCCGCACCTAATAACGCAATGATGTTCTTGATGATGCCACTTATGTCTCTGTTCTTCGGATTTACACTTCCTGCAGGTCTTAGCTTGTACTGGATCAGCAACAATGTATTCGGTGCCATCAGCGAATTGATCTTCAGCAAGTTATTAGAAAAAGAAAGCGTGAAGTAATGAAAAAAATATTAGAGAGTAAGGGAAATACCATAGAGGAAGCAATCGAAAATGCTCTCGGTCTTTTAGGCTGTGACAGAGATGATGTTTCCGTTGAGGTAATGCAGCAGCCTAAATCAGGCTTTTTAGGCTTCGGAAAGCAGAAGGCAGTAGTTAAGGTAGAGTACACCACTACTCCCACTGACCGCGCCCGTAGCTTCGCAGAGGGTATCCTCATTCGTTTCGGTACACCCTGCAATATCAAGGTTACTGAGGACTTAGATAAAAAAGTTATCAATATGGAACTTTCCGGTGATAAGATGAATACTGTCATCGGCAGAAGAGGCGAGACTCTGGATGCTATCCAGTATCTTACCACTATCGTTGCAAACCGCGAGGAAGATGAGCATTGGCGCGTTGTTATCGATGCAGAGAACTACCGCTCCCGCAGAGAAGATTCCCTTGAGGGCCTTGCAAAGAAGATGGCTGAAAAGGCTATCAAGTATAAAAAGCCTGTTGCCTTAGAGGCAATGCCTGCAAATGAGCGTCGTGTTATTCACGCAACCTTGCAGGATATGGCGGGAATCAGCACCCATTCTACCGGTTCTGAGCCTAACCGCAAGGTGGTTATCGTTCCCGATGGCGCAACCACCAATGCCCCCATCCAGAGTGGAGGCAGAGGTCGCGGCGGTAACAACAATCGTCGTCGCCGCGGCGGCAAGGGCGGCAAGAGACCCTCCGCACCCAAGACACAGCAGTAATATATGTTTTTACTCCTGCGGATGCAAGAAAACATACTTGCGTCCGCAGGAAAAAATATTCTAAGCCTGTTTTTTTCATAAAAAGACAATATGCGCCTGTAGCTCAGCTGGATAGAGTGTCAGACTCCGACTCTGAAGGCCGTGCGTTCGAATCGCATCAGGCGTACCAAAAATCGACAAGCATCAAAAAGATGCTTGTCGATTCTATTTATCTCCTATCACTTTTTATATAATTGCAAAACGACCGCTCTGTGAGCGGTCGTTTTGTGAGCGGTCGTTTTGTGAGACTGTCAAAGAACCGCTTTGCTGCGCAAAGCTGGGTTCTTTTCGACATTTTGG
>JAFQUM010000022.1 GCA_017408485.1 Clostridia bacterium | reverse complement strand
TTCCGATAGATCTCGCACGTGGTATTTATAAGGAAGAGAGTGTCAGTGGGAGAAATAAAAGAAGCGAGTTTCTTTTCGAACTCGTTGTTTCCAAAAATCTTCACTTTGATCGGCTCGTCCTTTTCGTCCACGCACTTGATTTCATACTCCGGCTTTCTGATGCCTATAGAGCCAAGATGGTCAGCCATAAGATAATGCTTGCACGGGAATTCCATGACTAAGGTGTTGCCTTCGTTTTCGATGATTACATTTAACATACCGGACTCCCTTCTATGGATTCAATTTCCGCTGTTGCGTCTTTAAATAATTTCAGACCGGATCGGGCAATGGTAAGTGCTGTATATACGATAGGAAACAACTTTCCGGAAACCACGTCAGGATCTGCAATATCCCGCAGGGTGACTAATCCGGTATCCATATACAAGTCTCGTGCAATGAACAATAGGGTATACGTGTTTGAATTGCAGTGAGTAACAGGGATTCGTTTCCAGTGGATCTCCCCACCCTCCAATGCCGATCTGGAAATTGCCCACAATTTAGAATCTGCAGTTAAAAGATACAAAGCTGCAACCATAACCCGATCCCTTTTGTTTACGTTCTCGACAACCTCAAGAAAACGTGTTCGGTGGTTTTCATTTTTGAATGTCATTATTCAAGCTCCTTTTTATAAAATGTTACGCCGGCTACGATAACTATAGCCGGCTTTAATATCTTTAATTTACGTTTTATTTATAGACCTTAGTATCAATAGATGCCTTTACAAAAGAAAACTCCTTCCAACGCAAAGCCTGGCCACAACGATCACAATAGGATTGATACTCACGCTCCATTGTGCAATTGCATTTTGGGCAAACCGGGAAGTAATATTGTGTAATTTTTCGGATCGTTGTTACTCGACGGGGGATTCTGTAATCTAATTCTATTTTTTTTACAAACATAATAAAAATCTCCTCAAGAAACACCTTCATAATCGGAACCTTGAAGTACATCTTGAAAAAGCTTTGCCATATTTTCAATTTCCAAAACAGGGTCTTCTGCAAGGTAAATAAGATACAAAACAACTGTTAAACCGTTCATTGAATGTTCTCCCCGAAGAAGACCAGCAACAGTTCTCCTTTCCATGTGCAAGATTTGTGCTATGTTCCACTGAGTATAACATTTTTCTAACTTGATTCCCTGCAATCTTGCTCGTAAGTAATCCTTCAAAACACAATTCAGTTCATTTCTCATAAATAATGCCTCCTAAATTTAATTCGACATTATTCTACCACATTCTTCCACATATTACTATGATAACAGCATCACACTTTCTAAAACTATTGTGAATATATTTAAACTTTATTGTTGAATCCTGTTGATAATTTGAAAAATATCAAAAAAATACAGCCATTATAAAATTGAATAGTTCTATAATGGTGAAAAGTTGGTAGCAAAACAAAAAATCTTTCATCTTGTAGTTCCATTGTTTCAAGATTAAAGAATTAATACAAATTACAAAGCAAAACAAGTATTTAGAAGCACAGAAAAAAATTCTCAAGAAGGCTTATTTATCATCGTAATACACGGCTATGTGGTTTGTGGCCCCCAATCTATTTTGTATTGACACTTTGCTGTTTTTTTCGGTTAATTCTCTGGAGTTCTAATAGGAGTTCTAATAAAATTCTAAGATTTTTTATTAGAACTGCTCATTTTCAAGAAAAAAATGCGACATTGAAATTTGCAGTTTTTCGAGAAATACACATCGAAAAAACGTTGAAGTTAACGCATTTGTTAAACACATCAAGCTCCAATAAGTTCTAATAAATTCCAGAAAAGCATTATAGCTGTACATGACTCTTTCTGCGTTGCTCTGTCACAACAACGATACACTGAACTAATTCTAAAATTAGCAAAAACCAAGGACAATTTATCAAGGAAAGACATCGAAGTCTGCTTCATGTATCAGGACCTCAAGCGTATCGTTTGCTTCAAAAGATGGTTAAAGCCGGCAAACTGGTCTGCGAAGGCAATACAAGTGCTGCGCAATACAGACTTGTAAAATGGTTTGTACGATCTTGCACGAACTTACACGCGTGTAAGTTCGTGCAAGATTAGTTAGGACACGAGCATAAAATGCATATCCCACCATTATGGTGAGTGATCGGGTTCAAAGAACTTTCCATAAAAGCTGTAGCAAATTCAAAGGATGATCTCCCTTGTTTGCAGTTACATATTTAGTACTTAAGCTTTTTTACATACTAAGCACATTACATTGATAGGTTCGAGAGATTTGTTATAATTGAATTGCAATATAGAAACTCTTAGAACTTAAAATTTTAAAGAGAGTGTCAAAAAGGAGAATTCTATGGATGATCAAAAACGGATTGTTACAATTATTCCGGCAGAAACCAGTATCGAATTGTCTCAAGAAGTGTATTATTATATGCTGATGCAGGTTCCTTTTGGAAAACTTACACATTGGAGAGATATTGAAGCCTTCCTTGCAAGAAAATTCAATGTTCAGCACATCTCCCGCTTTGATAGCCTTCCCATGAATATGCGGCATCTCGGCGACATTGATCAAAACTATATAATCAAGATCATTGATATCGTTCCGAGACACCGCGAAATCTCTCTCGGAGGATATTTGGAGCACGGCGATTCTCAAGAAAAAGAGCTTCGCGCGGAAGGTCACGTAATCGTTACGAAAGGACCGTACAAGAAAAAGGCTGTAAAAGATTTCAAAAAATCATTGTTTGACTTTGAAAAGGAAACGAATGTCAGCGTGGAAACCTTGGAAAAAATCAATCAAAAGGGTCTCTTTGAATACTTATAAAAAGCTGACAACTGACATTTTTTCTCGACTCGTTTCTAAGCGAAGATGTTTTTTCACGCAACGGTTTTTTAGACCGATTGAAAATGAGATCTCCTCATAATCTGCGTTTTTTGAGGCTGTTTTTCTCCTGAATTCTAATAAAATTCTAATAAAGCCATTACAAACAGTCCAAAATTCTAATAATTTCTAATAAAAATGTGGAACATGTTGTCTTATCAAGGATTGCAGAATTTATCTAATAAACAAGTCGAAAAAATGCGGTAAAATCAAATGTTTGAGGCTTCCAAGAGACGGCGTTAAATTCTAATAAAAATCGTCAAAGTGCGTTTGCCGCATAGAACTTGAAAACCGTTTGGGCTCACGCCCACGTGGGTTCGAATCCCACACTCTCCGCCAAAAAATTCGACAAGTTTCGACTTGTCGAATTTTTTTATCCATTGCGAAAGCAATGGTATATCATCACGCTTTAGCGTGTATCTCATCACCGAAGGTGCATATCATCAGCCGCAGGCTGTATCCTCTTTCGCAATGATGATATACAATGCTCCGCATTGATGATATGCAATTCCTACGGAATTGATGATATACACGCCTTTGGCGTGATTTTGCGTTTGGGTTCGAATCCTTAATACAAACCACAAAAATATCTTTTTCGTAGCCTTTATACAAAAAATAAAAACACCCACAGTAGTGGGTGTTTTTATTTTTTGGTATGGATATTTGTAAGGAGGGATTCTAACCCTCGAGATTTCCAAAATACTCCACAATAAAAATGTAAAATATACTTGACATTTCTGCTCCCGCCTGTTATGATACAAATGTAAAGCAAACTATACATATGGAGGCGATGATTTGGAAAACAGGATAAAAGATCTCCGCAAGGAGCAGAATGTTACTCAGCAAGATTTGGCTGATGCGGTCGGCGTCACAAGGCAGACTATAATATCCCTTGAAAACGGCAAGTATAACGCTTCGATTCAGCTTGCCCATAAGATCGCCAAGTATTTCAGCCTGACCATTGAGCAGGTATTTATATTTGAGGAGGAGTAAAAATGGATTTCAGAAAAAAACTAAAAGTGCGCCTTTATGTTGCCATCGTGTATATTATCCTTGGACTTGCAATGATAGTAATACCCTTGTTTCTTAAAAACGATAATAACTTTGCGTCATCCTTGGGCTTTGCCTTTGCGGTTATAGGTATCGCTCGTATACGCCAATATAAGCTTATTACTAAGAGCGAAGACAGTATAAAAAAGCGTGAGATCGCCGAATCCGACGAGCGTAGCATCTTTATAGCAAGCAAAGCAAGGGGCATTGCCTTTTTCAGCTATATTATTGTAGCCGCCCTTGTAATAATCGTTCTTCAGGTGCTCAACTACTCACAAGTAGCCTTGATCATTTCAGCAACAGTTTGCTTTATGGTGCTGGTTTACTGGCTTTCCTACCTGATCATCAGCAAAAGGTCATAAAAGTTGCGCTCAATATATTCCAAATAAACGCTGTTGCAATATCTCAACATATATGGTACTATTTTAGTAAGAACTATGACCAAAAAGGAGAGATATAACAAATGGGCGAATTTTTAGGCAATTTTATTGCGGGATATGAAGAAGTGCTGCGTTTTGTAGCTGAGTGCGTAGTTTATTCTCTTGAGCTTGTTGGTATTTTGATCATTGTCATTGGATCGATCAAGGCACTGCTTCAGGTATTTACCCGTATAAAGAAAAAGAAACCTCTCAATGTTATGATAAGCTTGGGAAAATCCCTATCCCTTGCCCTTGAGTTCAAGATGGGCGCTGAGATCATAAATACAGTTATTGTCCGCGATCTTAAGGAATTGGGCATACTCGCGATCGTCATTATCATCCGCGCATTGCTTGCAATACTTATCCATTGGGAAATAAAGATGGGGATCGAGGACGACGAAAACGAAAAGAGAGTCAATTAAAGAATAAAACGAGGTGGCTTTTGGCACCTCGTTTTTATATATCCATATCAGAATGTTGAACTTTACAACATTAAACTATGGTGCTATACTAAAGAAAAAGACAGTGGGGTGAATAAAATGAAAAAGAGAATACTTGCATTATTGCTTGTACTTGTTATGGCCTTCAGCTTTTTTGCAGGCTGCGGTGAAGATAAAACCGAGACCCCGTCCACAGATGGTTCGGGCACAAGCCAAGAGGAGCCCACACCGGACAAACCCGGTACGGATGATCCGTCTACTGAGCAACCGGGTAATCAGGATAAACCCTCCGATGACGAGCCGTCAAGTCAGGACAAGCCTTCTGACGATAAACCCTCCGATGACGAGCCGCAACAACCGGGCACTCAGGATAAGCCTGATCCTACTCATAAGCACACCGATGCCAATGGCGACGAAAAGTGCGACGAATGCCAAAAGAGCGTTGTAACGCTTGTTGACTTTTATGTGCTTAACGACCTGCACGGCAAGTTCTGTGATACCGACACACAGATAGGTGTTGACGAGATGGCAACCTATCTCCGTCAGGCAAAGAGTACCGATGACCACGCAGTCTTCCTTTCCACAGGAGATATGTGGCAGGGCTCGGGCGAGTCCAACCTGACCAACGGTGCTATTTTGATCGAGTGGATGAACGAGCTTGATTTTGTTGGTATGACTATCGGTAACCACGAGTTTGACTGGGGCGAGGATATTATCCGCAAAAATAAAGAGCTTGCTGAGTTCCCGTTCCTTGCCATAAATATCTTTGATAACCAAACGGGTAAGCTTGCAGATTATTGCACACCCTCCATAATGGTGGAATGCGGCGATATTCAAGTGGGAATCATCGGCGCTATCGGTGATTGCCATTCATCCATTTCGGGTGATTATAACAAGGGATTTACCTTCAAGGTGGGCAATCAGCTTACCAATCTTGTCAAAGCTGAATCCGACCGCCTTAGAGGTCTGGGCGCAGACCTGATAGTTTATGCCATTCACGACGGCCACGGAAGAGGAAACGACAGCGCTCAAACCATTGGCTCTGCCGCAATAAAGAGCTATTACGATGTTGCCCTTTCCGATGGTTATGTTGATGTGGTATTTGAAGCTCATTCACATCAAAAATACATTCTTATTGATGAAAAAGGTGTTTACCACATCCAAGGCGGCGGCGAGAACTACGGTGTTTCTCATATCGAGATAAAGGTAAACACAGTGACCGATGATACCAAGGTTACCGATGCCAAGGTGGTTCCTTATTCGGCATATCAAAATCTTGCAGATGATGCAGCCACCGAAGACATAGAGAAAAAATATGCTCAAAGCATTAGCCACGCCTATGATATTCTCGGCAGAGTTGATAAAGTGGTAACAGGTGACGAGCTTGGCGATTTGATGGCAAAATACTATCTTGATATTGCGCAGGAACGCTGGGGAAGCAAGTACGATATCGTTTTAGGCGGCGGATATATCAAGACCAGAAGCCCCTACGATATGTCCGGCGGCGGAAAGACCTATGCCGATCTGCTTTCTCTGTTCCCCTTTGACAACCGACTTGTTCTGTGTTCGATTTCCGGTTCGAAGCTGCTTTCTCAATTTATTAACACCTCAAACGGAGATTACCATATCGCTCTCAGCGAGTACGGAAAGAGCATTTTGGGAAGCATCGACCGCAACAAGACCTATTATATTATGACCGACTCCTATTCCTCCACCTATGCACCTAACGGGCTTACCGAGGTGGCGGAATATGACAGCGGAATATTTGCCCGTGACCTGCTTGCCGCAGCACTCAAGCGGGGCGAGTTTGAAGTTAACCACGATAATTACAAGTTGACCGATATTGCAACACTTATTGATATCGGCATCTATTTTGGACCCAATGCAGAAGGCTTTGACTATTACTATGTCAAGGGCAATGTTAAGGACCAGCCCAATGCTACATACGGCAATTTCACCTTGACCGACGGAAAGAAGAGCATCTTCGTCTACGGAATCAAGGATCTGCAGGGAAATAATTATTCAGCAATGTCTCAAAAGCTGGCAATCGGCGACGAAGTGGTCATCTACGGAAGACTTAAGCGCTATGTGAACAAAAATACAGGCGAGGATACCCTCGAGATCATCGACGGCGTGCTCATCAAGCATACCAAAAAGGAGGATATCCCCACCACACCCACAACCCCCTCGACACCAAGCACCCCGTCAACTCCCACTACTCCCGACAAGCCTCAGACAAATGAGCTGACAAGCATTGCAGATGCTCTGTCCATAGGCGCAAAGCTTGCCAAGGGACAGCAGACCACACAGAACTATAATATCAAGGGCAAGATCAAGGAGATAAAGAGCACCGTCTACGGAAATATGTATATAGAAGACGGCACTGGAAATCAGATCTATATTTACGGCATAGTGGGTGAGAACGGTGGACGCTTTGATAGCCTCGGCTATGATCTTGCAGTGGGCGACACCATTACAGTTACTGCGCCGATACTTAATTATTACAACGCAAACAGCGGCGAATCCATGGTAGAGCTTAAAAATGCCGTGATCACCAAAATTGAAAAGGGTTCGGCGGCAGTAAAGACTATGTCCATCACCGATGCGTTGAACATGGGCAAAAATATTGCCGCAGGTCAAATGACCGCAGATAAATATAATTTTGAGGGAGTTGTAGAAAGCGAACCCCACTCCACCTATGGTAACTTCTATCTGTCCGACGGAAAGGGAAATGCCATCTATGTCTACGGATTATATGACTCTGCAGGCAAGCGGTACGATGCTATGACTACAAAGCTGAAGATCGGCGACAAGGTCCTCATCAGCGGACCCATACTCAACTATGTAAACCCCAACACGGGCGAGCAAAAGATAGAGATCAAAGACGCGACCTTCATATCAAAGGTATCATAAAACAAAGCCTCGGTGGAAACACCGAGGCTTACTTATTGCATTTCAGTCTACCTTGCCGCAAGAAATATAAAAATCATCAATAATGATAGGCTTATCAAATGTAAAGGTTAATGTTATCCTTCCGTTGTCGGTGGCAAGCTCTCCTATGCCATTGAAGGAATGAGCGTAAACCGTAGAGGTATACTCATATCCATCGGGAGTCACACCCTGCACCTTGCTTGAGTTTATGGCAATATAATCGGGTATGTCGGTCATCCATTTGTGAAGCATTACATAATCGCGGAACTGAACAGTAATATTGAGGTTGCAGACATATATTTTTTCGATAGCCTCAAAACCTCCCATACCGTCGCTGAGTATATAATTTCCGCTTTGAGTGTCATATTTTCCGCTTATGGTAAAACCGGGCAATCCGCCCAATGAATCCATCCACTGTCTGCAAGAGCTTTCGGCAGCTTGCCCGACTTCATTTGCAACGGAATATATTTTGCTGAGATTGGCAATGTTAGAGGGTGAGGAGGGAACGAGGGAGCTATCGCTATCGGTGTCCGATGGGGTGGAGGGTATATCCGCAGGACTTGTATCGGTTGCATTGGGCACAGTATCGGGAGTGGAAGGCGCAACGGGCTCGATGGAAGCTTCGTCTTTTTCGGGAATCTCGGCAGCTTGCTCACCCTCTGCTGTGCAGGCAGAAAGAATCAGCAAAAGCAGAACCAATATGGTTATTAAAGATTTTTTCATAAGCACCTCCACAGTTATTTCTTTCTTTTATTATAAGTATTTTCTTATCAAAAATCAACAAGTGAAAAAGTAACAAAAATATCTGCTTTTTGTAGTTGAAAAATGAAAACCTATACTATATAATAAAATGTACACTGAAAAAATAATTATTTTTTTAAATACGGAAGGAGTGTAGTCGCGTGTCCAAAGGTGATATTGGTATAGACCTCGGTACAGCGTCGGTTCTTGTTTTTGTAAAGGGCAAGGGAATAGTTCTTTGTGAGCCTTCGGTCGTTGCCGTGGACAAGATATCCGGAAGGATCCTGGCAGTAGGTGCAGATGCACAAAAAATGCTCGGCAGAACTCCCGGTAATATAATTGCAGTCAGACCCTTGAGAGATGGTGTTATTTCCGATTACGAAATGACCGAAAAGATGATCAAGGAGTTTATAAAGAAGGCTTTGGGCTTCCGCCTTTTCAGACCTAATCTTGTTATCTGCATCCCCAGCGTTATTACCGAAGTTGAAGAAAGAGCGGTTATCGACGCAGGTACTCAGGCAGGCGCAAAGCGTGTATTTCTCATTGAAGAGCCTGTTGCCGCAGCTATCGGTGCAGGCATTGATATTGCCCAGCCTAACGGAAATATGATAGTTGATATCGGCGGCGGTACTGCTGATATAGCTGTTATTTCTTTGGGAAGCATTGTTGACTCTGCATCCATCAAGGTTGCGGGCGACAAGTTCGACGAAGCAATCGTCAAGTACATACGCCGCAAGCATAATGTGGTTATTGGTGAGCGTACCGCAGAAGAGATCAAGATGAGCATCGGTTGTGTTTATCAGTACCCCGAAACCAAGGAGATGGAAGTCAAGGGCCGTTGCCTGATGACAGGTCTGCCCCGTACATTTACTGTCACCAGCGACGAAATGCTGGAGGCTTTGGAGGAGACCGCTTCTAAGATCGTTGAAGCAGTTCACAGTGTGCTTGAAACCACCGCTCCCGAGCTGGTTGGCGATATTGCCACCAACGGAATCGTTATGACCGGTGGAGGAAGTCTGCTTTACGGCTTTGATAAGCTTATTGAGATGAAGACGGGCATTGCCACCCGCGTAGCCGATGATGCTATTTCCTGCGTATCCTATGGTACAGGTAAGGCTCTCGACAGTATCGCTTCTATGCAGGACGGCACAATGAATCTTGCCCGCCGCCGTCAGATACTTAACTGATAAAAATACTAAAGAGTACCGTTAGGTACTCTTTTTGTATAGGGAGAGGATACGATTGGAGATCAAAAGGCTTATTGCGGTGACTTTGATTTTGAGCTTTTGCATTATCCTTGTTGCTTGCGGTGAAGAAGAGGACGATGGATATATAACACCGAGGATAGTTGCCGAGCCTATAACTGATACATCCCGCGATATGAATATCATACAGCAACCGGCTGCGTTTTTTCTGAAACAGGTGAAGAATGGGAACTCAGTCAACCAAACAGTTGAACGAGTGTATTCATCGGGAGCAGAGGCATATATAAAATTGCTTACCGAGGTCTACGGCTTTGAACTTTTTTATGAAGACCCTGGCTATGTATATAATGAATACTATTTTGTACATCCCGATAACCATAAACAAACAGGTGAGAATGGAGAAGGGTATGACATTTATGTTCAGCACGTTTATGCTTCGTCAACTACCGCCACCGGCGATTGGATGAATGTTACTCTGAAAAATGATAAATATACCTTTGGTGACCTTGGGTTCAGGTTCAACGGTGAAAAAGAACGGCAAGCAATTAATGGAAAATATGCTGCCGATGAGTTTAAATATAACGGAAAACAGTACTACAATTCATCTGACCGAGAACTGTCGGTACGCGCCGGTATGAAACGAAAAATGACATATATTTATACAAAACCGTCAAGCAGTACTGCTCGGGGCTTTTATGGAAAAAAGGGTGCCTGCTGCTTGATCATAAATGGCGGTGAAAGTGAAAATTACTATTCTCTCATTGCTGATTATCCCGATTCTGACAGTTCCGTAACCGATATGATCTCTGTCTATGACAGCGATGATATACAAATAGTCCATATAGCATGGGAGCATGAAATGCTTGAAGTCGGGAAGGTTTATAATTTGGCAGATTTTCTTGCCGACAGTTATTGGCGATTTGAGCTTGATCATAATTCTCGCACTTTTGATGAAAACAGCGCTTTATGCCTGACTGTAAGACCTTTGCTGCTTGACCGAGAAGGCAAGGATGAATCTGTAGTGTATTTTTATGGAGAGTTTGAAAATGGCGAAAATGAAAAATATACCGTGGAGGGTTTGATTGCCGCGACCTTCTGCCTTGAAGAAACGTCCGAAGCATATACGGAAGAGTCGGAAGATCCTTCAAGCGGTGATAACGGAGGACACTCAGGAGTGCCGGATCATGAGACGCCGGACATTCCGGAGCATTCAAAGCTCAACTGTCTGACTTGCAAGGGCGACGGAGATTGCAACAGCTGCGGCGGTAGCGGAGTCGATTATTACGGCGGTTATAAGACAAAATGCAATACCTGTCGAGGCAGCGGAAAATGCAGAGCATGCGGCGGTAGCGGTAAAAGGTGAAAACTGTAAATAGAAAACGCCAGTTAATTTTTGCATTTTGATGGTTGTAGTTTTTTGACACTATAAAAACACCTCAGTCCGAAACAGACTGAGGTGTTTTGCAGTTATCAGGTTTTTATTACTTAACAGAAACAAATGCGGGGTAGCCAAAGCCGTAGCCGGTGATGTACTGCTGATCCTTAGTGGGAAGAACGATCTTGTCAGCGAAGAGCTTCTTGCTTTCGGTCTCGTATACGGGAACAATGATGCGCTCCTTTAAGATCTTGTTTTCCATCTTCTGGCAAAGCTCGATCTTGAGATCGTTGTTCAGGTTTGCCTCAAGGGAGATGGACTGCTCATACATAGCATCAAATTCTGCATCGGAATACTTAAATCTTGGGGGAGAATAGCTGGAGATGAAGAAGTTAAAGCTTGCAGTAGGCTCGTCAGCGGAGGGAAGCAGTGAACCCATCGTTGTCTCGAAAGAGGTGGGGTTAGAAGGATCCCAACGGCGGAGGGTGATGGTCTGACCTGCGGGAACAGAGCGCATACTTACATCAAGCTTATTGTTAAAGTTCTCTTCAAGCATAACCATCATCATTTCGAAGATAGCGCGGGAGCGGGTTGCTGTCTCAGAATACATAAGCTCCATAGTTGCGCTTGTAAGATTACATTCTTCAAGAGCCTTAAGGAAGAACTCATTAGCCTTTGCGGGCTGATATATCTTTGTAGGATCGTCGATATAGTCGTTAGAGCCGGGCATCTCAACAAAGGGAGTACCGTTGGTCAAGTCACCGACAACAGCCTTACGGACATAACGTGCTGTGGGCTCGCCGCCTACTGCATTGGTGATGGTAACGCGGTCGATGCCGTAGTACAAAGCTTCACGGAAGTTGAGCTTGCCAAGCAGGTTGTTCTGATTGGGGTTGCCCAGATTGATGAACATATACATCAGCGAGTCATCATAGAAGTTATGTACGCGGGGGTCTTCCTCGTAGGTCTGCCAATGCTCGTAGCTGATATCAACAGCATCGATATCACCCTTAATGAACAGCTCAAGAGCGGTCTGTGCATCGGGGATAGCGACAAAGTTTATGCCCTCTATCTTGATCTTGTCAGCATAAATAAAGTCGGGGTTACGCGCTAAAACGATTTTGGCATCGGGGATCCATTCTTTAATATAGAAAGGACCGGAAGAAACATATTGATCAATATCAGTACCATAGGCGGTGTAAGACTTATCTTCGCTCAGGGTCCTAAGGAAGGTTTCTTTGTGAAGAACGGTGCCTGCACCGATACCGCGTCTTGCCTGAAGCTGAGTAACAGGTCTGGTGGAATAGAAATCAAGGGTATAATCGTCGATCTTCTTTATACCAACATCATCCCAAGAGCCCTCGCCCTCAAAGTAGGGGCCGGAGCCTGCAAGAGCAAACTGAGAAGAGTTGATGGTATTGGTTGCTTGAACATTGATCTGTTCGGGGTCAAGCAGCATCTGATAGGTAAAGATAATATCATCAGCGGTGATCTCTTTACCATCCATAAACTTGCAGCCCTTACGGAGTGTAACTCTCCATACCTTGCCCTCTTCGTCCTGCTGAACGGGCAGCTCTGCTGCCAATTCGGGAAGACCAACATAAGCATCACCGGTCTCATTAAGGTATTCACGGTAGAGCTTGATAGAGGTCAGGTTCATAATGGTGTGATCCTCTGTCTTAGTGGAGGTAAATCCGTTTACAGTTGTAGGAAGGGTGGTAAAATAGTCATTTACCCAACCTGAGGGTTTTCCGTCTTTACTGCCGTTTTGAGATGAACAGCCTGCAAAAGCGGCAATCAACATCATGGCAGCAAGAACCAATGCCAGTGTTTTTTTCATTGTTTTGTCTCCTTTCATATTTGTGAATTATTCACAGTATAATGTAAATATTATACTATCATATAAGTTTTTTTTCAATAGTCATAATTTATAACTGAATACTTTTTTGATAATATAAATATAGTTCCCAAAATATAAAGATCAGCCCAAATGAGCACCACTCGGGCTGATCTTTTATTATATTCTGTTACTTAATAGAAACGTAGTAGGGATAGCCAAAGCCGTAGCAGGTTACATATTGATCGTTTGCGGTGGGAAGATCGATCTTGTCAGCAAACAGCTTCTTGGATACTGTCTCATATACGGGGATGATAACTCTGTCTTCAAGAATGATTTTTTCCATCTTCTGGCAGATATCTATAAACTTATCGTTGTCTGCACGAACCTCGCGAGAAACGGCTTGATCATACAGAGCATCAAACTCGGGGTTGGAGTAGTAAAATCTCGGGGGAGAATAGGTAGAGGTGAAGCAGTGGAAGCTCTGTGAAGGATCGTCAGCATCGGGAAGCATAGAGCCCAGTGTGATCTCAAAAGCGGTGGGGTTTGAGGGATTCCAACGGCGGAGGGTAATTGTCTGTCCTGCGGGAACAGATCTCATTGTGGGCTGAAGCTTGCCATTGAAAACATCCTTCCACTGAACCTGAGCCATTTCCCAAATGGATCTTGTACGGGTGGAAACTTCAGAATACATAAGCTCAAGGGTTGCGCTGGTCAGGTTGCATTCTTCAAGAGCCTTTGTAAAGAACTCGTTGGCCTTGGTGGGGTTATAAACTGTCATGGGATCGTCAATAAAGTCATTTGCACCGGGCATATTGACATAAGCGGTACCTGTAGCAGGATCACCGATAACACCCTTACGGACATAACGGGTCACAGGCTCACCGGAAATTGCGTTGCCGATGGCAACACGGTCAAGACCGTAGTAGAGTGCTTCGCGGAAGTTGAGCTTTCCAAGCAGATTGTTCTGGTTGGGGTTACCCATATTAACGAACATATACATCAGTGAGTCGTCGTAGTAGTTATATACGCGGGGGTCTTCTGCATAGTTTTCCCAATGCTCATAGCTGATATCAACAGCATCTATCTCGCCCTTAACGAAGAGCTCGAGAGCGGTCTGTGCATCGGGGATAGCAATAAAGGTGATGCCCTCTATCTTGATCTTGTCAGCAAAGACAAAGTCGGGGTTGCGCTCTAAAACGATCTTGGCATCGGGAATCCACTCTTTAAGGATAAAAGCACCGGAGCTGACATACTGATCGGCGGTCATACCGTAGCCGGTCCAGGTTCCGTCATCGCCAAGCAGACTCTTATAAAGCTCCTTGCAAACGATTGTGCCGACACCGATAGTGCGGGTAACGTTAAGCTGGGTTGTGGGTTCGACATTGGTGATCTCGATGGTGTAATCATCGATCTTCTTCATACCTACATCTTCCCAAGAGCATTCGCCTGCAAAGTAAGCGGCGGCATTGACAATGGTGATAGATGTGGCATTGGCGATCTGTGTTGCCTTTACATTCAGCTGATTGGGATCAAGCAGCATCTCATATGTATACAAAACATCATCGGCGGTGATCTCAAGTCCGTTAGAGAACTTTTGTCCCTGACGAAGCTTGATCTGCCAGACCTTACCTTCCTCGTCCATCTGAATGGGAAGCTCAGATGCCAGCTCGGGCAGATACTCATAAGAATCAGCTGAGTCGGTGAGATATGAGCGGTAAAGGTTGATAGATGTTGCTCTTACAACATAATAGACCTCAGTGTTTCCCGAAACAAAGGTGTTCAGCGTTGTGGGCAGGGCGGTGAAATAATCATTGACCCAACCCGATGGCTTTGACGCCTCATTGTTATTCTGTGCTGCACAGCCCGCAAAAGCGGCAACAAGCATCATAGCAGCGAGAAGCAATGCAAGGATCTTCTTCATATTGATTTTCTCCTCTCGTTTGATGCGATACCTAATTATCGCTATAATATATACAATCTTATCACATCTTGCAAAAAAAGTTAATACAAGTTTCAAATGATGCGCATAAACAAAAACTATACGGCATATAAAACGCTTGTAAATAATATGCAACCATTAATGCCTTGTATCACAGCAGCTTGAGTATGTAGTCCTTTACCTTGTCGAGCCTGCTGCTTTTCCATTCATCTCTCTCTGCTTTTTGGGAGAAAGGAATAATTATAAAAAAGTCCATATGTGTGCCCTTGTCAAAGCCGTCCGTTCTGTTGCTGAAAAGAAAACTGTTCCACAGCTCTTCGCTGGCATTTTCAAAATCGACGGGGGAAATATAGATCATAGTCTTTTTATATTCCTTCACAAAGGCTGCTGCAGAAAGGGGAGAAAGCTTTTCATACTCATCGGCGGGGATATTTGTAAAAATATCGGGCAGGGGAGCAATATCTATACGCTCATCGCCGCGAATGATCTTTATGCCTACTGCTTCAAAGTCAAAAGCCTCTTCGGTAAAGCTGAGCTTGAGCAATACACCTGCCTCGGTATAAAGGTGCACTCTTTGATAGTCGGTATCAAAGATGAAGTTGCCCAGTGAGTAGAATATTGCTTTTCCGTCGGGGAAAAGCTCGTAGTTTTCGGGTACATGTGGGTGATGTCCCACGATTACATCCGCACCCAATTCAAGATAGCGCATATAACGATCGCGAGTATAGGGATTGGGTAAGCACGCAAACTCTTCGCCGCCGTGAGCTATAACAATACACCAACGGCAACGGGCTTTGATCTCACTTATATGCTGAGCAATGCTCTCAAGATCATCCCAAGAAAAAACACCCGCCGTGTCTTCGTCCGCCATCATATTGTCTACTCTGTAGCATACATTGATAATTCCTATGCCGCCCGCTTCATCAAGATAAATAGGTGCGGAGGCATCATTAATATTGATGCCCGCGCCTACGGTGCGGCAGCCCATAGCTTCAGCGGTCTTAAGAGTGCTTTCAAGTCCGAATGTACCTGCATCCATAATATGATTGTTGCCGATACACCATATATCTGCGCCGATCTCCCTCAGCTTATTTACGGCATCGGGATGCATAGCGTGAAAACACTGTCTGCCATCATTGGAAGCGGCGGCGCTTTCGGGATCTATGACCGCGCCCTCTATATTGGCAACAGTGTGGTCTGCAGAGGAGAAAAAGTTTAGCAGCTCCTTGCTGAAAAGTCTTTCGTCAGCCCATCTTCCGTCCATATACTTGTCAAAGCCTATATCGCCCGTAAAGATAATACTTGTTTTACCCATGCTTTTTTTCTCCGCTTTCAATATCATTGTAAGACTTAGTATTATAATAATATTTTACACATAAGTGAAGAAAACGGCAACAGTCTATTGTTCATTTGAGAATACAAGTTTTAAATATGCCTTATAAAGAATAATTATATTCCCAAAGCAGACACTGTTATTCTTAAATATAGACCCTCCGCAATTTACTACAAAATTGCGGAGGGTTTGATACTTATATGATAGTTGGTATCAGTCCTTCAGTAGCTCCTTTGCAGATGCGGCAAGACCTGCAATGCTCTGTATCTCGGAGGGAATGATTATCTTTGTAGCCTGACCGTTGGAGACCTGAGCAAAGGTCTCAAGAGCCTTAAGCTTGACAACTGCTTCACCGGGGTTAGCTTCATTCAGCAGTTTGATGGAGTTTGCAAGGGCGGTCTGAACGGCGAGCAAAGCCTCTGCCTCACCCTCTGCTTCCTTGATCTTCTGCTGCTTTGCGGCATCGGCACGAAGGATCATAGATTCGCGCTCACCCTCTGCGATAAGAATAGCCGAACGCTTTTCACCCTCAGCCTTAAGGATGGATTCGCGGCGCTCACGCTCTGCCTTCATCTGTCTTTCCATAGCGTCCTGAATTGCGGCGGGAGGAATAATATTCTTCAGCTCAACGCGGTTTATCTTGATGCCCCAAGGATCGGTGGCTTCGTCGAGGATAGCGCGCATCTTGGAGTTGATTATATCGCGGGAGGTAAGGGTCTGATCAAGCTCCAAGTCACCGATTATGTTACGCAGGGTGGTTGCGGTGAGGTTTTCGATTGCAGCCATAGGATTGACGATACCATAGGTGAACAGCTTGGGATCGGTTACCTGAAAATAGATGACCGTGTCGATCTTCATTGTAACATTATCCTTGGTTATGACCGGCTGGGGAGGAAAGTCACCAACCCGTTCCTTAAGTGTGATCCTGTTGGCAACACGCTCGATGATGGGAATCTTGAAGTGCAAGCCTGTGCCCCAAGTGGTCTGATATGCGCCGAGTCGTTCAATAACATAAGCATTTGCCTGGGGAACAACAACGATGTTGACACAGATGACGATTATCGCAATAACGATAACGGCAAGGATAATAACTAATTCCATAATGCTCCTCCTTTTATTTTACAACGGCTTTTACGCCGACAATGGATACAATTGTAACTGTGCTGCCGCAGGGAATCGGGGTGTTGCCTTCGCTTCGTGCTGACCATATCTGACCCTCAATGCTGATCTGACCGACACCCTTTGAGTTGTCGATCTCTTCGGTGACGGTAGCGGTCTTACCGATTATGCGGTCGGCATTGGTGGGAACTCTTTTACTATTGAAGTATTTTTTTACCAAAGGTCGCGTAAAATAAAGTGTGACCGCGGTAACAACTATAAAAATAACTACTTGCAGCCATATTTGCGCGCCCAGCATAGCAGAGATCATAGCACCTAATGAGCCAAGCGCAAACCATATAAAATTGATGCCCATAGTGGCGGCTTCCAAAAATACAAAAAGTATCATTGCGCCGAACCATACATAAGACATATAATCACTCCTTTACTATATTATATTATCTCACATTTTTACTATGCAGTCAATTATAAATCAAACCATCGGTAAAAATATGAAAATGTTTACAAAAAAGACTTGATTTTACAGATAGATGTGGTATCATATTACTTGTGGTTAGCACTCAAAGGTCAAGAGTGCCAAAAATAAAAATAACAATATAAAATAAAGAAACGAGGTAATTCAAAATGAAGCTCATTCCCCTTCAGGACAGAGTAGTCGTTAAGATGACCGAAGCCGAAGAGACAACCAAGAGCGGAATCATCCTTGCAGGCAGTGCAAAGGAGAAGCCCCAGGTTGCAGAGGTCGTTGCAGTAGGTCCCGGTTATGACGACGGCGAAAAGAAGATCCCTATGAACGTTAAGGTTGGCCAAAAGGTCATCACAAGCAAGTATTCAGGCACAGAGATCAAGCTTGACGGTACAGAGTATATCATCGTCAAGCAGAGCGATATTCTTGCTGTAGTAGAATAAGGAGGCAAATACTTATGGCAAAGATGATTTTATTCGGTGAAGAAGCACGCAGAGCTTTAGAGCGCGGCGTTAATAAGTTGGCTGATACCGTAAAGGTTACAATGGGTCCCAAGGGAAGAAATGTTGTACTTGACAAGAAGTTCGGTGCACCCCTCATCACCAATGATGGTGTTACCATTGCAAAGGATGTAGAGCTTGACGATGTATTTGAGAATATGGGCGCACAGCTTGTCCGCGAGGTAGCAACCAAGACCAACGACATCGCAGGTGACGGTACTACCACCGCAACTCTGCTTGCTCAGGCATTTGTTGGCGAAGGACTTAAGAATGTTACCGCAGGCGCAAACCCCATGGTAGTCCGCAAGGGTATCGCAAAGGCTGTTGATGTTGCAGTTGAGCAGATCAAGGAAAATGCCCGTCAGGTCAGCGGAAGCGACGATATCGCACGTGTTGCAGCTATATCCTCCGGTGACGATTCCATCGGTGCTTTGATTGCCGAGGCTATGGAAAAAGTTTCCAATGACGGCGTTATCACCATCGAAGAGTCCAAGACCGCTGAGACCTACAGCGAGATCGTTGAAGGTATGCAGTTTGACCGTGGCTACATCACCCCCTATATGGTTACCGATACCGATAAGATGGAAGCAGTCATCAACGACGCATACATCCTTATCACAGATAAAAAGATATCCTCCACTCAGGAAATTCTTCCCCTCCTCGAGCAGATCGTACAGAGCGGCAAAAAGCTGGTCATCATCGCAGAGGATGTTGAAGGCGAAGCACTTTCCACCCTTATCGTCAATAAGCTTCGCGGCACCTTTACCTGCGTAGCAGTCAAGGCTCCCGGCTTCGGCGACAGACGCAAGGAAATGCTGAAGGATATCGCAACTCTTACCGGCGGAATCGTTGTTTCCGAAGAGCTTGGCTACGAGCTTAAGGATGCATCTATGGAAATGCTGGGCAGAGCAGGTCAGGTCAAGGTGCTCAAGGAGACCACCATCATCGTTAACGGCGCAGGCGACAAGGAAGCCATCGCAGGCAGAGTTGGCGCTATTCGCAACGAGATCGCAAATACAACCTCTGACTTTGATCGTGAAAAGCTGCAGGAGCGCCTGGCAAAGCTGGCAGGCGGTGTTGCAGTTATCAAGGTCGGTGCTGCTACCGAAGTCGAGATGAAGGAAAAGAAGCTCCGCATCGAAGACGCTCTCAATGCTACTCGCGCAGCAGTTGAAGAAGGCATCGTAGCAGGTGGCGGTGTTGCATATATCAATGCAATTCCCGCAGTTTCAAAGCTTGTCAATACTCTTGAAGGCGACGAAAAGACCGGTGCACGCATCGTGGCAAAGGCTTTGGAAGCTCCTGTTCGTCAGATCGCTTACAACGCAGGCGTCGACGGCAGTGTTGTTATTGAAAAGATAAAGAACAGCCGCAAGGTCGGTTATGGCTTTGACGCATACAAGGAAGTATATTGCGATATGATCTCCAGCGGTATCGTCGATCCTACCAAGGTAACTCGTACCGCCCTGCAGAATGCAGCATCCATCGCATCCATGGTCCTCACCACCGAGAGCGTTGTTGCAGATAAGAAGGAGCCCGCTCCCGCAGCACCTGCAATGAACCCCGGCGATATGGGAATGTATTAATTGAATAGCCTATAAAACCAAAAGGGCGGAGATATGTATCTCCGTCCTTTTTATGTGTCAAAAATGGTGCAGTTTTTGATATTCCATATCTTATCCTATAATAGGCTGTAGCTGCTCACCTCGAAGCGCCGCTTCCAATGCCTTTTCGCACAGTCCGAAATGTGCCGCCATAGAGCGCGGTTTTTTGTCATAGTCGTCCTGAGAAAAGGGCACAAAATATATATTTCGACGGTTTAAAAGCTCACCCCAATTGGGAGCAGCAGCACCTAAAGCGTCGTTGGTCGAAAAGCCAATAACAAGCGGCTTATTGTTGCGCAGATGTGCCTTTGCTGCCATAAGCACGGGTGTATCGGTAATTCCATAGCGAAGCTTTGCCATAGTGTTTCCCGTGCAAGGAGCGATAAGCATTACATCAAATAGGTGCTGAGGCCCGACCTGCTCCGCTCCTGAAATGGTGGTTATGGGCGCTCTGCCCGTGACATTTATCACATCACGCTTGAAGTCATCGGCGCGGTAAAATCGGGTGTCTATCTCTTGGGTAGAATAAGACAGCACCGCAGTTACCTCATTTGAGCAGGAAAGTGTTTTAAGTACGGGGAGTATTTGCGAAAAAGTACAGAATGAGCCGCAAATGCCCACTCCTATCCTGTGTCCGGTCATAATGTCATCTCCTTTATTGCTTTTATAACAGAATTATGTATCACTTTTGCGGCAGACTTGGGCATATGCTTGCCGGGCAAGGCAAGGGCGGGAATGACCCTTATTCCAAGCTCCTCCGCAGCGGTCTTATCCACCCCGCCGGGCAGGGAAGCCAGGTCTATCAAAAGAGCATCGGGGTTTATGGCGCTGAGCATTTTTTGGTCAAAAACAAGGGCGGGAACAGTGTTAAAAACAACATCATACTCGCCGCCTGCAAAGCAAAGATCAACGGCAAAAATGCCATCAGCTCTCAAAAGCTCCAGCTTCGCTGTATTCCGTGCCGCCACAGTTACGAATGAACCCAAAGCCTTTAGCCGCAGAGCAAGGGGGAGGGCGATTGCTCCGCCTCCCGTCACAAGAGCCTTACAGCCTGAAAGAGCAAAGTCTGTGTTTTCCATTGCCACAGCTATTGCCGCTTCGGCAGTGAGGATTCCGTTGGCAGACTTAAAATCCTCCAATGTAAGATATTCAATAACCTTAGTCGAGCAGTTATCAAAGCTGCGGGCATTTTTGAGCTTAGGTATTATGTAAAAGTCAGCGCCCCGTGCCTTTTCCCCGTCGGTTATATTCACGGCATATCCGTCTCTTTGTAGCATTTCAGCCAAGTATTCGTGCTTTCTGCCGCCCTCCGATAGGGCAATCAAAGGCTTTTTTTCGGTCATATACATCACTCCTCTCTAAATATCATATTCAGATTGAGAAAAAAGTGTTTATCTTTTGACCAAGATGTAATATAATGGAACTAATAAAGAGGTGTAACTATGCAGTATAAAGAGTTTATGGATCTGATAGCGTCAAAAGCGCCTATTTTCCTCAGCGGAATAGGCGGCGTTTCTATGCGTGCGCTGGCAGGTCTGCTTATTGATATGGGTGCTGTCGTTGGAGGTTCCGACCGCGACGAAAGCAAAGCTATAGAGTCACTGCGTAAACAGGGCGCAAAAATACAAGTGCCCCAAAACGGGAAGGGAATAGACGGAGCTGCGTTGCTTATCCGCACCGCGGCAGTTCACGACGATAACCCCGATATAGTGACAGCGCGTGAGAAGAATATCCCCGTAATGGAGCGCAGTGAAGCTTGGGGACTGCTTATGCGCGGCTATGACAAGGCGGTCTGCGTTGCGGGAACCCACGGCAAGACTACCACTACCGCAATGCTTGCAACCTTGGGAATCAGTGCGGGACTTGATCCAACTGTTATGGTTGGCGGTGAGCTTTCAACTATTGCGGGAACACTGCGTATCGGCGGCAACGGACTTATAGTTGCAGAGGCTTGCGAGTATAAGGACTCGTTTTTACAGTTCTGTCCTACCATTGCAGTTATATTAAATGTAGAGTTTGACCATCCTGATTATTTTAAGGATATAAATGCCGTTTCCGAATCCTTTAAAAAGTTCGCCCTTCGCACCCCCGAAAGCGGAACTGTAGTCGTTTGCGGCGACGATGCAATGGCGCTTAACTCCATCAAGGGCGTTGACCGAAAGATACTTACCTTCGGTTTTGCAAAGCATTGCGATGTCAGGGGAGTCAATGTCAATATCGGCAAAAAAAGCAGTTGCGAGGTCTTTTACAGAGGCAAGCTGTGGTGTTGCCTTGACCTGCAGGTAACGGGCAAGCATAATCTCAGCAACGCATTAGCATGTGCCGCTTGCGCCATCGCTTTGGGCATACCTCCCGAAGAGTTTGAAAAAGGTATGCGTAAATACGGAGGCGTAGGCCGCCGTATGGAGCAGATAGGCAGATGGAAGGGCGCACAGATATATGACGACTATGCTCACCATCCGTCAGAGATAGAAGCCACTCTGAAAATGGCAAGGGATATGACCGATGGCAGAGTGCTTTGTGTGTTCCAACCCCACACCTACAGCAGAACGGCATCACTGCTTGATGAGTTTGGCAAGGCTTTAAGCTATGCCGATAAGCTTATGATCTGCCCCATTTATTCGGCAAGAGAGACCGACGATCTGGGCGTTTCGGCACAGTGTCTTGCAGAACTTATTTCAGGCGCAGGTTGGGCAGAGAATATGGAGCAGGCAGCCGAATGGGTAGTAAATAACGCGCAGCAGGGTGATATTATAATCACAATGGGCGCGGGTGATGTATATAAAATAGCCGACATTATCGCAGAGAAGGGGGCAGAAAAAGTGCATATCATATCTGTAAGAGAACAGCCCGAATACAAGGGCGCGGCAATTCGTTATATCAGCGAGATCTGGGCAACCGAAGAGAACGAGCGAGTTTACGAAAACTGCATTTCCTATTGCTTGCATACCGAGTCACCTCTGCCTCAATGGTATCTGCTTGAAGAGGATGACCATATCGTAGGCTGTGCTGGCTTGATAACCAACGACTTTATCAGCCGTCAGGATCTGTATCCTTGGATCTGCGCCATCTATATTTCTCCCGAATATCGCGGCAGAGCATTGGGCGGTATTTTGCTTGATCGCGCAAAAAAGGATGCCGCGGCGGCAGGCTTTAAAAAGGTCTATATTGCCACGGGACATATCGGTTATTATGAAAACTTCGGCTTCAAGCATATCGGTACAGGCTATCATCCTTGGGGTGAAAGCTCCCGAATCTACGAAGGCGACACAGAAAAGTAAGAAAAAAAGCGGTGAGATAATTCTCACCGCTTTTTAAGCAATTAAAAAACGGCTTGGCAAGGCGCCAAGCCGTTTAAAATTATTAAGCTTTAGAATGCCAACATCATACCGAAGTTGTGGTCCTTAGCTTCCATACCCTCGGAGAATGCAGTGTACTTTTCGGTGTACTTTTCACTTGCAATAGTATTCTTGATGTTTACAATGTACTGAAGCTCGCCTGCGCCTTCAAAGTACATTACGTGGTAGCCATGCTCTGTCTCAACAACAGCGGTATCTCCAACCTTGCGTGCTTCGTCAAAGATCCATGCATCAAATGCTTCGACCATTTCTCCGGGAGCGACGTTCTCATAAAGGCCGCCCTTGCCAAAAGAACCGGTATCCTGAGTATTTTCGTCAGCCAGCTTACCAAATGCCTCAGCAGTCTTTTCACCTGCAAGGAAGTCAGCAAGCAGCTTGTCAGCCTTTTCCTTAGCCTCAGTCTTAGCCTTTTCAGCCTCAGCCTTTTCCTCAGCGGAAAGATCCTCACTGATCTCGGTGGTTGCACCGATAAGGATATGACGTACATTAACTGTTTCAATTTCTTCACGGCTGCGGCCGGTGTACAGAGCAACGATATATTCTTTTACGTCGGTGTTGTCAAGAACGATCTTGGTGCCTTCGGTGATTGCCTCAGAGTTGTACCATTCACCATATACCGAGGAGGTATCTGAGAGCTTACCGCTGGTCAAACGGGTTGTAAACTCTACATCCTCGTTGTCAGGGTCGACCTTGGTCCAATATTCCTTTGCGATCTCGTCAAAGTTTTCTGCGGTAACCTTTTCTTTGATCTCGTTTGCGAGAGCCTCAGCAGCCTTGCGGTTTTCTTCGGTTTTCAGAACTGCATCCTCTTTGCTTGTAGCAGCACCTTCAGGAAGCTCTTCGCCATCCTTGGGAGCTTCGTACTTAACTTCCTCATAGGGAACGACAAGAGCAAAGAAGTTAGCAACATCATACTCGTCCTTATGCTCGCCGTAGTACTTTTCTACATCCTCAGCAGAAATGCCGTCGTAGTATCCGTCATAAATAGTTGTATAATACTCATTTGCATACTGGGTGATAGTAGCGATCTTCTCAACATCCTTGATGGAAGTGCCTGTGCCGTAGACCTGCTTCAGGTACTTTCTTACGGATATGTCCTGATCTTCTGCAGAATGCTCAATGTTGTGAATATAATCAGAAACATCCTTCTTGACAGTATCGCTGATCTCAAAGCCGTCTGCCTCAGCCATCTGCTTGAGGATCATAACATTGGTTACAGAGTTGATTGTCTGCTGGAGGAAATAGCCAGCCCAAGTTGTAGAAGAATCATACAGGCAGGGCTGAGAATCGATGGTGGACAGATCATATCCGTACATCTCGAGAATGTAGCCGTACTGATACAGGTAGTTTGCTCTGGTGTCGGCATAGAAGATACGCATATCCATTGCTGAAACTTTTTCATCGCCAACAGTGAGAGCGGGAGAGAGTCTGTGCATAACGCCTGTGGTGTAGCGCAGAACAGAGAAGAGCAATGTTGCAACAAAAACTACAACAAATGCAATTACGCCGATCTTTATCCAAAGAGACTTAGCATCGGTCTTTGTCTGTGTCTTTTTCATGAGATAAACCTTCCTTGCAAATAATAAACGTTTATATAACAACACAACGCAGAATCGATTATACACTATTCCTATTGTATTGTTGTTAACAACATTTAAATTATCCTAAAAATAGACTGAAATGTCAACCTTTTTTATCTCTTTTTTAAGATTATTTTTAAAAATTTAGTAAGAAACTCAAAAAAAAGATTGCATTTGCCTTTTGATTGTGTTATGATAATCGTTGTCAGACAGTATAATCGTGCGAGGTGAAATGCAATGAAAGAGGGTATCCATCCCAACTACAAGACCACTACCGTCAAGTGTGCATGTGGCAACGAGTTCCAGGTAGGCTCTACTAAAGAGAATATCCGTGTTGAAATCTGCTCCAACTGCCATCCTTTCTATACCGGCAAGCAGAAGCTGGTAGATACCGGCGGACGTGTTGATCGCTTCAAGAAGCGCTTCAATATGGAGAGCAAGTAAAAAAACAAAAAACACAAAGCGGAGTTTTTTCTCCGCTTTGTTTTTTTATATTTAACATTTTATATGTGGAAATGACAGACAAAAAGTGGTAATATATAAGTAACCATTACTAAAGACGGATGAGGTATCTATGAAAAAGAAATTGGCTCCGGTCATATCTTTCATATCCAATATACATTATATAAAGCTTGCATTCCGCAGCTTTCTCTTTTTGGTTGCGGTTTGTGCCTATATCTGTGACAGAGTGTGGGGAACAGAGCTGTTTGATTTCTATTCTCATCGCCCGTTGGTGTTCATAACTATATGGCTTGTGTTTGTTGTTGAGATAGCCTTGAGGTTCTTCCCTTCAAAGATCGAGAGTATGGGTTGCCAAAAACAGTTTAAACGCAATTTCAAAACTCGAAAAGAGCCCAAGGAGAACACTATCCTTCATCGCAGAGGCTCCAATATCATTGTGGCTGTGATCACTTTAGCCGTAGCCGCCATCATCGGTGCATTGTTCTACGGTGGAGTGATCGACGAGGAGCTTATATTTATAATCTGTCTGTTTTTCTCGGTTTTCGATATGATTTGCATATTGTTCTTTTGTCCTTTCCAAGAATGGATTATGGGGAATAAATGCTGCGTTACCTGCCAGATATATAATTGGGATTACCCAATGATGTTTTTGCCGTTGATATTTGTAAGAAATGCGTACACCCTCAGCTTGCTGCTCTTATCTTTCGCATTGGTTATAGAGTGGGAGATACTTCGCAAAAAATATCCCGAAAGATTTTTAGAAAAAAACAACTGCAGCCTTTCTTGCGAAAACTGTAAGGAAAAGCTGTGTAGTCACAAAAAATCATTACGCCGCTTCTTGGCAAAGCACAGAATATACAACTCAAAGAGCATAAAATAGTATTTATACAACAAAAAGCAGTTGCCAATGCAACTGCTTTTTAGTTTGCTTATTTATTTGCGTTTTCCACAAAGAAATATGCATTTTGAATTATCATATTTCCAAACGCCTCAACCGCGTGGGTCATACTCTTTGCAGAATATGCGGCAGGGAAGTTGAGTCCATATAGGAAATGTTCTGCGGTCATAGACGGCACACCCAAATAGACGTATCCCTTAGTATCGACATTTCGGCTTCCTGTCCACAAATAAGGTCCGGGGATACAATCTATAGCTTGAAGCTTTTCAACATAGCCGAGCTCCTTCTGTCTGTGGTGTAGCTGGTTGAGTGTGCGGAATATAATGGGCGCGTTGGGTTCCTGAATGGGGAAATTATAGAACATATCATTCTTACCCTTATCGCCTGAGCAATGGAAATCTATAAGCATAGAGGCGCTATCTGCATATTTTTCGAACTCTGCAATAATATTGTTGGACTCCTGTTGACTCATATCGAAGAAATCACGATTTAAGTCGATGCCCGCAGAGTTTGTTCTTGTGTTTTTTGCTTGTGAAACGCCCCAAGGATTCATAAGGGGAATGACTACAAACCGCACATTTTGTCTTAAGAAATACAGATGTGTATCCTCTTCCGTTGCGTTGGCAATAAGGTTCATTATTCGTGCAAGAGCAAAATATGATGCTTCCTCATCTGCGTGAATGCCGCTGGCAAGCAGGAAGGTCACCTTGTAATTTTCGGGTGTATAAATATAGCTGTACATATTATACTGACCCGACTGATCTTTGCCTATAACATTGCGGGTTATATATTCGGGATGCGCCTTACGCACCGGCTCGTACATATTATCTATGAACTCTTCGCTTGTCCAGTCAATATCGCCCATCAGGTTACTGTCGCCCCGCCTGATGCTGCCTTGCTCTTCGGGTATCCACCAATCAATATTGCTTTCACCCTCGGCAACTATGGTCTGTTCACCAATGTATACATCATCAAGCTTATTGCCCGTAACGATAACAAGGTATTCATCCTGTTGTGGGATATGCATAAAGTCCGTATCAAGGGTTTTTACAGGGGGAGTTTTAAGGAAACGAACATTGCTGTTAATAGTACAGCTCGTTCCGTCGATCTGCAGAGATGGATCATAGTTGACACGGAAGACACCAAGTGACTCGGGAAGTGTATCAAAACGCACCTCGTAAAGCTTACCCAAGGTTACGGGAAGGATAATTGCATAGCTGTCGAGCTTGGAGTTAAAGGTTGCAGTATAATAAGAGGGTGTTGTCTGAGTGTAGGTTATACCCTTGTGGTACAGCTCGGTGGTAAAGATGTTCTTTTGGTAGAACTCGCTGTCATCGGCAAGGGGAATAATCTTTTCAACTGCAGTTTCAACAAATCGGACAATAAATTTTCCGTCTGTGAGGACTTTTATCTTGTTGTCCAAAAGCTCCTCATCAAGATTCTTGCTTGCCCAACGATATTTATTCGCTGCATATCCGTAGGGGGTCTCGCCGCCGATGCAGATCTCATAGGTAATGCCATCTATTACGCAAGTGCCCTTATCCCAATCGATAGCGGTCAGTATTCCTGCGACTTCTGTCAAAGCCTCAACTGTAATTTGTCCCGTTTTGTAGTCGCCATATGCCATAACGATGTCAGCGGCTATTGGAGTACAGTTAAGAGTTATGTCGTTTATCTTGTAAGTGGTATGAGTACAATAGCCGTGACCGCAATATCCCGCATTGGTACCGTTAACACCCAAGCCGATAGTTGCATCATTAATATCTTCCACCTTAGCGGTGGTACCATCGTTGAGGATAACCATATCAAGCTTTCCGTCGTGATCCCAGTCATAACCTGTGACTTGATGGTTAGTGCGTCTCAACGCATAGAACTCGTTGTAAAAGGTTCCTATCTCTGAAACATTGTGAGCAGCGTTGGAATAGATCATGTTCAGATCAACAAAGGAAGCGGGTTTGATAAACACGCGAAGCTTATTTATTGCTGAAAAATATGCCATTGAGGTGTAAGCATATGAATAGAGCTTAGAAGCAAGGATATTTGATCCATCTGCGTTTTCAAAATAGATCTTGTTGCCCACTTTGACGGTGTATTTACCACCGTTTTCAGTTATATTAAGTTTGCCGACAACAGATAGTTTTGGTGTGGCAATATTTTTCACCTTGTCCCCATCGAACTCAATATATATTTCGGTGCCTATCAGCTCGCTTTTTTCATCTGCATAAGCCAGGGAGAGCGTCTTGCTATCATCAAGCTTGCCTGCCATATAGTCCGCAATATCACTCTTTTTTACGGCAAGTATATGTCCCTCTTCGGCAAGGGTTTGTACAGCTTTATAGGTGAAACGATCATAGGTTATGCCGTCAAGACCAACAGTGACAGATCCATCATTATCCCCAAGTTCACCTGTGGAAACAACCGACCATCTGTGGTTGGCAACTACTATATAAGGCTCACCTGCAGGAAGTGGCAACTCTTCATATCTTGTAGCTTGACATACTGAACAGATATAAAGCTTAAAAGCTCCATCTATCACTCCAGTGCTCCAACTATGCTCAGTGGATATTGAGATCGCTTCCGTCTTGGTATCTCCGCAATCGCAGGTGAAGGTCTTGACTCCTTCGCTTCCACAGGTAGCCTCTTTTGTGACCTTGCCGTTATCCCATTGATGGGTGTGGGGCGGTGTGACGGGCTCGTCGGGAGTGTCAGGCTCGTCGGGAGTGTCAGGCTCGTCGGGAGTGTCAGGCTCATCGGGAGTGTCAGGCTCATCGGGAGTGTCAGGCTCATCGGGAGTGTCAGGCTCATCGGGAGTGACGGGCTCGTCTGGTGTGTCAGGCTCGTCAGGAGTGTCAGGCTCGTCGGGATTGCTCGGTTCATCGGGTGTGACGGGCTCGTCCGGTGTGTCAGGCTCATCCGGAGTGTCGGGCTCATCGGGTGTGTCAATGGGAGCATCCGGTTTAATGGGCTGAGCAGTTTGCTCCGCACAACCCGCAAAGGCCGATATAAAAATAATAAAAGAAAGCATTAATGCCAAAATATGTTTTATCCGCATAAGGAATCCCCCTTAAACATGATATTTTTATATCGTTATATTATAGTATTAAGATTAGTATGTCAATCAACAAAAGGATACAAAAAGAGGCGCCATATAGAACGCCTCTTTTTTGCTGATTATTTACTTGCTTTTTCTACATAGTAATATGCATTCTGGATTATCATATTTCCGAATGCCTCAACAGCGTGTGTCATACCCTTTGCGGTAAAGCCATCGGGGAAGCCGGTAGTTTCCATAAAATGCTCGGCGGTTATTGTGGATATACCAAACTCGTTATACGCTCTGCCCTGAAGAGTGGTGTTCGTCTTAATATAAACACCGGGAACCTGTGCCATAGCTTGAAGCTTTTCAACGTATCCAAGTTCCTTCTGTCTGTGATGAAGCTGATTCAGTGTGCGGAATATGATATGCGAGTTGTCTGCCTGAATTGCAAAGTTATAATACAGATCCGATGTCTTTGTGTTGCTTGCACAGTGGAAGTCTATGAGCAAAGTGGCCTCGTCCGCATATTTTCTGAACTCGTTCATAATATTCTGCGTCTCAGCCTGAGTAAGATTGGGAAAGTCGCGGTTCATATCTGTTCCCGTGGAGTTTTGCCGTATATTCTTATCCTGTGATACCGACCAAGGATTCATAAGGGGGATAACAACGAATCGGACATTCTGCTTTAAGAAGTACAGATGCTTGTCTTCTTCGGTGGAGTTTGCAATAAGCTCCATCAGTTTTGCAAGGGCAAAATAGGAAGGCTCTTCATTTCCGTGTATGCCGCTGGCAAGCAGGAAGGTGGTCTTGTAGTTTTCGGGGGTATATACATAGCTATACATATTATACTGACCCGATTGATCCTTACCGATCATATTGCGGGTTATGTATTCGGGATGCGCTGCCCTAACCGGCTCATACATATTATCGATGAACTCTTCACTTGTCCAATCGATATCGCCCATCAGGTTACTGTCACCGCGCTTGATACTGCCTTGCTCTGCAGGGACCCACCAATCGATTTTGCTCTGTCCCTCAGCCACTATGGTCTGCTCACCGATAAATACATCGTCAAGCTTGTTGCCCGTGACGATTACCATATATTCATCCCGCTGAGGAACGTGCATAAAGTTGCTCTCGCTACTGCTTTTCGGCGCGCCGCTGAGGCAAAGGATATTATTCTTTGTGTTGTAATAATTTCCGTCCTTTTGATTATACGGATCAACGGTTATGCGTACTACACCCAGTTTTTCGGGAAGAGTATTGAAACGAACCTCGTAGCATTTACCCAAGGTTACAGGCACAACTATTGCATAGCTGTCAAGCTTGGAATCAAAGGTGATCCTATATTCTGTTGCAGAGTATCTTTCATACTTGATGCCCTTTTGATAGAGATCAGCGGTAAAGATATTCTTCTGTACAAACTCACTGTCATCGGCAAGAGGAATCGCTTTTTCAAGGGCTTCTTCAACAAAATGAACGATATACTTTCCGTCGGTGTATACCTTTACTTTGTTGCCCAGCAACTCTTCGTCAAGGTTCTTGCTTTCCCAACGATAGGGATTTGCACTGTATCCGTAAGGAGTTTCACCGCCAATACAGATTTCATAGGACTTGCCGTCGATCACGCAGGTGCCTTTATCCCAATCAATAGCGGTAAGTTTGCCGGTTATTTCGGTTACGTCGTTAACAGTAATACGACCCGTTTTATAATCACCGTAAGCAAGTACGTGCTCTTCAATAACGGGGGTGTGATTAAAGGTAACATTGTCTACTCTGAGGGTAGCGCCTATGCACCAACCGTGTCCGCAATAGCCTGCATTTGTGCCGTTGGAACGAAGGACGGTTTCTGCCTCGTTGATCTTGCCAACCTTGACAACAGTACCGTCATTGACGATGACCATATCTATTTTACCGTCGTAATCCCAGTCGTATCCGACCACCTGATGCATTACTCTGCGCAGGTTATAAAGCTCGTTATAGAAATTACCTATATCGGAAATGCTGTGGCTATCATTGGAATATATTTTGTTAAGGTCTACAAAATTATAAGGCTTAACGAAAACTCGTATCTTATTAAGGGATGAAAAATATGCAAGGCTGTTATATGCATAAGCATAGACTGCAGGGGCAAGCTGTGTGTTTTTATCGGCGTTTTCCAAATAAACCTTATCGCCTATTTTAACAGTGTATTTTCCGCCTTTTTCGGTTATTTCAAGGTCACCTACAACAGATTTTCCCGAAGAGAGTACACTTTTTACATTGTTTCCGTCAAGCTCAATAATTATTTCCGTACCTATAAGCTCTCCCTTGCCGTCGGCTTGAGAAACGGAGAGGATCTTATCGCTTTCAAGTTTGCCGGAAAGGTAAGCGGCCATATCACTCTTCTTAACTGCAAGAATATTGCCGTCTTCCGCAAGGGTCTCCACCGAGGTATAGTTGTATCTGTTATATTGAACTCCGTCAAGACCATTGGTTACCTTGGAAGATGAATCGTCTGAAAACTTACCGGTAGTAAGAACCGACCATCTGTCGTTTGCGACTACAATATAAGATTCTCCGACAGGCTGAACGGGAATGGTAACCGTTTCAGTCTTTATGCCGTGACAAACTGTGCAGGTGTAGGTTTTTACAGTGCCTTCTATAATGCCCATATCCCAAGTGTGATCGCCCATGGTGGGAACGTCTTCTGTCTTGGTTTCGCCGCAATCACAAGAAAAAGTCTTTACGCCCTTTTCACCGCAGTTGGGTTCTTTTGTGATTATGCCTTCGTCCCACGTGTGAGTATGAGGTGGCAGCTCAGGCTCAGAGGGCTTCTCAGGCTCAGTGGGATTTTCGGGCTCGGAAGGTTTTTCGGGCTCGGAAGGTTTTTCAGGCTCAGTGGGAGTTTCGGGTTCATCGGGCGTAATTGGCTCCTGAGGCTGATCGGGTTCGTCAACGGGAGCATCGGGTGTGGCGGGAGCTTCCGCACAGCCTGCAAAGGCAGATATGATCATCAAAAGCGCCAAGATAAGCGCTGAAAACCTTTTTAAACTCATATTTCATCCCCCTATATTTATCAGTTTAAATCAATAATCTAAATATACCCATATTATAATATAGACAAAGATACAGTGTCAATAAAAAAACGACCCGCCGAGATGGCGAGTCGTTTGGTTGCGGGGATAAAACACATAAACAGAAAGAAGGATCTGTGAAGATGGCTTAATAATTCTTTTTATGGACTTCGAAATATGCCTTGGGGTGATGACATACGGGGCAGACCTCGGGAGCCTTGTCGCCGCTGACCTGATGTCCGCAGTTGCGGCATTCCCAAAGAACGACGCCTTCCTTTTCAAAGACCTTGCCGGTTTCTACATTGGCAAGCAGAGCACGATAACGCTCTTCGTGGGTCTTCTCAATAGCGGCTACGCCTCTGAACTGAGCTGCAAGATCAAGGAAGCCTTCTTCCTCAGCATCTTTAGCCATACGGTCATACATATCGGTCCATTCACCGTTTTCGCCTTCCGCGGCGGCAAGCAGGTTTTCAGCAGTGTTGCCAAGCTCACCAAGAGCCTTGAACCAAAGCTTTGCGTGCTCTTTTTCGTTTTCGGCAGTCTTAAGGAAGAACTCAGCGATCTGCTCGTAGCCTGCCTTCTTTGCAACAGATGCAAAATAGGTGTACTTGTTTCTTGCCTGGGATTCGCCTGCGAAAGCTTCCCAAAGGTTCTTTTCGGTCTTGGTTCCTGCATAGATATTTTTTGACATTTTTGTGTCCTCCGTTTATTTTGATTTTTAATTTGTTTTTCTTTTGTGGTTACATAATACATCATAAAAATATAAAGTTCTGTGACTTTCTCACATAAAAATGAAAATATTGACAGTTTTTTTAAGTTGGAATATACTTGAATTGAAAGAGGTGATAAAAGTGAACTTTGCCGATTATCTACCCATTTGGAATGAACTGTCAAGTCAGCAAAAAGCGCACATCGAGTCCGCATCAGAGACAAGAAAGGTAAGCAAGGGAACCATATTATATAATGGTAATATAGATTGCCTCGGTCTTGTGCTTGTTTGCTCAGGACAGATAAGAGCATATATACTTTCCGATGAGGGCAGAGAAGTCACCATCAGCCGTTTTTTTGAGTATGACATCTGCTTTTTCTCTGCATCCTGCGTAATGCCCAGTATGCAGTTCAATATTGTGGTCGAGGCAGAAAAAGACAGCGAGATATGTATAATTCCCGCATGTTTGTATAAAAATCTTATGGATGAATCAATGCCGGTCATGAGCTATTCAAATAAGCTTATCAGCGGCAGCTTTTCCGATCTTATGTGGCTTGTTGAGCAGATAATGTGGAAGAGCATAGACAAGCGCCTTGCCGCCTTTCTGCTTGAAGAATCGGCAGTTGAGGGAAGCAATATTCTTCCCATTACCCACGAAAAGATAGGCAATCATATGGGCACTGCCCGCGAGGTGGTCACCCGTATGCTCAAATACTTCCAAAGTGAAGGAATGGTCAAGCTTACCCGAGGTACTGTTGAAATAACCGACGAGGGCAAGCTGCGTGACCTTTGCGAGTAAAGGAGAAAAATGGAAGCAGTATTATTGACCGCATTGGGCGTGGGCGGAGCAACCGTTTTCGGTGCAGTCCTCGGCTTTGCATTTAAAAAGCTGTCCCATAAGTTTTCGGACATAGTTCTGTCCTTTGCGGCAGGTGTTATGCTTGCGGCAGCGGTGTTGGGACTTATATTACCGTCAATTGAATACGGAAACAATGTGTTGATCACGGTGGTGGGCATTTTTGCAGGTGCGTTGTGCCTTAACCTGACCGACAAATTGGTTCCCCATCTGCATAGGCTTGTGGGTGATGACAGTGAGAAACACCATAATGCAGATCTCAGTAAGGTGCTTTTATTCGTTATGGCGATCGCTATTCACAATTTACCTGAAGGCATCGCGGCAGGTGTTGGCTTTGGCTCGGGAAATACCTCACAGGCGCTTATCATTGCGGGCGGTATCGCGTTGCAGAATATCCCCGAGGGTATGGTTATAATCGGACCTATGCTTGCAGCGGGAGTGACTCCAAAAAAGACCTTTGTCTGCGCTCTCATTACGGGACTTGTAGAAGTGTTGGGAACACTGATAGGCTATTTTGCCGTAAGTCTGGCTTCGGCAATTCTGCCCTTTGCACTTGCTTTTGCGGGCGGAACCATGCTCTATGTCATCAGCGATGAAATGATTCCCGAGACCCACGCCCACGGTGAGCAACAGGGAGCGACCTACGCCTTGCTTGTTGGCTTTTGCGTAATGCTCATAACCGATGTATTGCTAGGATAAAACTAAGGACAGAGAATCAACTCTGTCCTTTTTGATATCCTTTTTTACGTTCTTGCCATTCCGTCTACCGAGAGGACTACACCATTGATGTATGATGCCTCATCGGATGCAAGGAATGCAAATGCATTTGCTATATCCTCGGGCTGACCGAGACGGCGAAGGGGGATATTCTTGATAAGGGGCTCGATGACCTCCTTGGGTACAGCCTTCATCATATCGGTCTCAATAATTCCGGGGGCTACTGCATTTACGCGGATTCCCTTGGGACCTAACTCACGGGCAAGTGACACGGTAAGTCCGTTGACCGCAAACTTTGATGCGGGATAGGCAAAGCCGCTTGGCTGACCTGTAATGGAAACCATTGAGGATGTGGAAAGAATAACTCCCGAGCCTCGCGCTATCATGCAATCTGCAGCAACACGGGTGGTATTGAACACGCCCTTCAGGTTGAGGTCAATGACCTTGTCAAAGGTTTCCTCGGTGTATTCCGTAAATGGAGTGCTTTCAGAAATACCCGCATTGTTGACCAAAATGTCAAAGCAACCATAGCGAGCAGTAGTCTCCAAAAACTCCTTACGAACCGATTTAATGTCGGCAAGGTTGGGACTTATGCCAACTACAATGGAATCGGGATGCTTTTCCTTAAGCTTGGCGACTGCCTTGTCTGCCGATTCTTGAGAGCTTGCGGTGATTATAACAGTAGCGCCCTCCTGTAAAAACTTGTCGGCGGTGGCAAAGCCTATTCCGCGGCTTCCGCCGGTTATAACAGCAACTTTATCCTTCAGCTTCATAATAAATATATCCTCCAAACTTTTTTATCTTGTGATTATAGGATATACCAAAAATATGTATTCTTCCGTGATAAAATCACAAAAAAGGCTCTCACCGATTTTTCGGTGAGAGCCTGATTTATTTAAGTTAACTTATTAACTTATTTCTCGCCCATCTTGGAGAGCTTTGCGTAACGCTTCTTAGCGTTCTCTTCTGCCTTTTCGAACAGCTCTGCTGCTCTGCCGGGGAAGGTCTTGGTAAGAGATGCGTAACGAACTTCGTTCTTAATGAACTCCTGATAATCTCCTGTGGGAGCCTTGCTGTCAAGGGTAAAGCCGTTGTCGGTATCGGAAACCTTTCTGGGATCGTAACGGTAGAGGTTCCAGTAGCCTGCTTCAACAGCCTTCTTGATCTCAGCCTGAGAGTTGGACATACCGCCCTTAACACCGTGCATCTCGCAGGGAGCGTAACCGATGATGAGAGAGGGTCCTTCGTAGCTTTCAGCTTCAACGATAGCCTTGACGGTCTGAGCCTGATTTGCGCCCATACCTACGGATGCAACGTAAACGTAGCCGTAAGTCATAGCGATGCCTGCCAGATCCTTCTTAGCGATTGCCTTACCTGCTGCTGCGAACTTAGCAACCTGACCGATGTTGGAGGACTTGGAAGCCTGTCCACCGGTGTTGGAGTAAACCTCGGTATCAAATACGAAGATGTTGACGTCTTCGCCGCTAGCGAGAACGTGATCAAGTCCGCCGTAACCGATGTCGTATGCCCAACCGTCGCCGCCGAAGATCCAAACGGTCTTCTTGCCGAGGAAGTCCTTATCCTGCAGGATAGCCTTAGCCTCATCGGAGCCGTCCTTCTCAAGCTCAGCGATAAGTGCTTCGCCTGCGATAACGCTCAGCTTAGCATCCTTGAAGTTTTCGATCCACTTGTCAGCAGCTTCCTTCAAAGCGCCACCCTTTGCAGCAGCCAGAGCCTCGACCTTAGCCTTCAGGCCGTCGCGGAGCTGACGAACAGCGGTAGCCATACCGAGACCAAACTCGGCATTGTCTTCGAACAGGGAGTTGCCCCATGCGGGACCCTTGCCTTCCTTGTTAACTGCGTAAGGCATTGCGGGAGCAGAGCCGCCCCAAATGGAGGAACAGCCGGTTGCGTTAGCAACATACATTCTGTCACCGAAAAGCTGAGTTACAAGGCGAGCATAAGCGGTCTCAACGCAGCCTGCGCAAGCACCGGAGTACTGAAGCAGGGGCTGCTTGAACTGGCTTCCCTTAACTGTATCAACAGCGAAGGGCAGTTCCTTAACAGCAACTTCTTCCATGGTGTAGTCATAAGCTTCCTGCTGAGGCATCTGAGACTCAAAGGGCTTCATAACGAGAGCCTTGTTCTTGGAGGGACAGACGTTAGCGCAGAGCTTACATCCCATACAATCCAGGGGAGAAATGCTCATTGTAAATGCGTATTCTTCGCAACCCTTGCCGATCATTTGCTTGGACTTCAGGGAAGCGGGGGCATTCTTCAGTTCCTCAGCGCTCAGAGCATAAGGTCTGATGGTAGCGTGGGGACATACGAATGCGCACTGGTTACACTGGATGCAGTTTTCGGGGATCCACTCAGGGATCTCAACTGCAACACCGCGCTTTTCATAAGCAGAGGTGCCGGAGGGCAGTTTGCCGTCAACAGTGCTGAGGAATGCAGAAACGGGCAGCTTGTCGCCGCGCTGTGCATTAACGGGCTCGAGGATGTTCTTGACAAAGTCAACAACTTCGGCCTTGCCCTTGTATTCCTTGGTAACAACTTCGTCTTCGAGAGTCTTCCAGGAATCGGGAACATTGATCTTAACGATTGCATCAACACCTGCATCGATAGCAGCGTGGTTCATCTTAACGATGTCGTCGCCCTTCTTTGCATAGGTCTTGGTTGCAGCTTCCTTCATGTATTTGCAAGCTGTATCAATGTCGATGATATCAGCCAGCTTGAAGAATGCAGACTGCAGAATGGTGTTGGTGCGCTTGCCCATACCGATCTCGATAGCCTTATCGATAGCGTTAACGGTGTAGAAGTTGATATTGTTGTTAGCAATATAAGACTTCATCTTGTTGGGCAGATGGCTTTCAAGCTCTTCGGGACTCCACTGGCAGTTAAGCAGGAAGGTGCCGCCGGGCTTAACATCCTGAACCATATCGTAACGGGTTACGTAGGAAGGATTGTGGCAAGCGACGAAGTTTGCCTTGCTTACATAGTAGGTGGAGCGAATGGGCTTCTTGCCAAAACGCAGGTGGGAAATAGTTACGCCGCCGGTCTTCTTGCTGTCGTATGCAAAGTAAGCCTGAGCGTACATATCGGTGTGGTCACCGATGATCTTGATGGAGTTCTTGTTAGCGCCAACAGTACCGTCGCCGCCGAGACCCCAGAACTTACAAGCGATGGTGCCTTCAGCTGCGGTGTCAGCATAATCCTTAACTTCCAGAGAAAGGTTGGTAACGTCGTCGTTGATACCGACTGTGAAACGTGCCTTGGGAGTTGCGGACTGCATATTCTCATAGATAGCAGCGATGCAAGCGGGGGTGGTATCCTTAGAAGCAAGACCGTAACGGCCGCCGAGAACTCTGATCTGTCTGCCGGTCTGTGCAAGAGCGGTCAGGACATCTTGGTACAGAGGCTCACCGTTGGAGCCGGGCTCCTTGGTACGGTCGATAACGGACAGAGTCTTACATGTTGCGGGGATAGCAGCAACGAACTTGTCGTTAGCAAAGGGACGGTACAGTCTTACCTTCAGCAGACCGACCTTTTCGCCCTGAGCCAGCTTGTAGTCGATAACTTCTTCGATAGTATCGCAAACGGAACCCATAGCAACGATAACATCGGTTGCATCGGGAGCGCCGTAGTAGTTGTAGCAGGAATAGTTGGTGCCAAGCTTAGCATTGACCTTCTGCATGTACTCTTCACCTACGTCGGGAAGTGCATCATAGAACTTGTTGCAAGCTTCTCTGTGCTGGAAGAAGATGTCTCCGTTTTCAGCAGTACCGCGCTGTGCGGGATGATTGGGGTGAAGTGCCTTTTCACGGAATTCCTTAACGGCATCCATGTCAAGCATATCCTTCAGGTCTTCGTAATCCCAGGTCTCGATCTTCTGGATCTCGTGGCTGGTACGGAAACCATCGAAGAAATGCAGGAAGGGGATCTTGCCCTTGATAGCTGCAAGGTGTGCAACTGCGCCAAGGTCCATAACTTCCTGAGGATTGGTGCTTGCCAGCATAGCAAAACCGGTCTGACGGCATGCCATTACGTCGCTGTGGTCACCGAAGATGGACAGTGCGTGGGAAGCAAGTGTACGAGCGGAGCAGTGGATAACGCCGGGAAGCATTTCACCTGCGATCTTGTACATATTGGGGATCATCAGGAGCAGACCCTGAGAAGCTGTGTAGGTGGTGGTAAGAGCACCTGCCATAAGGCTTCCGTGAACAGCACCTGCGGCGCCGCCTTCGGACTGCATTTCGATAACCTTTACTTCCTGACCGAAAACATTCTTCTGACCATTAGCAGACCACTCATCGGTGAGTTCTGCCATAACAGAAGAAGGAGTGATCGGGAAGATGGCAGCTACGTCTGTGAACGCATACGACACGTGAGCGGCAGCAGTGTTGCCGTCCATGGTCTTCATTTTTCTTGCCATGACTTTGTTCCTCCTGTTTATTTATTATAAAAATAAAGTATTAACCTTATACATTCTAACAGATTTATCCGATTTTGTAAACTGAAAAAGACTGACTTTATAGTAATTTTGTTAGTTTTTTACCGATATATAACAATTTTTAAAGATTTTTCATATAATTTGCAATACGAAGAGCGGCATTTTGACGCAGATCGTAGTAATATAGGCCGTAATCGTGGATGTGATAGACCCCTTCTTCAAACAATTCACTCTTCATTCTGCGTGGGTCGGGAGTGGAGCAGATGAGTGCGTTTTTGCTCTTGTCGATGCGTGCATCGGCAAAGTGGGGAATGTCTCTGCCCTTGATACGGGAGCCGAGTGATTGGGATGCGGGAGCAAGCTCCTCGCTTCTTGTCCACGAAATAGGATTGATAACCAACGCCCCTGGATTGACAAGTGGGTTGGGCGAAGTGAGAGAAGGGGACTGGGTATTATAAGAAATTATTACGCCCGTGTCGCCCGCGCCTTCGGCAAAATGAAGATGAGGGTGTTCACGCAGATACTCCTCTGTGACCGAATATCCGATGAGATAGGCGGCGATCATACGCTCGTAGCGCTCGGGATACATAAACATATACTCAGAAAGGACACTTAGCAGCAAAATAGAGCCTTGGGAATGTCCCGATAAAATAAAAGGTCTGCCATTATTGTAGTTTTCAAAATAATAATCCAAAGCGTCAAAAATATCCTGTTTAGGCTCTTCTGCCTCTTTTTTCATACGCTCTTCAAGGGACAGATCAAGACAGTAATAGGGCTCAAGCTGACGATAATGGGGAGCAAAAATATTTGCCTCTGTCTCAAACACGCTTGCCTGAAAAGATACATTAAAGGTGGACATTTCGCGGTATTGGGGATTGGATATTTCGCTTAGTGTCTCTCCCTCTTTGCCGTACCAGCTTGTGGGCACAACATGAAAAACATCCACCGGCTTGTCGCGCTCTCCGCCTGTGGATATCCAATTAAAACTATTCGAATAATCGGTAAAGGTCATATATTATCACTCCGTGACAGATTATATAACCGAAGCGGGCTTGAGTCAATGTAAAATTTACCAAATATATATGGAAAATTCAAAAATATGTGGTATACTATATTCAAACAATATGGAGTATTATAAGCATTTTGGACAATCGTCTTTTTGATATGAGGTATTAAAATGGAAAACGAAGAAGTAAAAGTCAAAAAGAAAAAGAAGAAAAAGAAAAGCAAAGGCTGGCGCGTAGCAGGCAAGATAGGCAAGGGCTTTTTGATGACCTTTGTTACTATATTGCTCATAGGTCTGCTTTGTGCGGGTATTTGCGTTGCTTGCTTTGCAGTATATATCAACAAGTATGTCAACCCCGAGGTGGATATTGACCTGAGCTCTTTTAGACTTGACCAGACTACATTTATATATTACGTCGATGAAAACGGTCAGGAAAGACTGCTTGACTCGATTCACGGCGATGAAAACAGAGTTTGGGTACCTCTTGCTGAAATACCCAAGCAGCTGCAGCTTGCATTTATCTCGGTTGAGGATGCCCGCTTTTACACCCATTCGGGCGTTGACTGGAAGCGCACCATCGGCGCGGCACTGAACTATGTTGTTTCCTTCCGTGACAACTTCGGCGGAGGAAGCACCATAACCCAGCAGCTAATTAAGAACCTGACTGGCGAGGATGAGACCTCGGTAAAACGCAAGATACAGGAGGTTATGCGAGCTCTGTCGGTTGAGGAAGAATATGAAAAAGAAGATATTTTAGAGCTTTATCTCAATACTATTTTCCTCGGAAGAGCCTACGGCGTTAAGCAGGCGGCTCACGAATACTTTAACAAGGACCTTGACGAGCTTACCCTTGCCGAGTGTGCCGCCATTGCGGGAATAACAAAAAATCCGTACAAATACGACCTCATCCGATTCCCCGAGTTTAATAAGGAGCGCCGCGAGACCGTTCTGGGCGAAATGCTCAGATGGGGAAATATAACACAGGCTGAATATGATGTTGCAATGGCTGAAGAAGTGGTTGCGGTTACAGGTGATGACGACGATACCACCGCCCGCTCTTACTTTGTTGATGCGTTGATCGATCAGGTCATAGAGGATCTGCAGGAAGAAAAAGGCTACAGTGAAGCCTTGGCATCACGCCTTGTCTACAACGGCGGACTTAAGATAGTAACCACTATAGATCCCGACATTCAGTCGGCAATGGACAGTGTATTTTGCAACGAAGAGACCTTCCCCGGTGATCTGGGCAACGACGGTACCTATCCTCAGGCAGGTATGGTGATTATGGATCCTTATACGGGTCACGTCAAGGCGCTTTACGGCGGCAGAGGTGAAAAGACGGCAGACCTTGTCCTGAATCGTGCCACTATGACCTATCGTCAACCCGGTTCGGTCATCAAGCCGCTCAGTGTATATGCTCCGGCTATAGAGTACGGACTTATCACTCCTATTTCAGTAGTTGATGATGCACCCAAGGATTTTACAGTTCGTTCAACGGGTTGGCCGCTTAACGAAAGCCGTACCTACAGCGGACTTTGCAACATCCTTACTGCAGTGGGTAAATCTCACAATACAGTTGCCGTAGATGTGCTTATGCGAGTGGGAGTTAAGCGCTCATATAACTTCCTGACCAAGAATCTAGGCATTTCCACCATAATCGACCGTCAGGTAGTCACAAACAGCGACGGAACTCAAAGCATTATGTCCGACCTTGATTATAGCCCCCTTGCTTTAGGCGGACTTACCAAGGGCGTTTCGGTATATGATGTTACCGCCGCATATTGTGCCTTTGTAAATGACGGCAAATATACTACTCCCATAATGTACACCAAGATATATGATTCCGACGGCGAATTGCTGCTGGATAACGCGCCTATTACCACTACCGCAATGAGCCAAAAGACCCGCGACTATATGGTACAGATACTCAACTATGTAGTTACAAGCGGTACAGGTAAAAAAGCCGCCCTCGAAGGAATCGATGTAGGCGGAAAGACCGGTACTACCTCTGCGGATAATGACCGTTGGTTTGCAGGAATCACACCTTATTATGTAGGCGCTGTGTGGTTCGGATATGACAAGCAGCAGAGTCTGCAGAAGTTTTCCACCAACCCCGCTCTGCAGATATGGCACGATGTTATGGAGCAGGTGCATGCAGACCTCCCCGATGCAAAGTTTGAGCTTAAGACCGAAATGGTCAAAGTCAATTACTGTCTTGACAGCGGAATGCTGGCAACCGACCTTTGCGAGATAGACCGCCGCGGCAGCCGTGTGGCAACGGCATATCTTGCTCGAGAGGACGTACCCAAGGAAAGCTGCACCAACCATATGGCAATACAGATAGACACCACCACAGGCAGAATTGCCAATGCTTATTGCCCCGAAACGGCGCTTAAGACGGTCAGCGCATTGAGCTTGCGCCGCCTTTATCCCTCGGCGGGAATAAACATCACCGATCAGGCATATTGTTTGCCTTATACAGTGACAGATGCTGAGCTTGCAGCAGGAATGTTCAAGCCGTCCACCTATACTATGCAGGTATGTACAGCGCATACTGCCCCACCGACACCATCGGTACCTGATACACCTATCACACCGTAAAACGACAAAGAACCGTTTCTGAACGAAACGGTTCTTCTGTGGAATAACTATAAAATGATAGTGGGGATGAAGATGTCTATCACCAAAATGAACCGTGAAGAGAAAATGCTTATTCTAAAATTGGCAATATGTACTGTCATATGTACACTTTTCGCGTGGTTAGTCAAAGACCCATACCGTGTAACCGCGGCGGTAACGGCAAATCTGTATCTTTATATTGATCGAGGCTATCGCGGCGGCAATCGTTATGGGTTCCGAAGGGTTACTGTACAGATAGTTCAGGGAGCAATACTTGCTCTTATGATAATCCCTTGTAAGCATATTTTTAAACTTCCGATACCCGATACTGTGTTGATAATGATTGCCGCTATTGTAGCAATATGCATAGGTCTGCCGATCAACTATAAGCATACATATTCACCGACCAACAGTATGTTGGCAAATGCCACATTTATTCTTTCGGCATCTTTGGTAAGAGGACTTACGGGTTATCCGTATAGAGTGCTTCACTGTGTTGCAGGTTTTGCTGTAGGATATTTTGTCAATCATATTCTGTTTCCTCATGAAAACAGATATGTGCAAACAAGCGGACTATTGAAAAAATGTATGGATCATCTGTATAAAGAGGACATTTCAAAAGAATACTCAAATGCAAAAAAGCAACTGGAATCCAGCTACGGCTTTATGCGTGAAGATGGAGAAAAAGTACCTAAAAGATACCGTGTTTCGAAAAAAGAGCGAAATGAAATAAGCCTGATGATCCAAATCGTGAAGGTATATGAAAAATATATACTTCAAAGAAAAGCGCAATCTGATCACATAACGAGAGAGCTTGCCGTTGACATTGATAATGAGTTTAAAGGCTTTGCTTTGGCATATGTCGAAAATGATACAGAGAATATGATCAAGGTCGGCATAGCTCCCGAGGATATAAGGATAGGATCCCCACAAGATATATTGATCTCAGCGTCATATGTTGAGTTTGTGGAGCTTAAACAACAATTGAATGATCTGTAACTTAAAAGCACTGTTTTCAGCTTGTGAAAACAGTGCTTTTAACAGCATAAAAATAACGAAGCCGAAAAGCTTCGTTATTTTTATGCTTGAATTATTTAATTCAGATATCCATGGGCTTGAGGTCGGGGCTGATGATAAGAGTTGCACCTGTAGCCTCCTGAACCTGCTCAACGGTGAACTCGGGATGGATCTCAACCAGCTCGATACCCTTGTCGGTGACATTCATAACACCCATCTCGGTGATGATCATATCAACGCAGCTGACAGCGGTGAGGGGGAGGGTGCATTCCTTAAGGATCTTGTGGTTGCCCTTTGCGGTATGCTCCATAGTAACGATAACCTTGTTAGCGCCAACAACCAGGTCCATAGCGCCGCCCACACCGCTCCTCTAACTCCTGTAATACCCGAAACACCTTAAATATTAAACAAAGAACCATTTCACAATGAAATGGTTCTTTGTGTTTTTTGGCTGAAATATTTACAAGGCTTTTGTGTGGTTGAGATAAAAATATTGTATATATGAACATATTGTGGGTTTAGTGGAACAAAAGCGCTGCGCCTTCAGTCTATACTATAAAAAGCAAAGGAAAAAAGTGACAAAAATATGACAATATTGTAATTCTTTTGTAATTGCATTGGCGGGTAATTTTTGCTACATTAGGATTACGGAAAACACATTCACACTTCATCATAATTTGAAAGGAGTTGAACCTGATGAAGAAAACGATTATTATTTTAAGCCTCGTACTTGCATTAGTTTTGCTTGTTGCTTGCGGAGAAAAAAACGATGAAAAAGCGCAAACACCTCAAATGCCCGATTCATCAGGTGTCTCCGACCCGTTAGCAAATATTCCAAAACCGCCCGCACCGTCTGCACCGGGTCCTTGCACACCGCCCGAAAGTGACGAATTACAAGAAAATGGCCCCGAAATCTCGGAAGAACCCGTAACCTTCGGCAAGGTCAAACTCAGCAACTATCTTATTGTGGCAGGATATGATAACGAAGGGGTAAAGTTCCCTTCTAAGAACCTTGAGTTTATATTTGAGGATGAAGAGATAGCTACCAAGCTTTATAAAATACTGCAAAAGACAGATATTTCCCAAGGTGTAGTGGAGGATGAATCACATTATTTTCTTGGAGATATTTTAAATCCATACTTTCACTATAAAGCGGAGTTTACCGAAGGCGCGACGGACACCGTCATTGAGTTCACCTATTCACCTCATACAGACAGGATATATCGCAAGGGAAAGGTTGCCGTTAAATGGTCTGACGGAAACGCTTACTGGCTTACCGATGATGCTGCAAACGAGTTTATTTCCCTTTGTAACGCCAATGGCTTGACCGATAAAAACTTTTTAATCAACAGGTTTAATGCAATAACGTCAATGTTTGAATGGTCATTCAGTATGACTGACAAAGAACCCTTGGTTCTAGAAGATCAAGCAAGGCAATACACGCCCGAACAAGCTGTAAAAATACTGATGGATGAGCTGGCAAAAGAGCTTTGCGAGCCTGCGCCCAACAGATTTTTCCATTATGAAAATTATCAGGGATGGAATGTTTGGGCTATCAGCAGTCAAAGCGATGAATACAAGAATAACGAATATTATCAAGGCATGAATCTCGCCGAAAATCAGTACGTTGTTTCTTGGGGAGAAATTAAAGGCACATACGTAGGCATAGGAAACGACGGAGGGCCTAATGCCCGTTTTGTTATGGAATATGCTGACGGTCAGTGGATTCTTTATCCCCGCGAAAGAGCATCGTAAAACGTGATGCTTTCAAATATAGCAAAGTAAACGTGTTTTTAAGATAATGAGCAGAAACAAAAATAACGAAGCCGAAAAGCTTCGTTATTTTTATGCTTGAATTATTTAATTCAGATATCCATGGGCTTGAGGTCGGGGCTGATGATAAGAGTTGCGCCGGTAGCTTCCTGAACCTGCTCAACGGTGAACTCGGGATGGATCTCAACCAGCTCGATGCCCTTGTCGGTGACATTCATAACACCCATTTCGGTGATGATCATATCAACGCAGCTGACAGCGGTGAGGGGGAGGGTGCATTCCTTAAGGATCTTGAGGTTGCCCTTTGCGGTATGCTCCATAGTAACGATAACCTTGTTAGCGCCAACAACCAGGTCCATAGCGCCGCCCATACCGGGAACGGTCTTGCCGGGGATGATCCAGTTTGCCAGGTTGCCCTTTTCGTCAACCTGCAGAGCGCCCAGGAAGGTGCCGCTGACGTGACCGCCGCGGATCATGGTAAAGGACATAGAAGAATCGATAAATGCACCGCCGGTCATGATGGAGGAGGGCTGTCCGCCTGCATCACAAACGTGATCGGGATCAGCGTTCTCTGCTGTGGGAGGTCCGCCTGCATCGATCATACCGCATTCTGCCTGCAGCTTGATCTTAACGCCTTCGGGAAGGTAAGCGGGGATAAGGGTGGGGATGCCGATACCCAGATTGACGATATCGCCGTCCTTCAGTTCCTTTGCTGCGCGTGCGGCAATAACTGCCTTAACTTGAGCTTTATCCATTATTTGTTACCTCCGTCGTAGACAATGTAATCAACAAAAATACCGGGTGTTACAACATTGTCGGGATCGATCTCGCCAATCTCAACAAGGTTTTCAGCCTCGACGATAACAGTCTTTGCTGCTGTTGCCATCAGGGGGCAGAAGTTACGGGCTGTGCCGTGGTAGCAGACGTTGCCCGCCTTGTCGACCTTGAAGCCTTCGATAACTGCGAAATCAGCCTTAAGAGGCTTAAGAAGCAGATAATCCTTGCCGTCAATGTTTACCTTGCTGTGAACATATTCAAAGCCCTCGGTAATAGTACCTACACCGGTGGGAGTAAGAACGCCGCCGAGACCTGCGCCGCCTGCGCGGATCATTTCAGCAAAAGAGCCCTGGGGAACCAGAACAACTTCCATCTCGCCTGCGTTCATCTGCTGACCGATCTCGGGATTAATACCGATATGGGTTGCATAGAACTTCTTGAACTGCTTGTTGTGGATCAGAGGAGCAATGCCGTAAAAGCTTCCGTCGGGATTGATTCTACCGCCGTCGTTGCACATAGCAGTGAGGTTATCAGTGCCAAGCTTTGCCAGCTCGTTTACGACGCCCATTGCAGTACCGCAACCGACGAAACCGCCGAACATTACGGAGTCACCGCTTTTGATGAGGGCAGCTGCTTCCTTGGATGTGATTATTTTGGCCATTGGAATGTAGCCTCCTTTTAAATTATTTACCAAATTATATTAACAAATAGATTATATATTAGATTTGCAATAAAATCAACAACATTCTTGCAATAAAAATACTAAAAATCAACCCTTTTTCCTAAGAAAAGTCATAAAATTTAACCAATCCTCGCGGCTGAAGAAGTGTTCACCCGCACGCAGATGATATCCCACCTTGCCTTCGTGGAAACTGTCGCCGATCCTTGGTGGACGGTCGGGAGTTATAAATCCGTCTTTTTCCCACAGCTCGCCTGCGGCAACACAAGCAAGATGTTCCGATGCGGGGTCTGCCCACAGATCATTCGAGGCAGATGCAACATATGCATAGCGTGGCGCAAGCAATCCGATAAGCCAATGCTGGTCAAAGGGCATATTGTGCTCGTTATCTTTATATTTGTAGTAGTTTTTGCAGAACCAGAAGGGGAACTCCTCACAAATGCTCTTGACAGTCTCACCCTGCTTTTCGCGGGTAATGGCGGCACCGGAGCAGCCTGAGTCGTTGGAAATGGCACAGTAAAAACGCGTATCAGTAGCACCCGTCAAAAGCGCGGTCTTGCCCAAGCGAGAATGACCTGCCACTGTAACACGCTCGTGAATGACACCGGGTTGTGTAAGGATATAGTCCATTACACGCTGTGCGCCCCAAGCCCACATAGCTATTTTTCCGCAATCGGTATCATTTTTGCGCTCGCCGTTTTCAAAAAGCACACCTGCAAGTCCGCTTGTGAAATCATTGTCATCCTTGGTTATGTCATTATAGCAAACTGTAAACACCGCATAGCCGTTATCGCACAGCTCCTCGGAGGGCTGATAAAGGTCGGGAACACTGTCGCGGAAGTTTATATGCAAAAATGCGGGGTGCGCCTTTCCGTCAGCGGGAATTGCAACATAAATGGGAAAAGAAAAGCTTTTTCCATTGGGCATTGCGCAGTTGAGTGTAACCTTATGCAAGGGCGCTTTACCTGCGCAAAAACGGGGAACGATTATCTCGTCTTCCCAAGTCATAGATATAGGCTTTGGGGGCAAATATCCGTATTCCTCACGGCAGAGCATCTCAATTGCTTCTTCTCGCGTGGAGGGAAAAACGGGCAGATTTAAAGCTGCGATTTTTTCTTTAAGCATAGTCTTGTCTCCTTTTAAAACCTGACGAATTGCTTATTGTCTCTATCTCACATAAAGTTTACACATTATAAGAATAAAAGTCAATCAACTTCCATTGATTTTACTGACAAAAACTGTTATAATTAATATAATAAGGATACTGTGCGGAGGTAAAATATGAAAACTTTTGATATAGTGATGTCGTTTGTAGTGCTGTTCCTTATAGCCAAGAACCTTATGGCAACAGTGAACAATTCAAAGGTTCGCATCAGGGGCGCCATTTCGGGACAGTTTATAGGCAATATGATCCTTGCTGCCGCGGTGCTTGGACTTATACTCTTTAAGAGAAGCGAGTTTGTCTATCCTTGGCTCTATCCCGTAGGTATGGCTATCTATGTAGGCTCGGCATTTTTGGTCAAGTCGGGAATGGCAGAGGACGGACTCATATATAGCGGCAAAAAGGTACCCTTTTCCGAAATGGAGTTTTATGCCATTGAGCAGATGGGTGACAAGCGTTTCTTTTTGCGTATCCACGGCTCAACCAAGGAGTACATAATCACATTCCCTATAGAACTTCAGGAAGAGATCCAAAACCGCCTCAACGCCGCCAAGGTCAAGCTTGCCGAGCGTATTGATCCCAGAAAAGAGGAAAAAGCATAATGAAGCCTGTAGAGTGCGGAAAGATAGTCAACACCCACGGCATTGCAGGTGAGGTAAAAATAGAGAATTACTGTGACGATGGCTTCTTCAAGCGCATTGCCGCAGTAACAGTCGGCACAGAAAAATATAGAATACTCTCCAGCCGCACCCACAAGGGCTTTGTCCTTGCAAAGCTTGAAGGAGTCAACACTGTTGAGGCGGCAATGTCCCTCAAGGGCAAGACGGTCATTGCCGACCGAAAGGATATAGATATGCCCCGAGGTCACGTTTTTTACAGCGACCTTTATGGGTTTGAAGTTTATGACCGCAGAACCGAAAAAATAATCGGAACTCTCCGCGAAGTGCGCGAGAGCACCGCATCAATGCTGTATATCATCGACAGTGAAAAAGGTGAGATACTTGTCCCCGATGTGCCCGCATTTTCACGCGGTTATGATGTAAAAAAGAAGATTATAGAGATAGAAACCATAGAAGGAATGTTGCCGGATGAGGATTGACATACTGACACTTTTTCCCGAAACGGTGGATGCCTTTCTGCAAGAAAGTATGATAGGCAGAGGCCGCCGCGACGGCTTGCTTGATATCCGTTGCCACAATATCCGCGATTATTGCACCGACCGTTACCGCCGCACCGATGATTATCCCTACGGAGGCGGTCAGGGTATGATAATGCTCTGCGAGCCCCTTGCCCGTTGTCTTGAAGAAGTCAAGGAGGGTGAGCAGGTGCATACCCTCCTGATGTCACCGAGAGGAAAGACATTTACTCAGCAAAAGGCGGTTGAATTGCTCAAGCGTGACCGCTTTGCCATAGTCTGCGGTCATTATGAGGGCATAGATCAGCGCTTTATAGATGAGTGCATAGATGAAGAAATATCCTTGGGTGACTTTGTTCTCACAGGCGGAGAAATAGCCGCCATCACCATTGCCGATGCAGTGGGAAGAATGGTCCCCGGTGTGCTTGCCGAAAGTGCATCCTTTGAGGATGAAAGCCACTTCAGCGGTCTGCTTGAATATCCTCAATATACCCGCCCCGAGGTGTGGCGCGATATCCGCGTGCCCGATGTGCTCTTGTCGGGACATCACGAGAATATCCGCAAATGGAGACGAAAGCAATCCCTTGAAATAACCCGCGAAAAGCGTCCCGATATGTTCGAAAAGCTCGAGCTTACAAAAGAAGACAAAAAACTTCTGGAGGTTTAAGTATGCTGAAAGGTAAAGTTCTGGTTACTCCCCGCCTCATCCTGCGCCCCATCGAAGAGAAAGACGCGCAGGCGCTTTATAACATTCTTTCCGACGACGAGACAACCCGCTTTCTCACAATTTGCTATGACTCTATTGATGATGCAAATGCTTGGATAGCTCAGTGCAAGAATGACGAGGGAAAATGGTTCTATCGCGCCATTGAGCTCAAAGAAACGGGAGAGTTTATCGGCGGCATTGGTGTTGAAATAAACGAAAGGGACAACAGTGCCGAGCTTGGCTACTACATAAACCGCAATTTCTGGCGTCAGGGTCTTATGAGCGAGGCGGCAGAAGAAATGGTCAGGTTCCTTCTTTCCGAAGAAGGCTTAAACCGCATCTCCGCTGCTCACTGCGTACGCAATCCCGCATCGGGCGGCGTAATGCGCAAGGCGGGAATGTCCTATGAGGGTATGGCTCGCGAGCTTCGCCGCAACCGCCTTGGCTATCACGATTGCCACCGCTACGCCATCCTCAAAAGCGACCTGAAGAGATAAAAGCTAATATAACCTTAAAGGCATCTTTTCCATAGCCCGACGCAATTGGCGACGCGTTCATTGGAACAGATGCTTTTTTGTCTTAGCCAGCGGCTGTCTGTATGGACAGTGAAACAGTTGGGCAAACTTGAGTTTGATAAGGAGAACGTATATGAAATACAAAGGAACGCTTATTGTTGTTAAAGATTGCAACCGTGCGTTAAAGTTTTATAGTGATATGTTTGGATTTCAACTGCTTCAAGACAACGATGGGAATATGGAATTGACGAACAATTTATATTTGCAGGAATCGGGATACTGGGAACAATTCACAAAAAGAAGTGTAATTCCAAACAGTAATCAATCTGAGTTGTATTTTGAAGAGCCTAACATAGAACAATTTGTAGAGCGTCTTGAAACACTTTACCCTGAAATCGAATATGTCAATCACCTGATGACACACAGCTGGGGGCAAAAGGTGGTCAGATTCTACGATTTGGATGGTAACTTGATTGAAGTAGGAACACCGATATAATCAATAAACTCCAATTTGTTGAACCGAATACTGACCCATGGGGAAAGGCTGAAATACACCTTTCCCCATTTCATTTACATATCAGCATCCATAGATAACGAACTGCATGCTCAGCCATGCACACCAACATCAATCTTACACAGAGATTTTTTACAAATACCTCTTGACAAACAATACTATGCAATGTATAGTATTACACAAAGGGAGGTATTTTATGGATATACAAATGAAACGAGGGCTTCTTGACATTTGTGTCCTTGCCGCTATCAAGGACGGGGAGTCCTACGGCTATCAGATAATAAAAGACATAAGTCCCTATGTTGCCGTTTCCGAGTCCACCCTATATCCCATTTTGCGAAGACTTGAAGGCTCGGGACTTCTTACAGTCCGCTCTGCTGAGCATAACGGCAGACTGCGAAAATACTATTGCATTGCCCCTGCGGGCAAAGAGCGGCTTGACTCTTTTTCCCAGGAGTGGAAAGAGATAATGGCAATATATAATTTCGTAACAAGGGAGGGGAAAGCCCATGAATAAAGAACAATTCTTATTTGAGCTTCGGGGCAGACTTGCAGGCTTGCCCTTGGAGGATATAGAAAGATCGCTTGATTTTTATCGCGAAATGATCGACGACCGCATCGAAGACGGAATGACCGAAGATGAAGCGGTTGCCGCAATCGGCACACCAGCCGACGCGGCGGCACAAATACTTATGGAAATGCCGTTGCCCAAGGTTGTTAAAGCCACCGCCAAGCCAAAACGCAAGCTCAGTGGCGCAGAAATTGCATTGCTTTGTATTACAGCACCCATTTGGGGAAGCATACTCATTGGCGTGCTTTCGGCGCTATTTGGCATCTATGTAGGCATCTGGTCGGTAGTTATCGCTCTTTATGCCGCGTTCGGTGCGGCGCTTGTCAGCGGTGTTGCAGTTGCACTGTTTGCCGCTCCCGCATTTATTATGCAAGGCTTCTTCGGCGAAGCAATATTTGCAATAGGCGCGGGACTTGTATGTGCAGCGATAGGCATTTTGGGCATTATGTTTAGCAATCTTGTTGCCAAGGGTGTTGTATGGCTGACAAAAATGACGGCAAAGGGCATAAAATCCATATTCATCAAGAGAGGTGAATAATATGAAAAAAGGAACAAAAGTGTGGCTCATAATTGCAGGAATCGCATTTGCTCTCGGAATTATCCTGATGGTCTGCGGCGTTGCGGTGTCGGGCTTTGATTTTCGCAATCTCAGAGCGCCCGAAACCGAGCTGACAGAATATGTCATAGCAGAGAGCTTTGACTCCATAAAGACCGACATACTTGACTGCGATATACTCATATATCCATCAGTCGACGATCAATGCACTGTCAAATGTGTGGACAGTAAGAATATGGAGCATTCAGTCTTTGTGTCCGATGGGAAGCTTATCATAGAGCAGCACGACACCCGTCGTTGGTATGAACATATAAGCCTTTTTATCGAGAAAAAATACATAAGGATAGACCTTCCAAAAACGCAATTTGAAGAGTTTTATTTAAAAACAGTAAGTGGAGATATCTATATTTCCGACGAGTTTATCATTAAAGGTCTAAGCCTTAACACCACAAGCGGTGACTTAAAAGTTGGAAACATTTCCGCAGACAGCATTCAGTGCACTACCACAAGCGGTGACTTGAAAATTGGAAATATTTCCGCAGACAGTATTCAGTGCACTACCACAAGCGGAGATATCGAAGCCAAGGACATAAGCTGCATCGGTGATATTACCTTAAAAGTGACCAGCGGAGACATTGATCTCTCCAATACAGTGGCAAAAGGAAAGCTGCAGATCAAAACTGTCAGCGGTGATATTGAACTTGACCGCTGCGATGGGGCAGAGCTGAGCCTCAAGACAACAAGCGGAGATATCGAAGCCACCTTGCTCAGCGGCAAGGTATTTGATGCGGATGCAACCACAGGTGATGTCCGCGTATCCTCATCCCAGTCGGGGGCAGGTAAGTGCGTTGCACGAACCACAAGCGGCGACATCGAAATAAGAGTGCTTGATTAATAATTACGCTTGACTTAATCGAATAAATTATCGAAAAAACTCGGGAAACCGAGTTTTTTCCAAGACTGTCAAAGAACCGCTTTGCTGTGCAAAGCTGGGTTCTTTTCGACAAAGGAGCGCCGCACTGCGGTGCGGTTTCACCGTTTTTCTGCGGAAAAACGGCGGGTCAAGGTGTTTTTGCCCGGCGCATGTCCGTGCAAAAACAATTAGTTAGAAAACTTTCAATAAATTAAAAGTTTTAATAAAAGGTCGAAAAAACTCGGGAAACCGAGTTTTTTCTGCTATATTTTTAGGTTTTGCTCAATTTGTTTCACAATAGTTTACAAATAGAGGAAAAATATGGTGTATAATATATCTGAATAAAATCCAAAATCAGAAAGGATAATCTCAATGCTTGAGCTTAAGCAAATCAAAAAAGATTATGTCACGGGCGGCGAAACTGTCCACGCACTAAAGGGCGTAGACCTGCAATTTCGCGAAAATGAGTTTGTCTCCATCCTCGGTCCTTCGGGCTGCGGCAAGACCACTCTGCTGAATATCATCGGCGGCCTTGACAGATATACATCGGGTGATCTTGTCATCAACGGCAAGCATACCCGTGACTTCAAAGATCGCGATTGGGACACCTATCGCAATCATTCCATCGGCTTTGTTTTCCAGACCTATAACCTGATCCCCCATCAGTCGGTTCTGCAAAATGTCGAGCTGGCGCTTACCCTTACGGGCGTTTCCAAAAAAGAGCGCCGCGCCCGCGCCAAGGAAGCCCTCGCCCGCGTCGGACTTGCCGACCAGATCCGCAAAAAGCCTACCGAAATGTCGGGCGGTCAGATGCAGCGTGTGGCAATTGCCCGCGCCATCGTCAATAACCCCGATATCATTCTTGCCGACGAGCCTACGGGAGCTTTGGACACCGAAACAAGCGTTCAGGTTATGGACATTCTCAAAGAAATAGCCAAGGATCGCCTTGTCATTATGGTCACCCATAACCCCGAGCTTGCTGAGCAATATTCCACCCGCATCATCCGTATGCTTGACGGCAAGCTGACCAGCGACACCGCGCCCCTTACCGATGAGGAGGTAGCTGCCGAGCGCGCTAAGGAGCAGGCAAAAACCGCCGCCGAAAAGCGCAAAAAAATGCCCTCTATGTCCTTTGCAACCTCCTTCGGTCTTTCGCTGAAGAATCTGTTCACCAAAAAGGGAAGGACCGCTCTCACCGCTTTTGCTGGCAGCATAGGCATTATCGGCATTGCCCTCATCTACGCAGTTTCCCAAGGCACCACCAACTATATCGATGCAGTTCAAGAAGACACCCTTTCTTCCTACCCGCTGACCTTAGAGGCTCAGCATATGGATATGGGCTCGCTGCTTTCCACCTTTATGGGCAATGCCGAGTCCAACGGCAAGCACGATAAGGATGCCGTTTATCAAAAGACAATGATCTACAACCTGATAAACGCCCTCAATACCGCCGAAGCCACCGAAAACGACCTCAAATCCTTCAAGGAATACATTGAAACTGAGATAGCTAAATCCGATAGCAAGCTCTCATCCTCGGTCAGCGGTGTTCAATACACCTACGATATGGATATCCTCATCTATACCAAGGCTCCCGACGGAACCATCATCCGCTCTGACACAGGTGTTCTGCTTCAGGATCTTCTCATTGAATACTTTGGTATGGATCTCTCCGGAATGATGAGTATGGGCGAAAGCTTTGGAATGGGCGCTATGTCCATGGGCGGAATGGGAATGGGTGCAAATCTGTGGCAGGAAATGCTCCCCGGCAAGAATGGCGAGCTTATCAACCCACTCCTCGAAAAGCAGTATGACCTCATCTACGGTAGCTGGCCCAACGAATATAACGAGATAGTCCTCGTTGTCGATGAAAACAACGAAATAGACGATATGACCCTCTATGCTCTCGGTCTTAAGAGCAAGGAGGAGATCGACAAGCTTTCCAATGCCGCCTTCAATAAGCAGGAGATAACCATCGATCCTCAAAGCTGGAGCTATGAAGAGATCTGCGCTATGGAGTTCCGCACCATTTTCGGCGCCGATTGCTATACCAAGAATGCCGACGGCACCTATAGCGACCTCCGCGACACACAAACGGGACTCAAAATGCTCTACGATAACGGCGTAGCCCTCAAGGTCACGGGCATCATCCGTCCCAGCGAAGAAGCCACATCTTCAATGCTCAGCGGCAGCATAGCATATACCCATCTGTTTACCGAATATGTCATTGAAAATGCCAAGGATTCCGAGATAGTCAATGCACAAATAGAAAACCCCTCCAAGGATGTTTTCACCGGTCTGCCCTTCAAAGAGTATGCGGGCAATATGACCGATGCTGAAAAGGAGACCGAGTTTAAAAACTACATCGCCGCCCTTGATACTCGCGGCAAGGCAGCCGCCTATGTAAAGATAATCTCCATCGCTCCTCAGGAGTTCATCGATCAGGCCCTTGCTCAGCAAATGGCGGGCAAGACCCGTGCCGATATGGAAGGCATCGTAACTCAGGCAATTGCCGCACAGACGGGAATGAGCGAAGCCGACCTTGCGGGCTATATCACTCCCATGACCGATGAAGAGATCAGCGAGATATACGCTTCCATCATCGTCGAGCAGGTCAAAATGCAATATGCTCAGGGCGCAATGAAGCAGATAGCGGGCATGAGCGAGCAGCAGCTTGCAGGCGCTTTGGATATGGCAATGGCGGGCTATACCACCGAACAGTTTGCTCTCTATCACGGCGAAGTGCTGGAGTTCTCCGAAACCACCTATGAGGATAACCTCATCACCCTGGGCGTTGTGGATATCGATAACCCCGCAAGCATAAATATCTACGCATCCTCCTTTGAAAACAAGGATGTAATCGAAGAAGTTATCGCCGATTACAATAATGACGTTGACGAGCTTTCAAGAATAGTCTATACCGACTATGTGGGACTTATGATGTCCTCCATCACCACCATCATTAATGCCATAACCTACGTGCTTATCGCATTCGTTGCGGTATCACTTGTAGTATCCTCCATAATGATAGGTGTCATCACTCTCATCTCTGTTCAGGAACGCACCAAGGAAATCGGAATCCTCCGCGCCGTTGGTGCATCCAAGCGCAATGTTTCGGGAGTATTCAATGCAGAAACCGTGCTCATCGGCTTTGCAGCAGGCTTGCTGGGCGTTGTAATAACCTATCTGCTCTGCATCCCCATCAATGCCATCCTCTTTGCCTTGACGGGCATCGCAACCCTCCGTGCAACCCTGCCCATCGGTGTGGCGATCATTCTTGTGGCAATAAGCGTCGTGCTGACCCTTATCGCAGGTATAATTCCTTCCCGCTCCGCCGCTAAGAAAGAACCCGTCGAAGCCCTCAGAACCGAATAATGAAGTAAATCCCTTTCGGGATGCACGAAATATCATACAAACAATAAGCCGAATGAGAACTCTCTCATTCGGCTTACTTCATATTTTTCCATTCATTCTCATATACATACCACAGCATACTTTAATGAGGTGGTAGCGGTGAAATGGAATGTAGACGAGCGATGTATTGAGTTGGCACAGTTTATTTGCGAGACGGGCGCGACCGTGCGTGCGGCGGCAAAGCGGTTCGGGGTATCAAAATCCACGGTGCACAAGGATGTTACCGCACGGCTGAAGCACATAAACAAGGCACTTTATGAAAAGACTCAACCCATCCTTCAACGAAACAAGGAGGAGCGGCACATCCGCGGCGGCGCTGCCACAAAAGCCAAATATATGGGCGATAGATAATATTGATGATAAAATACTAAGATAATCAAAAATGTCGTCTTGACACGCAAAAAGCAGAGTGTTATAATTTGTATATTAATTGCAGGAGAATAGAATCATGACTCACAAGATCATGTCAGCTGCATACTTTTACTTTTTTAGCTTTACCTACTTTTACTTTGGTAAGGCTTTTTCGCGTTTGGCTGTAATTGGTGAGTGAGGCGGATTTTCCGTATCAAAAAACATCCCCACAGCCCGACGCTGTGGGGTTTTTTATTATCCATCCCTCAGCGCCCAAAAAGCCTTCCCCTCAAGGGAAAGGCTAATCACAACAAAAAATCAGCTTTATATAAGGAGAGTACAAAAATGATAGTAATCTTAAAACAAAATCCCGACAAGTCACAACTTAACAATCTTGTTTCCTGGCTTAACGGAAAGGGAATAGACGTACATCCTACCGTGGGTTCTACTCAGACCATTCTCGGCTTGGTCGGTGACACCACCCACCTTGATATTGACCTTATTTCCGCTCTCGACATCGTTGAGGCAGTCCGCCGTGTTCAGGAGCCTTATAAAAACGCAAACCGTAAGTTCCATCCCGATGACACCGTCATCAAGGTGGGCGATGCCATCATCGGCGGTGGTAACCTTACCCTTATTGCGGGACCCTGCTCTGTTGAATCGGAGGAGCAGATCGTCGACATAGCAAAAAAGGTAAAGGAGTCGGGTGCTACCATTCTCCGCGGCGGCGCATTCAAGCCCCGCACCTCGCCCTACTCTTTCCAGGGAATGCGCGGTGAAGGTCTGCGCCTGCTTTCCCTTGCAAAGAAATTGACCGGTCTGCCCATCGTCACAGAGATAATGGACATTTCTCAGCTTGAACTGTTTGATGATGTTGACATCATTCAGGTGGGCGCGAGAAATATGCAGAACTTTGAACTGCTCAAAGAACTGGGCAAGGCTAATAAGCCTATTCTGCTCAAGCGCGGTCTGTCCTCCACCTATGAGGAGCTGCTGATGAGCGCCGAATACATTATGGCGGGCGGAAACGAGCAGGTCATTCTGTGCGAGCGCGGCATCCGCACCTTTGAGACCTACACCCGCAACACACTTGACATTTCTTCCATTCCCGTACTCAAACAGCTTTCCCATCTGCCCGTGGTCATCGACCCCAGCCATTCCGCAGGCAGAGCCGATCTTGTTCCCGCGCTTTCCTGTGCGGCGGTTGCGGCAGGCGCTGACGGACTTATCATTGAAGTCCACAACGACCCCGCCCACGCACTTTGCGACGGACCTCAGTCCATCAGACCCGAAGCCTTTGACAAGCTTGCAAAGAAGCTTTGGAAGGTCAGCGAAATAACCAAACTTGGAGGAAACGACTGATGACAGTTGGAATTATCGGACTCGGCATTATCGGTGGCTCTATGGCAAAGGCTATAAAAGCCAATACCCACCATAAAGTATTGGGCCTTGACATCAACGATGAGACAATGACTATGGCGCTTATGTCGGGCGCCATCGACGGCAGACTTACCGATGAGCGCCTGAGCGAGTGTCAGCTCGTTATGGCGGCACTTATTCCTGAGGTATTAGTCAAGACAATGACCGAAAAAGCACCCTATATGAAAGGAACCACCTTCATCGACCTGTGCGGCATCAAGCGCGCCATATATGAGCCTCTTTCCGCTCTTGCAGTTAAATATGAGTTTAACTATATAGGCGGTCACCCCATGGCGGGTAAGGAGGTCAGCGGCTTTGCCAATTCAAGCGCTGATCTATTCAAGGGCGCTTCTATGATAGTCACCCCAGACAGCCGTTCCGATATTATTACTTTGGACAAACTCAAGGACTTTTTCCTTGCGATTGGCTTTGGTGTTGTCACATTCTCCACCTTGGAGGAGCACGACAGGATCATCGCCTATACATCTCAGCTTGCCCACATAACCTCCAACGCATATATCAAATCTCCCACCGCACAGATGCATATGGGCTTTTCTGCGGGTAGCTACCGCGACTTGACCCGTGTTGCCCGTCTCGACGAAAATATGTGGACAGAGCTTTTTATGGCAAACTCAGATTATCTAATTGAGGAATTGCGTATGCTTATCGACAGCCTTGGCGAGTTCTTAGAGGTTTTAGAGACCAAGGATAAAGAAAAACTCACCCAGCTTCTCCGCGAGGGTAGAGAGCTTAAAGAGACAGCGGGAGGTAACTGATATGGGTTGCACAGTAAGAATAAATGTAGGCAAGGGCTACGATGTGCATATCGGAGCAGGTCTGCTTGATCGGGCAGGTCAGCTCATCTCCGACGCGGTGGGAAAGACCCGCGCCGCTATAATCACCGATAGCAATGTGGCACCTCTTTATGCACAAAGACTTGAAAAAAGCCTTAATGCCGCGGGCATTGAGACCTTTACATATATTTTCCCCGCGGGCGAAGAAAACAAGCGTTTGACCACCTTGTCCAACATACTTGAAGTCCTCGCCGAAAACGGCTTTTCCCGCACCGATACAGTGGTCGCTCTGGGCGGCGGTGTAGCGGGGGATATGGCGGGCTTTGCCGCCGCAGTCTATCTGCGCGGTGTCCGCTATGTTCAGGTGCCCACCACTCTTTTGGCAGCCGTTGACTCATCGGTAGGCGGAAAGACCGCAGTTGATCTGCAGGCGGGCAAAAACCTTGCGGGCGCATTCAAGCAGCCCGAGGTGGTCATCTGTGACACAGACACGCTGAAGACCCTTCCTGATCACGAAATAGCCAACGGAATGGCTGAGACCATAAAATACGGTGTTCTGTTCAGCGAGGAGTTGTTTGCTCAGCTTGAAAAGGGCAGACCCGATGACCTGACCGACATCATCCGTCAGTGCGTTGCGCTCAAAGGCTACATCGTAGAGATAGACGAGACCGAAAAGAACGAGCGCCGCCTCCTCAATCTTGGTCACACCATCGGTCATGCGGTAGAAAAGTGCAGTAATTTCGGCATCAGCCACGGCCACGCAGTTGCGGCGGGAATGGCGATCATTGCCCGCGCAGGTGAAAAGATGGGCATTACTCAAAAAGGCACTGCAGACCGCATAGAAAAGATACTTCTTGCAAACGACCTGCCCATAAGCGCAGATTATGCCGATTCCGACCTTGCCGCTGCCGCAATGTCCGACAAGAAAAGAGCGGGAGGAAATATAACTCTTGTCTTGCCTGAAAAGATAGGCTCGTGTATACTTAAGACAGAACCCTTAAATATGCTTGAGGAGTATGTCAGAGAGGGGAGGTAAAGCTCTTGGACATTAAACTCACACCATCGGTAATCGGGGGAAAGGTTTCCGCAATTGCTTCAAAGTCCGATGTCCATAGACTTATGATATGCGCCGCCCTTTGTGACAACGATGTTACCATAAAAGGAGTGTCCCGTTGTGCCGATACCGATGCTACTGCATCCTGCATCGAAGCGCTGGGCGCCCGCGTTACCTATAATGGAAGAGACTGCACAGTGACCCCACCCAAAGCGCGTGCGGGCAAGGTCTTGCTTGATTGCGGTGAAAGCGGCTCGACCTTGAGATTTTTGCTTCCCGTGGCGGCAATTTTGGCTAAGGAGCCTTCCTTTACAGGCAGCGGAAGACTTCCCGAGCGCCCTATCGGTGAGCTTGTGGATGCAATGACAAGCGGCGGTGCTTGCTTTTCTGCGGACAAGCTGCCCTTGACAGTATCGGGTGGACTTAAGGCCGGCAGATACTCCTTGCCGGGCAATGTCAGCTCCCAATATGTATCCGGTCTGCTTATGGCTCTGTCTTGCGTTGAGGGAGAGAGCTTTATAGATATAACTACACCACTGCAGTCGGCATCCTATGTTGATATGACCTTATCGACCTTGAAGCTTTTTGGCTCGGATGTTTCCAAGACGGAAAAAGGCTATCGAGTCAAAGGCAGAGAAAAACTTACTTCTCCCAAGATCGCCATTGCCGACGGAGACTGGTCCAACGGCGCGTTTTTCCTTGTTTCGGGCGCTATCGGCGGCTCGGTCACGGTAAAGGGACTCTTCACAGATTCTGTGCAGGGTGACCGCAAGGTGCTTGACGCCTTGCGTAGTTTTGGCGCGAAAGTGACGATAAACGGCGACGAGATCACTGTTTCACATAATAAAATGCAAGGCTGCACCATCGACCTTACCGACACTCCCGATTTGCTTCCCATACTTGCGGTTGCCGCCGCATTTGCTGAGGGGCAGACCAGATTTACGGGCGGCGAGCGGCTGCGCCTTAAAGAAAGCGACCGCCTTCAGACCACCGCAGATATGCTGAGAAGTATGGGCGGCAAGGTTGAGATACTTCCTGACGGCTTAATAGTTGACAAGGTCAACTTAACAGGTGGCACTGTTGACGGAGCTAATGATCACCGCATCGTTATGGCGGCAAGCATTGCCGCCGCCCACGGAAGCGGAGATGTCATCGTTACGGGCGCTCAGGCGGTCAATAAATCATATCCTGATTTCTTTGAAGATTTTACACAGTTAGGAGGAAAGGCAGATGTCATCACAGTACGGTAAAAAACTGAAAATATCTGTTTTCGGTCAATCCCACGGAAAGGGTATAGGCGTTACCGTGGAGGGTCTGCCTTCCGGTGAAAGGATAGACCGCGACCAGCTTATGGCATTTATGGCGCGCCGCGCACCGGGACAGAGTAATCTGACTACATCCCGCCGCGAAAAGGACGAGCCTAAGTTTCTGTCGGGACTTGAAAACGACACTACTTGCGGCTTTCCCCTCTGTGCTGTTATAGAAAACACCGACACCCGCTCGGGCGACTATGCGGGACTTACCAAAACACCTCGTCCCGGTCACGCAGACTATACCGCTCTGCTTCGCTATGGCGATAGCGTGGATATGCGCGGCGGCGGACATTTTTCGGGAAGACTTACCGCACCCTTGTGCATCATCGGCGGCATCGCAAAGCAGATACTTGCCCGTCGCGGCATCCATGTAGGCGCTCACATAAAAGCTATTGCCGGTGTGCAGGATGAAAGCTTCCCCCTTTATCCTACAAAGGAGATTTTTGACACTGTAGCCGCAAAAAGCCTTGCAGTCATTGATGATAAGGCGGGCGAGCAGATGCGCGCTGAGATAGAAAAGGCAAGCGCTGAGCTTGACTCGGTGGGCGGAATAGTCGAATGCGCTGTTATCGGAATGCCCGCAGGCATAGGCTCGCCTATGTTCGATGGCATAGAAAACCGTATCGCTCAAGCCATCTTCGGCATTTCTGCTGTAAAGGGCGTAGAGTTCGGCGCGGGCTTCAAGTCTGCCGAAATGCGCGGCTCGGAGAACAATGACCCCTTTACAGTAAAAGACGGCAAGATAGTCACCGAGACCAATAATTGCGGCGGCATTTTGGGAGGAATCTCCAACGGAATGCCCATTGTCGTGAGAGCGGCATTCAAGCCTACCCCATCGATCGCAAGGGCTCAACAGACCGTCAACACCGAGACCTTAGAGCCTGCCACTTTGGAGATAAAGGGAAGACACGACCCCTGCATTGTTGTGAGAGCAGTTCCCGTTGTAGAAGCAGTGGTTGCCACAGTTATTCTCGATATGTTAATGGAGGAAAGTACAAATGGATCTTTCTGAAATCAGAAAAAAGATAGATGATATAGACAGCAAACTGCTTCCGCTGTTTTTAGAGCGTATGCAGATATCCGCAGAGGTTGCGGAGTATAAAAAAGCTCACGGTCTGCCCGTGCTTAACAAAGGCAGAGAGCGTGAGATACTTGCCAAGGTTGCAGGCGCAAGCGGAGATATGGAGCAATATTCCCACCGCCTTTATTCCACCATATTTGAGCTCAGCCGCGCCTATCAGCAAAATCTGCTGGCAGGGCAGTCAAATATCCGCCGCGAAATAGAGAAAGGACTTGCATACAAGGATAGCTTGTTTCCCCAGACGGGAAGGATCGCTTGTCAGGGTGTTGAGGGCGCTTATGGTCAAATGGCGGCTGACAGAATGTTCCCTCGCGGCAACCTGACCTTCTTCAAGACCTTTGAAGCAGTCTTCGATGCAGTAGGCAGCGGTCTTTGCGATTACGGCATACTTCCTATTGAAAATAGTTCAAACGGCTCGGTGAGAGCCACCTATGATCTTCTCCGTACAAAAAATGTAAAGATAGTCCGTTCCGAGCGCATTTGCATCCGTCACGAGCTGCTTGCAAAGCCGGGCACAAAACTTTCGGATATAACCGAGATCCGCTCCCACGAGCAGGCTTTGGGACAGTGCAGTGCATTCCTGAAGAGCCTCGGCGACAAGGTGAAGATAGTTCCCTGCGAAAATACCGCAATGGCAGCAGAATATGTTTCTCTGTCGGGCGGAAATGTGGCTGCCATAGCATCCCACAATTCGGGCAAGCTTTACGGGCTTGAACCTATTGCCGAATCAATACAGAATAGTGATAATAACTATACCCGCTTTATCTGCATTGCCAAGAATACGCAGATCTATGCAGGTGCTGACCATATCAGCCTTATCCTCACCTGTGAGCATAAGCCGGGTGCATTGTATGAGATACTTGCAACCTTTGCCGCGGCGGGAATCAATCTGAATAAGCTTGAAAGCTGCCCCATCGTCGGTCACGATTTTGAGTTTATCTTCTTCTTTGAGCTTCAGGCAAGTACCCGTGATGAGAAGACGGTCGCAGTCCTTGAGACCCTCGAAAAATGCACCGAGCGAATGATATTCCTCGGTAACTATTCGGAGGCATAAATGGCTATCTACGGTCTTATCGGAAGAAAACTTGGTCACAGCTATTCTGTGCCCATACATAAGGGCTTGGGCAATGATGCTTATAAGCTTTATGAGCTTGAACCCGAGCAGCTTGAAGGCTTTATGCGTGATCCCGAGCTGAAAGCCATAAATGTAACAATCCCCTATAAGCTCGATGTAATGAAATATCTCGACCATATTGACCCCACAGCCTTGGAAATAGGCGCGGTCAATACGGTGGTTCGCAGAGGTGACAAGCTTTACGGCTACAACACCGATCATATCGGCTTTTGCCGTATGCTTGAATACGGAGGGATTGATGTCAAGGGAAAAAAGACCCTTGTATTAGGCAACGGCGGGGCATCAAAAACCGCGGTGCTCTGTTGCAAGCGCCTTGGCGCAAGCTCGGTTACAGTTATCTCCCGTAGCGGTGAGGATAACTATACCAACCTTGACAAGCATGCTGATGCGCAGATAATCGTCAACTGCACCCCCGTGGGAATGTTTCCCCATAGCTTGCAAGCTCCCGTTGACCTTAAAATGTTTCCCAAGTGCGAGGGCGTGGCAGATATGATCTATAACCCCTTGCGTACCGCCCTTATGATGCAGGCGGATGAGTTGGGTATCAAAAATGTCTGCGGTCTGCTTATGCTTACCGCTCAGGGCGTTGCAGCTCACGAGTATTTCTTTGATACCAAAGCACCCGAGGGCAAGGCGGAAGAGCTTGCCGAAATGCTACGCCGCGAAAGTGAAAATATAGTTCTCATCGGTATGCCCGGCTGCGGGAAAAGCACCATCGGCAGAAGACTTGCCGAGCTTAGCGGCAGGGAAGCGGTGGAGATAGATGCCCTTATTGCCGAGGCGGCGGGAAAGACTATCCCCGAAATATTTGCTCAGGATGGGGAAGAGGAGTTCAGGCGCATAGAGACCGAGGTCCTTATGCGAGAGGGCGCAGGCAAGGGTAAGATAATTATGACGGGCGGCGGCGCGGTCACAAGAGAGAGAAACTATGCTCCGCTCCATCAAAACGGCAAAATATATCAGATCACCCGCGACCTTGATAAATTGGCAACCAAGGGCAGACCTCTTTCAAAGGACAGAGAGACCCTTATCAAAATGTACGAGATCCGCAAGCCTATGTATGAAGCCTTCCGCGATGTGCTGATCGAAAATGAAGGCACCTTGGAGCAGGCGGCAGAACTTATCTGGAGGGATTTTTGTGAAGATACTTGTTATAAACGGTCCTAATCTTAATATGCTTGGCATCCGTGAGCCTGCAATTTACGGTTCACAGACCTATAACGACCTGATTGAAATGATTCGTCTTGAAGCTGATAAAATGGGTGTAGAGACCGAGTTTGTTCAGTCCAATCACGAAGGCGATCTTGTGGATGCCATACAGAGCGCGTATAACCGTTGCGACGGAATCATAATCAACCCCGCCGCATATACTCATACAAGCGTTGCCATACTTGATGCAGTAAAAAGTGTGGGCGTGCCCACCGTCGAGGTACATATCTCTGACCCCGACACAAGAGAAGAGTTTAGAAAGCTCTCCTATATCCGTCTCGGCTGCATAGCCACTGTCAAAGGCAAAGGCTTCGCAGGATATATCGAGGCATTGCATATATTAGCAGGTAAATAATTGCAAAAATAAAAAAGGAACGGATATAGGGCTGTACCCTAAAGGACATTTTTTCAAAAATACGGCATATCTTGAAATGGTATGCCGTATTTTGCATTTGTGTCCACAAATGCAGTGCTTGCGAGGAAAATTGATAAGGCATAGATGAACATAAAAAAGGCTCCCTTGTGCAAAGGGAGCTGACGCCGAAGGCGGCTGAGGGATTGTTTTTCGGTAGAATTTTGCTTTTTACAATCCCTCCGTCTCGCTTGCGCGAGCCACCTCCCTTTACACAAGGGAGGCTCTTTACCACCCGATAGTACACCTGAAAGGCGTAACACACTATACCTTGCAGAGCAAGTCGTGTGAAAAGGAGTACGAACAAAATTGCTCGTGCTCCTTTTGACGCGCTTTTTTGCATACAAATTCCGCAATCGCGCAGACTAATCATTAATAAATTCCGAGGTGCGCGCGATGAAAAATATCGATCTTTACGGCTTTGATATATCGACGGCGTCCCTGACCGAGACGGCGCGTGAGATCGCAGATCGCGTTGCGGCAGGGAAGCGTACGGCGGTTTTTACCCCGAATCCCGAAATGCTTGAGCGGGCGATTTGTGATCGAGACTTCGCGTCTCTTTTGCGATCGGGCGACATTCTCACACCCGACGGTGTCGGCGTCTGTCTTGCCGCGCGTCTGCTTTGCCGTGAGCGTGC
>JAFQUM010000021.1 GCA_017408485.1 Clostridia bacterium | reverse complement strand
TCTTGGAGGGTGTAGCGTGATTGCCTATAAAGGATTTGAAAAGGGGCTTATCTGCCTCGGTTATCACTTCCAAATGGGTATGAACATCACCGACAAGGCAAACTGTGCCGCAAACGGTTTTCACTGTGCGGAAAATCCGTTGGACTGTCTTACTTACTATCCCCGTATGGAAAACTCAATGTATTGCATTGTGGATGCAGGCGGAGATATGGATGAAGACGACCACGACAGTAAAATCTCCTGTACCGAGCTGAAGATCATAAAAGAACTCAGCCGTGAGGAGTTTTTTCTGCACAGTCTTGCTTATATGGCAGACCACCCAAAAAGGCGGTCTAATCACAAGGTTAAAGAGGATAAAGGCTCTGCGGACGATGGCTATGCCATCGTTCGCGGGCCCGACCCGATTGCCTGTGGTAAAGAAGTCGGAGATATTCTGGCTTTTGCCAAAGAAAACAAACGAGGAACCAAGATCGTACAGGTTGCACTTGTAAAGGTAGATGGTGTATCCGTGAAACCGAATGTTTGGTACGGTATTGACCTACGAGAAAGGAAGGCGTTTTAATGCGTAAAAAAGAATTAACGGCGATGCCGATATTAAAGGCAACGCCATATATGAAACGGTTGGCAATGGAGGACGTGCCGAAAACCGAAAAACGGTACGGACGAACATATAAGGAATACAAGCGTGGAGGTTACACCCGCTGTTGTATTAAAGACGGCATTTTGAAGTTAGCTATTTTTTATACGGAGCCGATGCGTATGGGGGCTACTATGCCAAAATACGAATTGTATTTCGATAAGAAAAAGCAAGACTATCTCACCTATGACAGAGAGAATGAGAAATGGTTGACTTCGACCTATTATCATCTCAACAGCCCCAATTACCTTTATTATTGCAATGAAAAACTGCATTTCAGCAGAGAAACCAAGAAAGCAATATCAAGGTACTTTAACAACGGTAAAGAAGGAATCTACGCTATTATTTCCTTCCAAAATCAAATCTTGGCAGACAGGCTGAAAGCAAAGCACAAGAGAGAAACTGACCCTTGGGACGAAGACCTCAAACAAACGCCTGATCTACCAAAGGATTGGGATGCGTGGGTTAGCAAAGTTGGAATCCCCGAACACTATATCTTTTATACCTATTCCAAAAAGAAAGGACAAACCGGTTATTGCTCTCATTGCGGCCGCGATGTGCCTATTAAGAAACCTCGGTATAACAAAGAAGGTGTTTGCCCTAAATGCCGTGCAAGAATCACCTATAAGGCGATTGGAAAATGTGGTTGCGTAGAAACCCGTTATTTCACCGCCCATTTGCTTCAACGCTGTGAAGACGGTGTAATGCTGCGAGAATTTAGTGTAAAGCGTATCCATAGGAAATATGAGCATAAGGACCCATATGTGTATGCCCATGAAGTTCGCCGCGTTATCTGCAATAAGAATGGTGTGCCGATGCGAGCATATTACTATGGAACATATAAGCAAACAAGCCCCCGTTGGATCGGCGGTGGTTT